>NZ_CP095078.1:1837417-2449889 GCF_022919075.1 Nocardioides sp. W7 | reverse complement strand
ACCGTGGTGCTGCTGGCCGGCGTGACGCTGGTGCTGCCGAGCTTCACCACCTCGGCGCACGGGCTGCAGTACTCCGGCTCGCAGCTCGCCTTCGCCGCCGTCGCCTCGCTCGTGCTGTACGGCGCGTTCGTGTTCACCCAGACCGTCCGCCACCGCGACTTCTTCCTGCCGGTCAGCAGCGACGAGTACGGCCGGGTCACCGGCCTGCTCGACGAGGACGCCGACGGCCACGCCGACCCGCCGCCGGCCCGCGAGGCCTGGCTCAGCCTGGGGCTGCTGGTGGTCGCGCTGGTCGCGGTGGTGGGGTTGGCCAAGCTCCTCTCCCCCACCATCGAGGACGGCGTGAAGGGCCTCGGTTTCCCGTACGGCGTCGTCGGCGTCGTGATCGCCCTGCTCGTGCTGGCCCCCGAGTCGATCGCCGCGGTCCGCAACGCCCGTCGGGACCGGGTCCAGATCAGCCTCAACCTCGCCTACGGCTCCGCGATGGCCTCCATCGGCCTGACCATCCCGACCATCGCGATCGCCTCGATCTGGCTCGACGGCCCGCTCGAGCTGGGCCTGCAGCCGACCCATCTGGTGCTGCTCGCGCTCACGGTCGCGGTCTCCATCCTGACCGTCGCCCAGGGTCGCGCCAAGGCGATGCAGGGCGTGGTGCACCTGGTCCTGCTGGCGGCGTTCATCTTCATGTCCGTCCAGCCCTGACCGTCCAGCCACGGGCGCGGTGGCAGACGTCATTCGGACAGAGCCAGCGGTTGCTCCGTCCGGATGACGTCCGGGGAGCCGGTCAGCGCGAGCCGACGAGCCGCACCGGCCGCCGCTCGGCCATCGTGTAGCGGGTGGGCGCGGGGGCGGTGGTGCGCAGGTGGATGTTCTGGAGCAGGCCGACGGCGAGCATGCCGGCGAACATCGAGCTGCCGCCGTACGACACGAAGGGCAGAGGTACGCCGGTGACCGGCATGATGCCCAGGCACATCCCGATGTTCTGAAAGGCCTGGAAGCCGAACCAGCAGGCGATGCCGGCGGCGGCGACCCGGCCGAAGACGTCGTCGGTGCGGCTCGCGATGAGCAGGGCCCGCCACAGGACGATGCCGAGCAGCGCGATCAGCAGGCCGGCGCCGAGCAGGCCGAGCTCCTCGCCGGCGACGGTGAAGATGAAGTCGGTGTGCTGCTCCGGCACGAAGCCCGAGCGCGTCTGGGAGCCGTCGAAGAGCCCCTGCCCGAACAGGCCGCCGCTGCCGATCGCGGTCTTGGCCTGCTCGACGTTGTAGCCCGCGCCCTGCGGGTCGAGGTCGGGGTTGGTGAAGGCCAGGAACCGGTCGACCTGGTAGGCCTTCAGCACCCCGGCGGAGACGGCCGCCACGGCGGCGGTGACCACACCGCCGGCCAGCAGCACCAGCCAACGTCGCGGCGCCCCGGAGACGCCCAGCACGCCGAAGACCGTGGCGCTGAGCACCAGCATGGTGCCGAGGTCGGGCTGCAGGATGATCAGCGTCGCGGGGACGCCGGCGACCACGAGCATCAGCACCACGTCGGTCAGCCCGACCTGCGCCCGCCACTGGCCCACAGCGCGCTCGGCGAGCACCAGGGCCATCCCGATCACGACGGCGAGCTTCGCGAACTCCGCCGGCTGGATCGACAGGCCGCCGAGCATCAGCCACGACTGGGAGCCGTTGATCGTCGTACCCATGGTGAGCACCAGCACCAGGCCGGCGACCGAGGCCAGATAGACCACGGGCGCGACCAGCCGGACCCACCGGTGATCGGCGGCGACCACGACCAGCATCAGCACCAGGCCGATGGCGACGTTGACCACGTGCTTGCGCAGGTACGCCGTCGGGTCGCCGCCGGTGAGGTCGTCGCGGGCCGAGGTGGCCGACCAGACGAGCAGGGTGCCGAGGGTGACCAGGCCGAGGACGGCCAGCATCAGCAGCCAGTCGATGCGCGGTGCGCGGGAGGTGCTCATCACTCGCCCTTCCTCGTCGCGGCCGGCGGCACGATCGAGCCGTCGTCGGTGAACGTCGGCAGCCCGGCCGGCGCGGTGGTGCCGGGGATGGCCGCCTTCCCGGGGACGACCTTGTCGCCGGCGACGCCGTACAGCGCCTCGTAGATCGCGCGGACCGCCTCGCCGTTCGTCCCGGAGCCGGTGCCGCCCTGACTGACCATCATCACGACGACGTAGTCCTCGGAGTAGGAGGCGACCCACGACGTCGACTGCTTGCCGTAGACCTCCGCCGACCCGGTCTTGGACCGGACCTGGACCTCGTCCAGCGGGAAGCCGACCATCTTCCACGACATCGTGCCCTGGCGGGTGACGCCCTGGAGGGCCTCGTCGATGTAGGAGATCACCTTCTCGGGCAGCCCGACCGTGCCGGCCTTCTTCGGCCGGATCTTCTTGATCACCTCGCCGTCGGGGCCGACGACCGCCTTCCCGATCCGCGGCTCGTAGAGCGTGCCGCCGTTGGCGAGGGCGCCGTACGCCCGGGCGAGCTGGAGCGGCGTGACGATCGTGTCGCCCTGGCCGATGGCGAAGTTGACCGCGTCGCCGGCACGGTAGGCGAAGCCCTCGATGCAGAACTCGCGGGCGAACTTGTAGACGAAGTCGCTGGTCTTGCCGTCCTGCGGCTTCCCGGAGATGCCGCAGTAGTAGTCCTTCATGGACTCGTAGTACGCGAGCTTCCACTTCCGGTCGGCGATCCGGCCGGCGGCCTCGCCGGGCAGGTCGAGGCCGGTCTCGGAGCCGAAGCCGAAGTTCTTGGCCTCGCTGACCAGCGGGTCCTTGGCGTTCACGTCGTCGACGTCGGAGCCCAGGCGACGCCAGAAGTCGTAGCCGACCCGGTAGAAGAAGGTGTTGCAGGAGACCTCGAGGGCCTTGTCGAAGCCGATCACGCCGTACGCGCCGGACTCGTAGTTCTTGAAGACGCGGTTGCCGACCTGGAAGCCCGAGGAGCAGGCCAGCCGGGTGTCGGTGGAGTAGCCGTGGGTCAGCGCGCCCGCGGTCATGAACGGCTTCCACGTCGAGCCGGGGGCGAACTGGCCCTGGGTCGCCCGCCCGAGCAGCGGGGTGCCGGCGTCCTCGGAGTAGAGCCGCGCGAGCTGCTTCTTGGAGATGCCGCCCACCCAGACCTCGGGGTCGTACGTCGGCTGGCTGGCCATCGCCACCACCCGGCCGGTCTTCGCCTCCAGCACGACCGCGGCCCCGGAGTCGGCGACGTAGTTGCGCTTGGTGACCGGGTCGCGGGTGGCGCGGGCCCGCGCGATGGTGTCGGCGAGCTGCTGCTCCACGACCCCCTGCACCTTCGCGTCGATCGAGGTGACCAGGGTGTTGCCGGGCTCCGCCTCGACCTCGCTGTCGTCGCCGAGCACCCGGCCCATCGAGTCGACGGCCACCCGCTGGTAGCCGGGCATGCCGCGCAGCCACGCGTCGTACTGCTGCTCGACGCCGGCGCGGCCGACCGTCGAGGCGCCGTTGAGCGAGGCGTCCTCGTCGGACTCCGCCTGGTCGTACTCCTCCTCGGTGATCGGGCTGAGGTAGCCGAGGACGTGAGCCAGGTTGATCCCGAACGGCCGCGGGTAGGAGCGCACGGTCTGCTGCTCGGCCAGCACGGCCGGGAAGTCCTCGGGCTGCTCGAGCACCCGCAGCGCGATGTCCTGCGCGACGTCGGTGGCGACCGGGACCGGTTGGTACGGCGAGCCGTTCCAGCACTCCCCCACGACCGAGCCCTCGTCGCCGCAGTTGACCAGCGCCCGCTCCATCCGGACGGTCCGGACGCCCACGACGTCGGAGAGGCGCTCGAGCAGCTGCTGCTGGCGCTCCTCGCTCATCCGGCCGAGCATCGTGCGGTCGACCGAGACCACCCAGGAGGTGCGGTTGGTGACCAGCGGCCGGCCCTGGGCGTCGACGATCAGCCCGCGCTGCGGCTGCACCACGACCTCGCGGACCGACTGCGACGCCGCCTGGGCGGTGTACTCGTCACCGGTGACGACCTGCAGGTAGTACAGGCGCACGAGCAGGGTCGCGAAGAGCGAGAAGACCAGGGCCTGGACCACCAGCAGCCGGAGCCGGCTGCGGCGCGACCCCTCCGCGGAGGCGGCCATCAGCGAGCCCTCATCGGGCGTAGGCCCGGTCGGGCTCCAGGCGGTGGAACAGCGCGGTCACCAGCGGCAGCACGAGCGGCGTGAGCAGCACGTCCCACACCACGGCGATGCCGATCACCCCGAGCAGCTCACCGACGCCGGCCGAGGTGTCGCGCAGCACCAGCCCCGAGATGGCGAAGACCGAGGTGCCGACGAACGAGCAGGCGGCGACGGTGGCGACCACGGTGGAGGCGGTGGGGCGTACGTCGGGGCGCATCCGCCCGGCGACGTACCCGACGAGGACGAGCGCGAGGGCCCAGCGGCCGGCGATGTGGTCGGCGGGCGGGGCCAGGTCGAGCAGCACGCCGGCGCCGAAGCCGAGCAGCATCGCGAACTGGGTGCCGCGCACCAGCGCGGAGCCGACCACGACCAGCAGGCACAGGTTGGGCACCACGCCCGCCCAGGCCAGGTGCGGGAACAGGGTGACCTGGAGGATCAGCGCGAGCGTGACCGCGCCGAAGGCGACCAGGCCGCGGACGGTGTTCACTTCAAGCTCCCGTCGGCCTCGATCACGGCGCGGTCACTGCCGCTGCCGGAAGGGACGACGACGCCCACGACGTCGAGCGAGCCGAAGTCGACGTACGGCTCGATGACGGCGCGCTGGGAGGAGTCGCGGAGGTTGGAGTAGACGGTGGTGACCTGGCCGACGGGGACGCCGGCGACGTACGGCGCGCCGCCCTCGCTGCCCCAGGTGACGACCGAGTCGCCCTCGGCGGGGACCACGGACTCGTCGACCAGCTCGAGGTCGAGGCGCGCGTCGTCGCCGATCGAGCCGCGGCCGTGCAGGAAGCCGACCTGCATGCTGCGGCCGATCCGGCCGCCGACCACCGAGTCGGCGTCGACGAGGAGCAGCACGGTCGAGGTCGTGCGGGTGACGCGCAGGATCCGGCCGACCAGGCCGTCGTCGTTGAGCACCGTCATGTCGGCGCGCAGCCCGGAGTCCGAGCCGGCGTCGATGGTGACGGTGTCGGAGAACGACTGGGAGGCGCCGAGACCGACCACCCGGGCCGGCACCAGCGCGAAGCCGAGGTCGGACGCGGCGGCCGTGAGGCCGTCGTACTCCTGGAGGCGGTTGCGGTCGTAGTCGGCCCGGTTCGCCTCGGCGCGCAGGCGGGCGTTCTCGGCCTCGAGGTCGGAGATCTCGTCCTGCATTCCGTCGCGGGTGCGGAACCACTCGGGCACCGCGGTGAAGGGTCGCAGCACGCCGGTGGTGCCGCTCTCGACCGGGCCGAGGACCTCCCCGACCACCCGGCGGGCACCCTCCACCGGGGAGTCGTCACCACCGCGGACGTCGAGGGTCATCAGGCTCAGGCAGGCGAGCACCAGCGCGACCACCAGCGACGTCGGCGGTCGACGGCGGTCGCCGTCGAGCCGGTCCGTGCTGCGCCAGCGCTTCTCGGTCGCCATCAGAAACGCCTCGGCTCCGAGACCAGCACCTGCTGGAGCGCCTCGAACTCCTCGACGCAGCGGCCGGCACCCTGGGCGACCGAGGTCAGCGGGTCCTCCGCGATGTGCACGGGCATGCCGGTCTCGTGACGCAGCCGCTCGTCGAGACCGCGCAGCAGGGCGCCGCCGCCGGTCAGCACGATGCCGCGGTCCATGATGTCGCCGGCGAGCTCGGGCGGGGTCTGGTCGAGGGTCGCGCGGACGGCGTCGACGATCGCGTGCAGCGGTTCCTCGAGGGCCTGGCGGACCTCGGCGCTGGAGACCACGACGGTGCGCGGGAGTCCGGAGATCATGTCGCGACCGCGGATCTCGGCCTCGGGCTCGTCGGGCAGCGGGAACGCCGAGCCGAGGGTCATCTTGACCTCCTCGGCGGTGCGCTCGCCGAGCATCAGGGAGTACTCCTTCTTCATCCACGCGACGATCGCCTGGTCCAGGTCGTCGCCGGCCGTGCGGATCGAGAGGCTGGTGACGATGCCCCCGAGGGAGATGACCGCGACCTCGGTGGTGCCGCCGCCGATGTCGACGACCATGTTGCCGGTGGCCTGGTGAACGGGGAGCCCGGCGCCGATCGCGGCGGCCATCGGCTCCTCGATGATGTAGACCCGGCGGGCGCCGGCCTGGTAGCCGGCCTCCTTGACCGCGCGCTGCTCGACGGCGGTGATGCCGCTCGGGACGCAGATGACCATCCGCGGCTTGGCGAAGTAGCGTCGGCGGTGCACCTGCTGGATGAAGTAGCGCAGCATCTGCTCGGTCGCCTCGAAGTCGGCGATCACGCCGTCCTTGAGTGGCCGGATGGCGGCGATGTTGTCGGGCGTGCGGCCGATCATCCGCTTCGCCTCGTGGCCGACCGCGAGGATCTCGCCGGTGCTGTCGTTGAGGGCGACGACGCTGGGCTCGTCGAGCAGCACGCCCTTGCCGCGGACGTACACGAGCGTGTTGGCGGTGCCGAGGTCGACGGCCATGTCGCGGCCGAAGAAGCTGTTCGCCATGCCGGATGCCTCGCAGGGGGTGCGTCGTACGTCGGGGAAGTGAGGCCTTCCCTGCACGTGACGCACCTCGTGCTGGCACGCTCGCGACGGATCGACCCTGCGAGCGAGCCTAGGTTTCAGCGCGGCCGGTTCCGGGACGCCACGCCGAGACCCCTGTGACTCCCGTGACCCGTGTGACTCCCACCGGACCCCAGCTCCGCCGAGTCAGCAGAAGTAGCGGGCCGAGTCAGCACCAGTAGTGCTGACTCGGCACTCGGCTTCAGAGGTGGGGGAACCAGATGGCGATCTCGCGCCGGGCCGACTCCTCGGAGTCCGAGCCGTGCACGAGGTTCTCGCGGTTGGAGAGGGAGAGGTCGCCGCGGATGGTGCCGGGGGCGGCCTTGCGGCCGTCGGTGGCGCCGTTGATCGCACGGACGACCTCGACGGCCGAGTCGCCCTCGAGGACCAGGGCGACGAGCGGGCCGCTGGTCACGAAGTCGCGCAGCGGCGGGTAGAAGTCGCGCTCGACGTGCTCGACGTAGTGCTGGTCGGCCGTCGCGGCGTCGATGAGCCGGTGCTCCATCGCGACGATCGTCAGGCCCTTGGCCTCGAATCGGGAGAGGACCTCTCCCACCAGACCGCGCTTGACGGTGTCGGGCTTGAGCAGGACCAGGGTGCGCTGGGTCATGCCCGGACCCTATCCAGGCGGGTACGACGCCGCGCGCCGGGTCACGTCATCGGGCACCCGGCCGTGCGAGTCCTCCCCCGACACCGGCCCGGCCGAGACGTGGCGCAGCGGGATGTGACCGCCCCACACCCCCGCCTCGACATCGGCCGGCTCGTCGACCGGACCGCCCGCCCGCGCCTTCATCGACGCCTCGTGCAGGGGTACGGCGAGCACCGCGGTCGCGGCGAGCTCCTTGCGGGTGCTGGCCCGGAGCGTGGCCGCCCGGCCCGGGATCATGTGGTCGACGATCAGGTCCAGCGCCCGGGCCCGCTCCGACTCGTCCTCGACGACCCGCGCGGCGCCGATGACGACCGCGGAGCGGTAGTTCATCGAGTGGTGGAACGCCGAGCGGCCCGCCACCAGACCGTCCACCTCGGTGACCGTCACGCAGACCGTGGCACCCACGGCCTGCCGGAGCCAGCCGGCGGCCACCGAGCCGTGGACGTAGAGGCTGCCGCCCTCGTCGGGACCGTCGGGGTCGATCGCGAAGGCGGTGGGGAGCACCAGCGGGTGCTCGCCCACGACCACCCCGACGTGCGCGACCAGGGCGTCGGCGAGGAACCGGTGCAGTTCCTCTCGGTCGGTCACCATCCGGTTGCGGCCGCGGGTCACGGTCGTGCGGTCGGTCGGGGACAGCGGCCTGGTCGGGGTGGTCGTCATGGTCGGGGTGGTCGTCATGGTCCTAGGCTGGTCGAGAAGTGGCCTGCATGCACGGGCCAATCAACAAGCGATTGAACAGGACACTCGTGACCGCCCTCGCCGTCTCCCTGGACCGGGGCGACCCGCGCCCGCTCGGCGCCCAGCTGGCCGACCACATCCGTCGCCGGGTCACCGACGGCCGGCTCGTCGCCGGCGACCGGCTCCCGAGCAGCCGGGCTCTCGCGGCCGACCTGGGCGTCGCCCGGGCCGTCACCGAGCAGGCCTACGGCCAGCTGGTCGCGGAGGGTTGGCTGGAGGGCCGTCACGGCAGCGGCACGTTCGTGTCCGCCGGGAGCCCACTGGCCCGACCGGCACCCGCCCGTCGTACTCCCCCGCCGGCGGACGCCGGCCTGGTCCGCCTCGATGCCGGCACGCCCTGGATCGACCCGCGGTACGCCGCCTCCTGGCGCCGGGCCTGGCGCGACGTGGCGAGCGCCCGCGCGCCACGGGGGTACGACGACCCGCGCGGGCTCCCCGAGCTGCGGGCCGAGCTCGCCGCCCGGCTGGGCCGGACCCGCGGCCTGGACTGCGACCCCGACGAGGTGCTGGTCACCGCGGGCACGACCGACGGCCTGCGGCACCTGCTCGGCGAGCTGCCGCCGGGCGCGGTGGCGGTCGAGGATCCGGGCTACCGGTCGGCGGTCGCCACGGTGCGACTGGCGGGGCGCGAGGTCCGCGACCTGCCTGCCCTCGAGCCGGTGACCGACCTGGCCGGCTGCGCGGCGGCGTACGTCACCCCCGCCCACCAGCACCCGCTCGGCCCGACCATGCCCGGCAGCTCGCGGCTGGGCCTCCTCGACGCCGCCCGCGCGGCCGGGGCGGTGGTGGTCGAGGACGACTACGACTCGGAGTTCCGCTACGACGTCGCACCGGTGCCGGCGCTGGCCAGCCTCGACCGCGACCGGGTCGCCTACCTCGGCACGGCGAGCAAGTCGGTCGCGCCGAGCATGCGGCTGGGCTGGCTGGTCCCGCCGCCCGCCGTCCTCGACGCGGTCGATCGGACCCGCCGGGTCACCCACGACACCGCGTCCTGGCCGGTACAGCGCGCCTTCCTCTCCCTGCTCCGCGACGGGTACGTCGACAAGGTGGTCCGCTCCGCTCGCCGGGTGTACGCCGACCGGGCGGCGCGGGTGGCGGGTGCGTTGGCGCCGTACGCCCTGCCGCGGGGGCCGGTCGCCGGGATGTACGCGACCGTCGAGCTGTCGCCCGACGCGACCCGCCGGGCCTTCGAGGCGGCCCGGAGCGCCGGCTTCGACGTGCCGCTGCTGGCCGACTACTGCCGCAGCGAGGTGCGGCACGGGCTGATCATCGGCTTCGGCGGCTGCACCGACGTCGAGCTGGACGCCGCCCTGGCCGCGCTCGTGCGCGGGCTGGACGCCGACTAGGACGAGGACCGCCGGGCCGTCACGCCGGCCTGCAGCCGCTCCATCAGGGCACGGATCGCCGGCACCCCGTCGGCACCGGACCGGTGCACCATCCCGACGTGCCGCTCGCCGAACGCGCGCGAGCGGCGGACGTCGACCTCGGGGTGGCGGAAGGCGCGCAGGGCCAGGTCGGGGAGCACGGTGACCCCGAGCCCGTGGGCGACCAGGTTCTGCACCACCACGTAGTCGTCGCTCTCGTGCAGCAGGCGGGGCTCGAAGCCGGCCGCCCGGCAGCAGGCCAGCAGGTGCTGCCGACAGCGCTCGCAGCCGGCCACCCACCCCTGCTCGGCGAGCCAGTCGGTGCCGACCCGGGCGGGCGCACTGCCCGCGATGGGGAGCACGAGGTGCATCGGTTCCACGTGCAGCGGAACCCAGGCCAGCGACCCGTCGTCGACGGGCGGCCCGTCGTAGGCGAAGACCAGGGCGACGTCCACCTCGCCTGCGAGCACGGCCGCCCATGCCTCGGGAGGCTCGGTCTCGACGAGCGTCACCTGGACGCCGGCGTGATCTCGGTGCAGCGCCCGCACGGCCGGCGGCACCAGGGTGGCGGCGGCCGAGGGGAAGGCCGCGAGCCGGACGGTGCCGGCGCGCAGGTCGGCCAGTGCCCCGAGCTCCTCCTCGGCGTGGTGCAGCGCGCTGTGGACGACGTCGGCGCGGGCGAGCAGGGCCGTGCCGGCCTCGGTGAGGGTGGTGCCGCGGGTGGTGCGCACCAGCAGCGGGCCGCCGACCTCCCGCTCGAGCTGGCGCAGCTGCTGGCTGACCGCCGACTGGGTCGTGCCGAGGTCGCGGGCGGCGGCGCTCAGCGAGCCGGAGCGGGCGACGGCGCGGAAGAGGAGGACGCGGCGAGGATCCACCGTGCCATTAGACCCACTAATGGGCACTACCGGCAATCGCAGCCTACCTATGAACCGTGGCGCCCTCCATGCTGGACGACATGGACACCCGTATCGAAACCCTGGGCCTGATCGGCGGCATGAGCTGGCACTCGACCGCGACGTACTACCGGCTGATCAACGAGGCGGTCGCGGCCGAGCGGGGCGGGCACGCGTCGGCGAGCATCGCGCTGCAGTCGCTCGACTTCGCCGAGGTGCGCGCCTGCCAGTTGGACGGCGACTGGGACCGAGCCGCCGCCCTTCTCGTCGAGGCCGGGCGCCGGTGCGTGGCGGGTGGCGCGAGCACGGTCGCGATCTGCACCAACCTGATGCACAAGGTGGCACCTCAGGTCGAGGCTGCCCTCGATGTCCCGCTGCTCCACATCGGCGACGCCATCGGCGCCGAGGCGAACCGACGCGACTGGGGCACCCTCGGCATCCTCGGCACCCGCTGGGTGATGGAGGAGGACTTCTACGCCGAGCGGCTGGCCCGGCACGGTGTCGCCACCGTGGTGCCCGCCGCCGCCGACCGGGAGCTGGTGGACACGATCGTCTTCGACGAGCTGACCCGGGGGGTGGTCCGCGACGCGTCGCGGGACGCCTACGTCGACGTGATCCGCGTGCTGGCCGAGCAGGGGGCCGACGCCGTCGTGCTCGCCTGCACCGAGATCGGCCTGCTGGTGAGCCCCGACGACAGCCCGCTGCCCCTCATCGACAGCGCCGAGGTGCACGCCCGGGCGCTGGCCGACGTCGCGCTGGGCCGGCTGGGCGAAGCCGCATCCGTCGGCTGACCTGTCAGTCGGGCGGGTCGACCAGGTGGTCGAAGGCCGCGTACGCCGCGGTCCGCTCCCGCTCGATCTTGCGGCCCAGGAAGTCGGCCGTGCCCCACAGCAGCGCGAAGATGCCGCCGAGCACGAACATCAGCGGGATCGCGAACCCGAGCCCGATCGCGGCGACCTGGACGGCCCAGCCCGCGGCGTACGCCCACTCGCGGCGGAGCATGCCGGCCAGCAGGATGCAGACCACGGCCAGCCCGAGCCCGATCGCCAGGGACGTCCCGACGGCGACGTCGGCGACCTTCACCAGCACCGGCGTGGTCAGCCCGAGGGCGATCGCCTCCAGGCAGAGGATCGCGGCGCACATGCCCCGACGGGGCGAGCGCTCCCGCTCGTTGCTCACGACCGGTTCTCCTGACGACCACCCGGCCGGTGAGCGGGACGACGCAGCAGGGTCCGCGCCTCCCCGGCGGTGACGACGGAGCCGGTGACCAGCACCGCGCCCGAGCCGAGCGGGGAGCCGAAGGCCTCGCCGGCCTCGGCGAGGGTGGCAGCGGCGTGGACCGCGTCCTCCAGCCGTGGCTCCACGCTGACCCGGTCGTCGTCGAAGATCTCGCGGGCGACGGCGGCGAGCTGCTCGGCGGGCATCGCGCGGGAGGTGGAGTTCTGCGTGCAGATGACGTGCGCCAGGTGGGGTTCGAGGGCCGAGAGCAGCCCCTCGGCGTCCTTGTCCTCCATCACCCCGATGACGCCGATCAGCGGCGAGAACGTGAAGGAGTCCTCGATCGCCGCGGCCGACGCGGCCGCGCCGTGCGGGTTGTGGGCCGCGTCGAGCACGACCGTGGGCGAGCGGCGGACGATCTCGAGCCGCGCCGGCGAGGTGACCTCGGCGAACGCCGCCCGCACCAGCTCGTCGTCCAGCTGCTCGTCGCGGGCCGCGAAGGCCTCGACGGCGGCGAGCGCGACCGCGGCGTTCTGGGCCTGGTGGGCACCGTAGAGCGGCAGGAAGACGTCGTCGTACCGACCCCGCAGGCCCTGCAGCGAGACCACCTGACCGCCGACCGCGGGGACCCGGGAGATCACGCCGAACTCCATGCCCTCGCGAGCCACGGTGGCGCCGACCTCCGTCGCCCGCTCCAGCAGCACGGCGGCCACCTCGGGCTCCTGCTGGGCGAGCACGACGAACGAGCCCTCCTTGATGATCCCGGCCTTCTCGACCGCGATCGCGGCGGGCGTGCCACCGAGGTACTTGGCGTGGTCGACGGCGATCGGCAGCACCAGGGCGACCTGGCCGTCGGCGATGTTGGTGGCGTCCCACGAGCCGCCCATCCCGACCTCGACCACGGCGACGTCGACGGGCGCGTCGGCGAACGCGGCGAAGGCCATCCCGACGACCGTCTCGAAGAAGGAGAGCGGGTGCTCCTCGCCCGCGTCGACGAGGTGGGTGTACGGCGCGATGTCGTTGAAGGCGCGCACGAACGCCTCGTCGTCCAGCGGCTCGCCGTCGACCGAGATCCGCTCGCTCATCCGCTCCACGTGCGGGCTGGTGAACCGCCCGGTGCGCAGGTCGAGCGCGCGCAGCAGCGTGTCGATCATCCGCGAGGTGGAGGTCTTGCCGT
This sequence comes from Nocardioides sp. W7, assembly GCF_022919075.1. Taxonomy (NCBI): domain Bacteria; kingdom Bacillati; phylum Actinomycetota; class Actinomycetes; order Propionibacteriales; family Nocardioidaceae; genus Nocardioides; species Nocardioides sp. W7. Next base: position 2,437,224 of record NZ_CP095078.1, on the reverse strand, counting down.
TGGTGCCCGTCAGGTGGATGACGGGGTAGGACGCCTGCGGGTCACCGAGCATCTCGGTGAACGCGCGGATCCGGTCGAGGGACGGCTCCAGCTTGGTCTCGGGCCAGCGGGACAACAGCGCGTCCTCGACCTCCTCGAAGGTCTGGGCCAGGCGGGGTGCGGGTACGTCGCTCATCTCGTCGCCGAGTCTAGGGTGCGGCACCGTCAGCGCCGGACTCGCCGCGAACGGTCCGCACCGGGGCTGACAGAAACTGAAACAGGTTCTAGGTTGGCGTCATGAGGACCACGGTCGCGATCGTCAACTCCCCCGGGCAGGACTTCACCTTCGAGGAGGTGGAGCTGGAGGGGCCGCGCGCCGACGAGGTGCTGGTGCGCATCGTCGCCACCGGGCTGTGCCACACCGACGTGACGATGAAGGGCATGCTGCCCGCGGAGATGTTCCCCAACGTCTTCGGCCACGAGGGCGCGGGCGTCGTCGAGGCGGTCGGCCCCGACGTCACCGGCATCGAGGTCGGCGACCACGTGGTGCTGAGCTTCCGCTCCTGCCGCGCGTGCCCGTCCTGCGAGGCCGGCCTGGTCGGCTACTGCGACTCCAGCCTGATGATCAACTACATGGGCATGCGGATGGACGGGTCCACGACCTACACCCGCGACGGCTCGCCGGTCTTCGGCTCGTTCTTCGGCCAGTCCTCCTTCTCCCGCCACGCCATCGCGTACGCCGACAACTGCGTGGTGGTCGACCCCGACCTCGACCTGACCCTGGCCGCGCCGTACGGCTGCGGCTTCCAGACCGGCGCCGGCACCGTGCTCAACCTGCTCCAGCCCGATCCGGCCGACAGCCTGGTCGTCTTCGGCGTCGGCGCCGTGGGCCTGGCCGCGATCGCGGCGGCCGCGTCCGAGGGTGTCGGCACCATCGTCGCCGTCGACCTGATGGCCAGCCGGCTGGAGGCCGCGGCCCGGTTCGGGGCGATCGGCGTGAACCCGTCCGAGCTGGGCGAGGTCTCGGTGGTGGACAAGGTCAAGGAGCTGACCGGCGGCGGGGCGACGTACGGCATCGACACCACGGCGGTCCCGGCCGTCGTCAAGCAGGCCCAGCAGTCGCTCGGCCGTCGCGGCACCCTGGTCGCGCTCGGGCTCGGGTCGGAGGAGTACACCCTCGACGCCATCGACCTGCTCCAGAACGGCAAGCGGGTGATGGGCTCGATCGAGGGCGAGTCCGACCCGCAGGAGATGGTGCCGCGGCTGCTCGCGATGAGGGCGGCGGGCACCTTCGACATGGACGGGCTGATCGCGACGTACCCCTTCGAGAAGATCAACGACGCCGTCGCCGACCTGCACGACGGCAAGGTCGTGAAAGCGGTCCTGACCTGGTGACAACCTTCTCGCCACTCCCCCTCGTCGGAAGGGGTGGAGAGGTGGTCGTGGATGCAGCTGTCGTTCGAGGAGTTCGTCGCCGCGCGGTCCGGCGCCCTGTGGCGCAGCGCGTACCTGCTGACCGGTGACCGGCAGAAGGCCGAGGACCTGCTGCAGACCGCGCTGGTCAAGGTCTGGCGGCGCTGGGACTCGATCGTGCGGCGCGAGGCGGCCGAGGCCTACGTGCGGGCGGCGATCGCGACGACGTACACCGACTGGTGGCGCCGGCGCTGGAACGGTGAGGTGCCGACGTCCGCTCTGCCCGACGCCGCCGGGCCCTGCGAGTCGACCGGCGTGGAGGTACGCCGCGACGTGCTCGCCGCCCTCGCCCGGCTGCCCCGAGGCCAGCGAGCGGTCGTGGTGCTCCGGTTCTTCGACGACCTGAGCGAGCAGCAGACCGCCGACGCCCTCGGCGTCAGCGTCGGCACCGTCAAGAGCCAGACCTCGCGCGCGCTCGCCGCGCTGCGCACCTCTCCCCTGTTCCAGATCGACGGAGCCGCGACCGAAGGAGAGCGCCCATGACCGAGACCGACCGCCTGCGCGACCTCCTGGAGCAGACCGCTCCGGGCACCTCCGAACTGTCCCCTGCCGAGCGCGCCCACGCCGTGGCACGCCGCGGCCGCGCCGTCCGCCGCCGCCGCCGTCGGGCCCTGGCCTGCGGCGGAGCTGCCGCCGCGCTGGCCGTGGCCGTCCTCGTCCCGCTCACCTTGAGCGGCGGCGACGACGCTCCCGACGCCGCGGCCCCCCGGCCCGATCCGAGCGCCGTCCCCTGCCCCGCCGGCCCGATCGCCCTCCCCGCCCTTCCGCCCGCGCTCGACGGCGAGATCGTCTCGGCGCGTGCCTGCGAGGCCGTGGACACCCTCTCCGGCTGGTCCGACGAGCCGCTGCTGAGCGAGGCGGCCGAGGCCTTCGTGGCCGACGTGCAGGCGCTGCCGTCGTACTCCCTGCCGGCGCAGTGCGCGTTGATGATGGTCATCCCCGACCCCTGGGTGCTGGTCGTCGAGCGCAGCGGCGGCGAGCCCGCCGTGATCGGCTCGTCGATGCGCTCCTGCTCGTCCGTCCCGATCGACGGCACCGACCGCGGCGCGGGCGAGGTGCTCGCCGCCTTCGCCGGCAACCTCGAGCGGCAGCGCACGGGCACGCCACCCCTGGCCTGCCCCGACGGACGGCGGCTCGCCCAGGGCGCACCGACCTGGAACGCCTCGTTCGACCTGTCCGCGGTCACGGCCGGCATGGTCTGCTATCGGATCGACCCCCTGGGCTCGCGCGAGTACGCCGCGACCGAGGGCAAGCTGGACGTCGAGAGCCTCGCAACGATCCGCGACGACCTGGTCGCCCACATCGGACCGCCACGCGAGGAGACCTACAGCTGCGTCGACACAGGACCGCAGCGGCTGCTGCTCCTCCAGGACGCGGACGGTGACCTGGCCGCCTTCGTCGACGACCAGTGCTCGGGCGACTTCGTCAGCGCGCACGGGACCTGGACTCCCGGCGCGGCAGGCGAGGACGCGATCGCCGACGTCCTCGGCGGCCGCGTCAGCGGATGACCAGGCTGGCGGTGTCAACCACCGGCCGGAAGCCGATCGCGGCGTAGATCCGGTTCGACGTCGGGTTGTCCTGGTCCGTGAACAGGCAGACCCGGTGCCCCTCCGCGCGGAGCCGGGCCGAGACCTGCGCGACCGCCGCGCCCGCGTAGCCGCGTCGCCGGTGCTCGCGGGGCGTGATGACCGGGCCGATGCGGACGACGCCGTACGCCGGGACGTTGTGGTGGGTTAGGTGCACGACCTCGCCGTCCGGGTCCTCCCAGAGCCAGACCAGGCCGGCCTCGACCCGCGACGCGAGCTCGTCCTCGCTCAGCGACTCCGACCCGTGGGGCGGGCCGACCCGGCCGGTCATCTCCGCGGCGAGCACGCCGAAGTCGTTCCACCACGCGGTCGCGAGCGGCACGTCCGCCGCGGTCGCGATCCGGAGCCCGCCTGGGGCATCGTGCGCGACGAGCTCCCCCAGCTCCCAGAGCCGGGTGCGCTCCTGCACCGTCGTCGTGCCGCCGCTCAGCCGGGCGGTCTCCTCGGCGAGCACGCGGGCCGGCACGAGGGCGCCGTTCACCCCGCCGAGCGGCTCGCCCCGCTCGTGCAGCAGCCGGGCCAGCGCGACCGCCGCCTCGTCCGGCATCGGCAGCAGGTACGCCGGGTGCGGCGCGAACGGCGCGGTCCGCATCGCGATCCCGACCACCTGGTCCGCGGCGTCCCGAACGCTCAGCCACCAGCGCGGGTGCGGGCCCGGCAGCACCCCGCGCTCGTCCTCGGCGATCGCCCGCGCGGTCACCGTCGCGACCAGCGTCGTGCGCACCGGGTCGGCGGCGAGCAGCTCCCCCGCGGCGGCCAGGAAGGCGCTCGGATCGGTGGTCAGGTCCAGGCGGAGGACAGCGGCGGACATGGGCCCACGCTAGGCACGGTGACAACCGGTTTTCGCAGGTGAGGGCGGCCAGCCTAGGATTTCGGGTTATGACCGAGACCCAGCAGGACCAGGCCCCCGACACGACCAGCGCACCACGCGCCGTCGTCGTACCGGACAAGCCTGCGCTCGAGGGACTCGAGCAGCGCTGGGTGGAGCGTTGGAAGGCCGACGACACCTACGCCTTCGACCGCACCCAGCCGCGGGAGAACGTCTTCTCGATCGACACGCCGCCGCCGACGGTGAGCGGCAGTCTGCACGTCGGGCACGTCTTCTCCTACACCCATACCGACCTGATCGCCCGCTTCCAGCGGATGCGCGGCAAGACCGTCTTCTACCCCATGGGCTGGGACGACAACGGCCTGCCGACCGAGCGGCGCGTGCAGAACTACTTCGGCGTCCGGTGCGACCCGAGCCTGCCGTACGACGCCGACTTCACCCCGCCCGAGAAGCCCGACCCGAAGCGTCAGGTGCCGATCAGCCGGCCGAACTTCATCGCCCTGTGCGAGCAGCTCGTCGAGCAGGACGAGCAGGTCTTCGAGCAGCTGTGGCGCACCCTCGGCCTGTCGGTCGACTGGAAGCAGCACTACACGACGATCGGCCCGAAGGCGCAGACCGCCAGCCAGCGCGCGTTCCTGCGCAACTTCGCCCGCGGCGAGGCCTACCTCCAGGAGGCACCGACCCTCTGGGACGTCACCTTCCAGACCGCCGTCGCACAGGCCGAGCTGGAGGCACGTGAGTACGCCGGCGCCTACCACCGGGTCGCCTTCCACCAGCCGGACGGCTCCCCGATCCACATCGAGACCACCCGCCCCGAGCTGATCCCGAGCGTCGTGGCCCTGATCGCGCACCCCGACGACGAGCGCTACCAGCCGCTCTTCGGGACCACCGTGACCAGCCCGGTCTTCGGCGTGGAGATCCCGGTCGTGGCACACCCCGCCGCCGAGATGGACAAGGGCGCCGGCATCGCCATGTGCTGCACCTTCGGCGACCTCACCGACGTCACCTGGTGGCGCGAGCTCGATCTGCCCGTGCGCACCCTGATCGGCCGCGACGGCCGGCTCTCCCGCGAGACTCCGGAGTGGCTCGCCCACGAGCCCGCGGCATCGGCGTACGAGGAGCTGAAGGGCAAGACCGCCTTCTCCGCCCGCGAGGCCGTGGTCGCGAAGCTCCGCGAGACCGGCGACCTCGACGGCGAGCCGAAGCCGACCCAGCGGATGACGAACTTCTACGAGAAGGGCGACAAGCCGCTCGAGATCGTCGCCACCCGCCAGTGGTACATCCGCAACGGCGGCCGCGACGCCGGGCTCCGGGGCGAGATGCTCGAGCGCAGCACCGAGATCCAGTGGATCCCCAGCCACATGAAGCACCGCTACGACAACTGGGTCGGCGGCCTCAACGGCGACTGGCTGATCTCGCGCCAGCGGTTCTTCGGCATCCCGTTCCCGGTCTGGTACCCCCTCGACGCCGAGGGCGAGCCCGACTACGACCACCCGCTGCTCCCCCGCGAGGAGCAGCTGCCGATCGACCCGTCGACCGAGGCGCCCGGCGGCTACACCGAGGACCAGCGCGGCAAGCCGGGCGGCTTCATCGGCGACCCCGACGTGATGGACACCTGGGCCACCTCCTCGCTCACCCCGCAGATCGCGGGCGGCTGGGAGTCCGACCCGGACCTGTTCGACCGGGTCTTCCCGATGGACCTGTGCACCCAGGCCCACGACATCATCCGGACCTGGCTGTTCTCCCGCGTCGTCCGCGCGCACTTCGAGAACCAGGCGGCCCCGTGGTCGCACGCCCTGGTCTCCGGCTTCATCCTCGACCCGGACCGCAAGAAGATGTCCAAGTCCAAGGGCAACGTCGTCGTCCCCACCGAGATCCTCGACAAGTTCGGCGCGGACGCCGTCCGCTGGCGCGCCGCCATGGCGCGTCCCGGCCTGGACTCGCCGTTCGACGAGACCCAGATGAAGGTCGGGCGCCGGCTGGCGATGAAGGTCCTCAACGCCTCCAAGTTCGTCCTCGGCGGCGTCGGGGCGAGCGCGCTGAACGCCTTCGAGGTCGCCGCGCCGGTCGACTGCGCGCTGCTCGCGCGGCTTGCGCTGGTCGTCACGAAGGCCACCGAGGCGTTCGAGGCGTACGACTACACCACCGCGCTCGAGACCACCGAGAAGTTCTTCTGGGAGTTCTGCGACGACTACCTCGAGCTGGTCAAGGAGCGCGCGTACGCCACGCCGGATTCGTGGGGAGACGGCGGCACCGACACCGCCTCGGCCAAGGCCACCCTGGCCATCGCGCTCGAGGTCCAGCTGCGCCTGCTCGCGCCGTTCCTGCCGTACGTCACCGAGGAGGTCTGGTCGTGGTGGCAGGAGGGCTCGATCCACCGGGCCCCCTGGCCGACCCCGCTCGACCTCGGCGCCGCCGCAGCCGCCGATCCCAGCACCGTCGACGCCGTCGCGGCTGTGCTCGTCGGCATCCGGGGCGCGAAGTCCCAGGCCAAGGTCTCGATGCGGGCCGAGCTGGCCCGGGTCGAGGTCACCGGGCCGGAGACGCTGGTGCGGGCCGCCGAGCTCGCCGCCGACGACCTGCGCCGGACCGGCAAGATCACCGGCGAGCTGGTGTTCACGAGCACCGGGGACGCCGGTCAGGAGCTCGCCGTCCACGCGGAGCTGGCCGAGGTCACCCCCGAGGGCTGAGCCCTCGGGGTCACGCCCTGGGAGCGACGCTCAGGACCGGCCGCGGCCCCCGTGGCCGCGGCCCTGGTCATGGCGGTCCCGGCCACCGCGGCCCTGGTCGCCGCGGTGCTGGTCGCTACGGCGCTGGTCGCCGCGTCCCTTCGCCCCGTGGTCCCCGCGATCGCGATGGTCGCGCCCGCGGCCCTGGTCCTCGTCGCGCTCGTGGTCGCCGTGACCGCGGCCGCCACGGGTGCCGTCGCGCCCCCCGTCGTCGTGCTTGCCGCTGCCGTTCCCGCCATCGCGGGTCTCGTCGCCGTGGTGGTGGCCCCGCGGTCCGCGGCCGTGACCGTGACCGGACCCGGAGCCGGCGCCCGAGGCGGGCGGCGGGCTTGACGACGGGGCCGGCGGACGGACCGGTGTCGAGGACAGGTTCGGACGCGCGGAGCCCCGCGACGGCTTCGACGCTCTGGCGCGCGACGCCGCGGCCTGGCGGGGGGCCCGCTCGGCGCGCGATCGTGACGCCGGGACGTCCGGGGCCGCCGCAGGGGTGGCGCGGGGTGCCGGAGTGGGGTCGGCCCGGTCGGGCCGGACCGTCTCGAGCACCAGGGTGCTGCCGGCCACGACCGGTGCGGCACCTCGGCCGAGGAGACCGCGGAAGGCCTCGCTGCGCAGGCCGGTCGCGACCACGATCACGCAGGCGATCAGCAGGACTACGAACGCCACGAGCGGACGTCGATGCTCCTTGCTCACTGTCCCTGCGCCTCCCGCCAGATCCCGATGCCGCTGATCGGGCCATTGTGGTCGGCGTACCGTCCAGGACCCCAGTTGTCGGGACCTGGGGTGCCTTTCAGGCGGGGATTGGTCCAGACCAGTGCCCGCGATCAGGCATGAGCCGGGATCACCTCGAACGCCAGCCGGCAGGCCCGGTCGACCTCCTCCAGGTGCTCCGGGGAGCCCCACAGCTGGTGGCGGGCGTTGCCGGCGTCGAGGTAGGCGTCGAGCCGGAAGGCGTCATCGGCCGGCCGCCGCGAGCCCGCCGTGGTGAGCTCGGCCTCGAGCAGGTCGAGCCACTCGCGCTTGAGCCCGCGCACCGCCTCCGCGACGGGACCGGCTCGCCGGCCGTACTCGACCGACGTGGCGGCCAGGAAGCAGCCACCGGGAAAGACCTCCGCCCGGACGTACTCCCGCCACGCCTCGACCAGCCCGCGCAGACGCTCGGCGCCGGGCTCACGACCCCAGGCCGGACGGACGACGGCGTCGACGTAGATCCGACGGGCCTGCCCGACCGCCGCGACCTGCACGGCCTCGCGGCTGCCGAAGACGGTGAGGATGCCGCTCTTGCTGACTCCGGTCCGCTCCGCGAGGGAGCCGAGGGTGATCGCGTCGAGGCCCCCCACCGTCGCCATCATCGCCGCGTCCAGCGCAACCCGGCGCCGGGTCGCGTCCCCGCGCGCCCGCCGACCGTCGGTCCGCTCGTCCACCATGACCCGAACTATACGTCCGACTGGACGTATAGGCCGAGAGCGGCCTACGCTGCCGCCAATACGACCGATCGAACGCATAGTTTGGAGCGCGCATGGGCACCATCGACACCGCCGCCGGAGTCGTCATCCGCAAACGGATCTACCTCGACGACCTGGACGGCTTCGGGATGCTCCACCACGCGGGGTACGCCGTCCTCCTCGACCACGCTGTCCTCGACTTCTGGGTCGACGCGGGCTGGGTCGCCGACCCTGGCGTCTCCGTGCAGGTGATCCGCGCCCTGGAGCTGACCTACCACCTGCCGGTTGTCGGGGTGCAGGACCTCGACGTGCACCTGTGGGTCGACCGGGCCGGCCGCTCGAGCGTGACCTACCGCTTCGAGGTGCTCTCGGTCGACCACACCGTCCGGCACGCCGAGGGCAGTCGGGTCCTGGTCAACCTCGACCCGCAGACGCTGCGGCCCACGCCGCTCACGGACGACATGTGGGAGATCGCCACTCCGCTGCTGGGGCCGGGGCTGGAGCGGCCGCTCTCGCTGGTCGAGTAGCGAGCGACCTTCTCTCGTTGGTCGAGTAGCGAGCGACCTTCTCTCGCTGGTCGAGTAGCGAGCGCCAGCGAGCGTATCGAGACCCCAGGTCTCGATACGCGCCGTCACGACCTCGCCGGCTCGGCCGTGGGCGCTACTCGACCTCCGCCTCTCGACGAGGCCGCTGCCGCGTCCTCGTCAGGCGGACTTCTTCTTGGGCTTGGTCTCGCGCGGGATCAGGGTCGGCGGGACGTTGTCGAGGACCGTCTCGCGGGTGACGATCACCTTGGCGACGTCGCCACGGGAGGGCACGTCGTACATCACGTGGAGGAGGACCTCCTCGATGATCGCGCGCAGACCGCGCGCGCCCGTGCCCCGCTCCATCGCCTGGTCGGCGATGGCGGTGATGGCGTCGTCGGCGAACTCGAGGTCGACGCCGTCGATGTCGAAGAGCTTCTGGTACTGCTTGACCAGCGCGTTGCGAGGCTCGGTGAGGATCTGCACGAGCGCGGCCTGGTCGAGCTTGGTGACGCTGGCGATCAGCGGCAGCCGGCCGATGAACTCGGGGATCAGGCCGAACTTGGTGAGGTCCTCGGGCCGGACCAGCGCGAGCAGGTCCTCGGCCTCCTTCTCGGCCGCCCCGCGAACCTCCGCGGTGAAGCCGAGGGTCTTCTTGCCGACCCGCTGCTCGATGATGTGCTCGAGGCCGGCGAAGGCCCCGCCCACCACGAACAGGATGTTCGTGGTGTCGATCTGGATGAACTCCTGGTGCGGGTGCTTGCGTCCACCCTGGGGCGGCACCGAGGCGGTGGTGCCCTCGATGATCTTCAGCAGCGCCTGCTGGACGCCCTCGCCCGAGACGTCGCGCGTGATCGAGGGGTTCTCCGCCTTGCGGGCCACCTTGTCGATCTCGTCGATGTAGATGATCCCGGTCTCGGCCTTCTTGACGTCGTAGTCGGCGGCCTGGATCAGCTTGAGCAGGATGTTCTCGACGTCCTCACCGACGTAGCCGGCCTCCGTCAGCGCAGTCGCGTCGGCGATCGCGAACGGGACGTTGAGCATCCGCGCGAGCGTCTGGGCGAGATAGGTCTTGCCGCAGCCGGTGGGGCCGATCACGAGGATGTTCGACTTCGCGACCTCGACGACCTCCTCCTTGCTGTGCTTGCCCGCCACCGGCTGGAGGCCGGCCTGCACCCGCTTGTAGTGGTTGTAGACCGCGACCGCGAGGGACTTCTTCGCCTGCTCCTGCCCGATGACGTAGGAGTTGAGGAACTCGAAGATCTCCTTCGGCTTGGGCAGCTCGTCGAGGCTGACCTCGGTGCCCTCGCTGAGCTCTTCCTCGATGATCTCGTTGCACAGGTCGATGCACTCGTCGCAGATGTAGACGCCGGGGCCGGCGATCAGCTTCTTGACCTGCTTCTGGCTCTTCCCGCAGAACGAACACTTCAGCAGGTCGCCACCGTCACCGATACGTGCCACGGCAGGTCATCCTCCACTCGACAAGGTGCATAAAAACTTTTCACGACGGTACCCCGTGCCGGCCCCGTCCGGGGGCCGACACGGAGCAATGCTCAGGACCGGCTCAGCGCCGGCGTGGCCTTGCGCGACTCGACGACCGAGTCGATGAGGCCGTACTCGACGGCACCCGCCGCGGTCAGGATCTTGTCGCGCTCGATGTCGCGGCTGACCTGCTCCAGGTCACGACCGGTGTGGTCGCTGATCATCTTCTCGAGCAGCTCGCGCATCCGGAGGATCTCGTTGGCCTGGATCTCGATGTCCGAGGTCTGGCCGAAGGTGCCCTCGGTGTAGGGCTGGTGGATGAGGATCCGGCTGTTCGGCAGGGCGAGACGCTTGCCGTGGGTGCCGGCGGCCAGCAGGATCGCCGCGGCCGAGGCCGCCTGCCCGATGCACACCGTCTGCACGTCGCACTTGATGAAGTTCATCGTGTCGTAGATCGCCGTCAGCGCCGTGAACGAGCCACCGGGGCTGTTGATGTAGATCTGGATGTCCTGGTCGGGGTTCATCGACTCCAGGCACATCAGCTGGGCGATCACCGCGTTGGCGACGTCGTCGGAGATCGGCGTGCCGAGGTAGATGATGCGGTCCTCGAACAGCTTGCCGTAGGGGTCGATGCGGCGGAAGCCGTACGACGTCCGCTCCTCCCACTGCGGGATGTAGTAGTTGGCGCTGGGGCCGGCCGGGGCCAGGCCGCCGGGGGCGGTGAAGTCAGACATGGATCAGTCCTTCTGCCGGGCGGGCCGGCCCTCGTCTGCGGCGTCGCGGGCGCTCTTGACGACCTGGTCGACCAGGCCGTACTCGAGTGCCTGCTCGGCGGTGAACCAGCGGTCGCGGTCGGCGTCGGCGATGACCTGCTCGATCGGCTGGCCGGTGTGCTCGGCGATCAGGTCGAGCAGCACCTTCTTGATGTGCAGGGACTGCTGGGCCTGGATCTTGATGTCGGAGGCCGAGCCGCCCATGCCCGAGGAGGGCTGGTGCATCATGATCCGCGCGTGCGGCAGGGCGTAGCGCTTGCCCTTGGTGCCGGCGCAGAGCAGGAACTGGCCCATCGAGGCGGCCAGGCCCATGCCGACCGTCGCGACGTCGTTGGGGATGTAGTTCATCGTGTCGTAGATCGCCATGCCGGCGTCCACGGAGCCACCCGGGGAGTTGATGTGGAGGAAGATGTCCGCCTCCGGGTCCTCGGCGGAGAGCAGCAGCAGCTGGGCGCAGATCGCGTTGGCGTTCTGGTCGCGCACCTCCGAGCCCAAGAACACGATCCGCTCACGCAGGAGACGCTGGTAGATGTGGTCGTCGAGGACGTTGAGGCCGCCACCACCCATCCGGTGGTCGAGCGAGTCGCTGGAGTACTGGGTCACGCAGCGACCCTAGCCCGTAGGCCCGACACTTCCACGGACAATCCCGGGCTGTTCGCCAACAGCGGATTTCCCTCACTCAGGCGAGCCACTCTCGCATCGCCCGGTGCACCTCGGGGTGGTTGAGCAGCCCGAAGTGGTCCGTGCGACCGACGTGCAGCACCGTCGCACCGGGGAAGAGCCGCCCGCCCCACCGGTCCCGCCCGTACGCCGACGGCACCCGGACCAGCAGGTCGCCGACGACGTGACCGACCGGGTGGCGCTCGGAGCTCGTGAGCGTCGCCGCCACCAGCCGGTACGACGCGTGCGGCAGCGGCGGCACGTCCTGGGCGAGCCCGGCGACCAGGTCGTGCACGCCGACCGAGCGCCAGTCCAGGATCCGCCCGAACGCCGCGGTCTCGGGCAACCGCCCCAGGCCGCGGGAGCCGTGGCCGATGCCGCGGGCGATCGGCGCGCCCAGGTGCGGCGTACCGAGGGTGACGACGTCGGAGACGAGATCGCTCCATGGGCGGTCCGGAACGCCGGGCTCGGTGGCGACCGCCCCCGCCGCCCGCAGGATCAGTCCGCCCATCGAGTGCCCGACGAGCGCGATGCGGGTGACCTCCTCGGGCCAGGCCGCGACCAGGTCGCGCATCAGGGCCGCGAGCGCGACGCCGTTCTCGCGCAGCGGCAGTCCGGTGTTGGCCCGCAGGAAGACGGGCGTCCAGCCCTGGTCGGCCAGCAGCTCGCCGTACGTCGTGCCGAGCCGCTCGCGCCCCCGGCGCCAGTAGCTCTCGGTCTCGCAGAGGCCGTGCAGGAAGACCACGACCCGTCCGGTCGCCGCGGGGAACGCCGCCGCCAGCTCGTCGCGGTCGAGGGGTACGTCGCGGCCCTGGTGCCGCACGGCCATCCTGATCGCCAGGCGCGGCCGCTCGCGCGCCAGCCGGTCCCCGATCAGCCCGTTGACCGCGGAGCTGACGAACCGGCCGCGCGGCCCGTCCTCGAGACCGGGCCCGACCCCGGTGGCGGCCGCCCGGTCGAGACCGCGCGAGGCGACCCGGAGCCCGGCGCCGACCCCGGCGTACACCGCCGCGGCGGCGCGCTGGCCGGGGTGCCCGCCGAACCGGTCGGCCCAGGCGAGGTGGGTGTCGCGCACGCTGCGCAGGACCAGCTCGTCGGCGACCTCGGAGAGGAGGGAGAGCGCGTCGAGGACCCGCGGGCCGGGGCCCGTGCCCGGCGTCGCGATGGGCGTCGCAGTGGGCGTCGCGGTGGGCATGGGCCGAGCATAGGAGGTCGGTGAACACCTGTACACCGACGGGGAACGGGAACGCCGAAGGCCACCACCCGCGGTCCGGTTTCCCGGACCCGCGGAAGTGGTGGCCTCCCGGTGAAAAGTGCTGACTCAGGCCTCGTCGTCGGCCTTCGCGGCGTCCTCGTCGGTCTCCGACTCGGTCTCGGGCTCGCCGATGGTGCCGTCCGGACGCAGGTTCTTCAGCTCGACCACGTTGCCCGAGGCGTCCTTGACGACCGCGGACTCCACGATCCTCGCCAGCGCCTTCCCGCGCAGGATCTCCTGCACGAGGTCGGGGATGTGGTTGTGCTCGAACATGTGGTTCGCGAACTCCTGCGGGTCCTGACCGGACTGCTGGGCGCGGCGGACCAGGTGCTGGGAGAGCTCGTTCTGGTCGACGCCGAGCTCCTCCTTCTTCGCGACCTCGTCGAGGAGGAACTGCGCGGCGACGGCGTCGCGGACCCGGCGCTCGAGGTCGGCCTCGAACTCCTCGACCGTCTGGCCCTCGTCCTCGAGGTACTTCTCCATGGTGATGCCGGCCATCGCGAGCTGCTGCTCGACGTTCTCGCGGCGGGCGTTGAGCTCGTCGGCGACCATGGTCTCGGGCAGCGGCACCTCGACCTGCTCCAGCAGCGCCTCCAGGACGGCGTCGCGGGCGGCGGCGGCCTGCTCGAGGCGCTTGCCGTTGGCGAGCCGGACCCGGACGTCGTCGGTCAGCTCGGCGACGGTGTCGAACTCGGAGGCCAGCTGGGCGAAGTCGTCGTCGAGCTCCGGGAGCTCCTGCTCCTGGACCTGCGAGATGGAGACGAGCACCTCGACGGGCTCGCCCACCAGGTCGCCGCCCACCAGCTCGGAGGAGAAGGTCTTCTCCTCGCCGGCGGACATGCCGGTCAGCGCCTCGTCGAGGCCGTCGAGCATGCCGCCGCGCCCGACCTGGTAGGACATGCCGGTCACCTCGGCGCCCTCGAGCACCTCGCCGTTCTGGGTGGCCTTGAGGTCGAGCACGACGAAGTCGCCGTCGGCGGCGGGCCGCTCGACGTCGGCCAGGGTCGCGAACCGCTCCTGGAGGGACTTGACCTGCTGGTCGACGTCCTCGTCGGTGACCACGGAGTCCTCGACCTCGGCCGCGAGACCCTCGTAGGCGGGCAGCTCGATGGTCGGCTTCACGTCCACCTCGGCGGTGAACTCCAGCACCTCGTTGTCCTCGAGCTTGGTCACCTCGACCTCGGGCTGCGCGAGCGGCTCGAGGGAGTTGGCCTGCAGCGCCTCGATGTACTTCTTCGGAAGCGCGTCGTTGATGGCCTGGTCCAGCACGGCACCGCGCCCGACCTGGCGGTCGATGACCATCGGGGGCACCTTGCCCCGACGGAAGCCGGGGACGTTGATCTGCTGGGCGATCTGCTTGTACGCCGCGTCGAGGCTCGGCTTGAGCTCCTCGAAGGGCACCTCGACGGTCAGCTTGGCCCGAGTCGGGCTCAAGGTCTCGACGGCGCTCTTCACAGGTTGTCTCCTGTCGTGTGATTCATGTTGTCCACCGGTCGGTGGGGGATGGTTCGTGCGTCGGGGCGACAGGACTCGAACCTGCGATCTCCTGCTCCCAAAGCAGGCGCGCTAGCCACTACGCTACGCCCCGCCAAGTTGCCCGACAGTCGCCTGTCGAGCCGCCTGGAGCGGATGACGGGAATCGAACCCGCGTAGCCAGTTTGGAAGACTGGGGCTCTACCATTGAGCTACATCCGCACACACGGGGGCTGCGCCCCCGCGGACCCCCGCAGCCGTGGTGACGGCCACCGGGAATCGGACAGATCCTGCCACACCGGGCCCTCCGGGCCCCAAACGGCCCGGGTCCCGCGTGGGGCGGTCAGGCCCGGTTGACCACCAGCATCGCCCGGTCGTCGTTGCGCGACCCGAGGGCGTCGACCAGGCGGGCGGCCGCTCCGGTGAAGTCGCCACGCAGCAGGACCTCGGCCTCGCCCAGCATCCGGTCGATGCCGAGGTCGATGTCGCGGCGCGGCTCCTCGACCATCCCGTCGGTGTAGAGCAGTACGGCGTCGCCCTGGCCGAGGGTGCCCCGGGCGCAGCTGAACTGGGCGTTCTCCAGCAGACCCAGGACCGGGCCCTCGGTCTGCAGCACGGACCACCGCCCCGATCCCTTGGCCCGATGGACCGCCGGCGGGTGACCGGCCGTGCGGATCTCGAAGTCCCCGCTCCGCAGGTCGAGGCTGAGATGTACGGCGGTCGCGAACCCCTCCTCCCAGTCCTGGCGGAGCAGGTAGTCGTTGGCCGCGCCCAGGAACTGGTCGGGTGGCAGCGCACCGAGCAGGCCGCCGAACGCGCCGGAGAGCAGCAGCGCACGGGTGCCGGCCTGCTCCCCCTTGCCCGACACGTCGACCACGACGACCTCCAGCCGCTCGCGCGAGGGCTGGGTGGCGACCATGAAGTCACCGGCGAACGGGGTCCCGCCCGCCGAGCGGAGCGCGGACTCGACGTACCAGCCGTTCGGCAGCTCCGGGATGCCGCCCTGGTTGAGGATCCGGTCGCGCAGGTCGACCAGCATCGACTCCCCCATCGCGCCGCCCACGCCGAGGCGGGTGCGGCGGAAGGAGGACAGCAGCACGATGAAGCCCATCAGGAACTGGATCGCCGTCGCACCGACGATCCGCGCGGTGATGTCCTCCTGGTTGAGCAGGGCGACCATCAGCATCAGCATCACCCAGATCACGAACCACTGGAGCTGACGCGGGCCGAGCAGCAGGCTCCCCACCAGCAGCGGCACCATGAGCGAGGTGAACGGGAACGTCGTCGGCGAGAAGGCGACGCCGACGTCGATGAGCACGGTGAGCGCCATCAGGGCCGCGACCAGGCGGTACTCGCGCACCAGCCCGCCGCGGTACGACGAACGCCAGCGCCGGCCCAGCGCCGTGGAACGCGCCGGCCGGTGCTCTTCCTGCGCCGCGTTCATCGTCGGTCCTCGTGGTCGGGTGCGCTCACCCTACTGCCGCGGTCGGTGCCGACGTTGACAACGCGGGCACCAGAACAGGTTGCGTCCGGCCAGCACCTCGGTCCGGACCTCGGTGCCGCACACCAGGCACGGTTGGGTGTGCCGTCGGTAGACGTACACCTCCCCGCCGTGGTCGTCCTTGCGCGGCGCTCGGCCCATCGCCTCCGGGGTGTGCTCGGGCCGGACGGTGTCGATCCGGCCGGTGCGCACCCCCTCGGCCATCAGCTCGACCAGGTCGTCCCACATCGCCTGCCACTGGGCCCGGCGCAGGGTGTTGCCGGGGCGGAACGGATCGACCCGGTGCCGGAACAGCACCTCGGCGCGGTAGACGTTCCCGACACCCGCCAGCACCGCCTGGTCCATGAGCAGGCCGGCGATCGTGACCCGGCTGCGCCGGATCCGCTCCCAGGCCCGGTCCGGGTCCGCGTCGGGGCGGATCGGGTCGGGCCCGGAGCGGGCGACGATCGCGTCGCGCCCGGCGCGCGTCAGCAGCTCACAGGCGGTCGCACCGCGCAGGTCGGCGTACGCGGCTGCTTCGGTGGTCGAGGCCCGCACCAGCCGGAGCCGGACCTGGCCGACCGGGTCGGGGACGTCCTCGACCCCGTCGTGGACGTCGAGCTTGCCGTACAGCCCCAGGTGAATATGGATGAAGCGCTCGCCGGGGAAGGCGACGAACAGGTGCTTGCCCCACGCCTCAGCACTCTCCAGCACCAGGCCGTCCAGCAGCGCGGCCGAGTCGGCGAACCGGCCCTGGGGGCTGCCGACGCGCACGAGGCGGCCGGCGAAGGTGCGGGTGAGCTCGCCCGCGAGGCGGTGGAGGGTGTGCCCCTCAGGCATCGGGTCCGAGACCAGCGGCGGACTCCGGCAACGCGGGCAGCTCGCCCGTCGCCTGGTACGCCGTGAGCTGGTCGATGCGGCGCACGTGCCGCTCGTCGCCGCTGAAGTCGGTGGTGAGGAAGACCTCGACGAACCGGGTCATGTCCTCGAGCGAGTGCATCCGGCCGCCGACCGAGACGACGTTGGCGTCGTTGTGCTGACGGCCCAGGGCGGCGGTCTCCTCCGACCAGGCCAGGGCGCAGCGGATGCCGGCGACCTTGTTGGCGGCGATCTGCTCGCCGTTGCCCGAGCCGCCGATGACGACCCCGAGGCTGTCCTGGTCCGTCGCTCGCTCGCGAGCGACCGCCTCGGCCGCCCGCAGGCAGAACACCGGGTAGTCGTCGAGGGCGTCGTAGACGAAGGGCCCATGGTCGACCGGCTCGTAGCCGTTCTCGGTCAGCCAGTTGAGCAGGTGGTCCTTGAGGTCGAGGCCAGCGTGGTCGGAGCCCAGGTGCACGCGCATGGGGCCATCCTTCCAGGCACTGCTTCTCAGCCGCGGTGCAGGTCGACGAACCCGGCCACCTGGCGCATCAGCGGCTCGGCGGCGGGGAACACCGCGTCGTGGCGCCAGAAGCCGTGCACCTGCCCCAGGTAGCGGGTCGCGGTGACCTCGACCCCGGCCTTGGCGAGCAGCCGGGCGAGGTGCTCCCCCTCGTCGCGGAGCGGGTCGTGCTCGGCGGTGACGACCAGGGTCGGCGGGAGCGTGTGGAGCCGGTCCGACCGCAGCGGGGCGAGGTCGGGGTCGGTCAGGTCGGCGTCGGGGCCGGCGTACTGCTGCCAGTACCAGGCGGCCTCGCGCGGGTCGAAGCCGTCGGCGGCGCTCTCGTAGGACTCGAAGGACGCCGTCGGGTCGAGGAAGGGGTAGATCAGCGCGACCGCGGCGAACCGGCCGGGGTGGCGCAGTGCGGCGACCAGCGCGAGGTTGGCCCCCGCACTGTCGCCGTGGGCGTACGCCGGCCCGCCGAGACCGTGCTCGGCACCGTGCCGGTCGAGCCAGCCGAGGACCGTGTCGACGTCGTCCGGCGCGGCCGGGAACCGGTGCTCGGGCGGGCGGCGGTACTCCACGCTCAGCACGGCGACGCCGCACCGGTTGGCCAGCCGGCGGGCGCTCGGGTCGTGCACCTCGATGTCGTTGAGGACGAACCCGCCACCGTGCAGGTGGACCACGACACCGGGCCGCGCGCCGGCCGGCCGGTAGAGCCGGCACGGCACGCCGTCCGCATCGAGATCACGCACCTCGGCGACGTCCTCGCGTGGTGCGGCGAGCGCCTCGGCGTGAGCGCGCTCGCGCTCCGCGGCGACGTCGTACGACGGGTCGTGGACCGGCAGGTCGCCGGCGGCGTACTCGACCGCCCGGCGGGCCTCGGGAAACAGCATCAGCCCTCGATCAGCCCTTCATCAGCGCTGCATCAGGGCGTCCAGCCCGACAGCCACGGCGGCGGCGACGCGGAAGTCGACCTCGGGGTTCGGGACGTGGACGGTGTACTTGTCGCGGACCGAGCCCTGCCGCTCGACACCGAGGATCGCCTGGCCGTTCGGGTCGACGAAGTCGAAGTGGATCGGCAGGAACGGGATGTCGGTGAAACGGCGGATGATCGCGATCGCCTGGCTGCGCTCCTGGCCGGTGCCGGCGTACCCGGGACCCTCGAGGTGGAAGGTCGAGCGCATCAGGCTCTTGCCGAAGTCCTTGCGGAAGAAGCCGAGCTGCGCGCCGAGCTCGTCGAAGATGTCGTAGCCCGCGTTGAGGTCGACGCGCTTGCGCGCCTTGAAGCTGAAGACGGCGCGCGTCTTGTCCTCGTCGCTGTAGAAGGTGACCTCCTCCTTGAAGGCCATCCGCTTCTGCTGCGCGAAGCCCATCAGCTGCCCGAAGCTCCCGTCGGGGTTGGCCGCGAAGATGCGGTACTGGTTGGTGGTCATGGCGAACTTCTGCTGGACGTAGAAGGTCGGGAGATACATCTCGGCGGGCATGGGCGGAAGCGTAGAGCAGGGTCTTAGCCGCGCCCGCAGCGACGATGAAGCTCGGCGATGTAGCTCAGGGCAAGCACGGGCCCGTCGAACAGCGCGGAGCAGTTGCCTGCGGTGAGCTCGCGGCGCGAGGTCCCGTCGTCGTACCCGTTGTCGCGACAGCTGTCGTAGTAGACGTGCAGGTCGTCGGTCGTCCCGTCGTGGTGCAGGCGTACGGCGAGCGCATCGTCACCGTGCGCGTCCTCCGAGCAGTCGGACCGATCGGGGCCGCCTCCGACGGGAGCCGCCTGGATGGCGGTCAGGAGCGCGTCGGCCTCGGAGCCCTCGACCCGGCGCGAGCCCATGAGCGCCGGCGCGTCGAGGCCGCGGAGCCGGTCGTACTGGCACACGGAGATCGAGTCCACTCGGCCGGCGGGCGTTCCGTTGCACTGGTCTAGCGTGCCGGGAACCGCGCCGTGCGGCAGGATGCGACCCGTGGTCGCGTTCGGGTGGTCGGTGCTGGCGCTGGTGTTCCTCGACGAGCTGCTCGTCATCGCGGCGTTCGGCGTCTGGGGGTGGAGCGTCTCCCCCGGCTGGCTGCTGGTCTGGCTGCTGCCGCTCGTCGCGATGACCGCCTGGTACCTCTTCGCCTCCCCGAAGGCGCCGTACGGCGGACCTGTGGTGCGGCCAGCGGTGAAGGTCGGCGTCTTCGCACTGGCCTCGCTCGCACTCTGGGACGCCGGGCACCCCAGCTGGGCCGCGGGCCTGCTGGTGTTCTCGGTCGTCGTCAACGGGCTCGCGCAGCTGCCCGGCGTGCGGGCCCTGGTGGCCGAGCCGACAGCTCGGTAGGACCTAGCGCGACTCGACGGCGAGCCGGGCACCGAGGGCCGCGAAGGTGCCGGCGAAGACCTTGCGCATCGCGCCGACGACCCGCGGGCGGGTGAGGACCCGGTCGCGCAGGGCGGCGGCCGCGACGGCGTATCCCGCGAAGGTCACGAAGGTCATCGCGACGAAGACGCTGCTCAGGCCGAGCATCCTCGCGAGGGTGCCCGACTCCCCCGCCGGGACGAACTGCGGGAGGAACGCGACGAAGAAGATCGTGAGCTTGGGGTTGAGCAGGTTGAGGGTGATGCCGGAGACGATGACCGTGCGGGCGCTGGTCGGACTCGCCTCGTCGAAGGCGAGCGCGCCGGTGTCGCGCCAGGTGGCGACGGCCATCCAGAGCAGGTAGGCGACGCCGGCGTACTTCACGACCTGGAAGGCGACGCCGCTCGCGTGCAGCAGCGCCGCGAGGCCGGTGATCGCGGCGAGCAGGTGCGGCAGGGTCCCGAGCGTGCAGGCGAAGGCGGCGAGCAGACCGGCGCGGGTGCCGCGGGTCAGGCCGGCGGCGACCGTGTAGAGCGAGCCGGTGCCGGGCGCGAGGCAGATCACCAGCGCAGTCAGCAGGAACGACCAGGTCATCCGGCGACGCTACTGCGGCGCGCTGAGTCCGGCACCCGATTTCGTTCGGGCGCGGTGGCGCTCAGGCCTTCTCGCAGGCGATCCCGTCCTTGTCGCGGTCGCTCTTCTTGTTGGCGTTGTAGAGGGCCTTGCTGCGCTTGAACGTGGTGACCGGCTTCCCCGAGGTCTTGTCGCGCGCACCGGGCTTGCCCACTCCGTGCGAGTAGACGCGGTGCATCGCGTCGCAGTTGGCGAAGACGCGCGGCTTGGCGGCCTCGGCCGCGGTGGACGTCGTCACGATCACGAGCGGGGTGGCAGCGAGGGCCAGTCCGAGGACGGTCGCGACGCTGCGGGACTTGCGGTCGGTGTGCATGGGTCTCCTCCGGGTGGTGAACCTGGAGTGTGCGAGAGAAGCGGGGCCGCCGTCCGGCGATTGCACGGATTGGCACCCAGACGTGGCCGTAGCCCCGACAGGCGGTGCGAGCTGTCGGGGTACGGCGCGGGCGGCTCAGGGAGGTGGAGTGAGCTCGGTGGTGCCGGTGTGGTCGCGTTTGAACAGCAGACCGTTCGGGCTTCGCCACACGAAGGTGGTGTCGTCGAGCTTGTCGTAGCGCCACCTGGTGTGGGTTTTCGCCCGATGGTGCCGGCGGCAGAGCGGCCCGATGTTGCAGTCACAGGTCGGCCCGCCGCGGGCGGCGGGGTCGATGTGGTCGCAGTCGCAGCGTCGGGCCGGCTTGCGGCACCACGGGAACACACACGAGTGCTGCAGCAGCACCTGGCGCTCTTTGAGTCGGTCGGGGGTCTCGTAGGCGTCGACGTGGACGTGATCGGCCAGGTCGATGACGGGCTTCACGATCACCTGGGTGTCGCCGTTGGCGCACCAGGTCTTCACCTGCTCGGCCGACACGAACGAGCGGGTCTCCTCCACGCGCACCAGGTGCAGATCGTCACCGCCAGTGGTGCCGAGGGCGGCCTCGGAGAGATGCACGTGCAGCACCACCTGCCGCGGCCGCTTCCGCTGCGGGTCCTCGGGCTCCTGGGTGTTGAGCTCCAGCGACAGCTGGCGCCGGGCCAGGTCACCGACCGCGATCGAACGGCGAATGTCGACCGGCACATCCAGGCCCAGCTGGCCCAGCTCGCGGGCCCGGCGCGCGACGGCGTCCTCCAGATCGAGGGCATCGGCCAGGTCGAGGGTGCCGTGCACGTCGACGGTGCCGTCGAAGGACACCTGCTGGGAGTCGATGTCGAAGTGCCGCTT
The DNA here is from genome assembly GCF_022919075.1 of Nocardioides sp. W7. NCBI lineage: Bacteria > Bacillati > Actinomycetota > Actinomycetes > Propionibacteriales > Nocardioidaceae > Nocardioides > Nocardioides sp. W7. Next base: position 2,416,018 of record NZ_CP095078.1, on the reverse strand, counting down.
CTCGAACGCCGCCTCCCACCGGGCCCGAGCCTCGGCCGGGTCGTACGTCACCCGGGCCTCCTCGACGGTTCGGTCGAGCTGGGCGATCGAGACCTTGTGCGCCACCGTGTGCAGGTGCGCGTCCACGTGGGCCGCACCCTCCATCGGAAGATCGGCCGTGGACTTCGCGATCCGCCGCGCCTTCCACACCGGCAGGTCCAGCGCCTGGACCCGGCCGTAGATCCTCGGGAGCCGGTGCGCGAGCTCGACCGCATCGCCCAGGTAGATCCGCCCGGCGTCGGTCGACAGGCCGAGGGCGGCGGCGAACTCCAACACACTGAACTCCGCAACCAACGGCGCACCGGGACCGGCGATGGCCATCTCCTCGTCCTGGCCGGGCACCCAGATCGCCGCCGCTTCGTGCAGCGACTCGGTCGAGTGCATCGCCGCCCAGGCCACCGCGGAGGCCAACAGGTTCGCCGAGGCCCGGGCCTCGGCCTGCCGCTCGGCGCGCACGAACGCGAGCAACGCGGGTGCGTCGTCGCAGTCGTGGAGCTGATCGTTGGCCATACCAGTAATGTAGTGAAGCCCACCGACAGTCCAGGTCTTTCTTCCACTGCGGTGACCACGACGGTCGACCCGAGCCGACCGTGAGCCAGCAGGCAGCCGCGACCAGGTACGGCGAGCCCAGCGGACGGTGACCTACTTATCTCACTGAGTCTTCGAACCAGCCTGGTGCCGACAAGAGACCGCAACCGACCGCGGTACCTCGACGCCGCACCTCGGCTCACCGGGTTTCGACACGGTTGCTGCGCAACCTGCTCAACCACCGGACAGAGCCCCGCGGGGTGGTGGGCTTTGAGGTGATCCTCGGTGCCTACGCGTCGCTGCTCTCGATGGCGGCGATTGGTTCAGTATCGCTGGTGGCGTAGAGCTTGGCCATGGATCCTTCGGAGAGGTAGCGGCGGTCCCCGGCGATCCACTCGTCGTGCATGTCGATCAGCACCGCGCCTACCAGCCTGATCACCGCCGCGGCGTTGGGGAAGATGCCCACGACCCGGGCGCGGCGCTTGATCTCCTTGTTGACCCGCTCGAGCGGGTTGGTCGACCAGATCTTGCGCCAGTGCTCGCGTGGGAATGCGGTGAAGGCGAGGACCTCGGGCTTCGCGTCGTCCATCAGTGGCCCGAGTTTGGGGAAGCGGGCGGCGAGCTCGTCGCGGGTCTTGTCCCACGCCACGTGGACGTCCTCGGCGGTGGGCTGGGCGAAGATCATCCGGAACGCAGCTGCAACGTAGTCGGCCTGGCCTTTGGGGACGTGGGCCAGGAGGTTGCGGGCGAAGTGGACCCGGCACCGTTGGTGCGCGACGCCCTGGAACGCGCGCTTCAACGCCTTGACGAGGCCGGAGTGTTGATCTGAGATCACCAGCTTCACGCCGGCCAGTCCGCGTTGTTTGAGGCTGAGCAGGAAGCTGCGCCAGAAGACCTCGTCCTCGCTGTCACCAACGTCCAGGCCGAGGATCTCCCGTTCACCGGTTGCGGTGACACCCGTCGCGACGACCACCGCCATCGACACGACCTGGCCACCTTTGCCAGGTGCGTTGCGGACGTGGAGGTAGGTCGCGTCGAGATAGATGTAGGGGAACTCGACGTGGTCCAGGGTGCGGGTGCGGAACGCGCCGACGGTCTCATCCAGGCCGGTGCAGATCCGGGAGACCTCGGACTTGGAGACACCCGTGCCGCCCATCGCTTCGACAAGGTCGTCGACGCTGCGAGTCGAGATCCCGTGGACGTAGGCCTCCATCACCACCGCGTAGAGCGCCTGATCGATCCGACGACGGGGCTCGAGGATGATCGGGAAGAACGAGCCCTTCCGCAGCTTGGGGATCCGCAGCTCGACGTCGCCGGCCTTGGTGGTCAGCACCCGCGGCCGGTGGCCGTTGCGCTCGGTGACACGGTCCTCGGTGCGCTCATAGGGTGCGGCGCCGACGCGTTCGATCGCCTCGAGCTCGATCAGCTCCTGCAACGCGACCCGGACCGAATCACGGATCAGGTCGACGCCATCACCGGCACGGAACGCGTCGAGGAGTTCGGACAGGGCAGACTGGGGCAAGGCCATCGGTGGACCTCTTTCGGTGAGTGCTTGGCCGTACACACCGAAGATCCCGCCGATGGCCGTCTACGTGCTGACGCCCCGCCGCTGGTCCCTCAAACCCCACCACTCCCGGGGACTCTTACAACCACCGAGAGTCGGCGTACCTCGTTACCAGCGGTTGACCACGACGGTCGACCCGAAGGAACCGTAAGCCGAGCAGCAGCCGCGACCAGGTACATCGACCCAAGCGGACGACGAGCCCCTTCTTTCATTGAAAGTCTTCGAACCAGCCTGGTGCAGAAAGGAGACCCCAACCCACTGCGGTACCTCGACGCCGCACCTCGGCTCACCGGGTTTCGACACGGTTGCTGCGGGCGGATTCAAGCGGTGAGTGCATCACCGGGTGGGTTGTTGATGTTGGACAGTAGTGCGTCGAGGGCTTCGGCGGGGGTGGCCCAGTCGAGTCGTTTGCGGGGGCGGTTGTTCATCTGGCGGGCGACTTGGTCGAGGAATCCGGGGCCCCAGAAGGACAGGTCGGTGCCCTTGGGGAAGTACTGGCGCAGCAGGCCGTTGGTGTTCTCGTTGGAGCCGCGTTGCCAGGGTGATCCGGGGTCGCAGAAGTAGATGTCCAGGCCGGTTGCTTCGGCGATCTGGGCGTGGTTGGCCATCTCGCTGCCGCGGTCCCAGGTCAGGGTCTGACGCAGGGTCTGGGGCAGCTTCGCCATCTCGCGACACATGGCTTCCTGGACCGTTTCTGCGGTGTGGTCGCTGGCCAGGTGGAGCAGGATCAGGTAGCCGGTGGCGCGCTCGACGAGGGTCCCGATCGCGGAGGCGTTGGCGGTGCCGAGGATCAGGTCACCTTCCCAGTGGCCCGGCACGGCCCGGTCCTCGACCTCGGGTGGGCGTTCGCTGATGCTGACGATGTCGCGCAGGTTCCCGCTGCGGGCGTTGCGGGCGGTGCGTTGCGCGCGTGGTTTACGCATCGCCCGCCCGGTACGCAGGCACACCGCGAGCTCGCGGCGCAGTGCGCCCCGGCCTTGGACGTAGAGCGCCTGGTAGATCGTCTCGTGGGACACGTGCATCTCCGGGTCATCGGGGAAGTCGCGGCGCAGCCGGTGTGCGATCTGCTCGGGGCTCTGATTCTCGCCCAGCCGCTTGAGGACCTCGGTGCGGAGTCTGGTGCCCTCGGCGAGCTTGAGCGGCCCGGACGGGTGCGCGTCACGGTGACGAGTGTCCGCGGCCGCTTGCGCGGTCGTGGCCCGGTAGCGGCCACCGGTGGTGTTGCGGGTGCGTTCACGCCAGATCGTGGTCCGGCTGAACCCCAGCACGGTGGCAATCTCGGCGTCGGTCTTTCCCGAGGACAGGAGATGAGCGATCTCTTCGCGATCAGCCAGCGTGAGGCGTCGCCCCTGAGGGCGTCGCTCGGCTGGGTCCTCCCGTTCTGAGCGGCGTGGCATCACGCCACCAGATGCTGCAAACCACCGGTATCCGATGGTCCGTGACACGCCAGCCGCAGCCGCAGCGTTTTCTGTCGACAGACCTGCAGCGACATGGCGCCAGAACGCCCTACGGACCTCACGAGCAATAGCAGGACGAGCCATTGAACGAACACCTCGATCAGACCGGGGTGTTGCACTCACGCTTGAACCCGGGGCGCAACCTGCTCAACCACCGAGAGTCGGCGTACCTCGTTACCAGCGGTTGACCGCGACGGTCGACCCGAGCCAGCCGTGAGCCGAGCAGCAGCCGCGACCAGGCGCGACGAGTGCCGCGGACTACGAGCCCCCTTCTTCATTGATGGTCTTCGAACCAGCCTGGTGCCGGACGCAGACCGCCACCCACCGCCATACGGAAGCTCACCGGATCTCGACAACGTCAGGCGCCAGGGCACCTTCCTGCTCGATCACCGGCACGCGATCACGCGAGCCGGGCGAGCTCCTCCTCGATGACCGAGACGTCGAGCTTGGTGAAGATCGGCGTGGGCTTGGCGACGGGGGTGCCGACGACGATGGGGTGCCGCTCCCAGGTGATCGAGGAGTAGTCCCCCGTGATGATCGGGTACGACGGCCCGCCATCGAGGTCGTCGACCTCGTCGATGCGGGGCATCGGGGCGATCTCGCCCGGGCCGCCGAAGGCCTTGTCGACCTCGTTCGCGGCGAACGGGAGGAACGGCGCGAGCACGATGTTCAGGTCGGCGACGGCCTGCGCGACGACGTGCAGGACGGTGCCGAGCCGCTCGGGGTCGTCCTTGATCTTCCACGGCTCGGTGTCGGAGACGTACTTGTTGACCTCCCCGACCGCGCGCATCGCCTCGCCGATCGCCTGCTTCTGGCGGTGCCGGGCGATCAGGTCGCCGACCACCCCGAAGGCCGCCTCGGCCGTCGCGAGCACCGCCTCGTCCTCCGGCGTCAGCTCACCGAGAGGTGGGATCTCGCCGAAGTTCTTGGCGATCAGGTTGGCCGTGCGGTTGACCAGGTTGCCCCAGCCCGCGACCAGCTCGTCGTTGGTGCGTCGGACGAACTCCGCCCAGGTGAAGTCGGAGTCCTGGCTCTCCGGCCCGGCGGAGGCGACGAAGTAGCGGAACGCGTCGGCCTGGTAGCGGCTGAGCAGGTCGCGGACATAGATGACGACCTTCTTGGAGGAGGAGAACTTCTTCCCCTCCATCGTCAGGAACTCCGACGACACGACCTCGGTGGGCAGGTTGAGCTCGCCGTACTCCCGCGGCTTCCCACCGAGCGAGCCCTTCCCCGAGTAGGCCAGCAGCTCGGCCGGCCAGATCTGGCTGTGGAAGGTGATGTTGTCCTTGCCCATGAAGTAGTACGACAGCGCCTCTGGGTCGTTCCACCACTGGCGCCACGCGTCCGGGTCACCGGTGCGCCGGGCCCACTCGATCGAGGCGGAGAGGTAGCCGACGACCGCGTCGAACCAGACGTAGAGCTTCTTGGTCGGCTGCTCGCGCCAGCCGTCGAGGGGTACGGCGATGCCCCAGTCGATGTCACGCGTCATGGCGCGCGGGCGGATCTCCTTGAGGATGTTCTGGCTGAACCGGATGACGTTGGGCCGCCACAGGCCGGTCGCCTCGCGCTCGTCGAGCCACTCCTTCAGCGCGTCGGCCAGGGCCGGCAGGTCGAGGAAGAAGTGCTGGGTCTCGATGAACTCCGGCGTCTCGCCGTTGATCTTCGAGCGCGGGTTCTTCAGGTCGGCCGGGTCGAGCTGGTTGCCGCAGTTGTCGCACTGGTCGCCGCGCGCGCCGTCGTACCCGCAGATCGGACAGGTGCCCTCGATGTAGCGGTCCGGCAGCGTGCGGCCGGTGGACGGCGAGATCGCGCCGTGCGTCGTCTGCTCGACGAAGTAGCCGTTCTCGTAGACGCCGAGGAACAGCTCCTGCACCACCGCGTGGTGGTTGGGGGTGGTGGTGCGGGTGTAGAGGTCGTAGGTGCAGCCGAGCGAGGCGAGGTCCTCGGCGATGACGCGGTGGTTGCGGTCGGCGAGCTCCTGGGGGGTCAGCCCGGCCTCGTCGGCGGCGATCAGGATCGGCGTGCCGTGCTCGTCGGATCCGGAGACCATGAGTACGTCGTGGCCCGCCATCCGCATGTAGCGACTGAAGACGTCGGAGGGCACACCGAAACCGGCCACGTGGCCGATGTGGCGTGGGCCGTTTGCGTACGGCCAGGCGACGGCGGACAGGACGTGGGTCATGGCGACGATCCTAGGGTTGCGGACATGACCCTCATCGCGGAGGACCTGCTCCTGCTGTTGCTGGACGACGAGTCGGGGGCGCTGAACGGCACGTCGTACCCCCAGACCGTCCTCGGCGGCGCACTGCTGATCGAGCTCGCGGCGACCGGCGCCGCCGAGGTCGAGGAGAAGCAGGGCAGGTGGCGCTCGGCCAAGGTGCGCGCCACGGACGCGCCGCCCGAGGACCCCGTGCTGCGCGCGGCGTACGACGTCGTCGCGGAGAAGCCGCGCTCGGCGCAGGACCTGGTCGACCGGCTCGGCAAGGGCGCACGCGACACCCTCGCCGAGCGGCTGGTCGAGCGCGGCCTCCTGGAGCGCCGCGAGAGCAAGATGCTCGGTCTCTTCCCCCGCACCCGCTGGCCCGCGTCCGACACCCGCCACGAGGAGGAGGTACGACGCCGCCTCACCGCGACCCTCGTCCAGGGGGTCGAGCCCGACCAGCGCACGGGCGCCCTGGTGGCTCTGCTGTCGGCGATCGACAAGGCGCACAAGGTCGTCGACCACCGCGGCCTGCCCGCCAAGGAGGTCCGCAAGCGGGCCAAGGCGGTCGCGGAGGGCGCCTGGGCGGCGAAGGCCGTCCGCGACGCGATCAGCGCCTCGACCGCCGCCATCGCCGTCGCCACGACCGCGGCGACGTCGGCGGCCTTCATCAGCTGAAGCGGCTGATCCGACGCTGCGCGAGGCGACGGATCTCGCCGAGCCGGCGGTAGACCCGCTCGCCCGGGCACGCGGTGTCGTTGGTGTCGCGGTGCCCGTCGATCACAGGCAGCCGCACCCGCCGGCCCGCGGCGTACCTGTCGCTGCCGTCGGAGCCGACCACGACCGTGCCGGTGGCCCGGCGGTCGTACCGGTCGAGCTTCCACGCCGCCAGCCGCGCGACCGTCAGGATCGAGCGGTCGGAGACCCGGTTGTCGTCGTGGCTGCCGATGATCGCGATGCCGACCGAGCGGCGGTTGAAGCCGAGCGTGTGCGCGCCCTGCACCAGCTTCGCCGGGCCGCCCGAGCGACCCTCCCAGGCGCGGCCGAACCGGTCGACCAGGAAGTTGTAGCCGAGGTCGAACCAGCCGAGCGTCTGCGTGTGGTACCGGTACATGCCCCGGATCAGCGCGGGCACGTCGGCACGCGAGTAGCCGTTGCCGGTCGCCGTGTGGTGCACGTGCACCTGCCGCAACCGGTTGGTGTAGCGCACCGACCCGTTGAGCATCCGGTCGTCGGCGCCCCAGTCGCCCCGGGAGTGGATGCGCGGGCGCGGCACCCGGTCCGGCTTCGCCCGACCCCGCGCGCGCACCTCGGGAGCGGACTCGGGACGGGCGTCACCCGCCCGGGTGCCCGGGTCGATCAGGACCAGGTCGAGGCCGGTCGGGACCGGGCCCGTGGTGCGCAGCTGGGCCGCGTCCGAGGCACCCACCCAGAGCAGCTCGGAGCCGCGTACGCCGGTCGCCTCGGCGGCGGCCGCCGACGGCCCGTCGGTCATCGGGTCCAGGTGCGTCCACGCGCTCCAGCCGTCGGCGTCGCGGGTGCGGACCTCCGCGGCCGGCGTACCGCTGCCCCGCCAGCTGACGCCGTGACGTGGCCTATGGGTTGGTTACCCGATTGGCTGATGAGTCGAAGGCCTTCTTGGAAGGCTGCGCATCGTGCCTCGTCCCTACCCACCGGAGTTCCGTCAGCGAGCCGTAGCGCTCGTCCGTGCCGGCAAGCAGATCAAGCAGGTCGCCTACGAACTCGGCATCAGCGCCGGGTGCCTGCACAACTGGGTCCGCCAAGACCGCATCGACCGCGGTGAACTCGCCGGGGTCACCACGACCGAGTCCGCTGAGCTCCGTGCCGCCCGCAAGCGGATCCGTGAACTCGAGACAGAGCTGGCCATCATCCGTCAGGCCTCGAAGTTCCTGGCGGAGGAGAAGCCGCACCCAAAAGGGTTCACCCGGTGATCGACCGCCTCGTCGACGCCGGCATCCCGGTCAAGAAGTGCTGTCGGGTGCTGGGCGTCTCCAGTCCCGGCTACTACCGCTACAAGAACCGGGCTACCTCGGCCACGCAGTTGCGGCGTGAATGGCTGACCGGCCTGATCCGCGAGATCCACGTCGCCTCGCGCGGCACCTACGGCTACCGCCGTATCCACGCCGAGCTCACGATGGCGATGAACGTCCAGGTCAGCTCCCGGCTGGTGTCGGTGCTGATGACCCAGGCCGGTATCTGCGGCCTGCCTGGGCCGGCGCGGATCAAGCGGCTCCGGGGTGTCGTGACCAGCGAGGACCTGGTCAACCGGAAGTTCCACCGCCTGGCCCCGAACGAGCTGTGGGTCACCGACATCACCGAGCACCCGACCCGCGAGGGCAAGGTCTTCTGCGCCGCCGTCCTGGACGCCTACAGCCGCCGGATCGTGGGCTGGTCGATCGACACCCGACAAGACACCGCCCTGGTCATCAACGCCCTCGACATGGCCATCCGAAACCGCCGACCCGCACCGGGCGGGATCGTGCACGCCGACCACGGAGTCCAGTTCACCTCATGGGCCTTCGGCGACAAGATCCGGTCCGCGGGCCTGATGCCGTCCTTCGGGTCCGTCGGCGACGGCCTAGACAACGCGATGATGGAATCGTTCTGGTCCTCGATGCAGATCGAGCTGCTGAACCGCAAGAAGTGGAAGACCCGAGTCGAGCTGGCCAACGCGATCTTCGAGTACATCGAGATCTTCTACAACCGCCAACGGCGTCACTCCAGCATCGGCTACCGCACCCCGATCGAGTACGAACTACGCTCCGAAACCACCACCGTCACCGCCTGAGACTCCAGACGCCAACGGGTAACCAAGCCGTAGGGCACGTCACCGACCATCGAGAACGCCTCGACGCGGACCGCGCCGACCTCCTGGGCCGGCGCGACCGCCGGTGCTGACGGCGCTGCCGACGCTGTCGGCGCCGCGATCGGCAGCGACGCCAACAGCGTGGCGAGAGTGGTCAGGGTGACGGAGGTGACGATGCCCGAGTGCCGCATGGCAGCCCATCCTGCGTCACCCGGTCACCCTCGGTCGAACCCTCAGCTGAAGTCGAGGGGCGCGGTGCGGGACCGCTTCAGCTCGAAGAAGTAGGGGTACGACGCCAGCGCGACCGCGCCGTCCCACACCTTGCCCGCGTCGTCGCCGCGCGGGATCGAGGTGAGCACCGGGCCGAAGAACGCCGTGCCCTCGATCGCGATCGTGGGGGTGCCGACCTCGTCGCCGACCTGGTCCATCCCGAGGTGGTGCGACTTCCGGACGGCGTCGTCGTACGACGAGTCGTTCATCGCGTCGGCCAGCGACGCTGGCAGCCCGACCTCGGCGAGGGCCGCCTCGATGGTGGCGCGGTCCAGGGTGCCCCCCTGGTCGTGCTTGCGGGTGCCGAGCGCGGTGTAGAGCGGCGCCAGCGCCTGCTCGCCGTGCGCCTGCTCGGCGGCCATCACGACCCGCACGGGCCCCCAGGCATCCTTCAGCATCTCGCGGTAGTCGTCCGGGATGTCCTTGTCCTGGTTGAGGTAGGCGAGGCTCATCACGTGCCAGGTGACCGAGATGTCGCGCACCTTCTCGACCTCCAGGATCCACCGTGAGGTGATCCAGGCGAACGGGCACAGCGGGTCGAACCAGAAGTCGGCGTTGGTGGTCGTCATGGTCACAGTCAACAACCGGACCGGTGTACTGCTTCCCGGGGTCTCAGGTCAGCAGCTGGAGGCCCAGGCCGAGGAGCGCACAGCAGCCGAGGGTGCGCAGCACCGACCAGCGCAGCCCGAAGACCAGGACGAGCGCCACCGCGGCCACGACCAGCGCCTCCCAGAGGTACGACGACCACACGGGCACCACCAGGCCGAAGTGCTCGAGACCGAGTCGCTCGGTCTCGGCGAAGAGCGTGTGCACGGCGAAGAAGAGCGCCAGGTTGGCGATCACGCCGACGACGGCCGCGGTGACCCCGGTGAGGGCCGCCGCGAGGGACCGATTGCCGCGCAGACGCTCTACGTACGGGGCACCGAGGAAGATGAACAGGAAGCTCGGCACGAAGGTCACCCACACCGTCAGCAGCGACCCGACCACCGCGGCCGCCCACGGGTCGAGGCCGCCGGGGTCGCGGTAGGCGCCGAGGAACGCGACGAACTGCACCACCATGATCAGCGGGCCCGGCGTCGACTCGGCCAGCGCCAGCCCCTTGGCCATCTCGTTGGCCGACAGCCAGCCGTAGCTCTCGACGGCCGCCTGCGCGACGTACGCGAGCACGGCGTACGCGCCGCCGAAGGTCACCAGGGCCAAGCCGCCTAAGAACACGCCCTGGTCGGTGTAGACGCTCTCCCGGCCGGTGAGCACCCACGCGGCCAGCACCGGCGCCACCCAGACCGCCAGGCCGAGCCCGAGCACCAGCACGTTGCGGCGTCGGGTCGGCGTGGCGTGGTGCAGTGCGTCGTCGGGCACCAGGGGCGGCGGGCCGTCGTCGGGCTCGACCGGTCCCTCGAGCGGCGCGTGCCGACCGACCAGCCAGCCGGCGACGCCGGCGCCCAGGACGACCAGCGGGAACGGCACACCGAGCACCGCGATCCCCAGGAACGCCGCGACCGCCAGCACCACGAGGCTCCGGCGCCGCAGCGCCCGGCCGGCGATCCGGACCACGGCCTGCACGACCACGGCGAGGACGGCCGGGGCCAGGCCCAGGAACAGGCCCGTGACGACCACGCTGTCCCCGTGGGCGACGTACATCCAGGAGAGGCCGAGCAGCGCCACCACCCCGGGCAGCACGAACAGCACACCGGCGATCAGCCCGCCGAGCCAGCCGTTGAGGAGCCAGCCGGAGTACACCGCCAGCTGCTGGGCCTCCGGGCCCGGCAGCAGCATGCAGTAGCTGAGCGCGTGCAGGAACCGGCTCTCGCCCAGCCAGCGCCGCTCGTCGACGAGCTCGCGCTGCATGACCGCGATCTGGCCGGCGGGGCCGCCGAAGGTCTGCAGCGAGATCCGGAACCAGGCGCGGGTCGCCTCGCGCAGCGGGACGAGATCCCGGTCCGTGTCCCGCACGCGTCCAGTCTGCCGGAACGGTCAGCTGCTCGGGATCCGGACCCGCCCCTTGCCCTTGACGGGCTTGATCACCGACGTGCCGGTGTAGCGGACCTGGATCGCCTGCACGCCGGGCCGCAGACCGGTGAAGGCCACCCGCGCCTTCCCGTCGACGATGCGGACGACCTCGGACCGGGAACCGATCCGCACGGTCACGCGCCCCTTGAACGGGTCGATACCGGGGGCGCGCAGCCGCACGGTGACGATCGCGCGTCCGGCCTGGCCCTTCGGCACGACCTTCATCGTGGGGCGGGTCGTGACCTTGGAGCCGATCCGGATGGTGCGGCTCAGGCTGCGGAAGCTGCGGCGGACCACGTCGAGCCGCAGCGACACCCGGGAGCCGACGTCGGCGGCGCCGAGCCGGTACGTCGCGCCGGTGGCGCCGGGTATCGGCACGCCGTCGCGCAGCCAGGTGTACGTCGCCGTCGAGTCGGCCGGCTCGAGGGTGCCGGGCGTGACCGTCAGCACGCGCCCGTGGCCGGTCGCCCCCGAGAGCGTGTACGGCGTGACCTCACGGATGGTGCCCGCGAGGATCGGCGTCGTCGGGGCGGTCGCGACCGTCCCGCGGTTGTACGCCGTCGCCCGGGCGGAGACGTTGGCGGTGATCTGCTTGTCGATGTGCGCCTGGGTGAGCGTCAGGGACGGCCCGGTGGCGCCGGGGATGACGACGCCGTCGGCGTACCACTTCACGGCCGTGGTGACGGGAGCCGGACTCCAGGTGCCGAGGGAGACCTGGAGGGTCTCGTCGACCTGCGGGGTGCCGGTGATGGCCGGGGGGACGGGGTTGGCCATGGTGCCCGGGGCCACGGCGGCCGTGCTGGCGACCGCCCGGCCGGGCTGGTAGCCGTTCTTCGTCACGGTGACGGTCACGCTCAACGGCTTGCGGAGCACGTCCGCCGTGGGCGAGTAGGTCTGCGCGGTCGCGCCGGCGATCGGCGTCCCCGCGACCGCCCACTGGTAGCTGTAGGTGCCGGCCGGGTTCCAGGCGCCCTGGTTCGCCGTCAGGGTTGCCCCGATCTGGGGGGTGCCGAGCACGGACGGCGGGCTCGTCGGGGCGAGCACCTTGTCGTTGAAGTGGATGAACCCGCTCGGCCAGCCCCGGCCGCTCTTGGTGATCCGGCGCCAGTGGAAGTCGCCGCCCCAGCTGTCCTCGGAGATCACGATCTCGGTGCTGGAGACGACCTGCTCGACGTAGGCGACGTGGCCGCTGGCCCCCGCGCCCGGCACGTTCGCCTTCCACCAGGCGATCGCACCCACCATCGGCTTGGCGTCGGTGATCCGCGACATCGCCACGCCCCAGTTGCTGGCGTTGCCGTTGCCGTTCCAGGGCCGGCTGTTCGCCATCCCGTTCTTCACCACGCGGTACGCGGCGTAGTTGGTGCAGTTGTGCCCGGCGTACATCTGCCAGTACATCGTCGTGCGGGCCTTGCGGTAGCCCGCGTGCGAGTAGCCGGCGTTCGCGCATCCGGAGTAGCCGGTGCACAGGTACGTCGACGCCGCGGTGGCCGCCGGTGCGGGCAGCACCAGCAGCCCCCCGAGAAGTACGAGGAGACCGATCACGGCGGCGAGGTGGGGCCGCCGTGGCTCCTGTGACTGGTGATGCACGGGAGCACCCTAGTGAAAAAAGTCAAGCGCGACACGCCGAGAACGAACTACAATGATGTAATTTAACCGCCTGTCCACGCGACACGCCGGTGAAACCGGGGAGATTCCGGCAGTTGGCAGCTCCCGATCACGCTGTCCACATGTCGGACACGCCGGCCTCGGAGGCGGCCGCTGCGACCACGCCACGGGCCGGTGGCAGGATGCAGCGCATGCCTGGAACCAACCTCACCCGGGACGAGGCCGCCACCCGCGCCGCCCTCCTGGACGTCACGTCGTACTCCATCGACCTGGACCTCACGACGGGCGACAAAGTCTTCGGATCGACCACGACCATCCGCTTCACCTGCGCCGAGCCCGGCGCCCAGACCTTCGCCGACCTCGTCGACGCGACGATCCACGAGATCACCCTGAACGGCGAGTCGATCGACCCGGCCACGGCGTACGCCGACAGCCGGATCACGCTGACCGGCCTGCGGACCGACAACGAGCTCGTCGTGCGTGCGGACTGCACGTACTCGCACACCGGTGAGGGCCTGCACCACTTCGTCGACCCCGTCGACGACCGGGTCTACCTCTACTCGCAGTTCGAGGTGCCGGACGCGCGTCGCGTCTACACCACCTTCGAGCAGCCCGACCTCAAGGCGCCGTTCACCTTCCACGTGACCGCGCCCTCGCACTGGAAGGTCGTCTCCAACTCCCCCACCCCGGAGCCGACGCCGGTCTCCGACGGGGTCGCGCTGTGGAGCTTCGAGCCGACCAAGCCGATGTCGACGTACATCACGGCGATCGTCGCGGGTGAGTACCACGAGGTCCAGGACGTCTACCACGGCAAGCACGGCGACATCCCGCTCGGCCACTACTGCCGGCAGTCGCTCGTCGAGCACCTCGACGACGACGTGCTGGTCGACCTCACGAAGAAGGGGTTCGCCTTCTTCGAGGAGCAGTTCGACTTCCCCTACCCGTTCGGCAAGTACGACCAGCTCTACGTGCCGGAGTACAACATGGGCGCGATGGAGAACGCCGGCTGCGTGACCGTCCGCGACGAGTACCTCCCCCGCTCGCGCCAGCCGCGCTCGTTCTACGAGTTCCGCACCTCGATGATCCTGCACGAGATGGCGCACATGTGGTTCGGCGACCTGGTGACCATGAAGTGGTGGGACGACCTCTGGCTCAACGAGTCGTTCGCCGAGTGGGCCTGCTACTGGGCCGAGGTCGAGGCGACCGACTTCACCGACGCCTGGACCGGCTTCGCCAACGCGCGCAAGCAGACCGGCTACCGCCAGGACCAGCTGCCCTCCACGCACCCGATCGCGGCCGACAACCACGACCTGCACGCCGTCGAGGTCAACTTCGACATGATCACCTACGCCAAGGGCGCGTCGGTGCTCAAGCAGCTGGTGGCCTGGGTCGGCCTCGAGCCGTTCCTCGCCGGCCTGCGGCAGTACTTCAAGGACCACGCCTACGCGAACGCCGAGTACACCGACCTGCTCGCCGCCCTCGAGAAGGCCTCCGGCCGCGAGCTCGGCGGCTGGGCCACCGAGTGGCTGCAGACCGCGGGCGTCAACACGCTGACGCCGTCCTTCGTGCTCGACTCCGCGGGCACCTACTCCTCCTTCGCCGTCCTGCAGTCCGCCCACCCCGACTGGCCGACCCTGCGCCGGCACCGGATCGGCATCGGTGCCTACGACGAGACCGACGGCCGGCTGGTGCTGCGCGACACCTTCGAGATCGACGTCGACGGCGAGCGCACCGAGGTTCCCGAGCTCGTCGGTGTCAAGCAGCCCGACCTGCTCCTGCTCAACGAGGGCGACCTGACCTACGCCAAGATCCGCCTCGACGAGCGCTCACTCGCCACCGCCATCGGCGGCCTCTCGAAGCTCGACGACTCCCTGGCCCGCGCTCTGGTGTGGGGCGCGACCTGGGACATGACCCGCGACGCCGAGCTGCGGGCGACCGACTTCGTCGAGCTGGTGCTGGCGAACATCGGCCAGGAGACCGACGCGTGGGGCGTGAGCCGGATCCCGACGTACGCGGCACAGACCGTCGCGTCGTACTCCGCTCCGGAGCATCGCGCCGAGCTGACCGCGCGCTGGGAGTCCGGCCTGCGGGAGCTGGCGCTGGCCGCCGAGCCCGGCAGCGACCAGCAGCTGACCTTCGTCCGCAGTTACGCAGCCACCACCCACAGCGACCGGGCGATCACCGACCTCGAGGCGCTCCTCGACGGCTCGTTGGTCCTGGAGGGCCTGGCCGTCGACCAGGACCTGCGCTGGTCGCTGATCACCGGCCTCGCCGCGAACGACCGGGCCGGCTCGCGCATCGACGACGAGCTCGCGCAGGACAACACGATCTCCGGCAAGGAGCACGCCGCCGGCGCCCGGGCAGCGATCCCGACGGCCGAGGCCAAGGCCGAGGCCTGGCGGATCGCCATGGAGGACGCCTCGACGCCCAACGAGACCGCGCTCTCGGTGGTGCTGTCCTTCCAGCGGCCGCGCCAGGACGCCGTACTGGCGCCGTACGTCGAGAAGTACCTGGAGGCGGCCGAGACCGCCTGGGACCAGCTCGGCACCCATCGCGCGGCCAAGGCGCTGGAGTACAGCTTCCCGAAGCCGCTGGCCAGCCTGGAGCTGCTGGACCGGGTCGACGCGTGGCTGGCCTCCTCGCCCGCGCCGGCGGGTGCGAAGCGCTACGTGCAGGAGGGCCGCGCCGACGTGGCCCGCGCGCTGGCCGCGCAGGAGCTCGACGGGCGCCCCTGAACACGCTCGTCGCCGTCGCCCCGGCCTGCTGTCCGGGGCGGCGGCGCCCGGGGGCGACGGTCAGGACTGCTGGGGCTGCTCCGGGCCGGCGTGCAGGGTCTCGGGTGCCCGGGCGTGCTCGGCGAGCAGGTGGATGCCGCGCAGCAGCCCGGTGACGATCTCGCCCTCGGCGAGCTCGGACTGCATCGCGAGCACCGCCAGCTCCACCTCGGCGTCGGAGAGGGTACGACGGACGAAGCCGCCCGTGACGACCTCCAGGACCCGACGGGTCGGGTCGAGCATGATCAGGATGCTGCGCGCCGGCACGACCAGCGAGTTGTGCAGGCTGGTCGCGAACGCCCGCGGGTCGCCCTCCGCGTTCCCGACGAACACCGAGAACTCCAGCCGGCTCTGCTGCTCGGCCTTGCGGATGGCGTCGTCGAGCGCGAAGCGCTCCGACTTGGTGAACGGGTCACCAGCGGGCACTTGCTCCACCCGCCTGGGAGTCAGCACCGTCGGGGGCGGCCAGCTCGGCGGTGCCCCGGCGCGGACCCCCGATCCACTGGTTCTCGACCAGCGGCGCGTTCGGGGCGAGGCGCTCGCCGCGGATCATCGCGGGCACGTAGACCAGCGCCGTGATCAGCAGGCCGAGGGCGAGCGGGATCCCGCCCAGCACCAGCAGGGCGTGGACGGCGCTGACGTCCTCGGGGTTCGACCATCCGTCAGCGACATCGGCGCTCGCCGGGCCGGCCACCGCGAGGAGCGCGGCGGAGCTGCCGAGGAGGAACGTCGTACGACGGACGAGGGCGACGGTGCGGGAAGACACGGGCTGGATGCTCACGAGAGCAGGATATCGGTCACCGCCAGCGAGCACACCGACGGTTCGACCCCGTCCGTGCCCGTGTGAATACTGGGGCGCATGTTTGCGCTCGCCACCACTGACCCCTGTGCGGACAGCGAGCAGGTCTGCAACACGGCCCTCGACTGGACCGGCAACGACACCGCCGCCGAGGTGGCCGACGTACTGATCGGAACGCCGCTCGCCATCGCGGGCCTCGTCCTGCTGGGGCTGTTCATCCGCTGGGTCCTCCACAAGCTCGTCGACCGGCTGGTCCTGCGCGCCGAGGAGGGGGTGCTGCCCAATCGGATGGGCGGTCGGTTCGCCCGCCGCCGCGCCTCGACCGGCGAGGGCTCGATGGCCCGCGAGGTGAACGCCTCGACGCGACGCGTCCAGCGCGCGAAGACCATGGGTGACCTGCTGAAGAGCATCATCACCGGCGTCCTGATCGCGATGTTCGGCACCATGGTGCTCAGCGAGCTGGGCGTGAACATCGCCCCCATCATCGCCAGCGCCGGCATCCTCGGCCTCGCGCTCGGCTTCGGCGCCCAGTCGCTGGTGAAGGACTTTCTGTCCGGCATCTTCATGATCGTGGAGGACCAGTACGGCGTCGGCGACGTGGTCGACGTCGGCGAGGCCGTCGGCACCGTGGAGGCGGTGAGCCTGCGGGTGACCCGCCTGCGCGACCTCAACGGCACGGTCTGGTACGTGCCCAACGGCGAGATCATGCGCGTCGGCAACATGAGCCAGAACTGGTCCCGCGCGGTCGTCGACGTGTCCGTCGGGTACGGCGAGGACCTGGCGCGCGTCCAGCGGGTGCTGTCCGAGATCGCCCACGACCTGTGGAACGACGACGACTTCCGCGGCGTGGTCATCGAGGAGCCCGAGGTCACCGGTGTCGAGCTGCTGGCCGCCGACGCGGTGCACCTGCGGGTGCTCATCAAGACCCTGCCGAACGAGCAGTGGAGCGTCGCCCGCGCCCTGCGTCAGCGGATCAAGGCCCGCTTCGACCACGAGGGCATCGAGATCCCCTTCGCCCAGCGGGTGGTGTGGCACCGCGAGGAGAAGCAGGCCGCCGAGGTGTCCGAGGACTCCCCCGTCACCTGACAGTAGAGGGCCGAGTCAGCACTAGTAGTGCTGACTCGGCCCTCTACTTCTGCTGACTCGGCGTGGGTGGCTCAGGAGGCGAGCGAGGCGGCCAGGGTGATGGTGGTGCCGGCGAGCGCCTGGCTGACCGGGCAGCCCTCCTTGGCGGCCGTCGCGAGCTCGACGAACTTCTCCTCGGTGATGCCCTCGACGGTGCCGACGACCGTGAGCTTGATGCCGGTGATGCCGGTGCCGGGGGTCAGCTCGACCTCGGCGGTGGTCTTCAGCGAGGTGGCCGGGGTGTCGTTCTTGGCCAGACCGTTGGAGAAGGCCATCGAGAAGCACGACGAGTGCGCGGCGGCGATCAGCTCCTCGGGGCTGGTCTTGCCGTTCGCGGCCTCGGCGCGCGAGGGCCACGACACGTCGTACGTGCCGATCCCGGACGACTCGAGCGTGACCTTGCCGGAGCCCTCGAAGAGGGTGCCTTCCCAGTTCGTGGTCGCCT
Source organism: Nocardioides sp. W7 (assembly GCF_022919075.1). Lineage (NCBI taxonomy): Bacteria > Bacillati > Actinomycetota > Actinomycetes > Propionibacteriales > Nocardioidaceae > Nocardioides > Nocardioides sp. W7. The sequence goes on along the minus strand of NZ_CP095078.1, from coordinate 2,398,375 downwards.
GACGGGTGGTGGGCATCTGCAGATCACTCCTCGTGGATGTGCTGATGAAGCGGTACGCCGCGAGTCTTGCACGCCGCTGTCGGACCCGGTTGTGGTCGTTGCGAGAATGGACGGGTGAGCACCTTCTACGACGAGATCGGCGGCCTCGACACGATCAGTCTCATCGTGTCGACCTTCTACCAGGGCGTCGCGGACGACGAGGTGCTGCGGCCGTTGTACCCCGAGCAGGACCTCGGTCCGGCCGAGGAGCGGTTCCGCGACTTCCTGGTGCAGTACTGGGGCGGGCCCTCGACGTACTCCGAGCAGCGCGGGCACCCGCGGCTGCGGATGCGGCACGCGCCGTTCGCGGTCACCCCGGAGACCAAGGACCACTGGCTGATGCACTTCCGCGCGGGCCTGGACGCTGCCGACCTGACCCCCGAGCAGGACGCGCAGTTCTGGGACTACGTGACGCACGCCGCCCAGTTCATGGTCAACAGCCTGGAGTAGGCCCGGCTCAGGACTCCGTGGCGGCGAAGGCGACCAGCGGTCCGCGCACTGCCGGCTCGGGGACCGTGGGTCGCTGGGTGGAGGGGTCGAAGAAGACCAGCACGACCCGGGCCCGGGCGAGGACGACCGAGCCGTCGCGGATCTCCGACTCGACCACCGTCGAGGTCCGGCCGACGTGGGAGATCCAGGTCCAGGCGTCGTACGGCTCGGGCCGGAAGAGGATCGGCACCCGGTAGTCGACGTCCATCTGCGCGACCACCACCTGTGCGCGGCCGGCGGCGGCCCAGGCGTCGCCCCACAGCCGCGACATCAGGGAGATCCGGGCCTCCTGGAGGAACTCGAAGTACTTCACGTTGTTGACGTGGCCGTAGGCGTCGACGTCGGAGAACCGGACCGCGACCGGGTAGTGCCCCGTCTCGCTGGTGCGCATCGGCGTCGGCTCGGGCCGCGCCACCGGCTCGGTGGGCTCGAGGAAGTCGGCCAGCAACGTCCGCTCGTCCCGGCTCAGGCGCCGCGGCCGCTCCTCGGAGAACACGTACGGCGTGAGCACCGTGTTCGCCCGGACGTAGACCCGCCGTCCCCTCGGGTGCTCGGGGTCGGCGTCGAAGATCTCGTAGGCCATCGTGAACGACGCGGCCCGGATCTCGGTCACCCAGCACTCGATGGTGACCGGACGGAACCGGAACGTCAGCGGGAGGAGGTACTGCACCTCGTGGCGTACGACGACCAGCCCGTCGACCAGCTCCCCGGCCGGACGAGTCGGCCGGTGGGTGCGCAGCATGTCGACGCGGGCCTCTTGGAGGTAGTCGACGTACACGACGTTGTTGACGTGTCCGAGGAGGTCCAGGTCGGCCCACCGCAGGGGGCACTCGTACGTATGGCGCACGCCCCGATGCTGCCAGAGTGCGCGCCGGCGGGGATCAGTGGCTGTGCGCGAGGCCGAAGTAGTGGGTGCCGATGCTCGCACCGCGAGCGACCCGGACCCGACGCTGCGCGACCAGCGCGTCGGCGACGACGGCGACCAGCAGGAGGGCGCTGAGGGCCAGCAGGACCATGAAGGCCACGAGAAGGACGTAGACGATGGTGGGGATCTCGATCATGGGGATCAGCCTTTCTACAGCTGTAGAATCTCTACAGTTGTAGAAACTACGCCGGTCCGGCGTACCGCGCAAGACGGGGCGGTAGTGTCCCGAGCCACATGTCCACCCCCCGCGCCGGAGACCGATGACCGCCCCGCCCGCCGAGCTCAGCCCGCGCCGTCGAGCACTGCTCGACGCTGCACTGCAGGTCCTCGCCGAGCAGGGGCTGCGCGGCCTCACCCACCGGGCCGTCGACCGGCAGGCGAGCCTCCCGGAGGGGTCGTGCTCGGCGTACCTGCGCACCCGCAAGGCGCTGCTCACCGCCCTCACCGAGTACGTCGCCGCGAGCCTCGCCGACGACGTCGACGCGATCGCCTCCGAGCTCGCGGGCCTGCCCCACGACGTCGACACCGCCCGCAAGGTCGGCAGCGTCGCCCAGATGTTCCTCGGCTGGCTGGCGCATCCCGAGATGCTGCTCGCCCGCCAGGAGCTCACCATCGAGGCCACCCGCGACCCCGACCTGGCGGCCGTGCTCGAGACGGCCCGCACCGGCCTCGTCGACGTCGTGGACGGCATCCTCCGGACCCGCGGGAAGGACCACGGCCCGGAGCGGGCCGAGTGGCTGGTCGCCTCCCTCGACGGCATCCTGCTGGCCGCGCTGCTCAAGCCGACGGCCGATCGCGCCGGATTTCTCGCCCGCGCCCTCGAGCAGACCCTGAGCTCCCTGGCGCTCGAGTGACGTTAGGGTGGCCACCCGACAGCGCCGTCCACCCAGGAGTGACCCCATGCCCGAGGCAGTCATCGTTTCCGCCGCCCGCTCGCCGATCGGACGCGCGAACAAGGGGTCGCTGAAGGACCTGCGGCCCGACGACCTGTCCGCGACGATCATCCAGGCCGCGCTCGACAAGATCCCCGGGCTCGACCCGAGCACGATCGACGACCACTACCTCGGCTGCGGTCTGCCGGGCGGCGAGTCCGGCAACAACATGGCCCGCATCGTCAACGTGCTGCTGGGTCTCGACGGCGTCCCGGGCGCGACCATCACCCGCTACTGCTCCTCGTCGGTGCAGACCTCGCGGATGGCCTTCCACGCGATCAAGGCCGGCGAGGGAGACATCTTCATCTCCGCCGGCGTCGAGATGGTCTCCCGCTTCGCCAAGGGCACCTCGGACCACTGGCCCGACACGAAGAACCCGCTCTTCGCCACCGCCGAGGCGCGGACCAAGGCGACCGCGGCGGGCGACGGCAGCACCACCCCCGACTGGCACGACCCCCGCGAGGACGGCGTCCTCCCCGACGCCTACATCGCGATGGGCCAGACGGCCGAGAACGTCGCCAAGCTGCGCGGGCTGTCTCGCCACGAGCTCGACGAGTTCGGCGTCCGCTCCCAGAACCTCGCCGAGAAGGCCATCGCCTCCGGCTTCTGGGAGCGCGAGATCACCCCGGTCACCACCCCCGACGGCACCGTCGTCAGCAAGGACGACGGCCCGCGCGCCGGCGTGACGATCGAGGCCGCCAGCCAGCTCAAGCCGGTCTTCCGCCCCGACGGCGTCGTGACCGCGGCCAACTGCTGCCCGCTCAACGACGGCGCCGCCGCCGTCGTCATCATGTCCGACACGAAGGCCGCCGAGCTCGGGCTGACCCCGCTCGCCCGGATCGTCTCCACCGGCGTCTCGGGCCTCTCCCCCGAGATCATGGGCCTCGGCCCGGTCGAGGCCACCCGGAACGCGCTCAAGTACGCCGGCATGAGCATCGGCGACATCGACCTGGTCGAGATCAACGAGGCGTTCGCCGCCCAGGTGGTGCCGTCCTACCAGGACCTCGGCATCGACCTCGACCGGCTCAACGTCAACGGCGGCGCGATCGCCGTCGGGCACCCGTTCGGCATGACCGGCGCCCGGCTGCAGAACACCATGCTCAACAGCCTCGACTGGCACGACAAGTCCACCGGCCTGATCACCATGTGCGTCGGCGGCGGCCAGGGCATGGCGATGATCCTCGAGCGCGTGTGATCAGTCGCTGAGGTACCCCGCGAACGCCTGGCCCCGGAAGGTGGCCAGGCGTTCTGCTTGGTCGTCCAGCCCGGCAGGCGGGTCGCCGCGCGGCCGATCCGTTACTCGGTCTTGGGCTCGGTCTACCAGTCCGCGGGGACAGCGGGACATAGACTCCCCGGGTGGCAGACGCAGCGGCGAGCTCGGGGACCCGGTGGCTCGATGATCAGGAGCAGCGCTCCTGGCGCGCCTACCTGATGGGCACCACGCTGCTCCTGGACCGCCTCGACGACGACCTGCGCCGCACCTTCGACCTCTCGCTCGTCGAGTACGAGATCCTGGTCCGGCTCTCCGAGCGGGAGGGCCGGATGCGGATGGCGCAGCTCGCCGACGCCCTCGCCCACAGCCGCAGCCGGGTCACCCACACGGTGAGCCGGATGGAGCGCGCGGGCCTGGTGCGCCGTACCAACTCGCCGGAGGACGGCCGCGGGATCATCTGCGGCCTGACGCCGCAGGGCCACGAGCTGCTCGAGCGGGCCGCGCACGTCCACGTGGCCGGAGTCCGGGCCCACCTCGTCGATCTGGTCGCCGACGAGGACTTCGCCGCCCTCGGCCGGGTCATGGACGCCGTGTCGGACAACCTCGTCGCCGGCCACCCCGAGATGGAGCTGAGGTAGGCCGCGCCAGCGGACTACACCTCAGCTCGGTCGAGCGAGCGCCGCGACTGAGGGACGAAGTCGCGACGCGCGTGTCGAGACCCATCCAGCTCTCCGAGCGCATCACCCGGGAGCCGCGACGCGGGTGCCGAGCCCGGCGAGCCGAACGAAGTCGTCGCTCGACCCACCGGGTCTCGTGTCAGTCCCGCGTGAGCCGCCGGTGGGTGACCCGGTGCGGGCGAGCCGCTTCGATGCCGAGCCGCTCGATCTTGTTCTCCTCGTAGGCCGCGAAGTTGCCCTCGAACCAGAACCACTCCGCGGGGTTCTCGTCGGTGCCCTCCCAGGCGAGGATGTGGGTGGCGACCCGGTCGAGGAACCACCGGTCGTGGGAGGTGACCACGGCGCAGCCCGGGAAGTCGAGGATCGCGTCCTCGAGCGACGACAGGGTCTCGACGTCGAGGTCGTTGGTGGGCTCGTCGAGCAGCAGCAGGTTGCCGCCCATCTTCAGGGTCAGCGCCAGGTTGAGGCGGTTGCGCTCTCCACCGGAGAGGACGCCCGCCTTCTTCTGCTGGTCGGGGCCCTTGAAGCCGAACGACGCGACGTAGGCGCGGGAGTTCATCTCGAAGTTGGCGACCTTGATGAAGTCGAGCCCGTCGGAGACGACCTCCCAGACGTTCTTGTTGGGGTCGATGCCGCCACGGCTCTGGTCGACGTACGACAGCTTGACGGTCTGGCCGACGGTGAGCTTGCCGGCGTCGGGCTGCTCACCCCCGGTGATCATCCGGAACAGCGTGGTCTTGCCGACGCCGTTGGGGCCGATGACACCGACGATGCCGGCTCGCGGCAGCGAGAACGACAGGTTCTCCATGAGGGTGCGGTCCTCGAAGCCCTTGGTGAGCTTCTCGGCCTGGAGCACCACGTCACCGAGCCGGGGACCGGCCGGGATGTTGATCTCGGAGGTGTCGATCTTGCGCATCCGGTCGGCCTCGGCCGCCATCTCCTCGTAGCGCGCCAGCCGGGACTTGCTCTTGGTCTGGCGGGCCTTGGCGTTGGAGCGGACCCACTCCAGCTCCTTCTCGAGCATCTTGGCGCGCTTGGCGTCCTTCTGCCCCTCGATCTTGAGCCGGTCGCGCTTGGTCTCGAGGTAGGTCGAGTAGTTGCCCTCGTAGGGGTGGGTCTGGCCGCGGTCGAGCTCGAGGATCCACTCGGCGACGTTGTCGAGGAAGTAACGGTCGTGGGTGATGGCCAGCACGGCACCCGGGTAGCTCTTGAGGTGGCCCTCGAGCCACTGGACCGACTCCGCGTCCAGGTGGTTGGTGGGCTCGTCGAGCAGCAGCAGGTCGGGCTGCTGGAGCAGCAGCTTGCACAGCGCGACCCGACGACGCTCGCCACCGGACAGGTTGTCGACGATCGCGTCCGGCGGCGGACACCGCAGCGCGTCCATCGCCTGGTCCAGTCGACTGTCCAGGTCCCAGACGTTGGCGGCGTCGAGCTCGGTCTGGAGATCGCCGGCCTCGGTCGCGACCTTGTCCTGGTCTGCGTCGGGATCGCCCATCAGCATGTAGAGCTCGTCGAGGCGGGCCATCTTGGCCTTCGTCTCGGCGACCGCCTCCTCGACGTTCTCGAGGACGGTCTTGCCCTCCGTCAGCGGCGGCTCCTGCTGAAGCATCCCGACCGTGGCACCGGGGTCGAGGATCGCATCGCCGTTGTTGGCCTTGTCGAGCCCGGCCATGATCTTGAACAGCGAGGACTTGCCGGTGCCGTTGGGGCCGACCACGCCGATCTTCGCTCCGTGCAGGAACGACAGGGTCACGTTGTCGAGGACGACCTTGTCGCCGTGGGCCTTACGCACATTGCGCAGGGTGAAGACATATTCCGCCATGGTCACCGAGCCTAGTTGCTGTCCGAGGCGATGGCCGGGGCGGGGCCCCGGCCACCCCGCCGCTCAGGCCGCGGTCGCGGCCGGCTCCTCGCGAGCGTCGCCGCCATCGTGCTGCTGGGCCTCAGACGAGACCTCAGACTCGGCACCGGACCGGGCACCGACCGACTCCCCTCGGACGGTCTTGGTGAACCCGCTGACGCCGCGGTTGAGGTCGTGGCCGACGCTGCTCGCCTCGACGACGAGCGTGGTGACCTCGACGCCCGCGTTGTTGATCCACACCTGGGGCTCGAGGCGGCCGTGCACGACGACCGGGTCGCCGCGGTGCAGCGAGTCGCGGCAGTTCTCCCCGAGCACCCGCCAGGCGTTCACGGAGTACCACTGGGTGGGGCCGTTGCTCCAGCTCTCGGTGCGCCGGCTGTAGCGGCGCGGGGTGCAGGCGAGCCGGAAGCTCGCGACCTGGGCGTCGCCGGCCTGCCGGACCTGGACGTCGCCGCCGAGCCAGCCGTGCAATGTCACGAAGGTGTCGGTCATGGGACTCTCCTTTGTCGCAGCCGCCCGTCGCGGCTGTGGGTAGTCCCGAGACTCCGGCGCCGCACCGACAGCCGACGGCGACCGGGCCCAGCCCCTGGGGACAACCCCGCGGGAGAGGCACCTGTGGACGACAGACGGCTCGGGCGGGAGCCGGAAGATCCCCCTACTTCAGCGCCTGATCGAGCCCCGAGCGCAGCGCGCCGTAGGCCGCCAGCTCCTGCTCGACCGGGCGGACGACCAGCTCGGTCGCGACCTCGGAGATCGAGGTCTCCAGACGCTTGCGCACCGTCTCGGCGCGCTCGCGCGCCGCACCGGCGACGGCCCCGCGACAGACCAGGGCGAGCACGATGCCGACCACCAGGCACGCCACCGCAGCGACGAGCGGAACCGACAGGCCGCCGATCTCCGGTGCGGCCGCGGTGACGTCGGCGGCCGCGAGGACCGCCCACACCCCGCAGCCGATCGCCCCGAGCAGGAGCAGCCACTGCAGGACCCGGACGAGACCGACCCAGCCGGGCAGCCGGTTGCCGCCCAGGTCGGTCGCCGCGAGCGCGGAGTCGAGCCGGTCGCCCAGCTCGGGGATGCGCGAGACGGCGACCCGCTGGACCGCGGCCGCCCAGGGCGCACCGAGTCCCTCGGACGCGTCGTCCGCGAACGCGCGGACCTCGGTGTCGACCCGGGCGCGCTGCACGGAGACCGAGGTCGGAGCCACCGTCGAGCGACCGGCGAGCTGGCCCGCCGAGTCGCCGACGTCGAGCTCGAGCTTCTTCAGCGGGTCGCCCCGCAGCCCGGAGATCCAGGACACGGCCGGCCAGCCGGTGGCCCGGGTGGCCCGGATCCGGGTGGAGCGCTCGACGGCGTCGACGATCGTGGGCACGCCGGCGGCCTCGCCGAGCGCCTCCTCGAACGACGCCGTGCGGGCGGCGGGCAGGGTGCGGGGGGCACCGCTGCCGCTCGCCTCGTCGAGGCGGGCGGCGGCCGCCCGGAGGTCGGCCTCGAGGCGCGTCCGGGTCATCTTCTTCTCCGTGACCCGGCGGCCGATCTCGGCCCGCAGCTCGTCCAGACCGATCCCCTCGCGGGCGCTGATCGCGATCACCGGGACCTTCGCGAGACCGTCGTTGTCGAGCAGCCGGCGGACGTCGTCGATCATCGACTGGCGACGCTCCACCGGCACGGAGTCGATGTGGTTGAGCACCACGACCATGACCTCGTCGTGTGTCTTCAACGGCTCGAGGTAGCGGTCGTGGATCGCGGCGTCGGCGTACTTCTGAGGGTCCAGGACCCACACCAGCAGGTCCGCGAGCGCCACCAGACGGTCGACCTCGAGATGGTGGGACACCTCGGTCGAGTCGTGGTCGGGCAGGTCGAGCAGGACCACGCCGTCGAGGCTGTTGTCCTCGCGGCGGGTGTCGAGCATGGAGTCGCGGGTGGTCTGGTGCCGGTCGGGGATGCCGAGCCACTCGAGGAGCTCCCGGGCACCGTCGCTGCCCCACACGCACGCGGTCGCCCACGAGGTGGTCGGGCGGCGTACGCCGACCGCCGACAGCTCCAGGCCGGTCAGCGCGTTGAACGTCGAGGACTTCCCGGAGCCCGTCGCGCCCGCGATGGCGACGACGGTGTGCTCGGCGGACAGCTTCAGCCGTCCGGCGGAGCGCTCGGCCACGCCGCGGGCCTCGGTCACCAGCGCGTCGTCGAGCCGGCCCGACGCAGCGTCGGCCGCCGACTCGAGACCCTCGATCCGGGCGCCGATGTCGGTGCCCCGGGTGACCAGCTGCTTGGCCCCCTCCAGCAAGGACGTCATGTTCTCCAACCCAGGTACGACAGTGGTGGCCTCACCTTAGAGGCTCCGGCCGCGCTGACCGCGGGCGGCGCTCCTCACTCGGCGCCCTCTCCGCTCCGTGCGGCCCGGGCGAAGCGGACGTCGTCGACGCGACGGGCCGCCTGGCGCAGCTGGGCGGCCGCGTCCGGGTTGACCGGGAGAGCGTCGAGCACGGCGGTCCAGCGCTGCCGCTCGACCTCGAGGAGGTCGCCGAGGCGGTACTCCAGGGTGTCGCGGGCCCGGGCCACGAGCTCGGTCGCCGGCCCCGCACCGAAGACGGCCTCGAGGAGCCGGCGTCCGGCCGCCGAGGACGGCTCGGTCGAGGACTGGTCCAGCGCGGTGACCATCAGCGCCACCGCCAGGCCCTGCACGCCGTACGCCAGGAACCGCGCGGTGCGCTGGCCGGCACCCGCGCTCCGGACCAGCTCGGTGACGTCCTGCTGCCACTCGCGCACGGCGCGCTCGGCCGTACGCCGGAGCTCGCGGGAGGCCCGGTCGAGCTCGGGCGATCCGGCCAGCACCCCGGCGCCCGCGGGCCGGTCGCGCCAGCGCGCGGCGATCGCCGCGGCGGTGCTCTCGGACTCCTGCAGGATGAGGTTCTCCAGCCCGGACTCGATCGCGACCATGACCCGCTCGGCCTGCTGGGGCTTGCCCTTGACCGCGTTCACGACGCGCTCGCGCAGCCAGCCGACCTTGTCCTCGAGGCTGCGCAGCAGCTCGCCGGTGCCGACGAAGTCCTCCCACCGGGCCAGCACCTCGCCCTGGAGCAGGGTCCCGTCGCCCGAGCTCGTCGCGAGCGCGGCCGCTGCGTCGTCGTACGCCGTCGCGACGTCCGAGCGGAGGGCGTCGAGCTCGACCACCTGCCCGGCGACCGCGTCGGCCACCGGGTGGGTGTTCCGTGTGATGGAGCGGATGGCCCCCTCCAGCGTCTGGCGGACCACCCCGTCGCGGGCGCCGGGGTCGACGGCGAGGGAGGCCAGCCAGGCGCGGATGTCGGCGACGTGGTCGGCGGGGAGCAGGCCGTCGGCGTCGATGGGTCCCTCGTGGACGATGAACAGCGGCGAGTCCTTCAACCCCCGGCTGGCCAGCATCCGGGCCAGGTGGGTCGAGACCGTCTGGACGGCGTCCGCGGCGGTGCGGTCCAGGACGATGGCGACGGCCGCGGAGCGCTGCGCGGCGGCCTTGAGGTGCTCCCACGGCACCTGGTCGGCGTAGCGGGCCGCGGAGGTGACGAACAGCCACATGTCGGCCGCCGCCAGCAGCTGGGCGGCCAGGACCCGGTTGGGCTCCTCGACCGAGTCGACGTCGGGTGCGTCCAGGATCGCGAGCCCGGGAGGGATGGAGTCGGCGGCCACCAGCTGGAGGGCGTCGTGGTCGTTGGTCGGGTGCTCGACGCGCCGCAGGTCCGGGAGCAGCCGGTCCTGGCCGAACCAGGCGGCGTCGGCGGGGTGGTGGACCAGCACCGGCGACCGGGTGGTCGGCCGGAGCAGGCCCGGCTCGGTGACCCGGCGCCCCACCAGCGAGTTCACGAGGGTCGACTTGCCGGCGCCGGTGGAGCCGCCGACGACGACGAGCAGCGGCGCCTCGACCGTCATCACGCGCGGGATGACGTAGTCCTCCAGCTGGTCGACCAGCTCCGAGCGCGACCCGCGCTGCTCCTCGACCCCGGGCGCGTCGAGCGGCAGCTCGGCGGCCTGCAGCGCCCCGCGCAGACGGACCAGTGCCGTCAACATCTGCGCGCCGCTGCCCGCGGTCTCCTGGGAAGCTGTCATCGGGTGGGTACCACCTGTCCGGGAAAGGCGATGAACGGGCGAACGGCCCCGATCCTCGCGACGTAGTCCTGTCCGCGGACCGCGAAGTCAGGCGGCGCTGTCCCGCGCAGGAAGCGATGGTGCAGGAACCCGAGCTCGATGGCCGCCTGCTGGTAGTCGCGCATGGCGCGCTCGGCGCTCGGGCCGGCGACCTGACGGGCGTGGAGGCGGGCGAGCCGCCGGGCCCGGAGGTCGACGACCCAGCCGATGTCGGTGCCGGGGATCAGGCCCCGTCGCGCGGCGTCGTCGAGGGCGGCCGCGAGCATGCGGCGCTCGGACCGGCGCGCCCACACCGCCAGCCAGGCCAGGCCCGCCAGGGCGGGGAGCATCAGCACGACGTAGACCACGGCGAAGCTGCCGAACCCGAAGATCGTGGCGCCGTTCCAGAGCCCGTGCGTGACCACGGCGACGAGGTATCCGAGCACCGGGGCGAGGAAACGGACCGCGCCGCTGCGTGAGGTCACCGCGATCCCGACCCCGATACCGATGAAGGTGGTGAACAGCGGGTGCGCGAACGGGCTGAACAGGCACCGGATGACGAAGGTCGCGGTGAGCGCCTCGGTGCCGCCGGGGCCGGTGCCGTCGGTCCCGTTGTACGCCGCGGCGAGGTAGAGGATGTTCTCGGTGAAGGCGAACCCGATGCCGACCATGCCGGCGTACACGATCCCGTCGAGCACGCCGTCGAGCTCGGCCCGGCGCCACCAGAGCAGCAGCACCAGGAACGCGCCCTTGCTGAGCTCCTCGGTCACCGGCGCCACCACGGCGAGGCTGGCGTCCTCGCTGAAGCCGGCGACCAGGCCGCCGACACCCTGGATCAGGATCGCGGCGGCGGTGGCGACGAAGCCGCCCCACAGCAGCCCCATCAGCAGCAGCCGACGCGGCTCCGGCTCGTATCGGTCGAGCCAGAGGTAGCAGCAGACCAGGGGTACGACGGGCAGCGCCGCCAGCGCGGTCGCCAGGAGCAACGTCCCCGGTGCGCCCGACAGCGCGATCACCAGCAGCATCACGCCCGCGCCACCGATCACCAGCACGGTCACGAGGACCGTGAAGGCGATGCTGTCTCGACGGGCTCCTGGCACGGGCGCAGCCTAACGTTCGGGCAGGTCGGAGCGCGTGCTGCCCGGCGTACAGTGTCGGGGGTGAGCGACCAGACGACGCCCGAGAGCACCGAGCCGAAGACCGAGTCGCACGACCCGGCCGTCCCGGAGGCCTACTCGCGGTTCATGCGCACCGGCTGGGGCGATCGGGAGCTGGACCTCCCCCGGCAGCCCGTCGCCGACCGCGCGGCCGAGCGCCGCCGTCGGCTCACGGAGGTCTTCCCGGGCGAGCGGCTCGTCCTCCCGGCGGGCACCTACAAGGCCCGGGCCAACGACACCGACTACCGCTTCCGCTCCGACACCGCCCACACCTATCTCTGCGGCAACCAGACGAGCGACGCCGTCCTGGTGCTGACCGACGGGGAGGCGGTGCTCTACGCCCGGCCGCGCTCCTCGCGCGAGACCGACGAGTTCTTCCGCGACCGGCAGTACGGCGAGCTGTGGGCCGGACGCCGGCCCTCGGCGCGCGAGCTCTCCGACTCCCTCGGCATCGAGGTCCGCCACGTGGATCGGCTCGCTGACGACCTCGCCCGCTCCGCGCCCGCGAAGACGCGCGTGCACCGTGGCGTCTCGGACCACGTCGACGGCCTGGTCGCGGCCGACGCCGGGCTCGACGACGACCTCGCGCGCGTCGTCTCCGAGATGCGGCTGATCAAGGACGACTGGGAGGTCGAGCAGCTCCAGCAGGCCTGCGACGTCACCGCGATGGGCTTCGAGGACAGCGTCCGCGAGTGGACCCAGGTGCTCGAGTACGGCGAGCGCTGGATCGAGGGCACCTTCTTCCGCCGCGCGCGGGCGATGGGCAACGACATCGGCTACGACTCGATCGTCGGCGGCGGCTCGCACGCCACGACGCTGCACTGGATCGAGAACTCCGGCGCGATCACGCGGGGCGAGCTGGTGCTCCTCGACATGGGGGTGGAGGGCCACCAGCTCTACACCGCCGACGTCACCCGCACGCTGCCGGTCGACGGCACGTTCACCGACGTGCAGCGCGACCTCTACGACCTGGTCCTCGCCGCCCAGCAGGCGGGCATCGACGCGGTCCGCCCCGACGTACCGTTCGCCGACATCCACCAGGCGTCGATGACCGTGCTGGCGCACGGGCTGGAGGGCATGGGCCTGCTGCCCGTCCCGGCCGAGCAGGCGCTCGACCCCGACAACCGCACCTACGCACGGTGGACGCTGCACGGCACCAGCCACATGCTCGGCATGGACGTCCACGACTGCGGGCGGGCCGCGCCGGACGCGTACGCCAAGGGCACCCTCGCCGCCGGCATGGTGCTGACCGTCGAGCCGGGCCTGTACTTCCAGGAGGACGACCTGCTCGTCCCCGAGGAGCTGCGCGGCATCGGCATCCGGATCGAGGACGACGTGCTCGTCACCGCCGACGGCAGCCGCAACCTCTCGGCCTCGCTCCCCCGCACCTCCGTGGACGTCGAGGACTGGATGGGCCGACACCTGCCCTGACCTGCAGGAACGGGTGTCCCGGCCGGATCGCCCGGGCGAACGGGACAAAATGATCGAGCGCGCGGGACGCGTGCCGTGCCAACCTCCCCGCCGTGAACGCACGACGATTCCTCATCCCCCTCGCCCTGTCCGGACTGCTCGGCACCTCGGTGGCCCTGACGCCCACCCAGGCCGCCCAGTCCGCCCCGGCCGCCCTCCCCTCCCTCGCCGACACCGAGTCCGGCAAGCACGCCGTCACCGGCACCGTCACCGACGGCCAGGGGCGCCCCCTCGAAGGCACCGTGTCGGTGTCCCGCCTGACCGGCTCGTACTGGAGCACCTTCCTCGGCGACCCGATCGCCGACGGGAAGATCGCGCTGGCCCTCGGCCCCGGCCAGTACCGATTCCACTTCGCCGACGCGGCGGACTCGACCCGCTGGGAGTACTACGACAACACCCAGGACTGGAACGCCTCGACGGCCGTGACCGTCACGGACACCGCCGTCGAGCTGAACCCGGTCGTGCTCGAGTCCCCGCCGATGATCACCGGTCGCGTGGTCGACACGGGGGGCCGTCCGGTCGCCGGCGTGGACGTCCGCGCATTCGCCGCGACCGCGCCGCACGGGGGCTACTACAGCACCGTCTCCCGCCCGGACGGCACCTTCCGGTTCTCACCGCCCGCCGGCGCGTGGAAGCTCCAGCTCTCGGACTACCGCGAGCGCTACGCCAGTGAGTGGGCCGACGACTCCGCGAGCCACGCGGCGGGACGCACCGTCGCCTTCGACCGGACCGCCGACGTCTCGGTGGGCGACCTGACGGTGGCGGCCGGCGGCTCGATCGGTGGTCGGGTGACCAGCGACGGCGGGACACCGCTGCGCCGCGTCCTCGTCACGGCGTACGACGCCGACGGGCGCACCGTGTCGAGCGACTACACCGACCGCACCGGCACCTACGTCGTGCCGCGCCTCACCGACGGGCCCTGGAAGCTGCGCTTCGTCGACGACTACAACGAGTACGGCGCCGAGTGGCTCGGCGACGCGACCAGCCCGGAGGCCAGCACCCCGGTGAGCGTGGTCGGCGGAGCCTCCGTCGTGCTCGCGGACACCCTCCTCTCCGGCGGCGTCCGGCCCGCCCCCGCCGGAGCCGACCTGACCGGCGTGGTCCGCGACGAGCAGGGCCGGCCCGCCATGGGCGTCGACGTGCGCGCGTACTCCTTCCTCTCCGACGGCGAACCGCGCAACCAGGCCGAGTGGACGATCACCGACCGCGACGGGCGCTACTACTTCATGTCGCTCGACCGCTCCGGCCCACGGTCCTACAAGATCCAGGTCGAGGACTCGCGCACCCAGGACGTCGAGCTGTCCTTCCAGGACGCCTGGTACGGCGGCGGCACCGGCCGGACGGCGGCGCCGGTCACGGTCACCCCGGGCCAGGTCACGACCGGGGTCGACGTGTCCGTGACGCCCTGGGGCGGCATCCGAGGTGTCGTGACCGACGACGCCGGCCAGCCCCTCGACAACGTCAGCGTCTCCGTGCACGACAGCTCCGGGCGCTACGTCGACGACTACAACACCTACGACGGCGGCCGGTACGAGATCGAGGAGCTGCGGCCCGGGGTCCCCTACCTGCTGAGCTTCACCAGCTGGGACGGCCACGTGTCGGAGTGGTACTCCGACGCGTCGACGCCGGGTGAGGCCCAGCTGGTCACGCCCCGCTCGGGCGAGTACGCCACCGCGAACGTCGTGCTCGACTCGTCGCTGCGGACCCGCACCGCCCCCACGATCGGCGGCACGCCGCTCGTCGGGCAGCAGCTGTCGGCGAACCCCGGCCGGTGGAACGCGTCCGCGGGCGTGACGTTCCGCGTCGAGTGGCTCAGGGGCGGCACGGTGGTCGGCACCGGCCCGTCGTACGTCCTGACCGCGGCGGACGCCGGATCCAGCCTCCAGCTGCGCGTCGCCGCGTCGGCCCCCGACGAGGCCGGCGAGACCGGCGGGTTCACCGGCACGGCGACCTCGGCGCCGACCGGGCTGGTCCAGCATGTCTCCTCCACCCGGCTCACGGCGAAGGCCAAGCGTCGGACCGTGCGGCTCGCGGTCCAGGTCACCGCTCCGGGGGCCACCGGCCCGGTGGTGCTGCGCGACGGCTCGCGGGTCGTCGGCCGGGTCGCGCTGAAGGCGGGCCGGGCGAAGCTGACGCTGAAGAGGCAGAAGCGCGGCGCGCACCGCTACACCGCGTCGTACGCCGGCACCGCGACCGTCGCGGGGAGCACCGCCACGGCGGTCGTGAAGGTGCGCCGCTGAGAGATCAGTCGATCCGGTCCCCCGTCTCGAGGTCGGGATGGGCGTCCAGCCAGGGGCCGGCCACGTCGTCGCGGACCGCGGTCCAGAGCTGGTCGGAGAGCCGGCCGTTCAGGTGGACGACCGACTGCGCCCCCTCCCGACCGAGCCCGGCCACCGGGACGGTCAGGTAGCGGATGTCGGCGCTGCGCAGGTTGCGCAGCGAGGCGCTGAAGCTGAGGATCCCGGCCAGCGACCAGGTCTCGTCGACGGCGACGTGCTCGAGGACCTCGGACACGAAACGGGCCACCTGGTCGGGGTCGGAGCGCATCTCGGCGTGCAGGCCGTCCTGCATCAGGGTGCGCAGCACCGCCTGCTGACGCTGGACCCGGTCCAGGTCGCCACCCGGCAGCCCGTAGCGCTGGCCGACGTAGGCGAGCGCCTGCTCACCGTCGAGGAGGTGCTCGCCCGCCGTCCAGGTGATTCCGCGGACGCTGTCGACCACCGTCTCGGGCACCTGCACCCGGACCCCGCCGACCAGGTCGGTCAGGGCCCGGAAGCCGTCCCAGTCGACGACGGCGACGTGGTCCACCCGGACCCGGGTCAGCGTCTCGACGGTCTCGACGGCGAGCGGCAGCCCACCGAGGGAGTACGCCGCGTTGATCTTCGCCCGGCCGTGCCCGGGCACCGGCACCCAGGAGTCGCGGGGCAGGGAGATCACGTGAGCGGAGCGCCGGTCCGCGGCGACGTGGACCAGCATCATGGTGTCCGAGCGCTGCTCCCCCGCCACCCAGGCGTCCGCCTCGGCAGCCGCACCGGTGGTGGGCACCTCCGAGCGCCGGTCCGTGCCCAGCAGCAGGATGTTGACGGCCTCTCCGGCCGGGCCGGTCGCCCGCACCGGGCGGTTCTCGAGACCGACGAAGGCCGGCTCCGTGTGCCGCACCTCGGGGATCTTCGACTGGGCCCAGACCAGGGTGCCCGAGATGACGACGGCGATCGCCGCCGTGCAGACCAACAGCCCGACCAGCGCCTTGCGGTCGCGGCGCCGGTCGTCGGGCTCCCTGCGTCGCATCCCGCCCCCCGTCCGTCGGCCTCCCTGTCCTTCGGAGACTGCGACGGCGCGACCGGGTCGGGCGGGGATCGGGCGGTCAGTTCCCCGAAAGAGGGCACGCCGGGGCCGACCGGCCCACGGCCGGGGCGGGTGACGGAGGTCGGGTCACGGCGCTATCGGGTGCGCGCGGGCCGGCACGCGCGGAACGCGTGCGTCTCAGCTCAGTTGGGCTTCGTCATCGCGATCTCTCCGCGCCGCGCAGCGCCACGAGCTCCGAGACGGCGGTGCGCGCAATCGGCTCGTGCGGCTTCGGTCGGCCGAGCGGACCCGGCCTGACGACGTGCACCACGCCGGGCAGGTCGAGCCCGGCGAGGCGTGCGTCGTACTCGGGATTCGCCGAGTCGGGCGCCCAGATGTGGTCGAGGCCGTTCGCCTCGAGGAAGGCACGGTAGTGCGCGGCGAGCTCCGGGAACCGCGCGTTGAAGACCGAGTAGTCGGCCCCGTCGACGAGCTCGCCGATCGTGACGTCGTCGGGCAGTCCGTGGAGTTCGCGATACGGGATGCCGTGGTACCGCGCGAGCTCGAGGGTGCGCGAGTCGTACGAGAGCACGACCGCCGGCACGCGCGCGAGGATCGCCGCGATCGCGCCGTGGATGCGGGTGCCGAACGCGAAGGAGAAGTCGCGCAGGTAGTCGACCCAGGTGCGCGCATCGACGAAGAAGCGGATGCGGTCGTCGCGGTAGAGAGGGTGGCCCGAGCCGAGCGGTCCGCGGCCGTCGTAGTCGTCGGGGTCGACGCCCTCGAGCAGCAACCGCAGCCGGTGGTGCTCCTGCGCCACGAACTCCAGGCGCGGGAAGTCGGCGACGCTGCGGTCGACGAGCGACTGCATGCCGTTCGTGTAGGTGAGGTCGATGCGGCTCGACGCGTCGACTCCGCGCGGCTCGATGCCGAAGCCGTCGACGCTCGTGAACAGCGACGGGCAGCCGATCACGTCCACGAGTGGTTGCGAGAACCCGAGCTGCGCGAGGTAACCGGCCGTGCGCTCACCGCGCACGCCGATCGACGTCGAGCGGTCGAGCACGGCTCGCACGAACCGGGTCACCGACGCGTCGAGGTCGGGCCCCGCATCCGGTCGGTCGGCATCGAAACCCATCTGCGCCCCGACGCCGACGACCACGACGGGGATGTGCAGGCGCTCGATGAGGCTGGAGTAGATGTCGAGCTGGGGGGCGAAGCCCGGGCGGAACGCGTTCGCGAACGGCAGCACGAGCCGGTCGAAGCGCTCGTCGATGTAGCCCGCCATCCGCGAGACCCTCTTGATGTTCTGGAGGTTCTGGAGCACGAACCCGTCGGTGACGACCTCCGCGCCCGGCACGCTCACGGTGCGGTGCACCGCCGACGAGAACAGCAGGTTGCCGGCATTCGCACCGAACACGCCCCTCTTCCCGACGGCGAGGCTGCGCTCGGGGCTCAGCACCTGGAAGGGGCTCTTTCCGGCTCGGAGCAGGATGCGCGACATCGACGGGGAGCCTACCCGGGCGCGGGCACGCCGAGATGCCGGCCGACGGTGCGGGCGACAGCTTCGGTGCGGTGTCGGTGCTCCCGGCGCGCTCGGGGGCGTCTCGAACCCGGCGAGCCGTACGGCGGCCTCGACCACCGCTTCGGGGGCCGCGAAACCCTGTGCTCACGAGTGCTGGGGATAACCCGCTTCCGGGGCCGGAAAGTGTCGGTGGGATCGGCTGGACTCGAGTCATGTCAGCGATCGCCTCGCCTCCGCACCCGGTCACGGGCCTGCTGGTGCGCACCGGCGAGAACCTCGCCGCGATGCGTGACGCCTGGTTGCCCTCGCTCTCCGCGGAGGAGACCGGACGGGCGCTGGTCGAGACCGACCGGCTGATCACCCAGCTGACCGAGCTGCAGGCCCGCCTCGCCGCGCACGCCGACGCCGTCGACCTCCCCGGACCCACCGGCGCCACCTCGACCGCGAACTGGCTCGCGGTCCAGACCCGCCACACACGGACCTCGACCCACCGACTGACACGACTCGCCGCAGCCCTCGACCGCGACCTGTACGCACCCGTCCGGATCGCGCTCGCCGACGGCGCCATCAATCCCGACCAGGCCCTCGTCATCGCCGACGCCGTCGACGCGCTGCCCGACGAGGTCTCGGCCGAGGTTCGCGTCCAGGCGATCAGCGTGCTGCTGGAAGAGGCGGCCCACCACGACGCCAACGATCTACGCCGCCTCGGGAAACGGATCCTCGACGTCGTCGCCCCCGAGACCGGCGAGGCCCACGAAGCCGGACTGCTGGCCGCCGAGGAAGCCCGCGCGATGGCCACCACCCGGTTGACCATGACCGACGACGGACACGGCACCACCCACGGCCGGTTCCAGCTCCCCACCCTGCACGGCGACCTCCTGCGCAAAGCCCTGACCGCGATCGCCGCCCCCAAGCACCAGACCGCCACCCACGGCCCCCGACCTGCCGGTCAGGGGCGCCGACCCGGGCCCGAGCGGCTCGGCCGCGCACTGTGCGAGCTGCTGGAACGCCTCCCCGCCGATCACCTGCCACAGGCCGGCGGAATGAACGCGACCCTCGTGGTCACCATGACCCTCGACGACCTGAGACGCGACACCGCCGTCGGGCAACTCGACACCGGCCACCGCCTCTCCGCCGGCGCCGTGCGCCGACTGGCCTGCGAGGCCGGCATCATCCCCACCGTCCTCAACGGCAAGTCCGAGGTCCTCGACCTCGGACGAAAACAGCGTCTCTTCAGCAAGGCCCAGCGGACTGCCCTAACGCTCCGTGACGGCGGGTGCACCGCAGACGGCTGCGACTGGCCACCGGCCCTGTGCCACGCCCACCACCACGACCCCTGGAGCCACAGCGGCCCCACCGACCTCGACAACGCCCGGCTCCTCTGCCCACGACACCACACCCGCGCCCACGACCCGACCTACCAGACCCGACACCTGCCCGGCGGAAAGGTCGCCTTCCACCGGCGGACCTGAGGAGACTCCTACGCCGAGCGGGGGGCGTACATGATGACTGCGACCCCCACCAGGCAGACGAGCGCGCCCACGACGTCGTACCGGTCCGGTCGGAAGCCGTCGAGGACCATCCCCCAGGCGAGCGACCCGGCGACGAACACCCCGCCGTACGCCGCGAGGATCCGGCCGAAGTGGGCGTCCGGCTGCAGGGTCGCCACGAACCCGTACACCCCCAACGCGATGACGCCCGCCCCGATCCACGCCCAGCCGCGGTGCTCGCGCACGCCCTGCCAGACCAGCCAGGCACCGCCGATCTCGGCGACCGCGGCCGCGAGGAACAGGGCGAGCGAGCGCAGCGTGTCCATGGGCGCATCGTCCCAGGTGCCGAGCCCGGCCATGGGAACTGCCCGGGTCGGGTGGTGCCCCCGGCAGGACTCGAACCTGCGACCGGCGGATTAGAAGGCCGCTGCTCTATCCAGCTGAGCTACGGAGGCGGGACGGCAGACAATACAGCCGACCGAACTGCGGAGGGCGTGGGTGCCACCCAGTCGGGCAGCAGCCCCGGCCGCCGTCAGCTGCGGTGTCGCCAGCACGTCCGGTCGGCCGCAGGGACACGGTTCTGGCACGGACCCTTCGACGTCGGCTCGCCGCAACGGTGCACGAGCACCGGTTGCGGCCCCGCGCCGCCGGCTGCATCGCCGAACCCGAGCCGTTCCGGTGCCGGGGTACGCGGCCCAGCCTCGGCGCCGAACGAGAGCAGCGTGAGGATGTCGTCGGCCTGGTAGAGCGGTGACTTGCGGTACTTGCCGGTCGCCGACGAGAGGATGCGGACCTCCTGCAACTGCTGGACCAGCTTCTCCGCCCGGCGCAGCGACAGCTCGAGGTGCTCGGCCAGGAACCTCGCCGAGACGACCGGGTTCTCGATGATGAGGTCGACCGCCCGGTGCAGGGCAGCATCGGAACGCACCCCGGCCGTCGCGGCCCGCCACCGGTCGTGCAGTCCCGTGGCCGCGTCTGCGAAGTGCTCTGCGGCCGCCGTCGCCGACTCCACATAGACCAGGAAGCGAGCGACGTAGTCGTTCAGGGCCGGCGCACGCTCGTTCCCGTCGTACCGGTAGCTGGTCAGCGCACTCACATAACCCGCCACGTCGTTGCGCAACGCCGTGGACAACGCGATCACGCCGCCGTCGATCAACCCGGCACGCTTGAGCACTCCGTGCACGAGCGCCCGGCCCACCCGCCCGTTGCCGTCCTCGAACGGGTGGATGGTCTCGAACTGGGCATGGATGACCGCCGCGAGCACGACCGGTAGGTCGCCAGAGGTGTTCGCGTACGCCAGGAGGTCCTCCATGTACGACTGAACCGTCGACCCCGGAGGGGCCGCGTAGTCCGCATTGAGCTTGTTGGTGCCGCCGATCCACACCTGGTCACGGCGGTACCCCGCTGGCTGCCATGGCAGCAGGTCGTGCTGGATACCCCACAGGTGGCCGTGCTCCCACTGACCCGCGCCCAGGACCGCGACCGCGTCCTTCATGGCAGCGACGTTCCGGACGATCTGGGTGGCGGTCTGCGTGGCGGCCTCGTCGCTGATCTGGGCAACGGCGATGTCGCGTGCGGTCGCACGAATGCCCTCGATCCACGATGACGAGATGGCCTCAGAACGCAGCGTCGTCGAGTACAGCACCGGCAACGGATTCGCCCTCAGTCGACCACCCAGCCTGGCCAGCGCGGTGGAGACCTCGGCCGCGTGCTCGAGCACCTCCGGTACCAAGGTGTTCGCCACTGACGCGAGCCGGTCGGGGTGGTACCGCAGGTAGCTGCCGCCCTGTCGCTCGGCGCGCGTCGTCCCGGCGTAGTCCGGAGGGACCGGCACCCGTTCCCAGTGCGCCATGACTCACCTCCGACCAGATGGGCGAATAGTCATACTACTATTGTTCGCCGATCTACGCCTCGCCGGACGGCGAGGCGTGCCTGGGACTTCGTCCCTCCTCCACCAGCGGAACCCACTGGTCCAGATAAAGACCACCAGATTCATTCAGTAAGTACACTCGTGCGATGACCCGGAGCCCGCGGCCCGACTTCCTCGTCATCGGCGCACCGAAGGCCGGGACGACGGCTCTCCACTCCGCACTGCGACAGCACCCCGAGGTGTTCACGACCACACCGAAGGAGCCGAAGTACTTCCTCTGCGACGACGCCCCGCCCCCGGACTGGCGCGGCCCGGGCGACCGGCACTCGCAGCAGGAGTGGATCTGGCGCTGGGACCAGTACGAGCGGCTCTTCGAGCCCGCCGGCCGCGAGCAGCTGCGCGGGGAGAGCACGCCGTTCTACCTGTGGAGCCGCAGCGCCCACCAGCGGATCGCCGAGCGGCTGCCCGACGTTCGCCTGATCGCCGTGGTGCGCGACCCGATCGACCGCGCCTACAGCAACTGGATGCACCTGTGGTGCGACGGACTGGAGCCGGTCGGCGACTTCGAGGAGGCCTTCGCGCGCCAGCAGGAGCGGATGGCGGACGGCTGGGCGCCGTTCTGGCGCTACGCCGGCCTCGGGCGGTACGGCGAGCAGCTCCAGCACCTCTACCGCTACGTCGATTCCGAGCGGGTCCTGGTGATGCGCTACCGCGAGCTGGTCGACGACCCGCGGGCGGCGGTCGACCGGGCCTGCACCTTCCTCGGCATCACGCCGGGCCTGGTCGACGAGATCCCCCGCGACAACGCCCGGGCGTACGTCGAACCCGGGTGGCGACCGCAGCTGCTCGGACCGGTGGTGCGGGCCGGCGCCCAGCTGGGCCGGTTCGCGCCGCCCCAGGTGTGGCGGCGGGCCAGCGTGCCCCTGGTCGCCGCACTCAGTGGCGGCGACGAGACGCACCGCCCCAAGCTCGCCGCGGAGGCCCGCGAGCGGCTCCTCCCCCACTTCGCCGACGACATCGCCCTGCTGGCCGAGATCACCGGCGAGGACTTCGGCGACTGGCTCTCGCGGGAGAGCCGAGGCTCGTTCCTCCAGCGCCGGCAGGCGGTCAGCGAACCAGCGTGACCAGGTCGTGCGCGCCGTCGGGGCGCGCGGCCTCGACGTAGAAGCGGGTGCGGCCGTCGGGCAGCGGGACGGCGGCGGCGTAGCGGAACGCGCCGTCGGAGTGTGGCGAGACGATCGACCCCACGGCGTCGTCCGGGACCAGGCGCTCGCCGTCCCAGCGCGCCAGCCCGGTGGTCTCGTACCAGTTCGAGGCGGCGTCGGCCCGGCCGTCGTACAGCACCGTCAGCGGGTCTCGGCCGACGACGGCGGTGACCCGGGCGCCTCGGGCGTCCCAGTGCCCCGGCCGGCCCGCGAGCACCTCGCCGCGGTCGGTCCACACCAGCCCGTCGGCGCTCGTCAGGTGGCGCGTGGTCATCCGGTCCTCGTGGCCGGGGTCCTCCAGCGGGTGGCAGCACAGCCACAGGTCCCACCCGCCGTCGGGCGACGGCTCGATGACCGGGTCCTTGACGGCGACCCGGTCGTCGCCCGCGAGCACCACGGCCCGCTCGCCCGTCGGCAGGCCCTCGACCGTCGAGGCGGTGATGCTGTCGACCCACCAGTGCTTGGACCCGGGCGTGGCGCACGAGAGGTAGAGCCGCCAGCCGATGCCCGGCACGGGCACCAGCACCGGCCGCTCGAAGGACTCCGCACCGAACTCCTCGCGGCTCACCTCGGCGACGACCTCGAACGTCTCGCCGTCCAGCGAACGGGCGACCTGGACGGCGACGCCGCGACCGTCGGTCAGCGGCCGCCGGACGCGCCAGGTCAGCCAGAAGACGCCGTCGACGAGGACGGCGCTGGCCGCGCCCGCCCAGTTGCCGGGTCCGGCATCGGGGGCGGGTACGACGACGCGGACGTCGTCGTACGACGGGATCGGCAGCGCCTGGACGGTCATGGGTCCGAGAATAGTCGATCGAGGCGGTCGACTTCGGGGCTCAGGGCTTCCGCACCCGTCGCTCGCTGTCGGGTCGCATCCCGTTATCGATGCCCCACAGCACCGCCTCGGCCCGCCGGCCCACGCCGATCTTGCGGTAGGCCTTGCGGATGTGGGTCTTGACGGTGTTGATCCCGAGGTAGACCTGCCGGGCGATCTCCTCGTTGCTGTAGCCCTGGGTGATCAGCGCCAGCACCTCGGCCTCGCGGTCGGTGAGCCCGTGCTCGCGGCCCGGCCAGGTGCCGAGGCTCTCCTCCGACTCATCGAGGTCCGGAGCGACCTGCTCCCCCGCGTGCACCCGCTCGATCAGGTCGACGAGCTCGTCGGCCGTCACGGACTTCGCGATGTAGCCGGCGACCCCGCTCTCAAAGGCCCGCTTGACGAGCTCGGGCTGCACGTTCCAGCTGAACGCGACCACGCGCTTGGCCAGCCCCCCGCCGATCTCCTCGACGTCGATGCCGTCGGCCTGGACCTGGCCGAAGGTGTCGTAGAGCAGCACGTCGACCGGCGTCACCAGCGGCACCCCGCTGTCGAGCTCGACCACCTCGACCCGGTCGGCGTACGGCGCCAGGGTCGCTGCCACGCCCGCCACCACCACGGCATAGTCGTTCGCGATGGCCACTCGCACGGGACTGCTCATCCCCGGAGAGTAACCCGCCGGGTCGCCTCAACCCGAGCGGCGGGCGCGCTCCTCGTAGGCGACCCGCGCCTCAGGGTCCGCGCTCGCCAGCACGCTGTCGGCCCGGGTCAGTCGGGCCATCGCGTCCTGGACGCGGCGGGGCAGCACCTGGGTCGCCTTGGTCAGCCCCTGGGTCCAGCGCGGCACCCACAGCTCCGCGCGGGGCCGGCGCAGCGCCGACTCGATCACCCGCGCCACGTCGTCGGCGCTCACCGGTCGCACGCCGCGAGCGGCCGGCACCCCGGCCGCCAGCTCCGTGCGGACCACGGTCGGCAGCACCATGGTGACGTCGACGCCGTACGGCGCCAGCTCGGAGCGGATCGCCTCGCTGAAGCCCACGGCGGCGAACTTCGAGGCGGAGTACGTCGCCCCGTCGGCGACGGCGATCCGCCCGACGGCGGAGGCGACGTTGATGAGGTGGCCGTGCCCGCGCTCGACCATGCCGGGCGCGACCGCCTTGGTGCCGTTGATCAGTCCGTGCAGGTTCACGTCGACGATCGCGCGGGCCACCTCCTCGGACTCATCGAGCACCGAGCCGAGCGGCATGATCCCGGCGTTGCTGACCAGCGCGTCGACCGGGCCGAGCGGCGCCACCTCCTCCAGGAACTCCCGCCAGGACGCCGGGTCGGTGACGTCGAGCGCCGCGACCCGCACCAGGTCGCCGTACGCCGCCGCCAGGTCGCGCGCCGGCTCGAGGTCTCGGTCGCCGACGGCGACCCGGGCGCCCTGGCGGGCCAGCCGCTCGACGGTGGCGCGGCCGATGCCGCGGGCCCCGCCGGTGACGATGACGGTCATGGCGCTGAGGTCGCGAGGCGTGGTCACCCGCCGAGCATCATTCAGACAGGAATCCCTGTCAATCTTCTCGACGACCGGTCGCTGTGAGAGGCTCGAGCGCGTGGCAGTGCAGTCGGGGACCTACCGGGGCGTGAGCGCGCAGGAGCGGACCACCGAGCGCCGCGGGCGGCTGCTCGCCGCCACCCTCGAGGTCTGGGCCGCCTCCGGACAGCGGGTCACCATGACCCGGATCTGCGCCGAGGCCGGCTTGACCGAGCGCTACTTCTACGAGAGCTTCCGCAACCTCGAGGACGCTCAGACGGCCGTGCTCGAAGCGATCGCCACCGAGATCGAGGCCGTCACGCAGGCCGCTGCCGACGACGCCGGCGCCGACCCGGCCGCGCGGATCCGCGCCTCGGTCCACGCCTTCGTCGAGCTGGTCGCCGCCGACCCGCGCAAGGGCCGGGTCGCGATCGTCGAGGCCGGCGCGCTGCCGGCGCTGCGCCCTCGTCGTACCGCCCTGCTGCGGCACTTCGCACAGCGGGCCGCCGAGGAGGCCCTCGAGCTGTACGGCGCCGACGGCTGGGGCATCCGCAACGGCCAGGTCGCCGGCCTGCTCTTCGTCGGCGGCGTCGCCGAGCTGCTGACGGCCTGGCTGGAGGGCGTCCTCGACGCCACCACCGACGAGCTCGTCGACGCCGCGACCGCGATGTTCGTCGGGATGCACCGATGAGCACCGCGCCCACCGACCTCCTCGGCACCTGGGCGCTGAGCCGCGAGGTCGACGACCGGCTCGCCGGCGAGACGCGGCAGGTCGACGGCACCGCAACCCTCACGCTCCTCGCGGACGACCACGTCCGCTGGAGCGAGGAGGGCACCATGCGCTGGGCGGACCACGAGGTGCCGGTCGAGCGGACCCTCGACGTGCGCCGTGACGAGGCCGGCACGTGGCTCGTGCACTTCGCCGACGGACGGGTCTTCCACCCCTGGGCGGTCGGCGAGCAGGTCGACCACCCGTGCTCCCCGGACCACTACCGCGGACGGATCGACGTCGCGCCGGACCGGCAGAGCTGGACCGTCACCTGGCACAGCACCGGCCCCGCGAAGGACTACGTGCTGCGCACCCGGCACACCGCGCTCACCGCGCTCATCGATCCGGCCTGACGACCCGGCTGCGGTCCGGCTGGAACCCGTGCTGCACGCCCCAGCCCACAGCCTGGGCCCGACGGGTGACCCCCATCTTCCGGTAGGCCGTGCGGATGTAGGTCTTGACCGAGTTGATGCTGAGGTACGAGCGCTCGGCGATCTCCTGGTTGCTCAGCCCCTGCGTGATCAGGGCGATCACCTCCGCCTCCCGCGCGGTCAGGCCGTGGTCACGACCCGGCCACCGGCCGACGACGTCCTGGACCTGCTCGGCCCCCTCGTGGACGACGAGCTCACCCGCGTGCACCCGCTCCAGCGCGTCGACGATCTCGGCCGCGCTCAGCTCCTTGGAGAGGTACGCCGAGGCGCCCTTGGCCAGCGCGCGCCGGACCAGCGCCGGGTCGGTGTTCCAGCTGAAGACCGCGACCCGCGCCGTACTGTCGCGCACCAGGTCCTCCAGGTCGATCCCGTCGCCCTGGACCTGCCCGAAGGTGTCGTAGAGGATCACGTCGACCTCGCTCACCACTGGCAGGCCGGTGTCGAGCTCGACGACGGCGATCCGGTCGACGTACGGCGCGATCAGCGCGGCGACGCCGGCCACCACGATCTCGTAGTCGTTGACCACGGCCACCCGGACCGGTCGGGGTTGCGACATGCACGGATCCTCACGTGTGGGCGCGCCTCCCCGGACGGACGGACCCGACGCGGTAGGAAGAACCTCGCCCCGCACAGTATGAGTGTGCGGGGCCTTTCGCGTCCCCGCCCGGGTCAGCCGGCGGCGTACGCGTCGATCTCGCCGAGCACCCGCGAGCGGACGTCCTCGGGCGCGAAGGAGACCCGCACGGAGGTGCGGGCGAGCTCCGCGACGCCCGCCTCGTCGAGGCCGAGCAGGTCGGCCGCGACCTCGTACTCCCGGTTCAGTGTCGTCCCGAACATCGGCGGGTCGTCGGAGCCGATCGAGATGGTCACGCCGGCGTCGCGGAACGCCCGGATCGGGTGCTCGGCGAGGGTGGCCACCGCGCGGGTGGCGATGTTCGAGGACGGGCAGACCTCCAGGGGTACGCCGGTCGCGGCCAGGTGGGCCAGCAGCTCCGGGTCCTGCGCGGCGGAGGTGCCGTGCCCGATCCGCTCCGCTCCGAGCAGCCGCAGCGCGTCCCAGATCGTCTGCGGGCCGGTCGTCTCGCCGGCGTGCGGGACGCAGTGCAGCCCGGCCGCCCGGGCGGCGTCGAAGTGCGGCTGGAACTGGGGTCGCGGCACCCCGATCTCCGGGCCGCCCAGGCCGAAGCCGACCAGGCCCTCGGTGGGGTGCCGCAGGGCGTACTCGAGGGTGTGGTCGGCCCCCAGCTGGCCGAACTCGCCCGGGATGTCGTAGATCCAGCGCAGCACCAGCCCGAAGTCGCGCTCCGCGGCGACCCGGGCGTCCTCGAGAGCCTCGGAGTACGCCTCGATCGGCATGCCGCGCGTGTCGTCGTCCGGGCGCACCGAGGTGAACGGCGTGCAGGTCAGCTCGGCGTACCGCAGCTGCTGCTCGGTCGCCATCTCGCGGGCGATCTCGTAGGTGAGGTAGCGGATGTCCTCGGGCGTGCGGACCAGCGCCACCACGGCGAGGTAGACCTCGATGAAGTGGGCGAAGTCGCGGAACTCGTAGAACCGTCGAAGGTCGTCGAGGTCCGCCGGGACGGTGCCGGGATGGCGGGCGGCCAGCTCCTGGACGATCCGCGGCGAGGCGGACCCGACGTGGTGGACGTGCAGCTCGGCCTTCGGGAGGCCGCGGATGAAGTCGCCGATGCTCCTGGTCACCTTCCGCAGCGTGTCAGCCGAGGGCCTCGACCAGCGAATTCGCGATGTCCTCCGTGCTGCCGCTCACCGGCTCGCCGTCGAGGAGCACCGTCGGGGTGCCGCGCACCCCGGCGTCCTGCGCCGCCTGGGTGGCCGAGTCGACCCACTCGCGCTGGGCCAGGTCCTCGATGCCGGGGCGTACGGCGTCCTCCTCGGCACCGGCGTCGACGGCCAGGCTCACCAGGGTGTCGTCGTCGAGGCCGTCCTCGCTCCCGGAGGCCTTGTCGTAGTTCTGGAACAGCAGGTCGTGGTAGCGCTTGGCCACCTCGGGGCCGGCCTCCTCGAGGACGACCTTGAAGGCGTTCGCCGCGCGCATCGAGTAGTCCGTGAGGAAGCTGACCGTGCGGAACTCGACGCGGACGTCGCCGGCCTCCGCGAACCGCGCGAGGTCCTCGCGGGTCCGCTCCTCGAGGTCCGCGCAGTGCACGCAGTGGAAGTCCTCGTAGATGATCACCTCGCGCGGGGCGCCGTCCGGGCCGATGGTGAGGCCGTACTCGGAGCCGGCAGCGGGGGCGGTGACGTCATCGCTGGTGTCGTTCGCGCGCATCCACAGGAACCCGGCGACCAGGGCCACGACGAGCACCCCGACGACGCCGCCCACCATCAGGTTGCGGCGGCGTGCCTCCTCGCGCTGCTGCTCGCGTACGGCGGCGGCCGCGCGCTCGGTTCGGCTCGTCTGGGCACTCTTCTTCGACATCGGGGTCTCGCTTCGGTTCAGCGGGCGGGGGTCAGGGGACGAAACAGCAGGGAGTCCAGGGCCAGGCGGGTGCGGGGCCAGCGGACCAGGTAGAGGGAGACGAGCAGCAGCACGGAGTCGCGGGCGATCTCCCACGGGTACTGCGACGAGGCGTCCGGGTCGTACCCGCCGCCGCCGAAGCAGCCGCAGTCGATCTGCAGCCCGCGGGCCCAGGCGCTCGCGATGCCGATGATGAAGACCACGAACAGCAGCGCCGAGAGCACCGCGGCACCCCGGGTGAGCACGCCGAGGACCAGCGCCACCCCGACGACCACCTCCAGCACCGGCAGCAGGTAGCCCACCGGCTCCACCAGGCTCTCCGGCAGCAGCTCGTAGGCGCGGACCGCCTCGACGCTCTGATAGGAGTCGCCGAGCTTGAGCGCGCCGGCCCAGATCCAGACGCCACCGGTCACCAGTCGTGCCACCAGGCCGAGCCATTCCCTCACGGGCACGAGCGTAGGGCCCGAGCCTGAGCCGGGACTGAGAGGCGAAGGTCCCGAATCGGCATGACCTAGGGTGGCTCCTCGTGAACGAGAGACTGGTCTGGATCGACTGCGAGATGACCGGGCTCGACCTCGGGGCCGACGCCCTGATCGAGGTCGCTGCCCTGGTCACCGACTTCGACCTGAACGTGCTCGGCGAGGGCGTCGACATCATCATCAAGCCGCCTGCCGAGGCGCTCGACCAGATGGGTGACTTCGTGCGCACCATGCACGAGAAGTCCGGGCTGCTGGCCGAGCTGGAGAACGGCGTACCGATGGCCGAGGCCGAGGAGCGCACCCTGGCCTACATCAAGGAGCACTGCCCCGACGGCAGCCGCCCGCCGCTGGCCGGCAACACCGTCGCCACCGACCGGTCCTTCCTGGCCCGCGACATGGCGAGCCTCGAGCAGTTCCTGCACTACCGGATCGTCGACGTCTCCTCCATCAAGGAGCTCTCGCGCCGCTGGTTCCCCCGCGCCTACTTCCAGTCCCCGGCCAAGCGCGGCAACCACCGCGCGCTCGCCGACATCCAGGAGAGCATCGAGGAGCTGCGCTACTACCGCGAGGCCGTCTTCGTCCCCTCCCCGGGGCCCGACAGCGACGCCGCCCGGGCGATCGCGGAGAAGCACGGCGGCTCGCTCACCGGACTCACCGCCCCCGATTCCGCTCCTGGCAGCTGATTCCCCTAGACTTCTCTCCGGTCCCGGCCCCGTCCGGACGACCGTGGTGGGTATAGCTCAGCTGGTAGAGCGCTGCCTTGTGGTGGCAGATGTCGCGGGTTCAAGTCCCGTTACTCACCCCAACAGACCGAGCCCCTGACCTGGATGACAGGTCAGGGGCTCGGTGCATTTCGTCTCAGGAGTCGAAGCCCAGGCCCAGCCGGTCGAGGGTGCGCAGCCACAGGTTGCGGCGGCCGGTGGCGTCCTCGCGGGCCAGCGCCCAGCGGGTCAGGTTGATGCCGATCCAGGCCAGCGGCTCGGGCGGGAACGGCAGCGGACGGCGGCGCACCATCCGCAGCCGGGTGCGCTCGGTCGGGCGGCCGTCGACGAGGTCGAGCAGTACGTCGGCCGCGAACCGGGAGGCGCCGACGCCGAGTCCGGTGAAGCCGGCGGCGTACGCCGTGCGGCCGCGGTGCGCCGTACCGAAGAAGGCGCAGAAGCGGGTGCAGGTGTCGATCACGCCGGCCCAGCGGTGGGTGAAGCGGATCCCGGCGAGCTGGGGGAAGGTCGCGGCGAAGTTGCGCTCCAGCACCGCGAAGGTGGCCTCGCGGTCCTCGTGGCCGGCCTCGATCGAGCGGCCGTAGTGGTAGATCGCGTCGTAGCCGCCCCACAGGATCCGGCGGTCCGGGGTGATCCGGTAGTAGTGGAACTGGTTGCCCGAGTCGGAGATGCCGACCGCCGGGTCCCAGCCGATCGCGGCCAGCTGGGCGTCGGTGAGCGGCTCGGTGGCCAGCACGTAGTCGTAGACCGGGACGGTGGCGTAGCGCAGCCGGCGCAGCGGGCCGGGGAACGCGTTGGTCGCCAGCACCACGCGGCGGGCCCGGACCGTCGCGTCGTCGGTGGTCGCCACGACCCCGCCCCCGGCGGACGTCAGCGTCAGCAGCCGGGTGCCCTCCGCGAGGACCGCGCCCTGCCGCTCGGCCGCGTCGGCCAGTCCCCACGCGAGTCGGGCCGGGTCGACCAGCGCGCACTCGTCGGGGGTGTGCCGGCCGGCGAGGTACGTCGGCGAGTCGACGAGGGCGCGGACCGCGGACTCGTCGAGGAACCCGGACGTGCCCGGCTCGAGGTGCTCGATCTCGTGCGGGCGGGTCGCGACGGCGAGCGAGCCGCCGCGGACGAAGCCGCAGTCGATGTCGTAGCGGCCGACGGTCTCCTGGATCGCGTCGAGGTTGCGCAGGCCGAGCTCGTGCAGGGCGTCGTACTCCTCGGGCCAGCGGGTGCGGCCGTTGCCCTCCCCGTGGGTCAGGCTCGCCTCGCAGAAGCCGCCGTTGCGGCCGGTGGCGTGCTCGGCGATCCGGTCCGCCTCGACCAGCAGCACCCGAGTGCCCGGGTCGCGCTCGACGGCGCGCAGGGCGGTCCAGAGCCCGGTGAAGCCACCGCCGACGACCAGCAGGTCGACCTCGCGCTCCCCCGTCAGCGGTGGACGCGGGGCCGGGCGGAGCGGGGTGTCGAGCCAGAGCGGGAGGGTTGTCGGCACGGGAGGATCCTAGTGACCTCGGCCGATTGTCTGACTATAGTCAGACATATGTCCGACGCCACGTCCGTCCTCCGCCGGTTCAACCGCAGCTACACCCAGCGGATCGGAGCGCTCGACGACTCGTTCCTCGGGCTCGGGCTGCCGCTCGGGACGGCGCGCGTGCTGTTCGAGACCGGCGAGGGCAGCGGCGTCCAGGAGTTGCGCGAGCGGCTCGGGCTGGACTCGGGCTACCTCAGCCGGGTGCTGCGCCGGCTCGAGGACGACGGCCTGGTGACGGTCGCGGCCGACCCGGAGGACCGGCGCCGTCGGCGGGTCACGCCGACGGCGGCGGGTCGTCGTACCCTCCGGACCCTGGACGACCGCTCCGAGGACCTCGCCGCCCGGCTCCTGGAGCCGCTCACCGAGCGCCAGCGCGGCCGGCTGACCGACGCCCTCGCGACCGCCGACCTGCTCGTCCGGGCAGCGACCGTCTCGCTGGACGTCGTCGACCCGGCCACTCCCCCGGGCCGGCTGGCCATGGGCAGCTACTTCGCCGAGCTGGACCGCCGCTTCCCGGGCGGCTTCGACCCGGGCCCCACCGATGACGTGTCGTCGATGACCGCGCCCACCGGGACGTTCGTGCTCGCCGTCAGCGACGGCGCGCCGGTCGCCTGCGGCGGCGTGCAGCGGATCGCCGAGGGGGTCGGCGAGATCAAGCGGATGTGGGTCGACGACGCCTGGCGCGGCGCCGGCCTCGGCGCGCGGATGCTGCGCCGCCTGGAGGCCGAGACGCTCGACCTCGGGTACGACGTCGTACGCCTCGACACCAACCGGTCGCTGACCGAGGCGGTGGCGATGTACGAACGGGCGGGCTACCGCGAGATCGAGCGCTACAACGACAACCCGTACGCCGAGGCGTTCTTCGAGAAGAACCTCGGCCGAGTCAGCACCAGTAGCGCTGACTCGGCCCACGATTCGTGCTGACTCGGCAACGGGGTGAGGCTCAGGTGACGACGGGCAGCCGCACCCGGAACGTCGTCCCCTCGCCGACCGCCGACGTCACCGCCACCGAGCCCCCGTGCTTCTCGACGATCCCGCGGGCGATGGAGAGCCCGAGGCCGCTGCCCTGGATGGCGTTCTTCTGCGCCAGCTCGGAGCGGAAGAAGCGGGTGAACAGGCGGGGCTGCTCGGAGACCGGGATGCCGATGCCGGTGTCGGCGACGCTCAGCTCCGCGAAGTCGCCGAGCACCTCCAGCCCGACCGCGACCGTGCCGTCGTCGGGGGTGAACTTCACGGCGTTGCCGACCAGGTTGACCACCACCCGCTCCATCAGGTCGCGGTCGCCGTGGAAGGGCACCGGCTCCTCGGGCAGGTCCAGGGTCATCTGCAGCCGACGGGACTTCAGCACCGGCGCCACGACGGAGTAGCCGCCCTCGACGGCGGTGCGCAGGTCGAAGGCCCGCTCGGATCCCCCGAGGCCGGTGTCCTGGACCCGCGAGAGTGTCAGCAGGTCGTCGATCAGGCCGAGCAGCCGGTCGCTGTTGCTGGAGACCCGGCGCACCGCATCGCGCTGCGACTGGCTGAGGTCGCCGTACGAGCCGTCCTCGAGCATCTCCAGGTAGCCCAGGATGCTGGTGATCGGGGTCCGCAGCTCGTGGCTGACGCTGGAGACGAACGCGTCCTTGACCGCGTCGACCTCCCGCAGCCGCTCGACGGCCTGCTCGAGTGCGTTCTGGGTCCGCAGCCGCTCGGTGACGTCCTCCGAGGTGCTGACGTAGCCCACGACGTGACCGCGCTCGTCGGCGATCCGCGAGAGCGTCATCGCGTGGCTGCGCTCCTCGCCGTCCTTGCGCAGGAAGCCCATCTCGGTGGCCACCAGGTCGCGGTCCATGATCGCATGGGCGACCTTCTTGAACTCGGCGTCGACGCCCAGCTCGTCGGCCTTGCGGGCGATCGCCTCGTCGGAGTGGAACATCAGCGTGGGCAGTCCCAGCACCTCCTCGCGGGCATAGCCGAGCAGCCGCTCGGCGCCGGGGTTGAACAGGGTGATCCGGCCGAGGTCGTCGGTGCCGATGATCGCGACGCCCTGGGTGCCGTCGACGACGTTGCGCATCCGGTCACGCTCCGCCGCCGCGCTCCGCGCGGTCTCGAGGTGTACGCCGGCGCGCAGCATCAGCGGCACCACGATGACCGCGCAGGTGGCCGCGAAGGCGGCGAGCAGGATGCCGCGAGCGTCGACGGACATGCCGTACTCGGTGGGGACGTCCGCGAACGGTCCCCAGCCGAGGGTGGTCATGCCGATGGCGAAGGCCAGTACGGCGACCATCTGCAGCAGTGCCTCGAAGGGCGCCATCCGGAAGGCGCTCCACGCCAGGATCGGCACCGCGAGGAAGACCAGGGACGGGAAGTCGTGGGGCAGGAAGACCAGCGGCGTGACCACCAGGATCGACGCCCACTGCAGGGCCCGCTCCCCCGGGCCGGCCGACGGGCCGTGGTCGGGGAGCAGGGCGAACAGCGGGATCACGCAGAGCTGGCTGGCCAGGTGGGCCGAACCGAGCGCCAGCGCGACGACGCCCGGGTCGCCCCAGTCGGCCACGGCTGCGGTGAGCGCACCGGCGACGGCCGCGAGCACTCCACCCGCGCCGGAGGCGCCGAGGTAGACCCGCAGGTCGTGGTCGGTGCGCAGGCTCAGTGGTCCGGTCCGGCCACGCGTCAGGATCCACCAGACGAGGGCGGTCTCGGCGGCGATGCCGGCGGCGTACCCGGCCGCCACCTCGACCGGACGGCCCGACAGGATCGTGACGAAGGCGAGCACCAGCACCGCGGCGAGCACCCCCAGCACCTGGCGGCCGCGCGCGAGCAGGGCAGCACCGGTGGCCAGGCCGACCGGCCAGATGCCGATGACCCACCCGTCGTCGGGCGCAGCTCGGACCGCTGTCACCCCGAAGAGACCCACGGCCACGAGCAGCAGGAAAACCCGCGCTCCTGAGGACCGAATCACTGCGCACCCCTCCTGAGCGCGAAACATCGCGTCGATCCAAACACACCCCACCCCAGGGTCCGGCGCTCATTTTCGCGGTTCGCGGCCCTGAATGGATTCACTGGGCTAGTCATCTACCGTGGGTCGGTGAGCAGCGACACGAACACGGACAGCACCAGCAGCCGGCGGGAGTACGACGTCGTCGTGGTCGGAGGCGGCCACAACGGCCTGGTCTCTGCCGCCTACCTCGCCCGAGCCGGGCTGTCCGTGCTCGTCCTGGAGCGGCTCGACCACACCGGCGGGGCGGCGGTCTCCGCGCAGGCGTTCGCGGGCCACGACACCCGGCTCTCGCGCTACTCCTACCTGGTCTCGCTGATGCCAGAGCGGCTGATGGCCGACCTCGGGCTCGACGTCGCCCTGGCCTCGCGCACGACCGCGTCGTACTCCCCCTGGCTCCGCGGCGGCGTCGCCGGCGGCCTGCTGGTGGAGCGGCCGGAGGGCAGGCAGACCCGCGAGTCGTTCCGCGAGCTCACCGGCGACGAGGCCGAGTACGCCGCCTGGACCCGCTTCTACAGCGGGGTCGGTCAGCTGGCCGAGGTCGTCGCGCCGACCCTGCTCGAGCCGCTGCCGACCGAGCGCGCGATCCGCGACCGGGTGGACGCCGAGATCTGGCGCGACGTCGTCGAGCAGCCACTGGGGGCGACGATCGAGCAGCGCTTCCGCGACGACCTGGTCCGCGGCGTGGTCGGCACCGACGCGCTCATCGGCACCTTCGCCTCGCTCCACGACCCGTCGCTGATCCAGAACCGATGCTTCCTCTACCACCTCGTCGGCAACGGCACCGGCGAGTGGCGGGTGCCCGTGGGCGGCATGGGCGCGGTCACCGACGCGCTCGCGAAGGCGGCCGTCGAGGGCGGCGCCGAAGTCCTCACCTCGGCCGGCGTCAGCTCGATCCGCACCTCCCCCGACGGCAACGGCGGAGCCGAGGTGACCTGGCACGGCGGGGGCACCTCGCACACCGTCGGGGCCCGGTTCGTGCTCGCCAACGTCGCGCCCTGGGTGCTCGGCATCCTGCTCGGCGAGCCCGAGGACCCGGCCACCAAGCCGGTCGGCGCCCAGCTGAAGATCAACTTCCTCCTGGACCGGCTGCCCGAGCTGCGCTCCGGCCAGGACCCCGAGGTCGCCTTCGCCGGCACCCTGCACCTGGCGGAGGAGTTCAGCCGGCTGGAGACGGCGTACGCCGAGGCCGCTGCCGGTCGGGTGCCGTCGGTGCTGCCCGGCGAGGTCTACTGCCACTCGCTCACCGACCCCTCGATCCTCGGCCCGTCCGGCGCGGGCCGGCACACGCTGACCTACTTCGGCCTGCACACTCCCGCTCCGCTCTTCGACACCGACCCGGGGGCGGCGAAGAGCGCCGCGGTGACCCGCGCGATCGCCGCGCTCAACGAGCACCTGGTCGAGCCGATCGAGACCTGCGTGGCCCGCGACGCCGACGGCAACCCGTGCATCGAGGCCAAGATCCCCCAGGAGATCGAGGCGGACCTGGCCATGCCCGGCGGCCACATCTTCCACGGCGACCTGGAGTGGCCCTGGGCCCCCAACCGGTCCCGCCTGGAGACCCCCGCCCAGCAGTGGGGCGTGCAGACGAGCCTGGACGCCGTCCTGCTCTGCGGCTCCGGCGCCCGCCGCGGCGGCGCGGTCTCCGGCATCGGCGGGCACAACGCCGCGCAGGCGGTGCTGGGCCTGCGCTGACGCCGGTCGCCTCGATTTTTCCCGACCGCGACTCGCTGGTAGTGTTTCCATCGCTTCACCGGGCGCCATTAGCTCAATTGGCAGAGCAGCTGACTCTTAATCAGCGGGTTCGGGGTTCAAGTCCCTGATGGCGTACCAGATCAGCCCCTGACCAGCGGAAACGCTGGTCAGGGGCTTTGTCGTTCTCGGCCGACTCCGGCCCACTCCTGGTGAGGATCGCCCGACGCCGCGGCCGGCGTCAGCGGCGGACGACGACCGTTCGCTTCTGCGTGCTCCGCGCGACCAGGTAGGTGGTCACAACGGCCGGCGTGGTGAGGGTGGTGGTGAGCTTCGGCACCAGCACGGTCACGCGGGCCCGTTGGCCGGTCCTGACCTGGGCGGCCCTCGCGCCGGCGAGCCGGATCGTGGCCCGGCCGTCGACCAGCTTGACCCGGTAGGGCTTCGTGGCGCCGGCGACCTTGACCGTGATGGTCTGGTTCAGGCGCGCGGTGGGCACGCCGGGGGCGGTGACCCTGACCTGCACCCGACGCTTGGTGAGCCCCTTGACCGACACCGTCGCCTTGACCTTCGTGGTGACGTGCGGGGTCGGGACCACGGGCGTCGGCTTGACGGCGACGCTCTGCGTCGGGGCGGAGGTCCTGGTCTCCGGGACGTGACCGGCGGCGGTGCCGGTCACCGTGACGCTGATCCGGTGGCCCACGTCCGCGTCCGTCACGGCGTACGACGACGCGACCGCGCCGCCGATCGGCTGCCCGTCACGCAGCCACTGGTGGGCCAGGGCCGCGACCGGCGACCAGGCCGGTGTCGACGCGGTGAGCGTGTCACCCGCCATCGGCGCCAGGTTGCTGATCGTCGGCACCGAGACGGTCGTGAAGACGGCCGTCGACGATCCGGTCAACGCGAGCGACCAGACACTGGAGCCCACGGGGCCCGTGACCTGCAGCTTCGCGGTCGAGGACTGCCCCGCCCGGACGGGCGCGAACCGCACCGGCACCTGACAGGTCGCACCGACCGTCAGGGTCGTGCCGAGACACGCCGCCCCGTCGACCCGGAAGTCCTGCGCCGACACGCCGTCCTCGTCGGTCAGCGACACCGCGCTGATCGTGAGCGGCTTGGTGCCCGCGTTGGTGACCGTGACCTGTTGCGCGGCCGAGGTCGCGCCCACCCGCTGCTCGGCGAACGCACCCGCCCCGGTCACCGACGCGCGCACCCCCATCGCTCCCGTGAGGGTGACGACGTCCGTGCGGGCCTTGCGGAGCTGGTCGGCGGCGAGGTCCTTCATCTGGGGCGTCTCCCACTTAGCCGCGGCCTCAGTGCCGGTCATGCCCGGGGGCGCAAGAGGTGCATAGGGGCCGACCGCGCCCTGGTCCATGATCAGCCGCACCTGGGCTCCAGCTTCGAGCTGTGCAGGCATCGCCCCGATGCCCTCCCAGGCGCCCGGGCTCAACCTGTTCTCCTCCACGTCGGGCGGCACCACAGTGGTGAGCTTTTCCGGAGCCGTGGTCGGATTGCCGTCCCAGTACCAGAGCAGCTGCTCGAGCTGGGC
Source organism: Nocardioides sp. W7 (assembly GCF_022919075.1). Classification (NCBI taxonomy): domain Bacteria; kingdom Bacillati; phylum Actinomycetota; class Actinomycetes; order Propionibacteriales; family Nocardioidaceae; genus Nocardioides; species Nocardioides sp. W7. The sequence continues at coordinate 2,361,201 of NZ_CP095078.1, read as the reverse complement.
CTCTGGCCGTGCGGGCATCGCGTCGGCCGTCAGCAAGAGGTACTCCCCCGCCGCGTTCTTGCGGATCTCGCGGATGGAGTGCCCGCCCAAATCGAGCTCGATCGGCTGCCCGAACGTCGCCGTCGTCCCTTGCCCGAGGGTGAGCTGCTTGATGTTGGTCACCGGCACGATCAGCGCCTTGCCACCAGGTACGCGGCCGGTCAGCGGGCCGCGGAAGCCCAGGTAGAGGGTGTTGCCGTCGGGGGCGAACTCCGAGGCCTCGATGTTGAACTGCGCCGGGCCGTCGGGCGCCTGGCCCACGGCCGTCGCGGCGGCGAACCCGTAGCGACTGCCGTGGGCCTGGTCCCAGGCGATCAGGTCGTCTCGCAGGCCGTTGTACTTGTTGCCCACCGGTGCCAGCTTCGCATCCGCCCCGCTGCCGCTGATCGTCGTCTCGTAGACGACGCTCCGGCTGGCCTGCACCTCGCCCTTCTTGGAGTTGCCGTGGGCGCCCAGCCAGAACACCGAGTCACCGCTGCGCGCGGACGACTCATAGTCATCCTCACCCCCACCCAGCCCGGGGCCGAACACGGCCACCGGCATGCCGGAGACCTCCGCGTCGTACAGCCGGATCTCGTGGGCCTCGTCGTCGGCCACGAACAGGTGCCCGTCGCCGGCCGCGATCGCCGTCGACGCGTCCGACGACATCTGCAGGACCCGGCTGGTGGGCGTGGTCGCACCAGAGGCGTAGTAGTCGAGCGAGTAGGAGTCGGTCGCACCGGTCGTACCGGTGACCGTGAACACCAACGTCACGTTGCCGCGATCGGTCGGCGCGAACGACACGTGCCGAACGCTTCCAGTGCTCGAGACGGTCACCGCACTGGCATCGAGCGGCCGCACCCGCTGCCCCTTCGTGACCGCCGACACCGACACCGTCAACGCAGATGCGTCGACCAGAGTCTGATTGTCAGCACCGAGCTGTCCGACGAACAGGTCGACGCCCGGATCGGTCGGATCGCCGATCACACTCGACTGGGTGTCCTTGACCGCGAAAAAAGGATCGCCGATCGGGGGCTTGGCCAGCGTCCCGATCACGGGCACCTGGGAGCCCGAGCCGGTGACGATGCCCGACTCCGGCGTCCGCAATTTCTCGCCCGTTCCCGCGCACACCCGCTCGACGCTCAGCCGGCGGCCCAGGTCTTCAGGGCGCACCGTGAGGGTGTTGGCGACGTACTCCTCTACCGGCTCACCGCCACTGAACCACTGGTCAATAATCAGGATGTCTCGGCTGCACGGGAACGAATAATCCATCACCTGGCCGACCTTCACGACCGCGTCGATCGTCGGCACAGTCGCGGCCTGCGCCGCCACGGGCGTGAGGGTCAGGCCCAGGAGCCCGACGAGGACGCCTGCCACTGTCGAGGTCTTCACTTGCGCACCTTCACCTTCTGCTGCTTCGAGGCCTTCGGAATCGTGTAGTCGGTGACCAACGTGCTGCTCGTAGCGACCCGGGTGGTCAGCGTGGGCACCGACACCGTCACACGGACCTTCTTGCCGGCCTTGACCTTGCGGGCCTTGCTGCCGGTGAGCTTGACGATGCCCTTGCCGTTGGTCAGCTTGACCAGGTAGGTGCCCTTGACCCCGGACACCTTGACGGTGACCTGCTGGTTCAAGTGGCGCCTGTCCACAGGCTTTGCCGAGACCGCCACTTGCACACGACGCTTCGACAGCGCCTTGACCGACACCGTCGCCTTGGCCGACTTCGTGATGATCGTGCCCGGAGCACCCTGCGCTCCATCAGCGCCGTTCTTGCCGTCGACCCCGTCCTTGCCGTCCTTACCGGGCTCGCCCTTCGGGAGGGCCGTCGAGGTGCCGGTGAGCTCCACTATGCGGGGGGCGCCCGTGAGGTTCGACTCGATGACCAGCTGAGCCTTCGACGTCGTGCTCACCTTCGCGGGGGCGAAGCGCACCGCGATGCGGCACGTGGCGCCGGGACCGGGATCGGTGTAGGCGCAGGTGTTCTGACTGATCAGGAAGTCACTGGCCTGCTCATCGTCGCCGGCCACGTGGACCCGCTTCACCCGTACCCGCTCTGAACCTGTGTTGGTGATCCTGACCACCTGCGGGGCGCCGACGGTGTTGGCGGCCTGGTCCGGGAAGGCTCCAGAGCCGCTCACCGTGGCCGCCCGGCCCAGGTTGCCGGTCAGGGTGAACACGTCGGTGCGGGCCTTGCGCATCAGGATCGGGTTCTTCTTGTTCTCAGCCTTCGGCGAGTCCGAATGGAGAACGTCGTAGCCCTGATCCATGATCAGCCTGACCTGAGAGTTGGCCGTCAGGTCGTCGGGCAGCTCGCCGATGCCCTCCCAGGCGCCGCCGTTATCGGTGTGCATCGGCTCGAGGTCCTTCGTGACCTCAGTCGTCAGCGGGACGGCCGGATCCTCGGCGAAACCGGTCCAGGCGAACAGCGTCTGACTGCTCTGCGGGGTCCACATGCCCGGTGTGCCCGACACGATGAGGTACTGCCCGGCGTCGTTCTTGCGGATCTCGCGGATGTCGTGCCCGTCGAGATCGAGCAGGATCGGCTCGCCGAACTGTGCCACCGCGGCCTTGCCTGACGTCAGAGCCGGCAGGTTCTTCACCGGCACGATCAGCGCCATCTGCCTGCCGTCCTTCTCGACGACCGGCGAACGGAAGCCCAGGTAGAGCTCGCTGCCGTCGGGCGAGAACTCAGCACCTTCGAGGTTGAAGCCGTTGGCCAAATCCGGCTTGACGCCGTCAGCTGCCGCTGCGGCAAGGCCGAGCCGGTCGCCGTGAGCGCGGTCCCAGGCCACGAGGTCCTTGCGCAGGCCCAGGTACGAGCCGGTCCTGGTCAGGCGGGCGTCCCTGCCAGTCCCGGAGACCGTGGTCTCGTACACCGCCTGCCTGCTGCCATGCAGATCCCCATCCTTCTTGTTGCCGTGCGACCCGAACCAGAACATCGTGTCGCCCAGGCGCGCCGACGACTCGAAGTCCACCTCAGCGCCGGGCAGCAACGACTCGGACTCCCACACGGCGTAGCGCGACAGCGAGGGGTCGTAAAGCCCGATCTCACTGCGCTCGTCGTCGGCGACGAACAGGTAGCCGTCACCGGCCGGCAGCGCGGTCGACGAGTCGCCCTGTCCCATCAGAACGCGGCTGGTGGGGGTGGTACGGACGGACGCCCCATACCCGAACAACGCACTCGATGTCTGGCCGTTAGGACCGGTGACCGTGAACTGCATATTGGTGTAGCCGCGACCCACCGGGGCGAAGGCCACCGTGCGCGTGCCTCCCGAGCCGGAGAAGGTGACACCGGAGACCGGCAGCACGCCGGGGGCGTCCGACGTAGCGGTCAGCGTGAGCTTCGAGGGATCCACCCTGTTGCCGGCCGCGTCGGTCTGGCCGACATTGATCGTGATGCCGGGGTTGGTCGGGTCACCGAGCACACCGCTCAGCGCGGTCTGGCTCGGGACGATCGCGGGGGCACCCGGCGTCGTGCCGGTCACCGACGCGGTGGGGGCGGAGACGCCCTCCTGTGAGCCGCATGTCACGCGCACCGTCAGGCGGCTGCCGACGTCGGCCGCAGTGACCTGGTAACGCTCGTCGGTAGCACCTGTGATGTCGATGCCCTCGCGCTGCCACTGGAAAGCCGATTCACATGTGGGCCTGGCGACGCTCTCTGCCGACGCCTTGAGCGTCTGACCGAAGCCAGCAATGCCGGCGATGGTCGGATCAGTTGGTGTCTCGGACAGGAGCACCGTCCAACTGGGTGAGATGTCGATGCTGGTCGCCGACGCGTTCGTCAGGGTCAGCGTCTTCGTGGCCTGGTCGTAGGCTCCCTCGTTCGCGTTGGCCGCGGCGATCGGTAGCACGCGGGAATCCGCGCGAGCCAGCGGCACCTGGATGCCGCCTGGCTGGTAAGCGCCGGCGTAGACCGACTGACCAGTGTTCGCGGGCTTGCTCGTGAACGTGAGGAAGGTCGAGAGATCACTGATCCGGTTGCCGTCGACCTTCAACGCCCCGCCGGTCGTCCCCAGCTTGAGGCTCGAGTATCGGGCGAGGGGCGTGACGTCCTCGATCCGGTTGTCCGACAGGTACAGGTAGGTCGGATTTGTCAGCCTGGAGACTGGGGTCACGTCGGTGATGCGGTTGGCCGACAGGTCGAACCCGGTAACTGACGTGAGCTGCGCCAGCGAGGAGATGTCGGCGATCTGGTTCTGCTCCAACCTCAGAGTCCGTAGAGCGGTCAAGCGGATGAGCAGCGCGACGTCGAAGATCCCGTCGTCGCCCAGCGTGAGGGAGGTGAGCGAGCTGATCGCGGCGATGCTGTCGAGGGTTCCCTGCAGTGCACCGCCCCTGATCTCCAGGCTGGTGAGCCTCAGCCCGGCCAGCGGGCTGGCGTCGGTCAGGTCGCGCCGGCCGGTCACGGTGAGGCTGGTGAGACCGGTGAAGGCCTGGAGGCCGGTCAGCTCGGAGACCGGGTCGGCGCCGGCGTTCAGGGTCCGCACGGTCTGCGCCTCGGCGACGGTGACGTCCCGGCCGGGTTCGCGACCGGCACCGAGCGCGGTGTTGATCGCCCGCTTCAGCGCCGGGTCGGGGAGGGCGACCACGTCGGTGTCGGCCGCGTCGGCGCGCGGTGCGGTCGCCGGGGCGAGGGCGAGGGCGAGGGCGGCCAGCGCCAGCAGGACGACGAGGGCCGTGCTCAGCAGACGGTGGAAGGACGAGTGGGAGGGCATGACGGCGGTCTCCAGGGGCGAGGCAGGGCAGGGCTGACGGACGGAGTGCCCCGCCAGTCCCGTGGGACCGGCGGGGCCTTCCGCAGGGGTGCTACTTGAGCTTGACCGTGACCTTCTTGGTCACCTTCGCGACCGTGTAGGTGGTGGTCGTCACCGTGGCGGGCGTCGCCGTGGTCGTCGCGAAGACCAGCCCCGGGAGGGCGAGGGTCGCCTTGACCTTGGCGCCCTTCTTCAGCAGCTTGGCCTTCCGGCCGGTAGCGATCGTGGCCCTGCCGTTCTTCAGGGTCACCCGGTAGCTGCCCTTGACGCCGGCCAGCTTGAGCGTGGCCTTGGAGTCGAGTCGACTGGCCGGCACGCCCTGGGCGGTGATGATGACCTGCAGCTTCTTGCCCTTGAGCGCCTTGATCTTCACCACGTACGACGACCGCACCGCGTCGGCGACCTGGGCCGGCGCCTTGGCCGCCACTGCCGCGGTCGACTGCGAGGTCACCGAACGCGGCTCGTAGCCCGCAGCGGCCCCGGTCACCCGGACGCTCAGCGCACGCCCCTGGTCGGCAGCGGTCACCGGGTACGACGCAGCGGTAGCCCCGGCGATCGGCTGACCATCACGCAGCCACTGCCACGTGAACGACGCCACCGGCGCCCACGGAGCAACAGTCGCTGTGAGCGTGTCACCCACGGTCGGTGTGCCGCCACCGATCACCGGCACCGAAGTGCCGGCGAACACCAGCCTGGCAACCTTCGCCGTCGCCGCCGACGTCTTCTCGGTAGTCGCGTACCCCTCGGCAGTGCCGGTGGCCTTCACACTCAACGCGTGATCGGCATCAGCAGCCGTCGTTGTGTACGACGCAGAGGTCGCACCCGTGATCGGCGCACCGTCACGCAACCACTGATACGCGAACGCAGCGACCGGCGACCACGCCGCTGTCGACGCCGTCAGCTTGTCGCCGACCTTCGGCGACACGTTGTCGACCGCAGGAACCGGTGAGTTCGTGAACGCACCCGCAGCCACCGCAGCAGTCGCAGTGGACTCAGTCGTGGAACCCTCGAACTGGACAGCGGGCCTGATGCCTCTGACCTGCAGCGATATCTTGCGCCCGGCGTCCGCGGGGGTCACGGCGTAGGAGACCTGCTTGGGTCCGGCACCGCCGACGCCTCCGGCCACCTCATCAGTCGCACCGGTGATCGGCTGACCGTCGCGCAGCCACTGGTACGCATACCCCGGCTCGTAGTTCAGCGCGGCCGGGAAACACGTGTCCCACCCCTGATGCGTCGCGGTGATCGTCTCCCCCACCTTCGGGGTCGACGTGCTCAACACCGCAGCCTTCTTGGACTCCGCACTCCACACGTCACTCGCGACGGCCGTGGTCTCCAGCGTCCAGGTCTTGGTCACGTAGCCGGCCCGGACTGCTGTCACCTGCAGCCGGTACGGCCGCGACGCGACGTCCACCGTGGTGCCGTTGACGGTGTACATCGGGTGACTCGCGCTCGTCGCCCCGGCGATGTTGCCATAGCCGTTGCCATTGAACATCTGCCACTGGTAGCCAACCTGCTCCGGGGCCTGAGTGATGCCCGCGACGCTGGACGTGACGGTGTCGCAGTAGCCCGGGGTGGCGGTCGACAGGGTCGGGGCGCCGGCGAACTCCAGAATCGTGACCGTCACCGTGAACTGTGCACTCGCGACCGAGTCATCGTAGGGGTCGCTTTCACCGGACGAGACATACCGGGCGGTGACCTGATGCGCTGTGCCGGACGGGGAACCCGCCAGGCCGGTGGCCGTCCACTCGGCCTTGCCGCCCGTCACCGTGACCGGACCCGACACATCCGTGCCGCCGACCGCGAACACCACAGTGCCGGTGGCGTCGGTGGCCACCTCGGTGCTGTCGGGCTTGGTGACCGTCGCGGTCAGCTTCGCGGATCCGTTGATGCTGGTCGCGTCACCGGTGGTCGCGACGGTCGGGATGGCCGTCGGCGGCGGGAACTCGTTGACCGCACCGAATGTGCCAACACTGGTCGTCGCCCAGAAACCGGCGCCGGGCACCGTTCGCCCGTAAGTCGTCGTCGCGTGCGCCGTCCACGAGTACGAATCGATCGGAGCCGTCGTCAGATCCGTCGTACCGGGTGCGAAGACCCGCACCGAATCGCCGCCGCCCAGACCGAACTGCCCGGCCACAGCCGGGTCGTCGGTACGAATCGCCCGGTAGCTCATGGCCGGGATCTTGGTGCCGGCCGGCACCGTGATCTTGTGGGTGTCGTCGTTGTCGGCGACCACGAGGCCGCCCAGATCCAAGGCGCTGCTGCCTGGGTTATAGAGCTCGACCCAGTCACCATTGACCGCATCCCCATTCGACTCAACCTCATTGACCCGCAACGCTGCAAGCTTGTCGGGCGCCTCGGAGAAGTTGATCGTCCAGTTCGGGCTCACCGTCACGAACGTCGCCGCCGGATCAGCCGAGGTCAGCATGCCTGTCGCAGGGTCGTAGGTACCAGTACCCGCCGGCGTGATCACCGGAGTGGCAGGCGGGTTGTTGAGAATGTGTGGGCCGCTCTTGAGCGGCACCGTCACGCCGTTCACTGCGTCGTAGGGTCCGACGTAGATCGACTGTCCGCTGGCGGCTGCTGTCGGGCCGAAGTTGAATCCCTTGAGGTTGCGGAAGGCCACCACCGGGGAAAAGTCCCGGATCCTGTTTCCGCTGAGGGTCAACCGGTTGCTCTTCGTATCGTTGAGCTTGTATGAGTCGTCGAACCTCCCGAAGACGGAAACATCCTCAATCCGATTGCGAGGGAGAACAAGATTCCCAACGTTCTTGAAGCCCTCAAGGAAGTTGATGTCCTCAACTGCCGTGTCCTGCAGGGTGAGGCGCACGATAGTGCCCTTCGACGCGGCGACAGCCGAGATGTCCTTCAACCGTGCGGCCTCTTGAATGGTGACATTCGTCAGCTGGGTCAGCTGCAACAGCGCGGAGACGTCCGTCAGTTGGGCGCTGGCGATTTGAAGAATGTTCAGGTTGGTGACGCTCTCGAGTCCGTCCAGGCTGGTGACTGGCAAAGACGTCTGCAGCGACGTAAGACCTCTGAGACTGCCGATCGGCCGCAAGTCGGTAGCAGTGCTCCCTGCGCGCGTAATTGCCAGGGTGGTGACGTTGGTGAACGCCTCCAGCCCGGTGAGCGTGGCGATCGGAGCATCATCGACATACCCGGTGTCGATCGCGGTGACCGTCAGCGCGTCGGCAGGGGTGATGTCCTGATCGGGCGTGCGGCTCGTGCTGGTCGCGGTAGCGATCGCGGCGTTGAGCACCGCCTTGAAGTTCGCGTCCGGGACGACGACCTCGTCGGCGGCCTGCGCGGTGCTGGCGGTGACGGTGAGTCCCAGGAGAGTGAGCGCCACGGCCACGAGAGACACGACCAGGAGGCGAACCCCCCGCATCGGGGGGTGCAAGGCAGACATCAACGATTTTCCTCTGATCGTGGTGGACGAGGCAGCCGTTGGCCCTCGAGACCAGGACCGGCGCGCGCTGATCTCACAGGCGAGTCGCGACCAAGAACCACCGCTCACGTGCCCGGTAGATGAACGCCGAGCAGCCGCCAGGCAGCCGGTCGGTGGATCGCTATATGTCGGGGCCGCACATACCAAGATCCGTCGGTCAGGACCGGTCGCGATACTCCCGCGGGGTCATCCCGGTGTGCCGGCGAAACATCGTGCTCCAGTGGTTGGGCGAGGCCCAGCCGACCTCGGCCATGACCTCGGGGATGCTGCGACTGCGGTCGCCGAGCAGCTCCTGGGCGCGGCGGGCGCGGAGCAGGTTGTGGTGGGCCAGGGGGGTCCGGCCGAGCCCGTCGAGGAACAGCTGCCGCAGGTGGCCGGCCGAGAGACCTGACGCGGCGGCGAGCTCGTCGACCCGCCAGGGGCGGGCGAGATCAGACTCCAGGAGCGCGACGGCCCGCCGCACCTCGGACCGCACCGGACGGGTCGGGCGGAGCGGACGCTGCAGCCCCGCCTCGGGCGGCTCCAGCGCGGGGGCGATCGCGTCGAGGACGGTGAAGAGGATCGCGGCCGCGCGGCCGAACCGGCCCCGCAGCTGTCCCTGGCTCGTGAGCTCGACCAGCTCGTCCAGGCACGGCTCGAGCTCCCGCAGCACCCGCTCCCCGATCCGCGCCCAGCGGAGCCCGTCGGGAGCCGGGCTGTCGTCCTGGCCTTCTGTGTCTGGTGTCTTCGTCGGCGCGGAGGCGCCAGCCGCCCAGGCCACGCTCTGCTCCAGCAACAACCGGTCGACGAAGATGCTGGTGTAGGCGACGCCCTCGGCCCCGGGGACGACCTCCGCGGTCGTCTGCGGCGCCCAAGCGACCAGCTCCCCGCGCCGGACCTGCTGACGGCTGACCCGGCCGACGACCGCCACGCTCCCGCGTCGTACGAACCCGATCTGGACGCGATCGATGAGGGTGTCACGCACCGGCCCGCTCAACTCTCCGCTGACACCCAGGATCGGCGCTTGCCCTTCAAGGGGACAGGCCTCGGCGGCAGTGACGCCCACTGCGCGCACGTGACCACTCCTTGGGTGAAACCCGAGAAACCGTCGACCAACCCTCTGATCTCAGCGTCTGTGCTGCGTGGTTCTGCCCGGCCTCGCGCAACACCGGGCGAACAGCTGGCAACGTTTGGGCGGTCGATCCTCGGATCGACCCAACTCGACCCGCGAATAGCGCGCGGTGCCCGGAACGTACGGCGGTCGGGTGCTGCGCGCTGCGACGCCGGGACCGTCTGCCCGGCCAGGATCGTGGCGGCTGCCGCCGCCGTCGTCGTCGTGCGGCACGGGTGGAATCGTGTCCCGTCGGCGTGTCCGGGTGGCCCCGTTCTGGCCGGTCAGCTCGGCTTGGGATCGGTGCGTTGCAGGACGCCGTAGGCGACGAGCCGTTCGGAGGTCGGGACGAGCCGAGCACACGCGGTGAGGGTGAGGGTCCGCGCGCCGGCCGCGATTGGCGAGGCCAGGTCGGTCGACGATCCCGTGGTGGCTCGGGCGGACGTCGGGTCCGGCTCGAGGACGGAGGTGTCGGCGTCGTCCACGACCAGTGCGTCGCCGTCAGTGGTGAGGCGGTAGGTGTAGATGGCGTCGGCGGTCTCGACCTCGACGACGTCACCAGCCCTCAGGTCGGGCATGTCGCGCAGGGGCTGACCATGGGTGATGCGGTGGCCGGCGACAGCGAAGTTGCCCGCTTGCCCTGGTGCTGCGGTCTGTTCGTAGTGGCCGAGGCCGGCAGCGAGGGTCTCGTCGGTGGTGCCTTCGAGGACGGGGACTTCGTAGTCGTCGCCGAAACGTGGGATCCGGACGACGGCGATGGCGTCGCCGTAGGGGGTGGACGCTTCCGGGTCGCCCCGGTTCCAGGTGTGTTCGAGCTCGTCGCGGACCTCGGCGTGATGGCGTTGGGCGGTCCAGTTGCTCCCGTACAGCTGCCATCCTGCAGCGCCGAGGAGGATGGCGCCGGCGATGAGGAGGGCGGCGCCGGCGTACCGGGCGGCACGGTGGCGGCCGGGTCGGCGAGGTCGCGCCATTCGTCACCACCTCCTTCCGTGCAGCCGCGTGGTCCCGTGCGCGACAGCGCGCTTTGCCTGGTCACCGTGCCGCTGGGTCTCCGGGTGGCGGATCACCCGGAACAGGCGAACCGGCACGCCGCCGCGCGGAATCAGTCTGTCCGCGTGGCGAAGCGCACCGTCGCGTAGCAACGTTCCGGCGCGGCGGCCGGTGAGCGAGGGAGACTCGGGATGGCCACCACGCAGCCAGAGGACCAGGGAAGGCACCTGCCGCCGTACCCGCGCTGGTGGCCGCGTCGGCGAACCCGCCTGGCGAGGAGCACGTGGGTAGCAGCCGGTGCCGTGGCGGTCGGGCTGTCGGTGCTGACGGTGTCGTCGGGACCGGCAGCCGCCGATGGCGGCACCTACCTGGAGGAGTCGTTCACGGGGGCGACCGTGATGCCGGGGTTCCTCGGCTACGGGTCCGCATGCCTGACCGGTGCGGCCGCGGGCGCTCCGGGTCCGGGTGACCACCCGTTGGCCGGGTGCCCGCTGGTGCGGGTCGGTCCGGTGCCACCGGAGAACGCCGCACCGCGCGGGTACCTGCAACTGACGGACGCCTCGAACGACCAGGCCGGCGCCGTCCTCTTCGACGTTCCCATCCCCGCCACCCAGGGCCTGACGGTCACGTTCGAGCAGTGGCAGTACGGCACCACGACACCGACGAGCCCGAGTCAGGCTCCGGCCGACGGCATCGCGTTCTTCCTCACCGACGGGACCACGACCCTGGACGCACCGGGGGCGTTCGGCGGGAGCCTCGGGTACGCGCAGAAGCTCCCGGACGACGATCCGACTCGCGCCTTCATCCCCGGCGTCGACGGTGGCTACCTCGGCATCGGACTCGATGCGCTCGGTAACTACTTCGGTGACTGGGAACGTCGCAGCAACGGCTGCCCATCAGCCGGTCGATCCCCGGCCGGTTCGGGATTGCGGAGGCCCGAACCGGACAAGATCACGGTCCGTGGACCGGGCAACGACATCGTCGGGTACTGCTTCATCACCTCGACCTCGACCAACCTCGACCGGACGACCGGACCGTGGAGCTCGACCCTGCCGTTCTCGCTGCGCAACGATCTGACGGTGCTGCCGCCCGGACCGGCGGCGGCCGAGGCGGAGCTGCACGCGGTGCGCCGAACGGTCACGGTGACAGTCACCCCCGCGCCGAACCCGCAGGTCGGGGTGGCCATCTCCCGCGGCGACGGCACTGCGCAGCAGGTCCTGTCGTTCCCGGCACCGGACCCGGTCCCGGAGTCGTACAAGTTCGGGTTCTCGGCCTCGACCGGCCTCTTCACCGACATCCACCTCGTCCGCAACGTCGTCATCGAGTCGGTCGTCCCCACACCGCTCCTGGAGCTGCAGAAGCGGGTGCTCGACGACGGCCCGTTCCGGGTCGGTGACGTGGTCGACTTCGGCTATACGGCTACCAACACCGGCCTCGCCGCAGTCGACGACCTGAGGGTCGTCGACGACAAGATCGACGAGGTGACGTGTGAGCGGTCGAGGCTCGCGGCACGAACGGATGCTCCGGCGAACACGACCGAGTGCCGCGGCCGGTACCGGGTCCGCGCCGAGGACGTCGACTACGGTCGGGTGGTGAACGTGGCGACCGCGACCGGTGAAGGCGGCGGTGTCACCGCACCGCCGGTCGACGCGACCATCCGGGTCGTCGACGACCCCTCCCCCGATCCCACCGACCCCACCGACCCGACGGGCCCGACGGGCCCGACCGGTGAGCCCACGGCGACCTCGGGACCGTCAGGCACTCCCGCACCGCCGACCACCGGCCCGGACGGCAGAGCGCCCGAGAGCCTTGCCGACACGGGCCTGTCGTCCTGGGTGCCGGCGGCCGGCGTCGGCGGGGTGGTCCTCGTCGCGGCCGGCGGGGTTCTGCTGCTGATCGGGCGACGGCGCCGGCCGGGTCGATGACCGTCCTCGTCGACGCGGCGGGCAGCGTCAACGGGGCCCAGGCGGTGATCAGGATCCACTGAGCCCACGTCGACTGCGGTGCGCGGCGATGATGACGCCGCACGCAGCGACCACGATCAGGACCGCGAAAACGGGACTCATGTCCTTGGACAGGCTCTCCGCCCGCTCGGGGCGAAGTGCCCAGATGGCCATGGGGGCGGCGTAGACGGCGCCCAGCGCGAGGGCCCACCAGCGCAGGGCGCCGCTGCGGAACCGACGCATCACGGCGACGACGATGATCGCGACCGGGATGGCGGCGAAGAAGCTGAACTGGCCGAGGACCATGACGGGAACGGCCCAAGCCGAGATCACGACCTTGCGAGGCACCTCGCCGGATGCGTCTTGCGGCTGTCAACCTCGGGCGTCGATGCCGGGGACTGCGGCCGTGCCGGTGCACGGGTCACGCGTGCTGCGGCCACGACCGAGCCCGGCGCGACGCCGCCACCCGCTGACCGGGACCAGCGCGGCCCGCCGCACGACGAGGCCTGGATGGTGGCAGTGATCCGCACCACAGGGCACCGCTCGGGTGCCCGCAGAGGAGGAACGTTGAGCACACGATCCTGGGCCGCCGTCGCGGCGGCCGCACTCCTGACCACGGGACTGGCCAGCGCCCCGTCGGCGACCGCCGCTCCGGCGACCGCGGCGAGTCGTACCGCCTCCACGCCGGCGACCGTCTCGACGCCGCACGCGAGCCGGTCCGCCCGGCACGGCGAGCTGAGGAAGCCCCGCGGCACGCTGCTGCGCGCGCGCCCCCTCCGCACCGCCGCGGCGCTGCCGAGCGCCCGGGCCACCTACCTGGTGGAGTACGTCTCGGTCGGCGCCCGTGACCAGAAGATCCGCGTCACCGGCACCGTCTCCCTGCCCGAGGGCAAGGCCCCGCGCGGCGGCTGGCGCGTGCTCAGCTGGGCACACGGCACGACCGGCACCGCCGACCCGTGCGCACCGTCGCGCGACACCGTGGACGGTCCCGCCCACGACTACCTCGGTCGTGTCGACCAGACCCTCGACCGGTGGAGCCGCGCCGGCTACGTCGTGGCGAAGACCGACTACGAGGGCTTGGGCACCCCGGGCGACCACCCCTACATCAACGGTCCCAGCGCCGCCCGCACCCTTGCCGACATCGTCGTCGCCGCTCGTCAGCTGAGCAGCCAGGTGGGACGACAGTGGGTGGTCTCGGGCCACAGCCAGGGTGGCCACGCCGCTCTCGCCGCCGCGGCCGGTCCGCGCAGGCACCGTGGCACCGAGCTCCTCGGCGCGGTGTCCCTGGCACCCGGAGGTGTCGGACTGAGCCAGACCGCGCCCTACATCAAGAACAACCTGCCCGGCGCCCAGGCGGCGATCTCGTTCCTCCCGCCGCTGCTGCTCGGGGCCGCGGCCGCGACCGACACCGTCGACGCGGACGCGCTGGTCACCGATGCCGCCCAGCCGCTGCTCGACGCCGGGCGCACCGGCTGCATGGACGCCATCCGGGAGGTCGCCGACACGCTGACCCCGGCACAGGTCTTCGAGCCCGACGCCGACTTCGGCCCGCTGACGGCCTACCTCGACTCCCAGGACGCCGTCCGGCTCATCCCACGCGTGCCGACCTTCGTCGCCGCCGGCACCGCCGACGTCCTCGTGGCGAAGCCGGGGGTCGACTACCTGGTCTCCGTGCTGTGCGGCTCCGCGCCGCCGATCGACTACTCGGTCTACCAGGGCGCCGACCACCGCGCGGTGATCGACGAGTCCTACGCCGAGACTCGGGCGTACGCCGACGCGCTCTTCCGCGGGCGCACGCCGGCCGGGAGCGCCTGCTGACCCGCGCTGAGCCCTGCTGACGGAGTCGGGCGGGCGGCACCCGCCGCCCGCCCGACAGGCACGACCGGTAGGCGCACGACCTTCTCAGTGCGCCCGGTGCGTGCCGAAGGTACGCCGCCAGTACGTCAACGGAGTCGGCTCGCCGCAGGACGCCGCGAGCACGTCGGCCAGCACGAGGGTGTGGTCGCCGGCGGGCACCAGCCGGGCGACCCGGGTGCCGACCCAGCGTGGGCGCCGGCGAGCGCGGGTGATCCGTCCCGCGGCACCCAGTCGAGGTCGCCGAACCGGTCCTCGCGGCGGGAGGCGAAGCGCAGCGCGAGGTCGCGCTGGTGCGCGGCCAGCACGTTGACGCCCAGGTGGCTGCCCGGCGTCAGGAGCGCGAGCAGCCGGGAGGTCTCCTGCAGCGAGACCAGCAGCATCGGCGGGTCCATCGACAGCGAGGTGAAGGCGCTCACGGTGGCCCCGTGCGGTCGGTCGCCGGACGGCCCGGAGAGCGTGGTGACGACCGAGACGGCGGCGGCGACGCTGCCCATCGCGTCGCGGAAGCCCTCCTGCAGGTCGCTCAGCACCGGACCCTCCACCCGCGCCGCGCTCACAGCGCCTTCCCCGGGTTGAGCAGCCCGTGCGGGTCCAGCGCCGCCTTGATCGAGCGCTGGACCTCGATCGAGTCCTCCCCCACCTCGCGCGCCAGCCAGGCGCGCTTGAGCGAGCCGATCCCGTGCTCCCCGGTCACCGTCCCCCCGAGCTCGATCGCGAGGGCGAAGATCGCGTCGGCGGCCTGCTGCACCGCCGGCGGCGGCTCGGCCAGGGCGGGGTCGAACGAGATGATCGGGTGCAGGTTGCCGTCCCCGGCGTGGGCGAAAGTGAAGACGTCGACGCCGGTCCGGCGCGCGATCTCCTCGACTCCCCGGAAGGCGTCCACGAGCCGCGACCGCGGGACGCAGATGTCCTCGATCAGGGCCCGTCCGAACCGCTCGATCGACGGCAGCGCCAGCCGCCGGGCCAGCACCAGGCGCTCCGAGGACTCCTCGTCGAGGCCGCGCTCGGACCAGGTGGACTCCTTCGCGAGCAGCTCGGCGATCGCCGCGATCTCGTCGGCCGCCGCCGGCCCCTCGGCCTGCGCCACGACCAACGCCCGACCCCGGGTGGCGAAGTCGGTGCCCTGCGCCCGGTCCACCACGGACAGGGTGGCGTGGTCGAGCAGCTCGAGCAGGCTGGGCTCCCGGCGGGCGCGGGCGACCGAGACGCAGGCACGAGCGGCGGCCGCGACATCGTCGTACGCCGCCGCCGCGGTGAGCGTGGTCTCGGGCAGCGCCCGGAGCCGCACGGTCGCGCGCACCACGACGCCGAGCGCACCCTCCGACCCGACGAAGAGCGAGGTGAGGTCGAGCCCCGCGACGCCCTTGACGGTACGACGGCCCGTGCTG
Organism: Nocardioides sp. W7; assembly: GCF_022919075.1. NCBI lineage: Bacteria > Bacillati > Actinomycetota > Actinomycetes > Propionibacteriales > Nocardioidaceae > Nocardioides > Nocardioides sp. W7. The sequence continues at coordinate 2,345,713 of NZ_CP095078.1, read as the reverse complement.
ATCAGCCGGCCGTCGGCGAGCACCACGTCGAGGCCCAGCACGGCGTCGCGGGTGACGCCGTACTTCACGCAGCGCATGCCGCCGGCGTTGGTCGCGACGTTGCCGCCGATGGTCGAGATCGCAGCGCTGGCGGGGTCGGGCGCGTAGCGCAGCCCGTGCTCCCCCGCGGCCCGGTCGAGCTCAGCCGTGATCACGCCCGCCTCGACGACGGCGAGCTCGTCCACGGGGTCGATCTCGAGGATCCGGTCCAGCCCGCTCAGGTCGAGCACGACCGACCCGGTGCCGGCGAGCGCGCCGCCCGCGACGCCCGACCCGGCGCCGCGCGGCACCACCGGCACCCGGTGCCGGTGCGCCACCTCCAGGGTCCGCTGCACGCCGACGACGTCCCGGATCAGGACCAGGACCGCGGGCAGCCCGTCGGGCCGGGCGCCCGAGCGGTCCAGCGCCGCGGCGGCCAGTGCGTCGGGCTCGACCGTCGCGCCGGGCACCTGGTCGAGGAGCTCGGCGACCGCCCGCTCGGTCGCGGTGGGGGCCATCAGCCGCGCACGTCCCGGACGATGGCGGGCAGGTCCGCACCGAGCTTGAGGCTCTCGAGGAACAGGACGACGGTCGCGGCGACCGAGCGGTGCGAGACGTCGTTGAGGACGTCGTGCCGACCGCCGACCACGATCCGGGCGCGGACCTGCTCGGCCTCGCCGATCCACTCGAGCACGGTCTCGGCGCTCGCCACGCTGTCCTCGCTCCCGTGCAGCACCAGCGTCGGCAGGCCGGGTACGGCGAGGTCGCGCAGCTGCGCCGGAAGCTCACGACCGAGGCCGCCCCGCTCGAACGCGGGGTCCTCGGAGATCACCCGGCGGTGCGCGGGACAGGCCGTACGGGCCTCCAGCTCGGCGTCCCAGTCGCCGACCGGAGCGGGCGCCGGGCCCGGCAGTGCGAGGCCCGCGAGCACGACGGCGTCGACATCGCCCTCCCCCGCCAGCACCGTGGCCAGACCCGCGCCCGTGTCCGCCCCGACCAGCACCTTCGGCGCCGGCAGGGTGTCGTCGGCCAGCAGGTCGCGGACGACGTCGCCGGCCGCGGACAGGTCGTCGAGGTCGACGTCGACGACCCGGACCCGGTAGGCGTCGGCCGAGAGCCGCCGGCCGAACCGGGAGTACGCCGTCGGCGACTCGCCCCGACCGACCAGGACGACGAGGGTCCCGCGGGCGGCGACCCCGGGCGGCTCGTCCCAGGCGAGCGCGGGGGACGTGGCGGAGGCGGGGGGAGTCACGGTGGAGGTCACCCTCCCCAGGCTGGCACCCCGCGACGGCGCCGTCCAAGAGCGTTCGTCGAAGCCAACCCATGACGGTTGCTGATCGGTGTGCGAGAACCAGGTGTCCAGACCAACAGCCGGCACGAGCGACGGCCGGGCCGGGCCTGGCCTAGGATCTGAATATGACTAACTCGCTAGACCTTGAGCATTTAAGGACGCTGGTGGCGATCGCCGACTGCGGCGGCTTCAGCAAGGCGGCCGCGGTGCGCCACGTGAGCCAGCCCGCCCTGAGCCACCACGTGCGGCTGCTCGAGAAGGGCCTCAAGCGCAAGCTGTTCGAGAAGGACGGCCGCCAGATGCGCTTCACCCCGGACGGCGAGCGGGTCCTCGCGGAGGCCCGGCACATCATCGAGGTGCACGACGAGTCGATGCGCCGCCTGAAGGTCGCCCGCCGCGACACCATCGTCGTCGGCTCGACCGAGCACGCGGCCGAGCAGGTGCTCCCCGAGATGATGCACGCCCTGCGCGCCGCCTTCCCGGGAGTCACCACCCGGTTCGAGATCGGCCGGTCGACGCAGCTCGCCGACGCCGTCGACAAGGGCACGGTGGACTTCGCGTTCGTGCTGGACCCGCGCGGTCGCGGGTCGGGGTACGACGTGGGCCGGCTGCCGCTGCGGTGGTACTCCTCCCCCACCTGGACGACGCCCGAGCCGGGCGAGCCGTGGTCGCTGGTCGCCTTCGAGGAGCCGTGCGGGCTGCGCGAGCGGGCCCTGGGCGCGCTGGCGAGCGAGGGCCGGCGGGTCGAGGTGTCGGCCCAGTCGACGACGCTCGAGGGGGTGCTCGCCGGCGTGCGTGCGGGGCTCGGCGTCGCCCTGCTGCCCAGCGCGGGCGGCCGCCCGGCCGGGATCGTCGTCCGCCAGGACCTGCCCGCGACCGGCACCACCGGCCTGCGGATGATCGCCCGACGCGGCCTCGACCCCGAGGTCGAGCGGACGGCGCACACTGCTGGGCAGGAGTTCTTCTCGACCCGCCCGCACCTCCACCTGGTCCACCCCCAAGCCACTCCGACCGAGACCATCCCGAACGAGGCCTGAATGACCGTCCTGATCTCCGCCACCGAGCTGGCCGAGCAGCTCGCGCGCACCGACGCGCCCGCCCCCGTCGTCCTCGACGTCCGCTGGAAGCTGGGCGGGCCGCCCGGCCACAGCGAGTACCTCCGCGGCCACGTGCCCGGCGCCGTGTACGTCGACCTGGACACCGAGCTCGCCGCGCACGGCGAGCCGACCGACGGCCGGCACCCGCTGCCCGACGTCGCAGCCCTCCAGGAGTCGGCGCGACGCTGGGGGGTCAGCGGCGACCGCACCGTCGTGGTGTACGACGGCGACGGCAACCTCGCCGCGGCCCGGGCGTGGTGGCTGCTGCGCTGGGCCGGGCTGGCCGACGTACGCCTCCTGGACGGGGCGCTGCCCGCGTGGGTGGCGGCGGGCGGCGCCCTCGCGACCGACGACGTCGTCCCCGGGCCGGGCGACGTACAGCTGCACCCCGGCGCACTGCCGGTGCTCGACGTCGTCGGGGCGGCCGCGTTCCCCCGCTCCGGCGTGCTCCTCGACGCCCGCGCGCCCGAGCGCTACCGGGGCGAGACCGAGCCCATCGACCCGAAGGCGGGTCACGTCCCGGGTGCGGTCAACGCCCCCACGGGCGGCAACCTCGGGCCGGACGGACACTTCCTCCCCGTCGAGGAGCTGCGCACCCGGTTCGCCGCCCTGGGCGTCGCCCACGGCGTGCCCGTGGCGGCGTACTGCGGCTCCGGCGTGACCGCGGCCCACGAGATCGCCGCGCTGGCGATCGCCGGGTACGACGCCGCGCTCTACCCCGGCTCCTGGTCGCAGTGGAGCAACCTCGACCTTCCCGTGGAGACCGGCGAGGCGTCGGCGCTTCGATAACGCCGCACTATCGGTTCCCATGCCGCATTCCTGTTGGACCCGATCGAGCGGACGCCCGTAGCGTCCTGAGCGAGAGGCCGGGCGACGCACGCACCCGCGACGCCCGGCCCTCTCTCGGACCTCAACTATCAGTAACTCAATCGAGTAACCGCTTGTCGGAACAGCTCCGTCACGCGCTCCCGCTGGTGCGCTCCGAGCTCGCCCACCGCGAGGCCACCGGCCGGCGCGGCTCCCTCCAGGACGACCACCCCGGCGCACTCGCCACCGCCGAAAGGACCCCGGCATGACCACCCTCACCGACCGCCCCGAGCACCTCCCGCACGAGCAGCCGGTCCCGGCCGGCGCCGCCCGCGAGGTGGAGTTCATCAGCCTCTCGCACCTCAACCCGTCCACCGAGCTGGAGCCCGTCCCGTCCCGCGGCATCGACCTGCCGTACTTCCGCCGCTATGTCCGCTCCCTCGAGGAGGGCGGGTACGACTACACGCTGCTCCCGTACGGCTCGGCCAGCGCGGACTCGTTCGTGGTCGCTGCCGCGGTCAGCCAGCTCACCGAGCGGCTCCGGCCGATCGTGGCGCTGCGGCCGAACACCACGTTCCCGACCGTGGGCGCCCAGAAGCTCGCCACCCTCGACCAGCTCTCCGAGGGCCGCGCCGTCGTGCACCTGATCTCGGGCGGCAGCGACGCCGAGCAGGCGCGGCAGGGCGACTACCTGCCCAAGGAGAAGCGCTACGCACGCACCTCCGAGTACGTCGACCTGCTCCGACGGTCGTGGACCGAGCCGGCGGCGTTCAGCCACGACGGCGAGTTCTACCGATTCGACGACTTCGGCCCCGGGTTCGCGCCGTACGACTCCACCATCCCGATCTCGATCGGCGGCTCCTCCGACGAGGCCTTCCAGGTGGGCGGCGAGAAGGCCGATGTCTTCTCGTTCTGGGGCGAGCCGCTGGCCGACATCAAGAGCCAGATCGAGCGCGTGCACGGCATCGCCGAGCGGGCCGGCCGCACCGACCGTCCGCGGATCTGGGTGACCTTCCGCCCGATCGTCGCCGAGACCGAGGAGCTGGCCTGGGCCAAGGCCCACGACTACGTCGAGAAGATCGGCCGCACCTTCCAGTCCGGCACCTTCCACAAGAAGTACCTCACCGGCGACCGCCCCCAGAACGTCGGCAGCCAGCGGCTGCTGGACCTCGCTGCGCAGCAGGACGTGTACGACCGCGCCCTGTGGATGCGCACCGCGGCGGCCACCAACGCCGGCGGCGCCTCGACGGCCCTGGTCGGCACGCCCGAGACGGTCGCCGCCGCGATCCTGGACTACGTCGACCTCGGCGCCGACCTGGTCTCGATCCGGGGCTACGACACCCTCAACGACGCGGTCGACTACGGCCGCCACGTGCTGCCGCTCGTGCGCCAGGAGCTCGCCCACCGCCGGGCCACCGGCCAGCGCGGCACCCTGCAGGCCGAGCACCTCGGCGCGTTCGCGACGGCCCGCGGATGAGCGCGCCGACGACCGAGCGCGGGTTCGTCCGTCCCGACCTCTCCGCGGAGGCGCTGGCGGCGGTCACGGCGGAGATCGCGTCGACGGCGGCGCAGTACGACCGCAGCGGCGCCGTACCCACGGCCGGCCTGGAGGCCGCCCATCGGGCGGGCCTGCTGACCGCCACCGTCGCGACCCGGTACGGCGGGCCGGGACTCGGGCCGCGCGACACCGCCCGGATCCTGACCGCGCTCGGCGAGGGCGACGCGTCGGTGGCGCTGCTCGCCGCGAACTCGCTGAGCAGCCACTGGGGCCAGGCCCAGAACGCGCACTGGCCCGAGGAGTTCTACGCCGACGTGCTGCGCCGCTCCGAGACCGGCCCGGCGCTGGTCAACGCGATCCGGGCCGAGCCCGAGCTCGGGGCCCCCGCGCGGGGCGGGCTGCCCCAGACGGTCGCAAGGCGCACCGCCGACGGCTGGTCGCTGCACGGCCACAAGGCGTACGCCACCGGCGGCACCGCGCTGGCCTACCACGTGGTCTGGGCGGTGACCGACGAGCCGACCCCGCGGGTCGGGCACCTGATCGTGCCGGCGGACCGTCCCGGGATCACCTGGATCGAGACCTGGGACCACCTCGGCCTCCGCGCCTCCAACACCCACGACGTGGTCTACGACGACGTCGCCCTGCCGCTGGACGCCTTCGTCGAGATCCCGCTCGTGGACGGCGTCTACCGCGACCCGGCGGCGACCGCCGGCGCGGCCAGCTTCGGCCACCCGGCGCTCTACCTCGGCGTGGCGAAGGCCGCCCGGGCCGCCTTCGTGGACATCGCCCGCACCCGGGTGCCCGCCGCCCTGGGCCGGCCGATCGCCGAGACCGAGCGGATCCAGGCGATCGCCGGCGAGATCGACGCGCAGGTCGTGCAGGCCGAGACCCTGTTGCACGGTGCCCTGCTGAGGGTGGAGGCCGGTGACCCCGGCGTGCTCGCCGACCTCTCGGTCGTCAAGGTGCAGATCGCGCGGTCCGTGGTCGCCGCCGTGCAGACGGCGGTGGCCGCCCTCGGCAACCTCGCCCTCACCCGGCACCACCCGCTGGAGCGCCACCTGCGCGACGTCCTGTGCGTGCGGGTCCACCCGCCGCAGGAGGACACCGCCCTCGCCGCGGCCGGTCGCCGCATCCTCGCCGTCTGATGGGCGTGCGTCGGTACGTCGTCGTCGGCGGCGGCGCGGTGGGCGGCGCCCTGGCGGCCCAGCTGGCACCGGCCGGGCACCCCGTCGTGCTGGTGGCGCGCGGCGAGCACGGCCGGCTGGTCGCCGAGCACGGCCTGCGAGTACGACGCCCCGGCGGCACCGACGTCGTCCGGGTGCCCGTCGCCGCCGGGCCCGACGACCTGCGGCTGCACGTCGACGACGTGCTGCTGCTGGCCGTGAAGGCGCAGGACGCCGAGGCCGCGCTGGCGGCGTGGGCGTGGCAGCCGCTGCACGACGACCGCGGCGCGGTCGTCGGCACCGCCGCCGACCTGCCGATCGTGACCTACCAGAACGGCATGGTCACCGAGGACCTCGCGCTGCGCCGGTGGGAGCGGGTGTACGCCGCGACGATCGGGATCGCGGCCAGCTTCCTGACCCCGGGCGAGATCGTATCGCCGTCGCTGCCGCCGACCGTCGGGCTGATCTGGCTCGGCCGGCACGCGGCACCGCCCGACGAGCTGCAGGAGGCGCTGGTGGCCGATCTGGTCGGCGCGGGCTTCGCGGCATGGTCGGTGCCGGACTCCCGGGCCTGCAAGGCGGCGAAGCTGGCGGCGAACGTCGCCAACGGACTCGACCTGCTCGAGGGCGACGACGACCTGCGGGCCGAGGCCCGGGCCCGGCTCCGGGCCGAGGCGCTCGCGGTCCTGGCGGCCGCCGGGATCGCCGTACCGCCGGGCGGGAAGCTGGATCACCACGGTGTCTCCCTGGCGGTGCTCCCGGTGCCGGGACACGTGCCCGGGCGGCTCTCGACCTGGCAGAGCTTCGCGCGCGGCGCCAGCAGCGAGGTCGACTACCTCAACGGCGAGATCGTGCTGCTCGCCCGCCGGAGCGGGACGACCGCTCCGCTCAGCTCCCGCCTCCAGCAGCTGCTGAGCGCGTCGACCCCGGCGGCCCGGCGCCACCTCGGTGCGCTGCTGGAGACGGAGCCGGCGCCGGCGCCTCATGACGTCGCTGTCTGACCGGCCCTGACCGCGCTGGCCAAGGGGCGTACGTCGATCGCCATCGCGCACCGGATGTCCACCGCCGCCGCGGCCGACCGGGTGCTCGTCCTCGACGAGGGCCGGGTCGTGCAGGACGGCACGCCGACCGAGCTGGCCGGGCAGCCGGGTCCGTACGCCGGGCTGGCCTCCGCCTGGACGGCCTCCGCCTGGACGGGCGCCGCCTCGTAAGAGTGTTCCCTACCGTTCACCTGTCCGTCGGACGGACGTCGCGGACGAGGTCCGATCCGTTCTCCGGGGACCGTGAAGGTCTGGCTCCGGATGCCCATCGGCACCCCGTCACCGCACCCGGAGAGCAACGCGTTGTCCCCTGCCCCGCCCCGACCGGAGAACCGTCACCGCCTTCAGGTGCGGGTCCTGGTCCTCGCCCTGACTGCCGTGCTGACGGCCCTGCCGATTCTGGTCGCCGGCCCCGCCGAGGCGCACCCCTTCGGGCCGCCCCAGCAGGTCGCCGTCGACGCCGACGACGCCCCCGGCACCGTCCGGGTCCGCTGGCGGGTGGGCGGCACCGACGACCTCACCCTGCTCGGTGTCTCGCTCGGGGTGCTCCCCCCGGACCGGGTGATGCTCGACGGCGCTGTGTTCTACGAGGACGCCGACGCGAGCGCCCTCGCCGCGTCGGCGGCGTTCCGCGACTACCTCCTCGAGCACATCGAGGTCGCCGGCGACGGGTCCCCCTGCGCCGGTGACGTGACCGCGGACGAGACCCTGGCCACCGAGGGCGTCGAGGTCAGCTTCGACTGCGCCGAGCCCGTCACGACGGCCGCCGTCAGCGTGACGACACTGACCGACCTGCACCCGGCGTATCGCACGATGGCGACCGGTCCCGCCGGCCAGCGGGCCGTGTACAGCGCCGACCAGCCCGACCACGAGTGGTCGCTCGCCGGGGAGCCGGCCGGCGACGCGGCGACGTCCGGCACCAGCGCCGCCCTCCAGCTCGGCGCGGCGCTCGGCGTCCTGCTGCTGGCGGTCCTGGCCGGACTGGTCTGGTTCCGGCGCCGAGGACGACGGGCATGACGGGTCTCGGCGACCGTCTGCAGGGCCTCGTCGAGGCGCCCGGCTTCGCGCCGGTCGCGCTCGTGGTCGCCTTCGCCGCCGGGGCCGCCCACGCCGTCGGGCCCGGGCACGGCAAGAGCCTCGCCGCGGCGTACATCGTCGGCACCCACGGCAAGGTCCGCGACGCCCTGTGGATGGGTGGGTCGGTCGCGGTGATGCACACCTGCTCGGTCCTGGTCGTCGCCGTGGCCTGGACCTTCTTCTCCCTCTCGGACCTGGTCGAGCTGAAGACGCTCACCACCTCCCTCCAGCTCGTCTCCGGCCTGCTGGTGCTCGGCACCGGTCTCTGGCTGCTGCGCCGCTGGCGCCGGACCGGCGGCCACGGCCACGGTCATGGCCACGGACACAGCCACGGGCACGGGCACGGCCACGGGCACGGCCACGGGCACGGCCACGCGCCGAGCCGACCCGGGCTCGTACTGCTCGGGATCTCCGGCGGTCTGGTGCCGTCGCCGTCCGCGTTCCTCGTGCTCGTCACCGGCCTGTTCACTGGGCGCGCGGCGTTCGCGCTGCTGCTGGTGATCGTCTTCGGGCTCGGCATGGCCGTGGTCCTGGTCGGTGTCGGCCTGCTCGCCCTGGCCGGGAGCACCGCCCTCGTCCGCGGCGGCGAGTCCGTCGCCGCCCTCCGCCTCGCCTCCCGGGTGGCCCCCGCTCTCGCCGCCGGCGGCATCACGCTGCTCGGCGGCGCCATCACGGCGCTGGCCGTGGTGGGCCTCACCACTCACTGAAGAAGCACCTCCGAAGAACCGCTCCCTGAACAGCCACACCGTGCAGGCCCCCATGAAGGAGACACCGAGAGATGAAGCACCAGCTGGTCACGGGCAGGCGGGGCCGCGCGGTCCTCGTCGCGTCCACGGCCGTCCTGGCGATGGTCGCGGGCTCGGGGACGGCGTACGCCGCTCCCGGCCCGGCACCCGCCGCCGCAGCATCCGCAGCAGCCCCGTCAGCAGCAGCGCCGGCCGCCACCGAGGGTGGCGACCCTGTCCTCGACCTGCAGGGCGGCGAGACCCTCGAGGGCGTGTCCGCCCTCGGCGCAGAGGCCACGGTCGAGGGTGACCCGGTCACCGCGCTGACGATCGCCGACGGCTCGGGCAGCGTCGTGAAGACGCTCACCGACGGCTCGGGCGCCTCGAAGTCCCCCGGCACGTCGTACCTCGACCTCGACATGGGCGGCAACGGCACCGGGGCCGAGTTCGGCGACTACTTCACCGTCAACGGGCACGGCGAGGCCGAGGCCGACAAGGCGGACCGCAACTACCTGCCGACGATCGCCGGCGGCGACCACGGCAGCCTGCCGTTCCCCACGAAGTGGCTCCACGACGGCGAGAACACCATCACGGTGCACGCCGACGGTGCGCCGACCTACTACGCCGGGACCAGCTCGCGCCCCAACGTGCCCGCCGGCAACTGGCACGTGAACCCCAACGGCGAGGGCGTCTGGTGCATCAACAAGGACGACTTCACCATCTCCAGCCTGAGCGTGAGCTCGCTGGGCGTGGTGGTCGACGGTGAGGCCAACAACTTCAGCTACACGCTCTCCGACGGCATCTGCGGGGACGGTGGCACCAAGGTCGACAAGGTCGACCTGACCTTCATCGTCAGCGGCGAGCCCGGCTCGACCCACGGGCTGCGGGCCGACCTGGACACCCGGGAGCTGGCGAACGGCGACTACACGCTGACCGCCACCACGGCATCGGGTGCCGACGACAGCGCGGCGTTCAGCATCAACAACTCCCCCGCGGGCGCCCCGCAGCTGCGGCCCTCGGACGGCACCGTCGTGCACGGCGACCAGCCGGTGACCGCCGCGGTGCGGGTCGGCGACGAGGGCACCGTCGCCTCCCTCGAGGTGGACGACGAGCCGGCGCGGAACGCCGAGACCCTGGCCTCGGGCACCGCCACGCTGCGGCTGACCGTCGCCTCCGGCAACTCGATCGAGTCGCGCTACCACAACCGCCTGGAGGTCAACGGCCACCGGGTCTCGCTCGGGGGCGACTACGGCGAGACCGGCTCGGAGCAGGTCGAGGTCGAGCTGCCGAACCGCTACCTGCGGCCCGGCGCCAACACCATCGCGGTGGTGACCGGCGACTACAACGGCACCAGCGGCGGCGCCACCTGCGCCAACCGCGACGACTTCAAGATCTGGCAGGACTCCGTCCAGCTGCTGCTGGGGACCGGCACCGCCACCCTCGGCACCGCCGGCTCCTCCGGCGTCGTCAAGACCGGCACCGCCGACGGCCACCCGACCTGGAACCTCGGCGACGGCACCTGCGGTGCGGCCGCCACCAACATGGTCGACCTGGTGCTGCCCTTCACCGTCGAAGGCGCCCCGACCACCCGCACCATCGACACCCTCGGCAGCGGCGACGCCCACCTGCGGATGTGGGTCGGCGGCAACGGTGCGGACGAGGGCTACGACAACGTGGTCCGCGTCAACGGCATCGAGCTGCCGCTCGGCCTGTGGGCCCAGGAGACCGCCGATCTGGTCCTCCCGAACGAGTACCTGGTGCCGGGCACCAACGTCGTCGAGATCGTGGCCGGCTCCAACCACGGCAGCCTGACCCCCGGCGGGTGCGACAACTACGACGACTTCCTGGTCCGCGACGTCGAGCTGGTTCCCGCCGCCGGCGCGGCCTCCCCGCTGACCCGGTTCGTCGCCGAGAAGACGGTCACGATCGGCTCCTCGACGTACAGCCTCGGCCAGCCGATCACGACCTGGTTCGGCGACGGGAACTGCGGGTCGTCGTTCAACTCCACCTACGACGCGCAGTACCGCTTCGAGCTCACCGCCGAGGACGGTACGGCGCTGCCGCCGCAGGGCCTGCGCGCCGACCTCGACAGCACCGAGCTGGCCGACGGCCGGCACACCGTCACCGCGACCGTCGGCGAGAAGTCCTCGACCCGCCGGTTCACCGTCGACAACAGCGCCCCGGTGGTCACCAGCAGCGTGCCCGCCGCGGGCCAGCGGCTCACCTCCACCGTCGTGCTGGCCATGCAGCTCGAGGACGCCACCGGCGTCGCGAGCAGCAGCATCCAGCTCGACGGCCAGCCGATCACCAACGGCACCGAGATCGGCCACGGTCTGGCGGCCGGGCCGCACGTCCTGAGCGTCGCCACCGTCGACTCGCTCGGCAACGCGGCGACCCGGACCGTCGAGTTCACCTCCGTCTCGATCCCGGAGATCCCCTCCGCGCTCGACTCGACGGTCGAGGGCGAGAGCGCCGAGCTGTCGGCGACCCTCGGCGGCGAGGAGGGGGTGCCGATGACGGCGACCTTCACCCAGGCCGACGTGGTGCTGCCGATGGTGGGCTACCAGGGCACGGCGGCCGAGGTGCCGACCCGGCTCGACGTGGCCGGCGACCCGGTCACCCGGATCCGCTCGCTCCAGCCCTTCGACAGCCGCACCATCGACACCCCGTCGAGCGGCGACGTGGTCTTCCAGCGCTACGACCTCGCGGTCGGCACGGACGCGACCGCGCCGGTGCTGCGCTGGGAGGGTGTCATCGACCCGGCTCGGACCGTGTCGCTGCGCGCCTGGGACACCCGGGACGAGGAGTGGGTGGTGCTCACCAGCGCCCGCGGCCGGACCGACGGCAACACCGTCCTGACCGCCCCGACCCGGCCCGCGTTCCTCGACGACGGCACCGTGCACGTCCTGGTCACCGGCGAGGACCCGTTCGCCGACGACCTGTCGCCGCACGACGCCTCCGCCCAGGACGACAAGGACCGCTTCGAGGACCCGAAGGACTACGACTTCGCCCTCACCCACTTCACCGACACCCAGTACCTCGCCGAGGGCGCCGCGGGCGGCACGTACGACGACTGGGACGGCATCGCCGAGGACTCCGACGTCATGGAGGCCGACGAGCAGGCGATCTGGCAGGCGGCGTACCGCTCCACCACGGAGTGGATCGCGGCGAACGCCGAGGAGCGCAAGATCGCCTACAACGCCCACACCGGCGACGTCATCGAGAACGACTACCACAACCCCGACCTGCGCAACGCGTCCGGTGAGCTGGTGCGGCCCGGGCTCGCCGAGCAGGTCGAGCGGGAGTTCGAGCAGACCTCCGGCTTCCAGAAGATCCTGGACGACGCAGGCGTGGTCAACCAGGTCATCGCGGGCAACCACGACAACCAGCTCGGTGCCGAGACCGGCGCGACCTCGCGGTTCAGCCAGACCTTCGGGCCGGGTCGCTACTACGAGGCGGCGAAGCGGTGGCCGGCCGGCGCGTCGTACCACGCCTGGGACGAGAAGACGGACGCCAGCGGCACCGTCGTCGAGCCCGGCACGGACAGCCAGAACAACTACGTGCTGTTCTCCGCCGGCGGGCTGGACTTCGTCGCCGTCGGGCTCTCCTACGGCGTGTCGAAGGAGGAGGCCGCCTGGGCGAGCTCGGTCTTCCAGCGCTACCACGACCGCAACGGGATCCTGCTCTCGCACGACTACCTGAAGCCGTCGTCGGCGCCCGACGCTCGCGGGGCGGCGTTCTCCGCGCCCGACGGGTCGTTCCTCTACAAGCAGGTCGTCGAGAGGAACGCCAACGTCTTCCTGGTCCTCGCGGGCCACGAGCACGGCGTCGGCACCAACCTGAAGACGAAGGTCAAGGGCGGGGCCACGGTGTTCCACAACGTGGTGGAGCTGCTCGCGGACTACCAGTTCTACACGGTCGGCGCGGGCCAGCTGTTCCCCGACAAGGTCGACGAGAGCGGCAACATCGACGTCGACGGCGACGGCGACGCCGACCACAAGGCGACCGACCGGCTGCAGTTCGGCGCGAGCTTCCTGCGGATGCTGCAGTTCGACGTCGAGCGCGGCGAGATGAGCATCGACACCTACTCGCCGTACCTGGACGACTTCGGCGCCACGGAGTACGACCTCCGCGCCGACGGCAGCCAGACCAAGCCGCGTTACAACGGCTCGGAGGACAACATGGTGCTGCCGGTCGACCTCTCCACCCGGATGACCTCGTTCAGCACCGACTCGGTCGCGGCCTACGTCCCGACCGAGGTGCTCGGCACCGACGAGGTCACGGCTGGCGAGACCGCCACGGCGACGTGGACGGGCCTGGACGCCGGGACGTCGTACGGCTGGATCGTGACGGCGGCGACCGCCGACGGCGGCTCGGCCGTCGCCGAGCCGGCCGTCTTCCGGACCGGTCAGGTCGACGCCACCCTGGTGGCCACCCCGGTCACCGTGGCGTACGGGGCGGTCGCGACCGTCCCGGTCACCGTCTCCGGCGCCCGGGACACCGGCGGCACGGTCACCCTCAGCGAGGGCGGCACGCCGCTGGCGTCGGCGGAGGTCGTGGACGGCGTCGCCTCGGTCCAGGTGCCGGCCGGCACCCGGCCCGGGACGCACACCCTCGCCGTCGACTACAGCGGCAGCGACGCGCTGAAGCCGGCGAGCGGCACCACGACGCTCACGGTCGAGCGTGGTGGCGCCCTGGTGACCGCCGAGGCCGCGCCGGTCACCGTCGGCACCGCCGGCTCGGTCTCGGTGCGGGTCGACGGCGCGGGGCTGCCCACCACGGGCACCGTGACGGTCAGCGAGGGCGGCACCGAGCTCGGCTCGGCCGCGGTGACGTCCGACCTCGCGACGGTCCCGCTGCCGAGCACGCTCGCGGTCGGCAGCCACGACCTCACCGTGTCGTACTCCGGCAACGACGGCCTCGCTGCGACCAGCACGTCGGTGGCCCTGCGCGTCACTGCCCTCCCCCCGCGGGCCTCGACGGTCAGGGCCACGCCGACCGCCCGCAAGGTGACCCGCAACAAGCCGTTCGCCGTGCGGGTCCAGGTCGCCGCCGGGTCGGTCCGGCCGTCCGGCCGGGTCGAGATCCGGTACGGCGGCCGCCGGGTCGGCACCGCCACCGTCAACCGCAACGGCCGCGCCGTGGTCCGGCTGAAGGCGTCGTACCGGCCGGGCCGGCGGACCTTCTCGGTGCACTACCTCGGCAACGCCGACGTCGCCGCGAGCCGCACGACCTTCTCGGTGAAGGTGGTGAAGAAGCCGCGGAGGCGCTGAGCCGCTCGCTGAGCCGATGACGCAGAGGCCCCGCCGGTTCGCCGGTGGGGCCTCTCGCTATCCCTCGTAGGGGATCTCGGTGCGCCAGCCCGACTCGTCCTGGCGGGCCGCGGCGAGCAGCGCCTCGGCGACCCGGTCGGGGGTGAACGGACCCTCGGTCCCGAGGGTGCCGCGGACGGTGACCGAGACGGCGCGGATGCCTTCCTCCTTCAGGGTCGCGTCGAGGCTGTGCACGAGGTTGCGCACCCCGGCCTTCTGCACGCCGAGCGAGGCCGCCCGGTGCCACGGCTGGTCGGCGGCCATGCTGCCGGTGACGGTGACCCGCCCGCCCGCCGACAGGTAGGGGCGAGCGGCCTGCACGGCGGTCAGCAGCGCCCCGACGCCGAGCGCGACGTCGGCCAGCAGCTCGGTCACGGTCAGCTCCAGCGGGTCCTTCTCCCGGAACGCGCTGGGGTTGAAGTGCAGGACGTCGATGTGTCCGAGCCGCTCCGCGACCCGTCGTACGGCGAGGGCCGCCGCCTCGGTGTCGGTCACGTCGACGACCGCCGACTCGACCTCGGCCCCGAGACCGCTGACCTGGTCGGCCAGCTCGACGACCCGCTCACCGTCCGCCCCGAGCAGACCGACCGACCAACCCTCCGCGGCGTACGCCTTCGCCAGCGAACCGCTGACCCCTGGACCTGCCCCGACGACGACCACCACGCGTGCACTCATGCACCCACCGTAGTCAGCGCTTTCCCTTGCCCTTCTTCGCGCCCTTCTTCGCCTTGCCCTTCGCCTTCGCCTTCGCCTTGCCCTTCGCCTTCGCCTTCGCCTTCGCCTTCGCCTTCGCCCGGTCCGCCTTGGTCGACTTCCGGGTCTGCTCCAGGGCTCGGCCGGTCGGTTGCTCCGAGACCGGGGCGAGGACCGCGGCCTGCGGCGTCGCCTCCGCGACGGTCCCGACGGTTGGGGCACTGCTCGGCGTCCCGGTGCCGGCCGCCGGCGGGGACGGGGAGGTACGGGACGGGCGCGCGCCTGCGACCGGGGGCTCCTCGCTCCCGTCGGTGAGACCCACGACCCCCGCGGCGACCAGCAGGAGCGCGAGCACGGCAGCGACGAGCGAGACCGGCAGCCACCACGGCCGCCGCCCGCCGGCCACCAGGTCCTGGGTCGGATCCTCCGGGACGGGGTCGACCACCGCAGCCGGGTCCGCCAGCTGACGTAGCCGCCCGGCGACCTCGGCGCTCGTCGGTCGGTCCCGCGGGTCGGTGGCCGTCATCGCCGCCAGCAGCCTCGGCCACCCGCGAGGCAGCGAGACGGGGATCGCCGGGCCGTGCTCCAGCCGAGCGAGGGCGGTCTCGACCGAGGTGCCCGGGAACGCGCGCGTGCCGGTGACGGCCTCGAGCAGCACCAGGCCAAGTGCGTAGACGTCGACGGCGGTCGTGAGCTCGGCGCCGCGGACCTGCTCGGGAGCCAGGTAGGCCGCGGTCCCGACGGTGTAGCCCGTGCGGGTGTGCCGGACGGTCTCCCCGACCAGCCGGGCGATCCCGAAGTCGGCCAGGCGAGCCCGACCGGACCCGTCGACGAGGACGTTGCCGGGCTTCACGTCGCGGTGCATGACCCCGACGGCGTGGGCCGCGGCCAGCGCGGCGGCGACCTGGCCGCCGACCCCGGCGACCTCCTGCGGGTCGGCCGGCCGGCCGGCCAGGAGCTGCCCCCACGTCTGTCCGACCACCAGCTCCAGGACCAGGTAGGGATGGTCCCCCTCGCCGTCGGCGTCCAGGAGCCGCACGAGGCCCGGGTGCGCGAGGCCGGCCAGAGTCCGCGCCTCCGCCGCGAAGCGGGCCCGGTCGCCGTCGGTGTCCGGCGAGTCGCGCAGCACCTTGACCGCCACGGACCGGCACAGCACCCGGTCCTCGGCCCGGTAGACGTCGGACGTGCCGCCGCTGCCCAGCAGCGCGACCAGCTCGTAGCGTCCGCCCAGCAAGGCTCCGGGACCGATGTTCACCTTGGCCCAGTGCCCGCGGCGGGCCCGTCCCACTCCGCCCACGCACTGCAGACGAAGGGTCGCCGCGGCGCCCGCTCCCGGGCGGGGCAGGACGACGTCAGAGGTAGAGGCCGGTGGCCTCGTCGCCGAGCCGGTCGGCGGCGACGGCGTGCACGTCGCGCTCGCGCATCACGATGTAGGTCTCGCCGTGGACCTCGACCTCGGACTTGTCCTCGGGGTCGAAGAGCACCTGGTCGCCCGCCACGACGGCACGCGCCTGCGGGCCGACCGCGACCACCTTGGACCAGGACAGCCGCCGGGCGCCCATGGCCGCGGTCGCGGGGATCACGATGCCGCCGGTCGACCGGCGCTCGCCGGCGTCGCGGTCGACCTCCACGAGGATGCGGTCGTGCAGCATCTTGATGGGGGTCTTGTCGGTCATGGAGCTACTTGACGACCTTCCGGACGACGACGATCAGCACGACGGCGCCCACGACGCCGCCGACGACCTTGAGGATGTTGTCGGTGCGCGGCTGCCCGGTCGCGGTGTCGACGAAGTGCGCCTTGAGCGTCGCGACCTCGCGGCCCACGATCGTCTTCGGGCTCGAGCGGTAGATCAGCTGGTCGATCGTCGTGGCGAGCCGCTCGCGGGTCTCCTCGATCTCACGCTCGAGGGAGGACGTGTCGTTGTCCTTGCTCACCATCGTCTCCTCGGGTGCCGCTGCTCTGGTCGGGTGGAGGCTATCAACCCGCCGGTGGGACCGGCCGCGTGGTCCGGGGGTCGAAGCCGAACGGCAGCTCCAGCCGGTTGGCCCGCATCAGCGCGTCGTCGGTCAGCACGTCGTACGTCGCCCCGTCGGCCACCACGGTCCCCTCGCTGAGCACCACCGCGCGGGGGCACAGCTCGAGGGCGTACGGCAGGTCGTGGGTGACCATCAGGACGGTCACGTCGAGCGAGCGGAGGATGTCGGCGAGCTCCCGGCGCGAGGCGGGGTCGAGGTTCGACGACGGCTCGTCGAGGACCAGGATCTCCGGCTCCATGGCCAGCACCGTCGCGACGGCGACCCGCCGCCGCTGCCCGAACGAGAGGTGGTGCGGCGGCCGGTCGGCGAAGTCGGCCATCCCGACGAGGTCGAGCGCTGTCATCACCCGGCGCTCCAGCTCGGCCCCCCGCAGCCCCAGGTTGGCCGGCCCGAACGCGACGTCCTGGCGGACCGAGGCCATGAAGAGCTGGTCGTCTGGGTCCTGGAAGACGATGCCGACGCGACGCCGGATCTCCTGCAGGTGGGCCTTCGCCACCGGCAGCCCGCTGACGGCGACCGTGCCGGCGCTCTGCCCCCCGGATCCCGCAGAGAGGATCCCGTTGAGGTGCAGCACCAGCGTGGTCTTGCCCGCACCGTTGGGGCCGAGCAGCGCCACCCGCTCCCCCCGGTGGACGTGCAGGTCCACGCCGAAGAGGGCCTGGTGGCCGTCGGGGTAGGCGTACGCCAGTCCGCGCACCTCGAGCACCGGGGTCGTCATCGGGCCGCTCCGGTCGTAGGCCCATTCGCAGGCCCGGTCGCAGGCCCGGTCGTGGTCAGGGTCTCGGGCAGCCGGCCGGTGTAGCCCCGCGAGACCATCGCGAGGTGGACCCGCTCCCCCCGCTCGTAGCTGCGGATGAAGAGGGCACCGAGGGACCGGGCCAGGGCCGGCCAGTGCCGGGGCGAGCGGGGCTCGCAGCCGCGGGAGCGCATGGAGGTCATCATCCGCCCCATCTCGGCGGTCACGACGTCGAGGTAGCGGATCATGAAGCCCATGATCTGCACCAGCAGCTCCGGCATCCGGAGCCGCTGCAGCCCGGCCAGGACCGCCGTCGGCTCGGTCGTGGCGGCCATGGTCAGCGAGGCGAGCACGCCGAGCGTCCCCTTCGCCAGCAGGCCCCAGGCCGCGAGCAGACCGGGCTCGGAGACGCTCAGCCCGAGGACCTCCGTGCGCGGGCCGGTCGCCACGAACGGCATCAGCACCGCGAAGACGACGAACGGCACCTCGACCACCATCCGCCGGGCGAGGTAGGCCACCGGCACCCGGCTCAGCGCGACGACGCCGAGCAGCACCGCGAGGTAGCCGGCGTACGCGGCGTACCACTCCCGGGGCGTGGCGACCACGACGAGCACGAAGCCCAGCAGAGCCAGCAGCTTCAGGTGGGCGGGTGCCCGGTGGACCGGGCTGTGGCCGTGGAAGTGCAGGCGATGGCCGTGGCCGGCACCCACTAGACCGAGGCCTCGTCCTTCTCGTCGGCCCGGTCGGCCTCGGCGGGAGTGCGGCGCCGCACACCCCAGGCGAGACCGCCCGCGATGCCCAGCACCAGCAGCACGCCGATCGCGCCGGCGAGTCCGCCGCTGACCCGCTCGTTGCCGACGCCCTCGGTCTGGTAGTCGGCGAGGGGGCTGTCGGCGGCCGGCGAGTCCTCGGCCGAGTCGAGGAAGCCGGTCTCGCCGGCGACGTACTCGAGGCCGTCGGGGTGGCTGCTCGCGTAGTAGCTGGCGACCCCGGCGACCAGTAGCGCGACCAGCAGGCCGGTGACGAAGAACGTGCGGGACCTCATGCGGGGACCTTCCGGATCTCGAGCTCGCGCGCTGCCATCAGGCCGCGGGCGCCGTGCACCAGGTCGGGCCGGGCGGCGACGACCGACCCCACGACCAGGGCCGTGATGACGGCCTCGCCGATCCCGATCACGAGGTGCCAGCCGACCATCGCGGCGAGCACCTTGTCGGTCTCGACCGGCGCCTGGCCGCCGACGGCGAAGAGCAGGGTGAACACCAGGGCCGCGACCGGGACGGAGAGCAGCGCCCCGACCGCCGCGGCGGGGGCGATGCTGCCGAGGGTCTTGGGGAGCACCGCCCGCAGCGCCACGAAGACCAGCCATCCGACGCCGAGACCGACCACGCCCATCAGGGTGATGTTCGTGCCGAGGGCGGTGATCCCGCCGTCGGCCATGAAGAGCCCCTGGACCAGCAGGACGACGGAGATGCACAGCACCCCGGTCCACGGTCCGACCAGCACGGCCGCGAGCGCACCTCCCAGGAGGTGTCCACTGGTGCCGGCACCGACCGGGAAGTTGATCATCTGGGCCGCGAACACGAAGGCCGCGACGAGGCCGGCCATCGGCGCCGTACGGTCGTCGAGCTCGGTGCGGGCCTTGCGGAGCGCGACGCCGACGGCCGCGGCCGCGACCACTCCGGTCGCGACCGAGGTGGGCGCATCGAGGAATCCGTCGGGGACGTGCACGCGGTGACTCCTGAGGTCGTGGGTAGATTCGGGCCTACCCGTATTGATCCTGACCCTACGCTATTGCGCATCGCTCGCAACAAGGAGTCGACCGTTGTCCGAGACCGCCCGCCTCACCCCCGGTGACACCGCCCCCGAGTTCACCCTCACCGACGACACCGGCGCCGAGATCGGTCTCTCGGACCTGCTCGGCCGCAAGGTGATCGTGTACTTCTACCCCTCGGCGATGACGCCCGGCTGCACCAAGCAGGCCTGCGACTTCACCGACTCCCTCGACGCGCTCCAGGCGGCCGGCTACGAGGTCCTCGGCATCTCCCCCGACAAGCCCGAGAAGCTCGCGAAGTTCCGCGAGAAGGAGTCCCTGACGATCCGCCTGCTCTCCGACCCCGACCGGTCGGTCATGAAGCAGTACGGCGCCTTCGGCGAGAAGAAGCTCTACGGCAAGGTCGTCGAGGGCGTCATCCGCTCCACCATCGTGGTCGACGAGGACGGCAAGGTCTTCCTCGCCCAGTACAACGTCAAGGCCACCGGTCACGTCGCCAAGCTGCGTCGCGACCTCGCGCTCAACGACGCCTGAGCCGTGGCCGAGCCCCGGGACACCTTCCTCGAGGCCGCCGAGGCCTTCGCCGACCTGGTCGCGCGCCTGCGCGTCGACCTGGGCGGCCCGGGCAGCCCGGGGCTCGGCGACTGGGACCTGCGCGCCCTGGTCGGGCACACCAGTCGCTCGCTGGTCACCGTCTCGACCTATCTCGGCCGAGCCGCCGACGCCGTCGAGGTGCCCAGCGCGGCGGCCTACTTCCTCGCGGTCCGCGAGCTCGCCGCCGGCCCCGAGGTGACCGAGCGCGGCCGCCAGGCCGGCGAGGTGCTCGGTGCCGACCCCGCCGCCGTCGTACGACGGCTCCTGGAGACGGTCGCCGACGACCTGGTCGCCGCGTCCGAGGACCAGCTGCTCACCACCGTCGCCGGCGGCATGCGACTGCGGGACTACCTCCCGACTCGCACCTTCGAGCTCGTGGTGCACGGCTCCGACATCGCCACGGCGACCGGCCTGGACTGGACGCCGCCGGCCGATGCCCTCGCCGAGACGGTCGGCCTGGCCGGCGAGATCGCGCTCGCCTCCGGTGCCGGCCTCGACCTGCTCCGCCAGCTCACCGGCCGCGGCGGAGAGGTCCGGGTCCTCTGATCGACCCGACGCCGCATCACAGCGCCGAGCGCAGCTCCCACAGGACCGGGAAGTACTTCAGCGGCACCCGGGAGCGCAGGTAGGTCGACCCGCTCGACCCGCCGGTGCCGGACTTGTCGCCGATCATCCGCTCGACCATGACGACGTGCCGCGCGCGCCAGCCGGCGGCGAGCTCGTCGTGCTGCAGCAGCGCCTCGGCGAGCGCCCAGACGACGGCGTACTGGGACCGGTCGTGCGCGACCGTCCGCAGCGAGTCGGCCACCTCCTGCTCCGTGGCGCAGGCCAGCCCCTGCGCGGCCAGCACCCGCAGGAACGCGTCCCACAGGGTCGGCTCGGCCAGCCGCCGATCGAGGCGCGCCCGCTCCGCCTCGGTGATCCCCCGGAAGCGCTCCAGGTAGCCGGCGTCCTGCGCGCCCGACAGGAACTCCAGCTCCCGGAACTGCACCGACTGGAAGCCGCTCGCGGGCGCGAGCCGTTGGCGGAACTCCAGGAAGTCCTGCGGGGTCATCGTCTCCAGTACGTCGACCTGCTGGACCAGCGTCCGCTCGATCACGTGCACCCGCTGCAGCAGGTGCTGGGCCCACCACAGCCGATCGCCCGCGAGCATCGCGTCGCGGGCCGCGGTCACCTCGTGCAGCAGCTGCTTGAACCACAGCTCGTAGACCTGGTGGATGGTGATGAACAGCAGCTCGTCGTGGGCCGGCGGGTCCGACTCGAGGTGCTGGGCGTCGAGCAGCTGCGGAAGCCGCAGGTAGCTCCCGTACGTCAGTTGCGCGCCCTGCTCCCCGAAGGAGACGAAGCTCTCGTCGCTCATGCAGAGACCGTAGACCCGGGTCGGCCATGATGTCCGGCATCAGGTTCCGACCCGGGGAAGAAGTGACCATGAGCAGGCGCATCAAGCACGAGCTGACGTACGACGCGCCGCTGGCCGAGGTGGCCGCGATGCTGGTCGACGCCGCGTTCCGCGAGGAGGTCTGCGAGCGCCAGCACGTGCTGCGGCAGAGCGTCACCGTGAACCCCGCCGGATCCGGCACGGAGGTCGTGATCGACCAGGTCCAGGCCGCCGAGGGCATCCCGTCGTTCGCGAAGAAGTTCGTCGGCGACGAGATCAACATCGTCCAGAAGGAGCTCTGGACCGACTCCGAGCGCGCCGACGTCAACGTGTCGATTCCCGGCAAGCCGGGCGACATGAGGGGCACGATCCGACTCGAGGAGAGGGACGGTCGGACCACCGAGACCGTCGCCCTGGAGATCAAGGTCGGCATCCCGCTGATCGGCGGCAAGATCGAGGGCCTGGTGGGCGACCTGCTGCTGAAGGCGCTGCGCAAGGAGAACGAGGTCGGGCGGGACTACCTCTCCCGCTGAGAGTCCTCCTCGGTCCGGTCCTGCCGGCGCCGCACCGCGATCACGATCCCGAGCACGACGAAGGGGCCGAAGGCGAGCGCGATCGTGAGCGCCTGCTCGATGGGGTGCAGGGCCCCCAGGTGGAGCGGGATCGTGGTCATCGCGCTCAGCCCATGTACGGGTAGCGGTAGTCGGTCGGCGGCACGAACGTCTCCTTGATCGAGCGCGGCGAGGTCCAGCGCAGCAGGTTGACCGCCGCGCCGGCCTTGTCGTTGGTGCCCGAGGCCCGGCCGCCGCCGAACGGCTGCTGCCCGACCACCGCGCCGGTCGGCTTGTCGTTCACGTAGAAGTTGCCCGCGGCGAAGCGCAGCTCCGCCTGGGCCCAGGTGATGGCCGCCCGGTCGCGCGCGATCACGGCGCCGGTGAGGGCGTACGGCGAGGCGCTCTCCAGCTGGCGGGTGACCTTCTCGAAGTCGCCGTCGTCGTACACGTGCACGACCAGGATCGGGCCGAAGTACTCGGTCGAGAACATCTCGTCCGACGGGTCGCTGCCCTCGACGACGGTCGGGCGGACGAACCAGCCGACCGAGTCGTCGGTCTGACCACCGGCCAGCACCTCGAGCCCCCGGGTGCCGTGCGCCCGGGCGATCGCCTTCTCGTGCTTGGCGAAGGCGCGGTCGTCGATGACGGCGCCCATGAAGTTCGACAGGTCGGTGACGTCGCCCATCGCGATCGACTCGACCTCGGCGAGGAAGTCGTCCTTCATCCGCTTCCACACCGAGCGGGCGACGTACGCACGTGAGGCGGCCGAGCACTTCTGGCCCTGGAACTCGAACGCGCCGCGGATCAGCGCGGTGCGCACCACGTCCGGGTCGGCCGAGGGGTGGGCGAGCACGAAGTCCTTGCCGCCGGTCTCGCCGACGATCCGCGGGTAGGAGCGGTACGACGCGATGTTCTCGCCGACCGTGCGCCACAGCCGCTGGAAGGTCGGGGTCGACCCCGTGAAGTGGATGCCGGCCAGGTCGGGCGACGCGAGCGTCACCTCGGAGACGTCGATCCCGTCGCCGGGCAGCATGTTGATGACGCCCGGCGGCAGGCCGGCCTCCTCGAGCAGCTGCATGGTCAGCGACGCGGCGAGCTGCTGGGTCGGCGACGGCTTCCAGATGACCGTGTTGCCCATCAGCGCGGGGGCGGTCGGCAGGTTGCCGGCGATCGCCGTGAAGTTGAACGGCGTGATCGCGTAGACGAAGCCCTCGAGCGGGCGGTGGTCGGTGCGGTTCCAGATGCCGGGGCTGTTCGCGATCGGTTGGTCGGTCAGGATCTGGTTGGCGTAGTGGACGTTGAAGCGCCAGAAGTCGATCAGCTCGCAGGCGCTGTCGATCTCGGCCTGGAACGCCGTCTTCGACTGGCCGAGCATGGTGGCGGCGTTGATCCGCTGGCGCCACGGGCCGGCCAGCAGGTCGGCCGCCTTCAGGAGCACCGCGGCGCGCTCGTCGAACGGCAGCGCCCGCCAGTCGGCCGCGGCGGCGGAGGCGGCCTTGACCGCGGCCTTCGCGTCGGCCTGGGTCGAGCCCTTGAACGTGCCCAGCACGTGCTGGTGGTCGTGCGGCTGCACGACCTGGGTCTCGGCGCCGCCACCCGCCTTCCAGCGTCCGCCGACGTAGCCGCGCAGGTTCTGCGGCTTCTTCTCCAGCCGCTCGATCTCGACCAGCAGGGCCTCCCGTTCGGGGCTGCCCGGGGCGTAGGTCAGGTTCGGCTCGTTGGTGGGAGCCGGTGGAAACGTGATGGCGTCCATGCGGCGACTCTCTCACCACGAGCTCGAGCACCCCAAAAAGCCCCGGGAGAGGCCTCAGCCGAAGGCGGAGCCGTCCAGCAGCTGCGGGATCTCCTGGGTCGCGAACCAGGCCAGGTCGTCGTCCGGGCGCGCACCCTCGGTCGGGTCGGCGTGCACGGCGACGACATCGCGCATCGGCACCGCCGCATCGGGGTCGGTCACCTCGGCGACGACCACGATCCGGCGACCCGGTCCGTCCAGCAGCTCGGCCGCGGCCGCACCGGCGGCGACCAGCGCGGCGTACTCGCCCTCCTCGGTCTCGTCGGGCGCGACGAACCGCTCCTCCGACGCCGGCACCTGGCCGGCGCTGGAGTACGACGCGAGCCCGGCCAGCGTGGTCGGCACGTAGACCCGTTGGCTCATGGCTTCGCCGCCGACGGCTTGCGGGTGGTCTTGCGGCGGCCACGCGGCACCCGCGGGCGGGCGCCGGTGACCGTGTCGAGCAGCTCGTCGAGCGCCTCGCGGATGCACTGGCCGAGCACGTCGGCGTCGGGCACCAGGTCCCGGTCGGCGGTGAGGCCGTAGGTGACCTTCCCGTCGTACGACGTCACGCCGACCGCGAGCGCGTGCCCGGGCAGCAGCGGCGGCACGGGGTAGGTCGCGACCATCCGGGCGCCGGCGGCGTACAGCGGCGACTGCGGCCCCGGCACGTTGGTGACGCTCAGCTGGAAGCCGCGGCCGCGCTCGGCGGCGGCGACCCGGGAGCCGATGGCGTGGAAGGTCGACGGGGCGAAGCCGGCGATGCCGGCGAGCCGGTTGGCGGCGACCCCGCGGCCGGTCTCCTGGTGCGACTTGAAGGAGTAAGACACCTGGTGCAGGCGCACGACCGGGCTGGCCTCGCCGATCGGGAGCTCGACGAGGTGCGCGGCGATCTGGCTGCCGAGCGCGGTCGCCTCGAGCTCGCGGTCGATCACCGAGACCGGGACGACGGCTCGGAGCCGGCGCAGCCCGCCGAGCGACCCGGAGCGGGTCATCAGCCAGGCCCGCAGGCCGCCGGTCACCGTGGCCAGGATGACGTCGTTGACGGTGCCGCCGTGGACGTCGCGGATCCGCCGGTAGTCCTGCAGGTCGGTCCAGACGGCCACCACACGACGCTGCTGCGAGAGCTTGCCGGCGAACGGGCCCTCACGCACGGGGCGGCGGCCGGTGAGCCCGTTCACGATCTGCCCCGCCCGCTGGGCGGTGCCGTCGAGGCCACGCAGCACCGAGCTGGTCGTGCTGCGGACCGCGTCGAGACCCGTGGTCGGGTCGCCGAGGGTGTCCCGCACGGCGTCGGCCAGCAGCGCCGTCGGGGAGGGGCGGCGGCGCGGGGTCCACGCATCCCCGCCGAGCTCCTTGGGCTCGGGCGTCAGGTCGAGCAGCACCTGGGCCAGGTCGACGGTGTCGACGCCGTCGACGAGCACCTGGTGGGACTTGTAGAGCAGCGCCACCCGACCCTCGCCGAGACCCTCCACGAAGTAGATCTCCCACAGCGGCCGACCGCGGTCCAGCGGCCGCGAGACGATCCGGGCGACCAGCTCCTGGAGCTGGTCGAGGGTGCCGGGCCGCGGCAGCGCGGACCGGCGTACGTGGTAGCCGATGTCGAAGTGCACGTCGTCGACCCAGACCGGGTTCGCGACCCGGCCGGGCACCGACTGCAGCCGCTGGCGATAGCGCGGCACGAACGAGATCCGGTCGGAGATCAGCTCCACGAGCCGGTCGTGGTCGAAGCCCGACTCCCCCGGATCGAAGATCTCGACCGTTGCGTTGTGCATCGGCGTGGTGGTCGACTCCTCGGCGAGGAGAGCGAGGTCCCGTGGCCGCAGCCGCTCGCTCATCGACCCTGCCTCTCGTCGTGCGTGCCGGGCCCCCGAGACCCTGGCTTGATCTGCATGGGATTCTGACAGACGTGCCCGCACGATGGCGGGCACGTCTGCTGACCGAACGGTGCCGACTGATGAGGATGGGTCCGATGCGTCGACTGATCGCGAGCGTCGCGGTCCTCGCGAGCACGCTGGCCATGACCAGTGCCTGCGGTGACGAGGAAGAGCCGCCCGCCGGCAACGGCGAGCCGGTCTCGATCGAGATCACCTTCGAGGGCGACACCGTGACGCCCCGCGGCGCGGAGGAGACCATCACGCAGGGCTCCGACATCGAGCTCGTCGTCGAGGCCGACAAGCCGGGCGAGCTGCACGTGCACTCCTCCCCGGAGCTGCAGCTGCAGTACGGCGCCGGCACCACGACCATCCCGGTCAAGCTGGCCAGCCAGGCACCGGGCGTGGTCGACATCGAGTCCCACGACCTCGACGTGGTCGTGATCCGGCTCGAGATCCGCTGACGTGCGCCCCGACGGCGCCTCGCTCGCCCACGGCATCGGCGGCGCGCAGGACCTCCCGATCTCGCCCGAGCTCGCGATCGCGGGCGCGGTCGCGGCCCTGACGGTCTCGTTCACCGTCCTCGCCGTCGCCTGGCGCACCCCGCGGTACGACGGCGTCGAGACCGGCCGGCCGGCACCCCCGTGGCTCGACGCCCTGGTCGCCCACCCGGCGTTCCGGATCGGCCTGCGGGTGCTCGGCATGGTGCTGTTCACCTACACGGCGCTGGTCGCGGTGCTGGGTCAGGACCGGGTCACCAACCCGTTCTTCGGCATCTTCTACGTCTGGTGGTGGGTCGGGCTCGTCCCGTTCTCGCTCCTCCTCGGGCCGGTGTGGAAGGCGATCAGCCCGGGCCGCACCATCAACCTGGCCTTCGCGAAGCTCTCCGGGGGCGACCCCGACGTGGGTCTCTTCCGCTATCCCGAGCGGCTCGGGTACTGGCCGGCCGCGGTCGGGCTGTTCGCCTTCGTCTGGCTGGAGCTGGTCTACCCCTACTCCACCGAGCTGGGCCCCGTCCGGCTCTGGTGTGCGGTGTACGTCGCGGCGATGCTGATCGGCGGCGCGCTGTTCGGCAACACCTTCTACGAGCGGGCCGACCCGTTCGAGGTCTACTCCGGCCTGGTCGCCAAGCTGTCGGTCTGGGGCACCCGCGGGGGTCGGCTGGTCATGCGCAGCCCGTTGGCGAACCTCGCCACCGTCGTACCCCGACCGGGCCTGCTCGCCGTGACCGCGGTCCTGTTCGGCAGTACGGCGTTCGACTCCTTCCGCGACTCCACCACCTGGCTGCGCTTCCTCCAGGACCACGACATCATCAACACCAACGGTGCCGTGGGCGCGGACACGGCTGCGACGATCGCCAACAACCTGGCGCTGCTGGCCTTCTGCGTGGGCATCGGACTCGTCTTCGCGGCCGCCACGATGGCGACCGGCGTGGATCCGGCGACCGACCGGCGCCAGCTGCCGAACCGGTTCGCCCACTCGATCGTGCCGATCATCGTGGGCTACATCGTGGCCCACTACCTGACCTACTTCGTCGAGGTCGGACAGCTGACGCTGATCCAGGCCAGCGACCCGTTCGGCAACGGGAGCAACCTCCTCGGCACCGGCAACCTGGAGGTCAACTACTGGCTGTCGTACCACCCGACGCTGCTGGCCAACACCAAGGTCGCCGCCGTCGTCGTCGGCCACGTGCTGGGCGTGATCGCAGCGCACGACCGGGCGATCTCGGTGCTCCCGGCCCGCCACCAGCTCACCGGCCAGCTGCCGCTGCTGTTCGCGATGGTGAGCTTCACCGCCGGAGGGCTCTTCCTGCTCTTCGCCGCCTGAGCCGCCGAACCGGGGAGGCGGCGGGGGCCGGCCCGACCAGTTCGTCGGCGATCGCCGCGACGGCGCGGACCACGGGCGCGTCGCCCTGCGCGACGAGGGTGCTGCCCGTGACCAGCGCCCGGTCCACGGTCGCGCGGTCGTCGGGCACGAAGTGCAGGCCCGCGTGGCGCACGAAGCCGGCCACCATGCCCGCGACGTCGCGCTCGGACCAGCCGAGCGACGGCCGCATCCGATTGACGACGACCCGCACGGGCGTGCCGGGGACCCGGTCGCGCAGCTCGACCAGGCCCCGGGCCAGCCGGGACAGCCCGACCGGGTCGGCGGCACCGACGACGACGAGCTCGTCGGCCAGGTCCAGGGCCTCGAGGGTGAGCTGGTGGCGACTCGGCCGCGGGCCCAGGTCGCCGACGAGGTCGTCCTCCAGGCCCGGGCCGGTGTCGACCACCACCTGTCCCTGGGCACCGACCAGGCCGAGCAACTGCTCGACGACGCCGGGCCGGACCTCCACCCAGCGGTCCGGTCGGGGCAGGCCGGTGACGACGCTCAGGTGCCGGTCGAGGGCCCGCTGGACCGAGACGAGACCCTCCTCCAGCCCACCGGTCGACGCGAGTCGAGCCGCTGCGAGCAGCCCGGAGACCTCGTCGAGGACGCCCAGCTGCTGCGCCACGCTGGCCGAGACGGGGTCCGCGTCGACCAGGGTCGTCCGCAGCCCGCGTCGGGCGAGCTCGGCTGCGAGCCCGGTGGCGATCGTCGTGCGCCCCGGCGCACCCGGCGGACCCCAGACCACCAGCACCCGCCCCGGGGCCGCCGGCGGCTCGGGAGCTGGAGGTCCGATGGGGCCGCCGCGC
This sequence comes from Nocardioides sp. W7, assembly GCF_022919075.1. Taxonomy (NCBI): domain Bacteria; kingdom Bacillati; phylum Actinomycetota; class Actinomycetes; order Propionibacteriales; family Nocardioidaceae; genus Nocardioides; species Nocardioides sp. W7. The sequence continues at coordinate 2,317,602 of NZ_CP095078.1, read as the reverse complement.
TCGAGGTCCGGATCGGAGTCGGGCGCGGGCTCGGGCTCGGCGGCCGCGGCGACCTCCCCGGGCAACAGGTCCAGGTCGGCCTCGGCCAGCACGCTGCGGACGCCGATCCGGGTGGCTCGCAGCCGGGCCGACTCGTCGGGCACGCCGGACGGGGCGACGGCGATCGGGGCCACGCCGTGCCGCACCAGGTGGTCGACCGCGGCCCGGTCGAGGCCCGGCGCGTCGAGGGCCAGCACCGCGACGTCGGACTGGCCGACGGACGCGGCCGCGAGCAGGTCGTCGACGTCGACGCACCGCTTGAGGACGACGATGCCGGCGGTGTCGTTGAGCCGACCGATCGCGACCGACTCCCAGGCGGCTCCGGCGGCGACCACGAGCACCACCGTCGGGCCCGACCGCGCGCCCGATCCCGTCAGCACCGCTCACCCCCGCCGAACGACGGTCAGCACGGGGTTCTCGACGGCGCCCAGCTGGTCGAAGTAGCGCTCGACGTCGGCCTCCGCGACCGCCAGCACGAGCTGGCGCCGGCCGCTCGCCGAGAAGCCGGAGGCGACCGGCGGTGCGTCGACGACGGTCGCCTCGTCGAGCAGCAGACCGTCGGCCGGACCAGGGGCGTCCGGGACGCCGGCTCCTCCGGCCCCGCCGGCACTGCCCGGCGCGCTGAGGTAGACGCTGACAACGGACCCGGCGCGCACCGAGGCCGGCACCAGCGCAGGATCGACGGAGACCGGCAGCTCGAGTCGGTCGCGGTCGCCGGCGGCGGCGACCGCACCGCGGGGCAGCAGCTCACCGTCGCCGACACCGCGGGTCAGCTCCAGGTCCGCCGGCAGCTCGTCGTCGACCGTGAAGTAGCCGTCCAGGTCCGCCTCGTCGGCGAAGCGGACCCGACGCGCCACCAGCTCGGACTCGGCCAAGCGGTCCCCGGGGCCGATGTCCGCGGCCACCGCCCAGACCCGCACCGTGTCGTCGGCCGCGCCCAGCAGACGCGCGCCGGCGACGACCGAGACCGCGACGATCGCGACGCCCACCCACAGGCGCGGATCGCGCCATCCCGACGTCGTCGCGCGCACCGCGGGCTCCGCCTGCGGTGCGGTGGGAACTCGCGAACTCCTCGCCACAAGCGCCATCATGCCCACCTGTCCGGACCTGAACACCCGGTTCTCCACAGGGGCTGCTCTCCACAACCAGCGGGTGGTGCCGGGCGCGGCACCGGAGCAGGTGCGACGATGTGCCCATGGCCGCAGCACCCCGATTCCTCACCCTCGCCGACGTCGCCGAGGTGCTCAACACCTCCAGCGCCCAGGTGTATGCGCTCGTGCGCCGCGGCGACCTGCCGGCGATCAAGATCGGCGGCCGCGGCCAGTGGCGGGTGGAGGGCTCGGTGCTCGAGGACTACATCCAGCGGATGTACACCGAGACCGCGCAGTTCGTCGACCAGCACCCGTTCGTCGAGGCCGAGCAGGGGCGAAGCTCCGACGAGATCTGAGGGTCAGGCCCGAGAGCCCGGGTCAGCCGACCTCGGAGTCGAGGGTGACCTCGAAGGCCTGCTCCTCGCCGTCGCGGAGCACGGTGAACTCCAGGGTCTCGCCGGGCTGGTGCGACCGGATCGCCACGATCAGGGCGATCCCGTCGGTGACCCGTGAGCCCTCGACGGCCACGATCACGTCGCCGGCCTTCAGCCCGCTGTCCGCGGCCGGGGTGCCGTCGTTGACCTCGTCGATCTCGGCACCGGAGCCGTCGCCCTGTCCGGTCTGCACCTGCGCGCCGATCAAGGGGTAGCGGGCCTCGCCGGTCTTCAGGATCTGGTCGGCGGTGATCCGCACCTGCTCGATGGGGATGGCGAAGCCGACGCCGATGTTGCCGGACTCGGTGCCGAAGCCGCTGCCGCCGGTGGTCGCGATGGCGGAGTTCACGCCGACGACCTGGCCACGCAGGTTGACCAGCGGTCCCCCGGAGTTGCCGGGGTTGATCGCGGCGTCGGTCTGCACGGCGTTGATGTACGACGATTCGCTGGCCGCGTCACCGGTGGACACGGGGCGCTGCAGCGCGCTGACGATGCCCGCGGTGACGGTGGAGCTCAGGCCGAGCGGGGAGCCGATCGCGACGACCCCCTCGCCGACCAGCAGCGAGCGGGAGGCGCCGAGGGCGGCCGGGGCGAGCGCCTCGGCCTCCTCGGAGTAGAGCACCGCGAGGTCGTAGACCGGGCTGCGACCGACGACGGTCGCGGCGTAGCGGTTGCCCTCGTGGTCGACGATCGCGATCTTGCCGTCGTCCTTGGCCGCGCCGGCGACGACGTGGTTGTTCGTGACGACGTGACCCTGCCTGTCCAGGACGAACCCGGACCCGGTGGCGCCGTTGGCCTGGCCCTCGAACTCCGCGGAGATCTGGACGGTGCTGGGCAACAGCTCCTGGGCGACGGCGGCGATCGAGCCGTCCGCGGCCGGAAGCGGTGGCTTCTCGACGACGTCCACGCCGGCCAGTCCGTCGCGCACGGTGCCCGGTCCGTCGTTGGCGGTCAGCTCGTCGTACGCCACCGCCCCGAACACGCCGCCCACCAGTCCCAGGAGCAGCGCGAGGGCCGCCACCAGGGGCCAGGTCCAGCCGCTGACCCGTCCGCGGGTCGCCGCGTGCCGCGCCGGCGCGACGGGCATCGGCTGGGTACCCGGGGGCGCAAACCCCGGCCACTGGCCGCTGTGGGCCGGGGCGGCCGGAGGCTGGTGCGCGGGCGGGACCCAGGACGGCCCGGCCGACGGAGGGAGGGCGGGCGGGGGCCCCGACGGCGTACGGCCGATCGGCTGGGTGGGATCGCCGTCCGAAGGAGGCTGACCTGCGTCGTTCACGGGACCATCATCACAGTCACCGGAAATCCGTGCCGGCCAGACCGCGCGGCGACCCGGCGCGGCACTACGGGGTGGGCTGCGGGAGTCGCCGCGGCGGCGGCGTGGGCGTCGGGGTCCCGGGGTTCGAGATCGAGGTGACCGGCGGGCGTCGGTCGGGGGTCGGCACGTCGGCCGGGGCGGTGCCGAGCATCAGGAAGCCCATCACCGCGGCACCCACGGCGCCGCCGCCGATGGCGGCCAGCGAGGCGTTGCGACGAGGCCGCGACGTACTGCTCGCACCCATCGTCAGGTAGAAGTCACCCGGGGGCTGGCCCAGCGGCGGCGTGCCGGAGGCGTCGCACGCGGAGCGGCGGCCGGCCGCACCGAGCAGCGAGCCCTTCAACCCGTCGGGGGCGCAGTCGTCGCCGAAGGAGAGCCCGGCCAGCCGGGTCTTGACCCAGCCCTCACGCTCGACGAGGTCGCGGCACAGGTGGCACTGGTGGACGTGCGCCCAGGCCCGCTCGGTCTCTTCGGCGGAGAGCTGACCGTCCAGCAGGGCGCTGGCGCGAGAGCCGAGGTGGCCGATCATGCGCGCTCCGGGAGCACGAACGGCCCCGCGGCGGGACCGGAGTAACGAGCCCGGCCGGCACCGGGGGCCCGGTGCGCGAGCGCGGAGCGGAGCATGGCGCGTCCGCGGTGGATGCGGGACCGCACGGTGCCGAGCTTGGCGTCGAGGATGCCGGCGATCTCCTCGTAGGAGAGGCCCTCGACGTCGCACAGCACGACCGCGGCACGGAAGTCGGGCGGCAGGGTGGCCAGGGCCCGCTCCACGTCGTCGTCGAAGCGCTGGTCGGCGTACGCCGCCTCCGGCGCCGGCGACGAGCTGGTCAGCCGGTCGGCCCGCTCGTCGGAGAGGGCGTCGAAGCGGATCCGCTGCTTGCGGCGGGCCTGGTCGAGGAAGAGGTTCGTGGTGATCCGGTGCAGCCAGCCCTCGAACGTGCCGGGGGTGTAGGTCGACAGTGAGCGGAAGACCCGGACGAAGACCTCCTGGGTGAGGTCCTCGGCGTCGTGGCGGTTGCCGGTCAGCCGATAGGAGAGGCGGTAGACCCGATCGGAGTGCTGCTCGACGATCTCGTCCCACGTGGGGACCTCCGGAGTCTCCTGCTGAGCGTCCACGGGGACCCCTTTCGACCTGAACAACGTCCCGTCCCTCCGCACGCTAGGCCACCTTGCTGAAAGAACCCTGTGATCGGGTCACATCCCTGCCAACGACCGGGCCGGCCGTCGTGTTCCCGGCGGCGTACGCCGCTGTCCGGTCGGGTCGCGATACCTTGAGGGGGTGACGACGCCGATCAACGCCGCGAGCTGGTCCCACTCCGAGGCCTACGTCGCCGAGGACGACGTGCTCACCTCCGCCCGTGCCCGCGCCGACGAGGTCGGCGTCAGCGCCATCGGGTCCGGAGGCGGAGCCGCGCTGCGGTTCCTCGCCTCCGTTCTCGACGCCCGCGCCGTCGTGGAGGTCGGCACCGGCACCGGGGTCTCCGGGCTCTGGCTGCTGCGCGGGATGCGCGCCGACGGCGTCCTGACCACCGTCGACATCGAGGCCGAGCACCAGCGCCTCGCCCGGCAGTCCTTCACCGAGGCCGGCATCCCGAGCCAGCGGGCCCGCACCATCTCGGGCGCGGCCCTCGACGTACTCCCCCGCCTCACCGACGGCCACTACGACATCGTGTTCTGCGACGGCGACAAGCGGGAGTACGGCGCCTACCTGCGCGAGGCGCTGCGGCTGCTCCGGCCCGGCGGCGTGGTGGCCTTCGACAACGCCCTGTGGCACGACCGGGTCGCCGACCCGGCGCGCCGCGACGAGGAGACCGTCGCCATCCGCGAGCTGGGCCGCGAGGTCGCCGCCCACGACGAGCTGGTGCCGGTGCTGCTGCCCGTCGGCGACGGGCTGCTCCTCGCGAAGAAGGAGTGGAACCCCGAGCGCTCGTAGGCCCTCGGCCGGGGCCTAGGCCCTGGCCTGAGCCTCGACCGGGGTGTCGGCCTCGGTCTCGGCCGACCCGGCGACCCGGCGCGGCCACCAGAACCGGTCGCCCAGCAGCATCGCCAGCGCCGGGACGAGCACGGTCCGCACCAGCAGGGTGTCGAGCAGGACGCCGATGCAGATGACGGTGCCGATCTGGGCCAGCACGACCAGCGGCAGCACCCCCAGCACCGCGAACACCGCGGCCAGCAGGATGCCGGCGCTCGTGATCACCCCGCCCGTCGCGGTCAGCCCGCGCAGCATGCCCTCGCGCGACCCGTGCTCGCGGGCCTCCTCGCGCGCCCGGGTGACCAGGAAGATGTTGTAGTCGACGCCGAGCGCCACCAGGAAGAGGAACGCGAAGAGCGGGGTGCTGGTGTCCAGCGCCTCGAAGCCGAGGACCCGGGTGAACAGCCACCACGAAGCACCGAGGCTCGCGGCGTACGTCGCCAGCACGGTCAGCACCAGGAGCAGCGGGGCGACGACGGCGCGCAACAGCAGCAGCAGCGCGCCCAGCACCAGGGCCAGGAGCAGCGGCAGGATCAGCATCCGGTCGCGCTGGGCCGCCTCGGCCTCGTCGATGGCCTCGGCCTCCGCCCCGAGCACGTGGGTGTCGTCCAGGTCGGCGAGACCCTCCCGCAGCCGGAGCACGGTGTCGCGGGCCTCCGTCGAGCCCGACGCGCCCTCGAGGACCGCGTCCAGCTGGGTGACGCCGTTGCCCTCGCCGGTGACCCGCACGGACCCGACGCCGGCCGTCGCCTCGACGCGCTCCAGGACGGTGCCGGCGTCGGCGTTCGTCACGACCCGCGCAGGATCGGTGAGCCCGGCCGGGAAGGACTCGGCGGCCCGCTCCGCGGCGGAGATCGCCTCGGGCTCGTCGAGGAACTGGTCGGCCCGGTCCAGGCCGGTATCGATGCGCAGGGTGCCGAGCGCCAGGACGGCGAGCACCAGGATCGAGCCCGTGACGAACGCGGCCGGCCGCCTGCCCACCTGGACACCGACCCGGTGCCAGAAGCCGCCGGCGTCGACGAGGGCCGTGTCGCCCTCGTGCGGCACCCGGGGCCAGAAGACCCAGCGCCCGAACAGCACGAGCGTCGCGGGCAGCACGACCAGCGCGAAGAACGCGGCCACGACGACGCCGATGGCGCAGGCGAGCCCCAGGCCGCGGGTCGTCGGGGTGAGCGACAGCAGCAGCGTGAGCACCCCGAGGACGACGGTCACGGCGCTGGCGAGCACGGCCTCCGTGGTCCGGCGTACGGCCTGGGCCATGGCGGCGAACCGGTCGGGCGTGGCGCGGAGCTCGTCGCGGTAGCGGGAGATCAGCAGCAGCGAGTAGTCCGTCCCGGCGCCGAAGACCAGCACCGAGAGGATGCCGACCGTGGACTGGTCCCAGGCGACGTCGAGCACCGCCATCGCCTGGGTCGCGAGGACGGCGGCGAGCCGGTCGGCGATGCCCACCACGGTCAGCGGGATCAGCCAGAGCACCGGGCTGCGGTACGTGATCACCAGCAGCAGCGCGACGATCACGACCGTCGACAGGAGCAGCCGGACGTCCGCGCCCTGGAAGACCGCGGAGAGGTCGGCCTGGATGGCGGCCGGTCCACTCACCTGTCCGGTGACGCCCTCGGGCAGGGACTCGTCGAGGGTGTCGCGGAGCTCCTCGACCGCGTCGGAGGCGTCCCCGCCGTCGGCCGTCTTGACCGGCAGCACCGCGACGGCCGCGGTCCCGTCCTCGGCGACCGTGAACTCCACGTCCAGCGGGACGGTCTCGAGAACGGCGGGGTCGAGCCGTCCCTCGTCGGCGGTGACGAGGATGATCGCGGCGGAGGTGTCGGACTCGGGCAGCTCCTCACGCAGCTCCGCGCCGAGGGTGCTGTCCATGCCCTCGGGCAGGTTGTCGAGTGCGGTCTGCTCCCGCTCTCCCTCGCCGAGCAGTCCGAGGACGGCCACTGCGAGGAGGAGCGGCACCAGGGCGACCAGCCATGCGGTCCGGCGTCCGGTGAGACGGGTGGCCCAGTCCTGCACGAGAATCTCCTGGAGATCGAGGAACGCAGTACGATTCGCTAAGAACCTTAGCCACTAATTAGGTGAATCAAAAATGGCTGAACAACCTCAGGTATCCACTGCGGTGCTGCTGCGCACCCTGATCGAGGCCGCGGCCCGCATCCGGCACGTGATCGCCCGACGGGCGGGACTGGGCGAGACCGAGCTGGTCACCCTCGAGCACCTCGCCGACAACTCCGTGGGTCCCGCCGAGCTGGCGCGCCGGCTGACGGTGAGCACTGCCGCCTCCACCGGGATCGTCGACCGGCTGGAGGCTCGCGGGCATGTCGAGCGACGCCCGCACGCCCACGACCGGCGGCGCACCGAGGTGCATCTGACCGATTCCGGTCGGGCCGAGGTCGTGGGCCACCTGATGCCGATGTTCCTGGCGCTGCGCGACCTCGAGACCCAGTTCACCGCCGAGGAGCTCGAAGTCGTCCAGCGCTACCTGCGCGGCGCGACGGCGGCGGTCGAGCGGGTCGAGGACCCGCCCGGCTGACTCAGCGGACCGCGAGGTCCGGGCTCAGAAGTGCGGTGCCGCCAGGAAGCCGTCCCAGCCCTCGGCGATCGCGACCACGTCGAACGGCTCGATCAGCACCGGCGGACTGCCGACCATCCGCGAGCCAGGGACGTCGGCGGCCCCGGCTCGGAACTCCTCCTCGAACGCCGCGCGCGCCTCGTCGGTCGCGAAGACGTAGGTGCCCTCGAACCACTCCCCGTGGCGCACCCGCCAGGTCTTGAACCGGAGCCCGGACATGCCGGTGAAGCGGGCGTGGGAGGTGCCGGCGACGAACGCCGCCAGCTCGTCCTCGACGCCCTCGGGCGCGTCGGCGAGCGACCACCGGATCGAAAGGCCGAGCACGTCAGATCCCGTCCAGCGGCGCGGGGCCGCCAAGCCAGGCGAGCAGGGCACGGGCCCCGAAGCCGGTCGGTCCGGTCGTCCACTCGAACCGCTCGGTCGGCGAGTCGCCCACCGAGGCCACGTCGAGGTGGGCCCACGCGACATCGCCCACGAAGTGCTGGAGGAAGAGCGCGGCCGTGATCGCTCCTGGCCCGCCCCCTGCGTTGTCGGCGTCGGCGACCTTCGAGGCGATCTTCTCCTCGTAGACCGCAGCCAGCGGGAAGCGCCACAGCGGCTCGCCGGCCGCGGCACCCGCTGCCGCGATCCGCTCGGCGAGGGCGTCCCGGTTGGCGAAGAAGCCGCCGACCTGCTGACCGAGCGCCACCTTCATCGCCCCGGTGAGGGTCGCGACGTCGACGACGACCGCGGGGTCGAGGGTCGCGACGGCGTACGCGAGGGCGTCGGCCAGCACGACCCGGCCCTCCGCGTCGGTGTTGGTCACCTCGGTCGTCCGGCCGCCCCAGTGCCGGACCACGTCGCCGGGACGCAGCGCGTTGCCGGAGACGGCGTTCTCGGCCATCGGCACTAGGCCGACCACCCGGACCGGGCAGTCGACGTCGGCGAGCGCGGCCAGCACGGAGAGCACGACGGCGCCACCGGTCATGTCGCGCTTCATGTTCGACATCGCCTCGCCCGGCTTGATCGAGATGCCTCCGGTGTCGAAGGTGATGCCCTTGCCCACCAGCACCACCGTCGGCGTACGCCGCGTGGCGCGGCGCGGGGTGTAGTCGAGCCGGACCAGGCGCGGCGGCGTCGCCGAGGCCTGGCCGACGCCGAGGATGCCCCCGAAGCCCTCCGCGGCGAGCCGATGCTCGTCCCAGACGTCGTAGGCGAGGCCGGCCTCGTCGGCGAGCAGGCGGGCCTGCTCGGCGAGCCAGGCCGGGTTCTTCAGGTTGGACGGCACCGTGGCCAGCTGACGGGCCCGCCAGCCGGCGCCGCCGACCGCGACCGCGCGACGCAGTACGCCGGCGTCACCGTCCGGTCGACCCGCGAGCACGATCCGAGCGACCGGCACCTGCTCCGGTGGGGTCGAGCGCCAGTGGAAGCGGAACGAGCCGAGCATCGCGCCGACCACGAAGGCCTCCAGGCCGGCATCGTCGGCCACGGCCGTCAGGGACGACGCGACCGAGGCGCGGTCGACCGTCGCCCGTGCGAGCGCGGCGCCCGCCCGGCGCAGGTCGTCGGGCCGCTGCCGGCCGACGCCGACGAGCAGCACCAGGCGGAGCGCGGCGTTGTCGGGCCCACCCAGGGCCACCGGCAGCGAGGTGATCTCCCCCGCCGCGCCGGTGGCCCGGTCCTGCTCGAGCAACGCGAGCAGGTCCAGGCCGAGCTGGTCGGCCAGCTGCTCGGCACCGGGGCCGAGCAGCGGACTGCCCCCCTCGCCGTCAGCGGGCAGCACCGGGAGGGCCACCACCTCGACGCCGAGCACCGCATGCGGCAGGACGTCGCTGAGGGCGAAGTCCGGAGGTGAGACCTGGGTAGGGAGATCGAGACGTGCCGGAGAGGTCACCGACCTCAGCCCACGACGTCCTTGAGTGCGTTGCCGAGAGCACCGGCCTCGTCGGCATTGAGCTCGACAACGAGGCGGCCACCACCCTCGAGAGGAACGCGCATCACGATGCCGCGCCCTTCCTTGGTGACCTCAAGCGGACCGTCGCCCGTCCGCGGCTTCATCGCCGCCATCCGGCACCTCTTCCTTCTCTGTCAGAGGCGCTCGGGGCCCCAGGGACCCGCGAACGCCATGTGCAACATCCATTATCCCCTATGGAGGGGGTGGGCCGCGCCACAGACCCGAGGATCCGGTGCGGCAGACTGCGGCCATGACCGATGCTCCCGTCCTCCTCGACATCTCAAACGGTGTCGCCACGATCACTTTGAACCGTCCCGACGCGATGAACAGCCTCGACGTCGCGACGAAGGTGCTGCTGCGCGAGATCGTGCAACAGGTGGCCGACGACTCCGCCGTCCGCTGCGTGGTGCTCACCGGCACCGGACGCGCCTTCTGCACCGGACAGGACCTCAAGGAGCACATCCAGCTGCTGCACAACGGCGGCAGCGACGCGCTCTTCCGCACCGTCGACGAGCACTACAACCCGATCGTCACCGCGCTGGCCGGCATGGCCAAGCCGGTCATCGCCGCCGTGAACGGCGTCGCCGCGGGAGCGGGTGCGAGCCTGGCCTTCGCCTGCGACCTCCGCCTGGTGGCCGACACCGCCGGCTTCAACCTCGCCTTCGCGAACGTCGCGCTCTCCTGCGACACCGGGGCCAGCTACCACCTGCCGCTCCTGGTCGGACAGGCGAAGGCGATCGAGCTGCTGTACTTCCCCCGCACCGTGAAGGCCGACGAGGCACTCTCCCTCGGCCTCGCGACCCGGGTGCTGCCCGCCGACGAGCTGGCCGCGGAGGCGGCGTCCCTGGCCGCCCAGCTGGCCGCCGGGCCGACCGTCGCCCTCGGCGCGATCCGGCAGTCGGTCGCCTACTCCGCCGGCCACACCTTCACCGAGGCGCTGGAGTTCGAGAGCGCGATGATGCAGAAGTCCGGCGCCACCGAGGACCACCAGCGCGCGGTCACGGCCTTCATCGCGAAGGAGAAGCCGGCCTTCGAGGGGCGATGACGCTCAGCGGTTCGGGGACTCCTCGACGGTCCGGTAGCCGCGCCAGGCCCGGAAGACCCGGAGCACCCGCTCCGGGGCGACCTCGCGCATCATCCGGCGGCTGGGGCGGGCGCCGTACTCGACGGTGAGCGCGTTGCCGCGGAACCGGTCGTTGTACCAGCCGGTCATGGTGCCGTGGCAGACCCCGCCGCAGTCGAAGGTGGTGGCCCGCAGGCCGAGGACCTTGGCCACCCGGCGGGCGAAGGCGGAGCGCTTGGTGTCGGTGTCGACGCCGTTCAGCGGCTGGTGGAAGCTGAGGATGTGGTCGGGGCGCACGTCGCGCAGGAACCCCATCATCGCCTCGGTCTCCGGCTCCGAGGCGGGCCCGCTGCCGGACTCGTAGTTCCCGTCGAGGGCGGCCCAGCGGTAGGGATAGTTGCGGTTGAGGTCGACGCCGCGGGCGTTGCGGCGGCTGCCTGCGGCCAGGCCGTCGGGGTTGTACGTCGGCACCACCCACAGGTCGAGGTCGCGGACCGGCTCGCCGTCGACCAGCTCCTGCAGGATCTGGCGCGGCGCGGCCTCGTTGCCGTGCATGGTCGAGATCAGCACGACCGTCGGGACCTTCTTTCCGCGCTTGCCGAGCCGGTAGGCGACGATCGGGCGGCCCTGGACCGAGTGCCCGATCACCCGCTTGCCGACGACCGTGGGCTCCGCGGCCGCGGCCACGGACGGCGCCACGGGGGCGGTGGTCGCGACCAGCGCGAGCGCGGCGAGCAGGATCCCGAGACGACGAGTCATCGGAGCATCACACCACCTGGGTGAGGTAGGCCCAGGTGAACACGCCGACTCCGATCATCATCCCGACGTGGGCGAGGACCGAGAGCCCCGGGCCCTGCGACCAGCTGTCGGTGCGCTCGTCGGCGGCGTGCCGGCCGCGGCTCGGCAGCCAGCGCACCAGGATCAGCAGCCCGGCGAGCGCGACCAGCCACCACAGGCCGATCGCCGCGAGCCCGACCAGGCTGCCGCCGAGCGGGTTGCTCTCGGGGGCGAGCAGGAAGGCCACCCAGAGGACCAGCGCCGAGACCCCGGCACCGGTGTGCAGGTTCAGCAGCGTGCGCCCGACCTCGAGCCGGCCGGCGCCCCGCGTACGGCCGAGCCGCACCCGGGTGAGGACCACGACCACGGCGGCGAGACCGGTGAGCACGTAGACGACGACGGCGGGCGACACGGCGGGCAGTCTGCCCTACGCCTGCTCGGGGCGGCCATCCGCGGCCGGCGGGGCGTTGGTCTCCGCGACGACCGGGGTCGCCGCCACTTCGTCCTCCAGCTCGCCCTCCACCTCGCCCATCGCCTCTCGGGCCGCCTCCTCGCGCTCGGTGGCCAACCGGTCCAGGAGGGCGTCGACCTCCTGCATGCGGTAGCCGCGGAACGCCAGCGGGAACCGGACCCGGCGCAGATCGTCGGCCGTCACCGGACCGTCCGCGGAGACGGTGGCGTCCACGCGGTCGTCGTACGCCTCGGACAGGGGTGCGCCCCGGCCGGCGGCGACCACCGCCACGGCGCCCATCGCGAGGACCACCAGGACGGCGAAGAGCCACATCACCGCCCATCACCCTCTCGGGCCGCGACCATCAGCGCGACGGCCTCGTCGATGTCGTCGGTCACCAGGAGGGCGTCGAGGTCCGACTCCGAGATCCGGCCGTCGGCGAGCACGGTGCCGCGCAGCCAGTCGATCAGGCCGCCCCAGTAGGCCGTGCCGAGCAGCACGATCGGGAAGTGGGTGATCTTCCGGGTCTGCACGAGCGTCATCGCCTCGAAGAGCTCGTCGAGGGTGCCGACGCCGCCGGGCAGCACGATGAAGCCCTGGGTGTACTTCACGAACATGGTCTTGCGGACGAAGAAGTAGCGGAAGTTGATGCCGACGTCGACCCACTCGTTGAGCCCGGACTCGAAGGGCAGCTCGATGCCGAGCCCCACGCTGAGGCCGTCGGCCTCGCAGGCACCCTTGTTGGCCGCCTCCATCGCGCCCGGACCGCCGCCCGTGACGACGGCGAAGCCCGCCTCGACGAGCTTGCGGCCCGCCTCCTCACCCGCGGCGTACGACGGGTGCTCCCGGTCGGTGCGCGCGGACCCGAAGACCGCGACCGCGGGGCCCAGCTCGGCGAGCGTCCCGAAGCCCTCGACGAACTCGGCCTGGATCCGCAGCACCCGCCACGGGTCGGCGTGCACCCAGTCGGAGGGGCCGCGGGAGTCCAGCAGGCGCTGGTCGGTCGTGGTGAAGTCGACCTGGTCGCGCCGCTGCAGGACCGGGCCCTTGCGCTTGTCCCTCACCACCCGGTCACCGTCCTTCCAGCCAGGCTCGGAGCCGGGCCTCGCAGCGCTCGATGTGCTCGACCGGCACGTGCTCCTCCTGCTTGTGGGCCAGCGTCGGGTCGCCCGGGCCGTAGTTGACGGCGGGGATGCCGAGGCCGGTGAAGCGGGCGACGTCGGTCCAGCCGAACTTGGGGTTCACGCCGCCGCCGACCGCCTCCACGAACGCCTTCGCGGCCGGCCGGTCCAGGCCGGGCAGCGCCCCGGGGGCGGAGTCGGTGAGGCGGACGTCGTACCCCTCGAAGAACTCGCGGACGAACTGCTCGGCCTCGGCCTCGCTGCGGTCGGGGGCGAAGCGGAAGTTCACCTCGACCACGCACTCGTCCGGGATCACGTTGCCGGCGACCCCGCCGCCGATCCGGACGGCGTTGAGGCCCTCGTGGTACTCCAGCCCGTCGATCACCGGCCGGCGCGCCTCGTAGGCGTTCAGCCGGGCCAGCACCTCGGCGGCACCGTGGATGGCGTTGACGCCCCGCCAGCTGCGCGCGGAGTGGGCCCGCTCCCCCGTCGTACGGACCTCGACCCGGAGGGTGCCCTGGCAGCCGGCCTCGACCGAGGCGTTGGAGGGCTCCATCAGGATCGCGAAGTCGGCCGTCATCAGGTCGGGGTCGCTCTCGGCGAGGTGCTTGAGCCCGTTGAACTCGGCCTCGATCTCCTCGCCCTCGTAGAGGATGAAGGTGACGTCGCGGACCGGCTCGGGGACGGTCGCCGCGAGCCGGAGGATGACGGCGTCGCCGCCCTTCATGTCGCAGGTGCCCAGGCCGTGCAGGAGGTCGCCCTCGAGCCGGCTCGGCAGGTTGTCGTTGAGGGGGACGGTGTCCAAGTGGCCCGCGATCACGACCCGCTCGCTGCGGCCGAGGTCGGTGCGGGCGACCACGGTGTTGCCGCGACGGGTCACGACCAGGTGCGCCAGCGGGGTCAGCGCGGTCTCGACCGCGTCGGCGATCGCCTGCTCGTTCCTGCTCACCGACTCGATGTCGACCAGCTGGCGGGTCAGGGTCACCGCGTCGGTGGAGAGGTCGAGGGGCGTCATGGACCCATCCAACCAGCCCCACCGGGCGCCGGGACTCGCCTTCCCCCCGAACTGGAACACGTTCTACTCTTCGTCGCATGCGCAACGGCATCGTGCTCTTCACCTCCGACCGCGGCATCACGCCGGCCACCCTCGCCAAGGCGGCCGAGGACCGCGGCTTCGACACGCTCTACGTGCCCGAGCACACCCATATCCCGGTCAAGCGGACCGCGGCGCACCCCGGCACCGGCGACGAGTCGCTGCCCGACGACCGCTACCTGCGCACCCTCGACCCCTGGGTCTCGCTGGCCACCGCGGCCGCGGTGACCACCCGGATCGGACTCTCCACCGCGGTCGCGCTGCCGGTCGAGTCGGACCCGATCACCCTCGCCAAGGCCATCGCGACTCTCGACCACCTCTCCGGCGGCCGGGTCTCGATCGGGGCCGGCTTCGGCTGGAACACCGACGAGCTCACCGACCACCACGTGCCCGCGGGCAAGCGGCGCACCGTGCTCAAGGAGTACGTCGAGGCGATGCGCGCCCTCTGGACGCAGGAGGAGGCGTCGTACGACGGGGAGTTCGTGTCGTTCGGACCGTCCTGGGCCTACCCCAAGCCGGTCCAGGCGCACATCCCGCTGGTGATCGGTGCGGGCGGCGGGCCGAAGACGTTCGCCTGGATCGCCAAGCACGCCGACGGCTGGATGACCACGCCGACCCAGACCGACATCAGCGGCCAGATCGAGGCGCTGAAGAAGGCCTGGGCCGACGCCGGGCGCGACGGCCTGCCCGACATCCGGGTGCTGATCGCCTTCAAGCCCGACCCGAACGACCTCGCCGCCTGGGCCGACGCCGGCGTCTCCGAGCTGATCTGGGGGGTGCCGGACAAGTCCGAGGACGAAGTCGTCGCCTCGTTGGGCCGACTGGCGGGCCGGCTCGGCCTCGACTGACGCCACCCGGCGGTCGAGCAGACGTCATCCGGACGGAGCCAGCGGTAGCTCCCTCCGGATGACGTCCGCTCACGCGGCCGCCGGCCGCCACCCGGCCGCGAGCATCGCGTCCTCGATCTGGGCGTAGAAGGCGTCCGGCTCGAGCCGCAGGCCGAGCAGTGGCAGCCGGAGCACGGCGTCCCCCTGGATCGCGAGGGCGTTCTGGCGCAGCGCGTCCCCCACGACGTTCTCCGCCCAGCTGTGGTGGATGCCGTCGATCTCGACGACGAGGTGCAGGTCCGGCCAGCACAGGTCCAGGTAGTAGCGGTCGGCCCGGTCGCGGCGCAGCACCTGTCGGCTCGGCTCCGGGAGGCCCCGCCGACGCAGCTCCCGACCCACGTCGAGCTCGCCGATGCTGCGGGCACCACCGAGCAGGTCGTTGACGACCTCGTGCAGCAGCAGCCGTCGCCGGTCGCGCCTGACCCGCAGCAGCTCCTCGCCGATCGCCTCGGCACGCTCGAGCCCCTGCTGGACGACGAGGGTGAGCACGTAGGTCGCTTCCTTGTCGGTGCGGGCCCACAGCGCAGCCCGCACGGTCGCCACCGCCACCCGCGTGTGGGGGATCCCGCCGGGAGCCAGGTCGTCCGCCGACCAGCGGCGGGTCTGCCGAATGTCGAAGAGGCGGGTACGGCGCACCCGCACCCCGCGCGGCACCGACACCCGGACCCGGTCGACGCTGAACCGCTCCAGGCCCGACGCCACCAACGAGGAGGCTCCGTCGAGCTGCGCTCGCGGCCCGCCCTGGAAGAGCGCCGCCCAGCGGTTCCCCTCGTCACTGAGCTCGCTGTTGTGGAGGCACACCGACTGATCGCCGATCAGCTGCCAGCGCCGCGCCCGCACCTCCCCGCGCACCTCCCACCGGGTCACCCCGAGGCCGTACACCTGCTTGCGGGACACCACCTGCCCCTGCTCGCGACCGAGCTTGCGCAGGGCGACGAGGCGCGGGTCGTCGTACGGGGTGCGGCGGGGCATGCCGACGACCCTGCGCGAACCGCGGCCCGGCCGCGACCGCTGTCGGGCGATCTGTGGAGAGACGTCGGTGGGACGTCATCCGGACAGAGCCGACGGTGGCTCCGTCCGGATGACGTCCGCCGCTCGCTCAGACGCGGCCGAGGTGCACCAGCAGGCCGTCGACGATCCGCGCGAGGCCGAACTCCAGCTCGCGGGCCGGGTCGGAGGCCGCCTGGTAGGCCTCCCCCGCGGCCGACCCGACCCGGCCGGCCAGCGGGTAGGAGCGGTACTGCATCACCTCGCCGAGTGCCTCGGCGTTCGCCTCCCACCACTCCAGCTCGGTCAGGCCGGACTCCCGCTCCGCACGCTGCACCTCGTGCAGGGCGCGGGCGATGCTCGTCGCGTAGCCACTGAGCAGCGCGACCGTCTGGTCCATCTCGATGTCGTCCAGGCCGACACCCTCGACCGCGGAGAGCTGCCACTCGTAGCGCTCCGAGGCGTGCGGACCCAGCCAGGGCCGCAGCCCGGACACCTCCAGCAGCCACGGGTGGCGGCGGCAGACGTCGTACTGCTGGCGGGCGACGAGCTCCAGCCGACCGCGTAGCTCCACCGGGAGCTCCGGCAGCTCGGCCTCGCCGATCGCCTGGTCGACCATCAGGGCGATCAGCTCGTTGCGACCGGGCACGTAGCTGTAGAGCGTCATCGCCCCCAGCCCGAGATGCTGGGCGAGACCACGCATCGACAGTGCGGCGAGGCCGTCCCGGTCGGCGAGCTCGATCGCTGCGTCGACCACCTGGTCGACGGAGAGCTTCTGCTTGGGACCCCGCCGGGCCGCCTGCTCCGCCGGGACGACGTGCCGCCAGAGCAGGCGCAGGGCGGGGTCGGGATCGGCGGGCATAGGGGGAAGACTACTTCTTCGTACGAAGTACGGAATTAAATGCTAGGCTCCGGCGCTCAACTCCGTACGTCGTACGATATTAGGAGTCGCCCATGCCCACCCTCTCCCCACTCGTCGCCCGCGGACTGCGCAAGCGGTACGGCGACACGCTCGCCCTGGACGGCTTCGACCTGAGCGTCGAAGCCGGGACCGTGCACGCTCTCCTGGGCCCCAACGGCGCCGGCAAGACCACCGCCGTGCGCATCTTCGCCACCCTGGTCGGCTACGACGAGGGTGAGGTGCTCGTCGCGCACGAGAACCTGCGTCACCGGCCCGAAGCGGCGCGCCGGGCGATCGGGCTGGTCGGGCAGTCCTCGGCCCTCGACGAGGTGCTGTTCGGCCGCGAGAACCTCGTCATGTTCGGCCGACTCCACGGCCTGTCCAAGTCGGCCGCCGAGACCCGGGCGACCGAGCTGCTCGCGGACTTCGGCCTCACCGACGCGGCCGACCGGAAGGTGTCGACGTACTCCGGCGGCATGCGGCGCCGCCTCGACATCGCTGCGGCGCTGGTCCGCACACCGCGGGTGCTGTTCCTCGACGAGCCCACCACCGGGCTGGACCCGCGGGGCCGGCACGAGGTCTGGGAGACGGTACGACGCGTGGTCGCCGCTGGCACGACGGTGCTGCTGACGACCCAGTACCTCGACGAGGCCGACCAGCTCGCCGATCGGATCACCGTGCTCGGCGCCGGCCGGGTGATCGCCGAGGGCACCAGCGCGGAGCTGAAGCGCCGGCTGGGCGGCGACCGGGTGACGGTCACGCTCAGCACCGTCGCCGACCTCGAGCGGGCCGCCGTCGCGACCGGCGGCGCCGTCGACCCCGACACCCTGCAGGTGACGGTCGAGGCCGGCCCCGGCGGTGGGGCGGCCACCCTGCTGGACGTCGTCCGTGCCCTCGACCGGGCCGGGATCGGGGTCGACGACGTGCTGCTGCGCCGGCCGACGCTCGACGAGGTCTTCCTGCACCTGACCGCACCGACCGACCACGAGGAGGTGGACCGATGACCGCGGTCCTGCGCCAGAGCTGGGTGATGACCCGGCGCGAGCTGCTGCACTGGGTCCGCGAGCCGTGGACGCCGATCTTCGGGGTCGCGTTCTCGATCATGCTGCTGCTGGTCTTCGGCTACCTCTTCGGCGGCGCGATCGAGCTCCCGGGCGGGGGCGACTACCTGCCCTACCTGCTGCCCGGCATGTTCGCGCTCTCGATGCTCTTCGGCGTCGAGGCGACCATGGGCGCGATCACCAACGACTCGAAGAAGGGCGTGACCGACCGGTTCCGCTCGATGCCGATCAGCAGCCTCGCCGTCCCCCTCGGCCGGGTCGGGGCCGACCTCGCCAACTCGACCCTCCAGCTGGCGGTGCTGATGGTGGGCGGGCTGCTGGTCGGCTGGCGGGTCTCCGGGTCGGCGACCGATGCGCTGCTGGCCGTCGTACTGCTGCTGTGGCTGCGGTTCGCGGTGCTGTGGATCGGGATCTGTCTCGGTCTGACCTTCCGAGGCGAGGGCGCGCTGATGGGCGTGCAGGTGCTGGTGTGGCCGCTCGGGTTCCTCTCGAACCTGTTCGTCGCGCCCGAGACGATGCCCGACTGGCTGGCCTTCCTGGCCCAGTGGAACCCGGTCTCGGCCACCGCCGCCGCCTGCCGCGAGCTGTTCGGCAACCCCAGCGGCATCACCGACGGCGTGCTCGCCGACCACGCCGTGCTCGTCGCGCTCGCCTGGCCCGCCGTACTCACCCTGGTCTTCGTGCCGTTGTCCGCCCAGGCCTACCGCAACCTCTCCCGCTGAAGGCGGGCCGAGTCAGCACCAGTAGTGCTGACTCGGCCCGCTGCTTCTGCTGACTCGGCGGTCAGGCCTTGGTGACGGTGATGGTGGGCTCGCCGTCCGGGCCCGCGACCACGTCGTACCTCGTCGCCAGGGTCTCGGACGTGATCAGCTGCTCGTGCGTGCGGGCGGCGGTCTGGACGGCCTCCGAGCCGGCGACGGTCAGCGCGATCCGGTCGGAGACCTCGAGACCCGCGTCGCGACGGGCCTGCTGGACGGCACGGACCAGGTCGCGGGCCACGCCCTCGGCAGCCAGCTCGGGCGTCACGGCGGTGTCGAGGACGACGAAGCCGCCGCGCGGGAGCATGCCGACCACGGTGCTGTCGTCGGCGGCGCCGGCGACGGTCTCGAGGGTGTACTCCCCCTCTTGCAGCGCCAGGCCGCCGGCGGTCACGGTGCCGTCCTCGGCCACCGACCAGTCACCCGACTTCGAGCCCTTGATCGCGACCTGCACGTCCTTGCCGAGGCGCGGGCCCGCGGCGCGGGCGTTGACGCTCAGCCGCTGCGCGACGCCGTACGACGCCGCCTCGGGCGCGTCGGCGGCCAGCAGCCGGACCTGCTTCACGTTGACCTCGTCGCGGACGATGCCCTCGAAGCCGGCCAGCGCGGCCGGGTCGTCGACGACCACGGTCAGCGTGGCCAGCGGCAGCCGGTTGCGCAGGTTGGCCGCCTTGCGCAGCGCGGACGTCGCCGAGCAGACGTCGCGCACCTGGTCCATCGCCGCCACCAGCGCGTCGTCGGCCGGCAGCTCCTCGGCCGACGGCCAGTCGGTCAGGTGTACCGAGCGACCCCCGGTGAGCCCGCGCCAGACCTCCTCGGTGGTCAGCGGCAGCAGCGGCGCGGTGGTCCGGCAGACCACCTCCAGCACCGTGAAGAGGGTGTCGAAGGCGTCGGTGTTGTCGCCCCAGAACCGGTCGCGCGAGCGCCGGATGTACCAGTTGGTCAGCACGTCGAGGAACGACCGGGTCACGTCGCAGGCGTCGGCGACGGCGTAGTCGTCGAGCGTGCGGGTCATCTCCTCGACGTACTGGCGGCACTTGGCCAGCAGGTAGCGGTCGAGCGGGTCGGTGGAGTCGGTGCGCGAGGACGCGTCGTACCCCTCGCCGGCGGCGTTGGCGTAGAGCTGGAAGAAGTACCAGCTGTTCCACAGCGGCATCAGGACCTGGCGCACCGAGTCGCGGATGCCCTGCTCGGTGACGACCAGGTTGCCGCCGCGCAGGATCGGGCTGGACATCAGGAACCAGCGCATCGCGTCGGCGCCGTCGCGGTCGAAGACCTCGCTGACGTCGGGGTAGTTGCGCAGCGACTTCGACATCTTGTTGCCGTCGGAGCCGAGCACGATGCCGTGGCTGATGCAGGCCTCGAACGCCGGCTTGTCGAACAGCGCGGTCGCCAGGATGTGCAGCGTGTAGAACCAGCCGCGGGTCTGGCCGATGTACTCGACGATGAAGTCGCCCGGGAAGTGCCCCTTCTTCTCGGCCGTGCCGTCGAACCACTCGGCGTTCTCGAACGGGTAGTGCACCTGGGCGTAGGACATCGAACCCGAGTCGAACCACACGTCGAGCACGTCGGCGACCCGGCGCATCGTGGACGCACCCGTGGGGTCGTCGGGGTTCGGGCGGGTCAGCTCGTCGACCCACGGCCGGTGCAGGTCGCGCTCGCCGTCGGCGTTGCGCGGCAGCCGGCCGAAGTCGCGCTCGAGCTCCTCGAAGGAGCCGTAGACGTCGAGGCGGGGGTACGCCGGGTCGTCGCTCTTCCACACCGGCACCGGGGAGCCCCAGAACCGGTTGCGGGTGATCGACCAGTCGCGGGCGTTCTCCAGCCAGCGGCCGAACTGGCCGTCCTGGATGTGGTCGGGCACCCAGCGGATCTGCTGGTTGAGCTCGAGCATCCGCTCCTTGATCGCGGTGACCTCGACGAACCACGACGAGACGCCCTTGTAGATCAGCGGCTCGCGGCAGCGCCAGCAGTGCGGGTAGGAGTGGTCGTAGGTCTCGCGGCGCAGCAGCACGGTGCCGGGGGTGACCGAGCCGGTCTCCGTGCCCTCCTCACCTCGGGAGACCTTCGTGGTGTTGCGCAGGTGCTCGATGATCGGCAGGTTCGCGTCGAAGACCTGCAGGCCCTCGTAGTCGGTGACGGGGAACGTGAACCGCCCGTCCTTGCCGACCGGCATCACGGCCTCGATGCCCTCGCGGTCGGTGACCACCTTGTCGTCCTCACCGAAGGCGCCGGCGGTGTGCACCAGCCCGGTGCCGTCGGTGGTGGTGACGAACTCGGCCGCGACGACGCGGAAGGCGTTCTCGTGACCCAGGTAGTAGGCGAACGGCGGGGTGTAGGTCAGCCCGACCAGCTCGGCACCGAGGTGGCGCGAGACGACCTCGAACTCGCCGTCCTCCCCCGCCAGCTCCCGGGCGTACGACGCCAGCCGCGACTCGGCCAGCAGGTAGCGGGTCCCCTCGTGCGCGACGACCACGTAGTCGATGTCGGCGCCGACCATCACCGCGAGGTTGCTCGGCAGCGTCCACGGCGTGGTCGTCCAGACCAGCAGCTTCACACCCTGGAGCGGGCCGTCGGTGCTGACGTCGTACCCGACGGTCACGGCCGGGTCCTGACGCATCTGGTAGACGTCGTCGTCCATCCGCAGCTCGTGGTTGGACAGCGGCGTCTCGTCGTTCCAGCAGTAGGGCAGCACGCGGAAGCCCTCGTAGACCAGGCCCTTGTCGTGCAGGCCCTTGAAGGCCCAGATGACCGACTCCATGTAGTCGGGGTTCATGGTGCGGTAGTCGTTGTCGAAATCGACCCAGCGGGCCTGGCGGGTGACGTACTCGCGCCACTCCCCGGTGTACTTCATCACCGACTCGCGACAGGCGTCGTTGAACTTGTCGATGCCCATCTCGACGATCTCGTCAGTCGTCTTGATCCCGTTGAGCCGCATCGCCTCCAGCTCGGCCGGCAGCCCGTGGGTGTCCCAGCCGAACCGGCGCTCGACCCGCTTGCCACGCATGGTCTGGTAGCGCGGGACCAGGTCCTTGACGTAGCCGGTGAGCAGGTGGCCGTAGTGCGGCAGGCCGTTGGCGAACGGCGGGCCGTCGTAGAACACGAACTCGTTGGAGCCGTCGGCGCCGGGGTCGCGCTGGTCGATGCTGGCCTGGAAGGTGCCGTCGGCGGCCCAGTAGGCCAGCACCCGCTCCTCGACCTGCGGGAACTTCGGGCTCGAGGGGACGGCGCCCGCGGCGTCGGTGAAGACCTTGGGGTAGGTCATGGGCGGCAGCTCCTGCGGTGTAGTGGTTCGATCACCGCAGGGACGATCCGAGGACCGCGGTACCACCCTGCTTGCCCCTCGCGGAGCCTCTCTGTCGCGGCTGTGACGGGCCACCCGTCCGGTTCTAGTCGCCCGAGGGCTTTCTTCCGGAGGCTCGCCGCTGATGACGGCTCGAACGCCTGTGAGCAAATCGTACGGCGGGGCCGGGGGTCGCCGCCAATCGGATACCGCGTCAGTCGCGCAGGATCTGGCGCAGGTCGATCGGCACCGTGACCCCGGCCAGCTCGACCTCGGCCGTCGGACGGTCGTCGTCCACACGGGCGAGCAGCGTCCACTCCCCGTCGACGTTGCGCCACAGGTCGATCGCCCGGAGGTCGGGATCGACCACCCAGTGCTGCTGGGCGCCGCCCTCGGCGTACTCCATCGACTTGCGGATGGTGTCCTCCGAGCGGGTCGACGGCGACAGCACCTCGACCACGAGGATCGGGGCGGCCCGGACCCAGCCGTCGGCGGGCCGCTCCGCGACCAGCATCAGGTCGGGCAGGCGCACCCGGTTGCACGGGAGGGCGAGGAAGACCCCAGGGACCACCCAACAGTCCGGAAAGAGCGGCGCCAGCAACAAGGTGAGCTGCGTCTGGGCAGTCCCGTGGTCGAACACCGGAGGGGCCACGAGCATCACCACCTCCCCGTCGACCCACTCGGCGCGGGGCCACTCGGGAAGCTCCAGGAACTCCTCCCAGGACATGCGGACCCGACGCAGCGGATCTTCTCGCCTGACCGACACCTGGACTCCTCGTCCGCTCGACACATCGACGCTCCTCGCCATCGTGGGCCCGAGAACAGGACGGCGCCAGCGTCCCAGCGCCCACCGACAGCACCGGGCGCACCGGCCGGTGGCACCTTTGCCTCCCCTTGAGATCGGGTTCGCGCGCCGTTAGCGCGACCGCCCGCAGGGTGGTGGCACACCCACTCACCAGGAGGCACCCGATGTCGACCCGCCGCTCCACCCGCTCCCCCGTCCTGACCGCCCTGCTCGTCGGCCCCCTCACCCTCGGCCTGGTCGCCTGCGGGGACGACGACGGCGACGACCGGGACGACGCCGCCGAGCGCTCGGCGAGCTCCACCGCCGACCCCTCCGGACCGGCCTCCTCCGAGCCGGCATCCGGGCCGGCGGGCGACGACGTCGTGCTCGCCGCAGCCGCGACCGCGGCCGGTGCGGTGCCCGGCGGCGTCCTGTTCACCCTCGACCTCGAGGCCGCGGGCTGGGACGCCGAGGTGGTCGCCGCCGACGGCACCGCCCACGACCTCACGGTCTCGGCCGACGGCGCGAGCGTGACGCGCGACCCGGTGGTCGACGCCGACGACGCCGACGACCTGGCCGAGCGTCAGCAGCTGCTGGCGGACGCGACCGTCGACGTCGCGGGCGCGGTCGAGGCGGCGCGGACCGCCGTACCCTCCGGCACCGTCACCGGGCTCGACCTGGACCTCAGCGCCGGCACCGCCGTGTGGGAGGTCCAGCTCGACGAGGACACCGCGACCGAGCAGACCGTCACCGTCGACGCCGGGACGGGCGAGGTGCTCCGGACCGAGCGCGACGACTGACCCGGGATCGGGCTCACACCCGTGATCGGCGGCTGGGGGTCAGAGCTGCTCCTTCGTCAGGTGCAGGAGCCAGTCCGACCCGCCGCCGGTCCGGATCAGCGCGTAGCGCCGGCCGCCGGAGCCACCGTGCAGCACGAACACGAACCGCCGCTCGGTGCGGTCGACCAGCTCCCACCAGCCGGCGTCGGCGATCTCCTTGTGCTCGTCGGTGTACGACGCGTGCTCCAGGTCGTGGTCGTCGACCGCCACGGCGAGCCGGTCGTGTCGACTGTCGGTCGGGAGCCCCTTGGGGACCGCCCAGGACCGGAGCACCCCGCCCTCCTCCAGGCGCAGATCGAAGTGGTGGCGGGGCCGGTGGTGCTCGTGCAGCACGAAGACCGGTCGCGCGTCCGTCTCGTCGTCGCCCACCCCGACGACCCTAGGCGCCGACCCTCGTAGAGTGGACGCCCGTGACCACCGCTGCCTGGGGCTTCGGCCTGACGACCATCGCCGCCGACGACTCCGTCCTCGACACCTGGTTCCCCGCGCCCGCGCTGGGCGAGAAGCCCGCCGACGTGGCCGCGCCCCCCGAGCTGACCGCGCTGACGGGCCGCGACGAGGCGCGCGACGTGACCCGCGAGGTCCGGCTCGTCGAGATCGCCGACCTGGCCGCGGCGCCCACCTCGACCGAGGAGGCCTGGCTGCGGCTGCACCTGCTGAGCGCGCGCCTGGTCGTGCCCCACGGACTCTCCCTGGACGGTGTCTTCGGCCTGCTCACCAATGTCGTGTGGACCTCGGCCGGACCGTGCGCGGTCGAGGGCTTCGAGCTCACCCGGGCCCGACTGCGGGCCACCGGCCAGCACGTCAGCGTGTACGGCGTCGACAAGTTCCCGCGGATGGTCGACTACGTCGTCCCGTCGGGCGTCCGGATCGCCGACGCCGACCGGGTCCGTCTCGGTGCCCACCTCGCGTCCGGCACCACCGTCATGCACGAGGGCTTCGTGAACTTCAACGCCGGCACCCTCGGCGCCTCGATGGTCGAGGGCCGGATCTCCGGCGGCGTCGTCGTCGGGGACGGCTCCGACGTCGGCGGCGGTGCCTCGATCATGGGCACCCTCTCCGGCGGTGGGAAGCAGGTGATCTCGATCGGCGAGCGCTGCCTGCTCGGCGCCAACTCCGGCCTCGGCATCTCGCTCGGCGACGACTGCGTCGTCGAGGCCGGCACCTACGTCACGGCGGGGACCAAGGTGACCATCACGGACATGGACGGCAAGCCGAAGATCGTCAAGGCGCTGGCACTGTCGGGCGCGAGCAACGTGCTGTTCCGCCGCAACTCGGTCACCGGCGCCATCGAGGCCGTGCCGTGGAAGTCCGAGGGCGTCACGCTCAACGCCGCCCTGCACGCGAACTGAGCGGCGGCCGGCCGGTCAGCGCCGGCCGGCCGGCCGCAGCTGCCCGTCGAGCCAGGCCAGCCGCCGGGTGAGCCAGCCGTCGAGGTCCGCGACGTACGCCGGCCAGCCGTCGTGGAAGACGCCGTCGCTCTCGAGGAACGTCTGGCCGAGCTGCATGCCGGCGCCGCCCTGCAGCCGCGGGGCGAAGTTGCGGGTGGCCGCCGGCGCCAACCGGTCGGCCTGGGCGCGCAGGTAGTCGGGCATCCCGAGCAGGTCGGTGCGGACCTGCTCCCAGCGGTCCTCGACCTGACCGACGAACCACGGGTCCGCGAACATCCGGTTCAGCCAGTGGCCCTCGGGCCCCTGGAGCATCGACACCGCGTCCTGGCCCCAGCGCGGGTACCAGTTGCGCCGCAGGAACCACCCGGTCGGCTCGTCGAGGTCGGAGAAGGTCCGGTTGCCGGCCGAGAAGTCGAAGTCCCAGACCGGGCCCATCGCGAGCCGGCCGCCGTCGTCGCGGTACAGCCAGCAGCTGCCGTGGTAGCCGGAGTCGATGTTCTTCATCAGCTCGTTGACGAGGTACCAGTCGATGAAGGACCGGACGTCGACGTGGGCGCGGTAACCGCTCACGGGGTCGGCGAACTCCGCGGAGTACAGCGCGTCCTCGAAGTCCTGGACGTCCGCGCGGACGCGTTCCAGGTACGGCGCCGCCTGCTCGACGGAGTCGAACTCGGGTTCCTGGAGGTAGATCTGGGCGCCCTGCGCGGTGCGGAAGCGCGGGTTGGTGTCGTCCCAGAAGTCCGCCTCCAGCAGGTAGCCGCCGTTGGCCGCCGCGGCGGCGTCGGCGCCGTCGGGGTCCACGTCGATGTCGACGCGATCGGGTCCGGTCTCGATGCTCTCGCCGAGCTGGTAGACCCCCGCATAGCTGCCGTTGAGCCAGAGCTCGACGTCCGCCAGCCGGGGCGCCCAGGGCATCTCGACCCGGCGCGCGGTCTCGAAGGCCACGTTGTTGCGCAGCAGCGAGCGGTCGAAGAAGTTCGCCAGCAGCACCCAGTCCTTGGCCTTCGGCAGCCCGAGCAGCGAGACCTTCTGGTCGAGCTTGACCTTGTACGGCAGCTTGTCCTGGATCCAGGAGGTGGAGTTGCCCCGGATGCGGAAGCGCGAGCCCTGCACGGTGCCGGGCAGCGCCGAGCCGCGCGGGTCGATGCTGAGCAGACCGTGGCTGTACTGGCTCCGGTCGTCGCCCTCGTCGTGGCCGCCGCTGCCGTTGGTGTCACCGATCAGCATCCCGTCGTCGGTGCTGATCTCGACCCGGGGCAGGCCCTGGAGCAGCACCACCTCGACCGGCGCCGAGGCGACCGGACCGCCTCCCGCCCCGGCCTCCAGGACGGCGCGGTAGCGCTCCCGGCCAGGGCCGCCGGCGCCGGCGTCCCCGCCGGTGGCGGTGAACGTCGCGGACCCGGCCGCGTCGGTCCGGGCGGTCGCCACGGCGGCCCAGGCGCCGCCCGCCTCGCGCTGGAGCACGGCGGTCCGGCCGGGCGCCGCCGGCGCCGACGCCAGGGCGACCTGCAGCTGCCGGTGCTCGGCGACGGACGGCGGCGCGGTGAGGGTCACGGCGGGCACCACCGGGGCGGCGGCGCGGGGCCGCACCGTGACCGGCACGGACACCCAGCGGGTTCGGGGGGCTCGCCCGGCCCGCCCGGCCGAGGCCGGGGCCAGCACCCGGAGCCGTTGCGGGGTCCGGGAGCGCCAGGTGAGGCGGAAGGCGCCGGTCCGGCTGCTGGCTCCCCGGACCCGGGTGCGCCACACACCGTCCCGGCGGACCTGCAGGACGACCCGGCGTGGCGAGGTCGCCGGCACCCGGCCGGAGACCCGGTAGCTGCTCCCGGCCCGCGGCACGGCCGGCCGCAGCTGCAGCCGCCGGCTCGCGGGGGCGCGCTCGGTCGTGGCGGCGTGTCCGGCGCTCGTCGTGGGTCCGGGGGTCGCGGCGGCGTACGTCGCGGGGGTCAGGAGGGAGGCGGTCACCAGCAGCGCCGACAGTCCCGAGACCGACAGACCTGCGGCTCGTGCCCGATGACGTCCCACAGTCGTCGATTAGAACAGCCGGCACCGATCGGCGAGGTTCTTCGACGAGATCCGGGCCGGGCGGCTCTTCACCCCATCCGGATACTGGAGGCATGGGGGCCGGATGAGGATGCGTACCGGCCTGGCGCTGATCGGCGTCGGGCTGCTCGGCGCCGTGGCGATCACGATCGGCGTCGACGCGCTCCGCGACCTGAGCCCGTTCGCGCCCGCCGACGAGTGCACCGCGACGGTCGACGACAGCACCGTCGTCCTCGACCCCGAGCAGGCCGAGAACGCCGCCCTGATCACCGCGATCGCCGTACGCCGCGGCCTCCCGGCCCGGGCGGCGACGATCGCCCTGGCGACGGCGTACCAGGAGTCCAAGCTCGCCAACCTGGAGTACGGCGACGCCGACTCCCTGGGCCTGTTCCAGCAGCGGCCGTCCCAGGGCTGGGGAACCGAGGAGCAGGTGCTGGACCCGGTCTTCGCGACCAACGCCTTCTACGACGCGCTCGCCGAGGTCGACGACTACCGGTCGATGGAGGTCACCGTCGCCGCGCAGACCGTGCAGCGCTCGGCCTTCCCGGATGCGTACGCCGACCACGAGGCGGACGCCCGAGTGCTCGCCTCGGCGCTCACGGGGAACTCCCCCGCCGCGTTCACCTGCCGCTTCGACGGCGACGTCGAGGAGGCCGGTGATCGGCTGCGGGAGAGCGGGCTGGTCCGCCGGGCCGACGCCGTACGACGCGAGGCGCTGGCCGTCTTCGGCGACCTCTCCCTCGGCGGCTTCGAGCCGGGCGGGGTCGCGGGAGGCCACATGGAGGGCTCGACCCACTACGAGGGCCGCGCGGTCGATATCTTCGTGCGGCCGATCAACCAGGCCAACAACGTCCGCGGCTGGGCCATCGCCCACTACCTCGTCGCCCAGGCCGACCGGCTCGGCGTGCAGACCGTCATCTTCGACGCCAAGATCTGGCAGGCCCGACGCTCCGACGACGGCTGGCGCGACTACGACCCGCCGGCGCGCTCGGGCGACCGGGCGATCCTCGAGCACCGCGACCATGTGCACGTCGACGTCTTCGACTGAGGCCTCAACTCCCCGGGAGAGCCACCTCGTAGACCAGCAGGTGCGGCGGCCGCGCCCAGGTCGAGGCCGCGAGCCGCGTCCCGTCGCCCGAGAAGGCCACCGCCTGCACCCATCCCTCGTGACGCTCCTCGTGGACCAGCGTCCCCTCAGGCGTCCACAGACGGAGCCGGCCGTCCTGGCCGCCGGTGGCCAGCAGCTCGCCGGCGGGATGGAGGGCCACGGCGTACCCGTCACCATCGTGGGCCGACCACGACGCGAGCCGTTCCGCCGTCGACACGTCCCACAGCGCCAGCGCCCCCGTCGCAGTGAGTACGGCGAGCCGCCCGCCGTCAGCGTCGAAGGCCAGGTCGCGAGCGACGTACTCGTGCGGCAGCTCGGCGACCAGGTCGCGGGTCTCCCGTTCCCAGACCCGGACGGTGTCGCCGCCGGCGGCGATGAACCGGCTGCCCACGGCGAGCGCCCGCGACTCGGCGTGGCCGGCGAGCAGGACGACCGGAGGGGAGTCCGTCCAGCTCCCGGCCGCGGAGGACCGGAGGGCGACGAGCCGCTCGGACGGCCCGTAGTACGAGTCCTGGACCTGCAGGCCGCGGCTTCGCAGGTAGCGCGTCGCGACGACCAGCTCGCGGCCGTCGGCCGAGGCCGCAGCGGCGGCGACCTCGACCCGTGCGAGGTCGGGTGAGTCTGCGAGCCCGACCTGCGCGGCTTCGCGGAGGACCTGCTCGAGTCCGGGCGGGTCCACCCAGGCGTCGGCCGCCTGGTCGTAGGCGCACGTCCCGGCCCGGACCTCGGGCCCGTCCTCGGACCAGGTCATGCCGAAGAGGGTGCGCGGGGGGTCCGTCCGGGTCCGGTTCACCGCCCGCTCGTCACCGACCTGGATCCGGCGCTCGTCGCCGAGCGCCCAGTGCGCGCCGGAGCGGTCGAGAGCCACCGAGGTGCCATCCAGGCCCTCGAGGTCGACCAGCAGACGCAGACCCGGGTCGGTGCTCATGGCTGTGCCCCTCCCCGGTCGTGGCCGGCCCCAGGATGACAGGGACGTACGGCGGGCTCGCTCACGGCACGATCACCTCGGACTCGCGCACGAAGACGGTGAAGTGGCCGCCGATCTTGCGCTCGACGGCGAGGTAGTCGGTGTCCGGGACGGTCGAGGTCCCCTTGAGGATCCCCCTGGTCCGCCCGAGGACGACCAGCGCCGTGCCGCCGGGAACCGTGCCGACCGGGTCTCCCGACGGCATCGTGTAGGCCCGGACCCCATCCCCGTCCGGGACCCGTCGCCTCAGGGAGACCGGCTCGACCACGACGGTGTTGGTTCCGCTGTGGTCGGGGTCCACGTTCGGGACAGGCCGCACGGGCCCGGAGCCGCCCGTGACCGTCGGGAGCCCACCCAGTCCGGCGTGCGCGAGGACCTGCCGGCGGGTGGCGCCCCGCAGCAGGTCGTCGACGTTGCTCTCCGCCGGGAAGTCGGTGGCGCGGAGGCCGCACACGCTGCGCACGTACCTCTTGGCCTGCTCGGGCGCGCCGGCGCCGAGGGCCACCAGGAAGGTGAGAGCGAGGAGGAACCGGCCCCGCGGTGGCGGGCTCGCGATCGCCGGCGGCGGCGGCGTCATCGGAATCGGCACGGTGCCCAGCGTCGGCGGTGGTGGCGGTGGTGGCGGTGCGGGCGGCGGCGCGGGGACGGGGAGCAACTCCTTGACCTGGGGCGTGAGGCGGACGAGGTCCAGGAGCGCGACCGCTTCCACCGTCGTGAACGTCGAGCCGTCCAGGAAGGCGAGGAACGCGGCCCTCTTGGCCCCGTTCTTGACGAGCCAGAGCTGCAGGAGCACGGCTGGTACGCCGCGCGTGGCCGGGTCGGTCCAGGCAGCGGCGGCGCTCAGTCCCGTCAGCACGGTCTCCAGGCTCGCATCGGGGATCTTGCCGGCGACCTTCGCCACCGAGCAGTGGTCGGCCAGCGTGAGCCCGCCGAGCGCGTGTGCGCTGACCACGAGCGCACTGATCTGGGCGGCGTCGTCGGGCTTGGCGGCGATCAGGCTGAACAGCGTGTGCACGACCTTGGGCTTCCACGCGGTATCGGTGGCGGTCGCGGCGATCCGTCTCCTGACGGCCGCGATCGTGTCCGGCCGGTTCGTCGCCCAGGACTCCAGAGTCGCGCGGAGCACCCCCTGCGGATCGAGCCCGCGCTCGACGTACTCGAGCTTCGAGGCGGTCAGCTGCGGGTCCTCGGCCGATGTCAGGTCGATGCCGCCGCCCGCATCGAGGAGGCCGACCGTCGGGAAGGACCCGTTCGCGCCGAGCACCCGCGCCCGGTGGGCGCCGAGTCTGGTCGTGATGGACGTGGCGAGGCTGGGGTAGTCATGGATCGCCGTCCGGATCTCCTCGGTGGCCACGGTGGGATCGGCGCTGAGCGGAAGGTCGACGCTGTTGGAGGCCGTCAGGCACGCGTTGAGCACGATCCGCGCCGAGTCGTCGTTCCGCAGCACCTTCAGGATGTCGTCGAAGAAGTCCTCGGTGACCATTCGATCGAAGCTCGAGGGTTCGCCGTCGACCCGGATGTGCTCGGGAGGTTCGTCCCCGTGGGCCAGGACATCGAGCCGTTTGTCGCCGGCCATCTCGATCAGCCGTGCGTCGCCGTGGCCGGCCAGCAGGACCTCTTCGACCTTTCCGTCCCTGCCGTCCGCGGCGAACCGCTTCAGCGCGTCGCCGTAGCGCACGAGGAAGGGCTCGCCCTCGACCACCACCGTGACGTGGGTGGTCCGGCTGATCACCGCGGTCAGCGGCGCGTCACGGTGGAACGCTCCGTTGTGGTCGTAGGCGGACTGGAGCACGACGGAGATGGGCAGGGGGTGCGGCAGCGCCTTGTTGGTGGCGAGCTGACGGCGGTTCGCGACGAGTCGGTCGAGCTGGGCGACGGTGAAGCGGTGGTGGTTGCGCACCTCGGGCAGGTCGGTCAGGTAGCCGGCGTACTTGCCCATCCCGCCCTCGCCCCGGAAGGCCAGGAAGGACGTGACCTCGCTGCCGGTCGTCGCGTCGAGCAGCGGTTTGACGGCCGCGACATAGGTCACGAAGTCGGCGACGGCTCCCGCGTCGACCAGGGTCTTCAGCCCGTTCTCCGGTCCCTGCAGCACGCACCGGTACAGGGTGCGTCCATCGATCGTCCTCGCCAGCTCGAGGATGGCGGCGCCCCAGGCGATGGCATCCCCGACCGAGGTCGCCGGGGTCTGGATCCACACGGTCTCCGGGTCCTGGGTCGCGCTCGCTGACCGGCTGTAGGCGCTCAGGGCGGCGTCGACCGTCCCGTTGCCGATCCCCCGCGCGAGGAGGGCCTCGACCGTGAACCGACCGCACGCGGCCAGCACCCGTCCCTCCTCGGCCCGGGCGAGCGCGAGCAGCGACCGCAGGGACTCCTTGTCCCCGACGAGGAGCTCCGAGCTCGCCCAGTCGGCCTGGCCGCGGGCGTAGGCGTCGAACGCGGACAGGGTGAGCTTCCTCAGGTCCTCGTCACTCTGGTACGTCGACGCCACGCGCCGCAGCGTGCTCGGCTGCCGCCGCGCCCCACCGCCGTCCTGCAGCGTGTGCGCGAGCTCGTGGGCCAGGACCCGCTCGCCGCTCGGGGTGTCCGGTGCGAACTCGCCCCGGCCGAAGAAGATGTCACTCCCCGTGGTGAACGCTCGCGCCGAGACGGCTCGGTTGAGCCGGGCGGGCTCGGCCCCGACGTGGACCCGCACGTGGTCGAACGACGCGCCGAAGGCTTCCTCCATCCGGCCGCGCGTCGCCCCCGGAAGCGGCGCGCCGCTCGGCCGGAGGCGTTCGATGTGTTGCGCGGTCTCGGCCGGGACCGGTCCACCCTCCGGCCCCACGACCGCCCCCGAGCCTGGTGGGGCGCCGGTGCGCCGCAGGTGCGCAAGGGCGTCGTCGGCGCGCCGGTCCGCGTCGACCTCGGCCGGGTCTCCGACCGGGCCGACCTCCGGGCCGGCCTCCGGGGCGCTCGGTCCGGCCGGCACCGGGAACGGTGCCGCCGGCGGGTTCTCCTCCGCTGCGGGGCTCGGAGCCACGGCGCGTTCGAGGGAGCGCTCGCGATGGCTCACCTCAACGGCCACGTCATCTCCCGAAGAGAGCCATCCACCCCCGGCGTGGCCGACCGGCCACGATTCTGCCCGAACGCTAGCTCCGAGCGACCCTGCCCTCAGGAGATCGCTGACCTCGGCCGTGCCGGTCTGGACCACGACGACGCCGAGGATGCCCGTGACCGGCTGCCGCGCAAGCTGACGTGCACCTCGACGTGCTCGACCGACCGCTCAGCCCGCGAGCCGCGCGACCGCGGCGTCGACCCGCTCGTCGGTGGCCGTGAACGCCACCCGCACGTGCCGCGCGCCGGCCGCGCCGTAGAACGACCCGGGGGCGACCAGGATGCCGCGGTCGGCCAGGTCCGAGACCGTCTTCCAGCAGTCCTCGTCACGGGTGGACCAGAGGTAGAGCGACGCCTCGGAGTGGTCGACCCGGAAGCCGGCGCCCTCGAGCGCGGTGCGCAGCCGGGCCCGCCGGGCGGCGTACCGCCCGTGCTGCTCGAGCGCGTGGTCGTCGTCGTCGAGCGCGGCCTTCATCGCGACCTGCTGCGGGCCGGGCATCTGCAGGCCGAGGTTCTTGCGCACGGCGAGCAGCTCGCCCACCAGCGCCGGGTCCCCCGCCACGAACGCGCAGCGGTAGCCCGCGAGGTTGGAGCGCTTCGACAGCGAGTGCACCGTGAGGATGCCCTCGTGCGAGCCGCGGCAGATGTCGGGGTGCAGCACCGAGACCGGCGACGCCTCCCAGGCGCACTCCAGGTAGCACTCGTCGGAGACCAGGATCGTGCCGCGTTCGCGGCACCAGTCCACGACCTTGCGCAGGTGGTCGGGCGGCAGCACCCGGCCGGTCGGGTTCGACGGCGAGTTGAGCCACATCAGCGCCGGGACCTCGGGTCCGAACGACGTCAGCGAGTCGGACGCGACCGCGCGGGCACCGGCCAGCGCCGCCCCGACCTCGTAGGTCGGGTAGGCCAGCGCGGGGTAGGCGATCAGGTCACCGGCCCCCAGGCCGAGGTGGACCGCCATCGACCCGATCAGCTCCTTGGAACCGATCACCGGGAGCACCCGGTCCAGGCCCAGCCCGGTGACGCCGTGCCGGCGCTCGAGCCAGTCGATGCAGGCCTGCCGCAGGTCGGCGCGGCCGATCGTGAGCGGGTAGCCCGGCGAGTCGGCCGCCTCGCGCAGCGCGCGCTGCGCCACCTCGGGCGTCGGGTCGACCGGGGTGCCGACCGACAGGTCGACGACCCCGTCCGGGTGGGCGCGGGCCCGCTCGGCGTACGACGTGAGGTGGTCCCAGGGGAAGTCGGGGAGCCGTGCGGAGACGGCCTCCCGAGGCATCCGGCTCAGTGGTCCTGGTTCTGGTTCTGCGGGGGCAGGGCCGCGATCATCGGGTGGTCCTTGTCGATCTCACCCATCTTGGCCGCGCCACCCGGCGAGCCGAGGTCGTCGAAGAAGTGGACGTTGGCGTCGTAGTAGTCCTTGGACTCCTCCGGCACGTCGTCCTCGTAGAAGATCGCCTCGACCGGGCAGACCGGCTCGCAGGCACCACAGTCGACGCACTCGTCGGGGTGGATGTACAGCATCCGCTTGCCCTCGTAGATGCAGTCGACGGGGCACTCGTCGACGCAGGCACGGTCCTTGAGGTCGACACAGGGCTGAGAGATGACGTACGTCACCGGGTCCTCCTGAAACTCTGGTGGGAGCAACTGCTCGTGCCCAGCCTAGTATCCCGGGGTGCGGAACGATGACAGACCTCACCATGTGACCGAGCACATGCTCGGTCCCCATGTCGTGGGTCGACGGATCGTGGTCCGGCGCGTGGTCCGGGGCGAGACCGGTCCCAGCGGCGGGCCGGCGCTCACCGACCTTCTCGGCATCTGCACGGCCTGGTCCGCGACGACCTGCGTGGTGCAGCCGGAGAGCGGTGCCCCGGTCGAGATCGCGCTGGCCGACATCGTCTCCGGCAAGCCGGTGCCGCCGCGGCCCTCGGTCCGGCACCGGGCCTCGCCGGTGGAGGCGCAGACCCGGTCGACGGCGATGTGGGCCGACCTCGAGACCGAGCCCGTCGGTGCCTGGCTGCTGCGACACTCGGCGACCTCGAGGGCCCGCCGCGCCAACTCGGTGCTCGCCTTCGAGCCGTCCGGGATCGACGACGACGACGAGCGCGTCGTCGCCTGGTACGCCGGCCGCACCGGTCGGCCGATCGCGGCCGTGCTGCCGGAATCCCCCGAGGACGCGCTCTTCCGCGGCCACGGGTGGGGCCCCGAGAGCGGCGACGCCGACACCGTCTTCCAGATGGTGGGGGTGGCCCGCGCCCGCCGCGCCCTCCCACCGACCGACTCCGGCCTCGACATCGTGGTCGAGGTGTCGGACGGTCCCGGCGACAGCGCCCACGCCGTCGCCCGGATCGGCGACCGGGCCTCCGGCATTGCGGCCTTCGACCGTGACTGGATCGGCTTCCGATCGATCGAGGTCGCGCCCGAGCACCGCCGCCAGGGTCTCGGCCGACACGTGATGGCCGCCCTGCTGGAGTGGGGCGCCGAGCGCGGCGCGACCACGGCGTACCTCCAGGTGCTGGGCGACAACGAGCCCGCGCTCGCGCTCTACGAGGGGCTCGGGTTCACCGAGCACCACCGCTACCGCTACCTGGCCCCGGCCTGACCTGGCGGGGCTACTCCGTCTTGGGCTGCTTCGGCTTCTTGCAGATGACCGTGTCGCTCGGGATGTAGGTCGTGTGGAAGTTCTCGGTCTTCTCGACGACGTCCGAGCCCGGCTTCAGGAAGTTGCGCTTCACGTCGACGTCGAAGCCGCCGTACCCGGTGTTCGGGACGCAGTCCGGGGTCGTCATGGTGCGGGTGGCGGGCTTGGTGAAGCGGTAGCGGTCGGAGGTGGACGTGGTGATGTCCCAGACCTTCGTCGACCACATGCTCACCGTCACCGTGCCCTGCGAGCGACCCGCGCTACGGATCACCTTCGCGTCGACGAGCACGCCGTACGGCGTGTCGTTGGTGAAGCGCAGGTCGACCGCGCCCCAGGCGACCGTGGCCTCGCGACCCACCGGGTAGCGGTCGATGTAGACCGAGTGCGGCTTGTGCTCCACGTCCTTCAGGCCCGCGAAGAACGCCGCGTTGAAGGTCGTCGTGGCCATCTGGGAGACCCCGCCGCCGAGGTCCTCCTTGAAGATGCCGTTGCTGATGATGGTGCCGGTCGTGAAGCCGTTCTCGACGGTCCGCTCGCCGACGATGTCGTTGAGCGAGAACGTCTCGCCGGGCTTGAGGAGCGTGCCGTCGACCAGCTCGGCCGCGCGGCCGATGTTGGTGTCGCGGTACGACGCCGGCGGGTAGTAGGTCGAGAACGTCGAGACCTTCTCGCGGATCTTCAGCTGACGGGCGTCCTTGGTCGTGAACTCCGGCTCCGCGACGGTCGCCTCGACCTTCGCCTCACGCTGCCCGGACGGCTGGGTGAGCAGCTGCTGGAAGGTCGCCGCGACGGCGGCCGGCTCGTAGCTGACCCCCGGCTTGGCGGGCACCACCTTGGGCTTGCCGTTCCTCAGCACCACCGTCGCGTCGACGGGGGCGCCGTCCTCGGAGATGCCCGCGTCGACCAGCGCCTTCAGCGCCTCCTGGTCGATGGCGGGCACCAGCACCCCGCCCTCGGGCTTGACGCCGAGCACGTCGCCGAAGTCGCGCGGCGCCAGCTGGACCGGCGAGTCGCCGAAGACCAGGGTGACCGGGCCGGAGAGGGCCGGGTTGGCGAAGCTGTCGAGCACGTTCTGGACGTCGGTCTCGTCGATCTCGGGCTGGGCCCGGACCAGGGTCAGCTCGACGCCCGGGTCTTCGGCGAGGTACGCCGCAGTGATGGCCTTCGCCGCCTCGTCGGGGTCGATCGCCTCGCCGGCCTCCGGCTCGATCCGCCGCACCTCCGAGCCGTCGAACTCCAGGCCGCCGTCCTTCGGCAGGGTGCCGACCTCGGAGCCGAGCCGGTCGAGCAGCTTGCTCATCGCGGCGTCGTCGACCTGGACGACCGGGTCGAGGTCCGCGCCGCCGGTGAAGTAGTCCCAGAGCCGCCGCGGCTTCCAGCTGCGACCGCCGCCGGCGGCCTCGACCGAGGCGCTCAGGTCGATCGAGAGCCCGGCCTCGGCCGGGGTGACATCCTCGGTGGCCTTACCGACGGTGACGGCGATCGGCTCCTCGAGACGCTCGGCGAGGCCGTCCTCCAGGGCCCGGACCGCGTCGGCCTCCGTGCGCCCGCCGACGTCGACCCCGGCCACGGTGGTGCCGCGCGGAACCTTGTCGCCGGCGACGGCGTACGCCGCCGCCCAGCCGCCCGCCACGAGCAGGGCGAGCGCGAGCACCACGAGGATGACCGCCCGGCCGCCGGCCCGCTCGCTCTTGTTCTTCACGCGGGTCATCCTAGGTTCCGGCGGGAACCGGGCCCGGCGCCCCCCGCCGAGGGAGGGTGACCAGTCCGGACACCAGGAAGGCCATCGCCGCGGCCAGGAGGACGTAGCCGGCGGCCCCGTCCGCGATCACGTAGTCCCCCTCCGGGCGCGGGACGGTGAGGTAGCCCACCGTCGCGACCCACCCGAGGGCGAACGGCAGCCGCACCCACCAGCCCGGCGGGAGGGCCATCAGCGTCGCCGCCGGCGCCGCGACCGCCAGGACGAGTCCCCACCACAGCTGGTGCAGCGCCACCGACCCGACGGCGGTGACGACGCCGAGCGCGAGGCATCCGGGCAGCACCGCCAACCGGGTGAGGGTCGACACCGTTACAGACCGGCGAACAGGTCGGCCTCGAGACCGTCCTCGCCGACCTCGCCGACCTCGCCCTTGGCGAGCCGGTAGAACTCCACGCCCCAGGCGGTCGCCCCCACGTTGTTGCTCAGCGCGAAGAACGGGCCGTCCATGGTGATCTGGGTGGCGTGCGCCGCCAGGGCCGCCATCTTGGCGTCGACGTGCTCGGTCGCGTCCACGCCCGCGGCGAGGTGCTCGTCGGGGGTGACGAAGTGCGGCAGCGGGCCGTCGGGGTCCATGCCCTCGAAGGACGTCGTGTCGCCCGCCTCGCGCAGCGCGCGCAGGCTCGCGCGCATCCGGCTCTCCGACATCGCGCCCCAGTAGATCTTCGCGACGTCCCAGGCCGCGCCCAGGTCGAGGCGGTACGACGGGACCGCGGCCAGCGAGGCGGCGTACGTCGCGACCCGGTGGGCCTGGATGTGGTCGGGGTGGCCGTAGCCGCCGAATTGGTCGTAGGTGACCAGCACCTGCGGCCGGACCTCGCGGATGATCGCGACCAGGTGGTCGGCCGCCTCGGTGAGGTCGGCGTTGGCGAAGGCGCGGGGGTCGGTCTCGTCGGCGGCGACCGCGTGGCCGTCCTCGTGCCACTTCATCCCGGAGTCGCGATAGGTGCCGAAGCCGCCGAGGAACCGGTGGTCGGTGACGCCGAGCGCCTTCATCGCCGCCTCCAGCTCGACGCGGCGGTGCTCGCCGAGGCCGTCCTCGCGCTCCGCGGCCAGGTGCTCCAGGTCGGGGACCAGGATCTCGCCCATCTCACCCGCCGTGCAGGTCACGAGGGTGACGCCGCGGCCCTCGGCGGCGTACTTGGCCATCGTGGCGCCCTGACCGATCGATTCGTCGTCGGGGTGGGCGTGCACGAGGAGCAGTCGCTGGTCGACGGTCATGTATCGATCCTCAATCCTTGATCCGGCGCGGCTGCGTCGGGAGCTCGAGCGGGCTCGGTGGTTGCCAACCGTTCTCGGGCGCGGACTGTTCCCGGTCCAGCCAGCCGTCGTACTCGTCGACCAGCAGCTCCAGCAGCAGCTCAGGCGCGTCCGAGAGCACCGCCCACGGGTGATCCTCGTCGTCGTCCTCACCCGCGAGCCGCTCGCGGGTCACCCAGGCGTCGTACCCCTCCGAGCGCAGGCGCGCCGTCACCGCCGCGGCGTCGTTCTCGTCGAAGAGGATCGCGCGCAGACCGGTGGCCGGCGCCTGGCGCAGGACGTGCTCCAGCTCGGGGAGGAACGGGCGGTCCGGCTCCAGCCAGTCGACGTCGCCGAGGTCGTCGGGACCGAGCCAGCGGAGCTCGTCGTGCTCGACCGGGTCGGGCTCGCCGCGAGTCAGCCGCGCCGTCGCGACCCGGAGCACGTGGGTGTCGCCGATCGGGCTCGCGCCCTGGAGCCAGGCGGTCACCTCGATGTCACAGCGCAGCTCCTCCGCGATCTCGCGCTCGAGTGCGTCCGCGGGCTGCTCCCCCGCCTCGACCTTGCCCTCCGGGAACTCCCAGCGGCCCGCGAGCTCGGGCGGCGCCGAACGACGGGTCGCGAGTACCTTGCCCCCGCGCACGACCGCGGCACCGACGACCTGCTTCACGGGCGTGAGGCTACGTTGCCCGCATGGACGCGATCCCGGGAGTGCACCTGGTCCGGACGGAAGAGGACCTCACGCCGGTCGGCGACCGGGTCGGACTCTCCGGGGTCCTGGCGTCGCTCGATCGGCGGGCCCGGCGCACGCTCGCTCCAGGCCTCGCCGTACGACGTGCGCTGACCTGGGACGCGGCGGACCGGCGCGACCCGCACTGGTGGCCGCAGGGCATCACCTCCTCCGCCGAGGCGGGGGTACTGCCGGGTCGGCGGATCCTGGTCGTCAGCTGGTACTCCAAGGGCGACCACGGGGCGCGGATCACCTTCCTCGACCTCGACCGCCGCCGCTACCGGCACGTGCTGCTGGTGACCCCGTCACTGGAGCCGGTGCACGTGCACGCCGGCGGACTGGCCTGGCACGGCCCCTATCTGCACGTCGCCGCCACCGGTCGCGGGCTGCACCTGTGCCGGCTCGACGACCTCGCTCGGGTGCCGGGCGGCGTGCACGGACACGAGTACGTGCTTCCGGTCCGGTCCAGCTACCGCGCGCAGACGGCGTCCGGGGTGGAGAAGCTGCGCTACTCCTTCTGCTCCCTCGACACCGACGGTCCCGACGGCCCGGCCCTCGTCGTCGGGGAGTACGGCAACGGCAGCCAGACCCGACGGATCGCCCGCTACCCCCTGGACCCCGCCACCTCGCTGCTCGCCACGGACGAGGCCGGCGCGTCGTACCCGGTCCTGCTCGACGACGGCGCCGTCGTCCGCACCCAGGGCGTCGCCGTCGTCCGCGGCCGGCACTACCTCACCCGCTCGCACGGCCCCTGGATGCCGGGCTCGGTCTACGCCGGCCCGCCCGGCGCACTCCGCCGGCACCGCTGGGCCGCCCCGATGGGCCCCGAGGACCTCACCTGGTCCCCCACCGACGACCTGCTCTGGTCCGTCTCCGAGCACCCCCGCAGGCGCTGGATCTTCGCTATGCCGAGGCGGTACTTCGACGGCTGAGCGATTCGGTGATCGAGCAGGAAGGCGCCCTGCGCCTGACGTTGTCGAGATCCGGTGAGCTTCCGCATGGCGGCGGGTTGCGGTCCCCGTCCGGCACCAGGCTGGTTCGAAGACTTTCAATGAAATAAGGGGCTCATCGTCCGCGGCACTCGTCGTACCTGGTCGCGGCTGCTGGTCGGCTCACGGCTGCTTCGGGTCGACCGTCGTGGTCACCGCTGTGGATGAACGCCGTCGTCTGTCGGTGGGTTTCACTACAATACTGGTATGGCCAACGGTGAGGTTCACGACTGCGACGACGCAGCTGCGTTGCTTGCGTTCGTGCGCGCTGAGCGGCTGACGGAGGCCCGGGCCGCTGCGAATCTGTTGGCCTCGGCGGTGGCGTGGGCGGGGATGCACTCCACCGAAGCCCTGCACGAGGCCGCGGCGATCTGGATGCCCGGGCACGAGGAGGAGATGTCCATCGCCGGTCCCGGTGCGCCGTTGGTCTCGGAGTTCAGCGTGTTGGAGTTCGCCGCCGCCCTCGGTCTCTCGACCGATGCCGGTCGGATCTACCTCGGGGATGCGGTCGAGCTGGCGCACCGGCTCCCGAACCTCTACGGCCGGGTCCAGGCCCTGGACCTGCCGGTGTGGAAGGCCCGGCGGATCGCCAAAGCCACCAGTGACCTGCCGATGGAGGGTGCGGCCTACGTGGACGCGCACCTGCATGTGGTGGCCCACAAGGTCTCGATCGCCCAGCTCGACCGGACGGTCGAGGAAGCCCGGGTGACGTACGACCCCGCCGAAGCTCGGGCCCGGCGGGAGGCGGCGTTCGAGAAGCGACACTTCGACATCGACTCCCAGCAGGTCTCCTTCGACGGCACCGTCGACGTCCACGGCACCCTGGACCTGGCCGACGCCCTCGACCTCGAGGACGCCGTCGCCCGCCGCGCCCGCGAACTCGGCGCCCTGGGACTCGACGTGCCGGTCGACATCCGCCGCTCGATCGCCGTGGGTGACCTGGCCCGGCGCCAGCTGTCGCTGGAGTTGAACGCCGGGGAGCCCGAGGGCCTGCAGCGGAAGCGGCCGCGACAGGTGGTGCTGCACGTGCACCTCTCCGACGCCGCCCTCGGCGCCACCACCGGGAGCGACGACCTGCAGTTGGCCCGGGTCGAGGAGACCCGCTCCTTCGTCTCCGCCGACCAGGTCCGCAGCTGGTGCGCGAACCCCGACACCCAGGTCGTGATCAAGCCGGTCATCGACCTCGACGGCCACGTCCACGTCGACGCCTACGAGACTCCGGATCGGCTCCGCGAACGCCAGGTGCTCTTGCAGCACGCGTGTGTGTTCCCGTGGTGCCGCAAACCTGCCCGACGCTGCGACTGCGACCACATCGACCCCGCCGCCCGCGGCGGACCGACCTGTGACTGCAACATCGCCCCGCTCTGCCGCCGGCACCATCGGGCGAAGACCCACACGCGGTGGCGTTACGACAAGCTCGACGACACCACCTTCGTCTGGCGAAGCCCCAACGGTCTGCTGATGAAACGCGACCACGCCGGCACCATCCCGCTCGACACCCTGCAGCCCTGACCGCCTCGGCCCGTCAGGGCTACAGGCGCGGCTGCATCGCGAGCTGCCGCGACTGGGCGACCAGCCGGCCGGTGGAGTCCCAGACCTCGCAGTCCTCCTCGAACATCCCGCCGGCCAGGTTGCGGGTCTCGTGACGCACCTTCAGCCAGCCGGGCGCCGGCTTGGCCCGCACGTGGGCGCTGAGCTCCAGCGTCGGCGCCCAGCCGGGCATGCCGAGGTTGAACGTGACCGGCGGGAGCGCGTCGAGGACCATCAGGAGCGAGATCGGGTCCGGCTCACGGCCGTCAGCGAGCCGGAACCACGCGCGCATCACCCCGTCACCGCTCGGCTTGCCGACCACCCAGCCGATGTCATCGGGGTGGAAGCGCATGTCGAAGCGGCCCATGATCGGCGCCATCTCCAGCACCGCCGGCGGGGCGTCGCTGCCGCGGGGGCACTCCTCGACCGGCGGCAGGTCGAGCTCGGGAGCGGTGGTGCGGACGTCGTCGCCCAGGCCGTCGAGATCGCCGTACGTCGCCAGCACCGTGATCCGGGCCTGGTCGCCCTGGACCAGGTCGGCCGAGGCTGTCGCGACCCGGCCGCCGTCGCGACGTACGTCGACCGTGACCGTCGCCCGCCCGGGACGAGCGGCCGACAGGTAGTAGGCGCTGACCGCGAGTGGGTCCGGCTTGCCCGGGAGGGAGTTCCGGATCGCGTTCCCGACCAGAGCGAGCAGGTAGCCGCCGTTGAGCCCGCCGCCCACCGACCAGCCCGCGTCGAGGTCGGCGGCGTACCGTCCCCGACCCTCGGGAGTGAGCGCGATCTGGCGGTCGAACTCGGAGGGCGCGTCCATGCGAGGCAAGGTATCGAACGATAACCGGGCGCTCTCCGGCAGGATGCCCCCATGGACCCCCGCGACGGAGACGGCCACCGGCGGCACCCGTCGTGGGTGTACGACGCGGGCGACGAGCCCGACCCGCGCTACACCCTGGCCAACGAGCGCACCTTCCTCGCCTGGGTCCGCACCTGCCTCGGCGTGCTGGCCGGCGCGGTGGCTCTCGAGTCGCTGCAGGTGCCCGAGCAGGACGGCCTGCGGCTGGTCCTGGTGGTGGCACTGCTGCTGTTCGGCGGCCTGACCGCCACGCTGGCGTGGGTCCGCTGGGCCCGGGTCGAGCGCGCGATGCGCACCCGCTCCCCGCTGCCGGCCTTCAGCCTCGGGCTGGTGATGACCGTGGCGCTCGTGGTGCTGTCCCTCCTGCTCGCGGTGACCGTGGCCCTGTAGGAGGCCGTCAGTCCCAGACCAGGGCGTGCTTCTCGAACTCCTCGCCCGTCTGCACCGGCACCACGCAGAACACCAGCCCACCCGGGTCCAGCAGGACGGCCCAGCCGTCGTGCGGCGTCATGACCGTCGCCCCGAGGCCGACCACCCGCTCGACCTCGGCCGGCACGTCGTCGGTCTCGATGTCGAGGTGGACGCGCGCCGGGGTCCCCTCGCCGATGCGCTGCGACTCGAGCGCGACCCCGGCGATCGAGCCGAGCGAGCGGAACGCGTCATCGTCTCCCGTCGGCGGCACGCCCTGGACTCCGGCCCAGAACGCCAGACCCGCCTCCCAGTCCGACGCCGGGTGGTCGACGAGCACGAGGCC
Organism: Nocardioides sp. W7; assembly: GCF_022919075.1. Taxonomy (NCBI): domain Bacteria; kingdom Bacillati; phylum Actinomycetota; class Actinomycetes; order Propionibacteriales; family Nocardioidaceae; genus Nocardioides; species Nocardioides sp. W7. The sequence continues at coordinate 2,275,156 of NZ_CP095078.1, read as the reverse complement.
GATGCGCGATCGGTGCATGGACCGACGCTACGACGTTCCGCGCCCCATCTCGACCCGCACAGCGCTGCCGACGGGCACCATCGTCCCGACCTCCGGGGTCACCGCGAGCACCTTCTGACCGCCCGATCCGTCCGCGGCGACCCCCACGGCGAGCCCTACCTCCTGCAGGCGCTGGAGGTAGGGAGCCAGGGCTAACGACACACCATCGCCGAGGCGGTACGGCGGAGGCACCGCCACCTGCGTGGGGTCGATGCTCAGGGTGTCGAGCAGCCGGTCGACGGTCGCGGCGTCGGTCGAGGAGTCGACCAGGATCCCGGCCCGCTCGGAGGGGACCCAGACCGCAGCCCGGCACACCTCCGGCTCCCCCTCGTCGCACACCGGTGCCGAGCGAAGCACCGGCACGCCGTCGACCTCCACCTCGTGCAGGTCGTAGCGGACGCTCGAGATCGTGCGCGGGTCCACGTTCGACGGCAGGACGCTCTCGACCCCCGGGCGCCGCGGCACCTGGCAGGCACGGTGAGCGGTCCGGTCGATCACGGTGTCTTCGCGTGGGATGCCGCATCTCGTCACGTTGCGCGCCCACGACATCGGCACCTCGACCGAGACGTGCCCGATCCCGACCCGCTTGGTCGGCGGCCGATCGGAGAGCACCCGGATGCCCGCGAGCAGCTTCTCGAGTGTCGGGATCCCGGTCGACGACTCGAGGACCAACTGCACGCCGTCGTCCGGGAAGCCGACCAGGACCCCGTAGACCGGAACATCGCCGGAGGCGAGCGTCACGAAAGGTGTGCGCCAGGCCGGCACCCCGTCGATCACCAGCTCCTGGCGCGGCGCCGCCGGCACGTGGCCGGGCCAGGCGCGGCCCAGGTCGGTCAGCACCTGGACGCTGTCGACGCCGGCCGGCCGCGGACCGAAGCAGTCGAGCTGGGGATTCGGGCGACCGACGTACACGACGTCCTCCAGCGGCGGGCCGCACGGGCGATCCTCCGCCCAGCCCGCCGGGACCGCGATCTGCACCCGCCCGTACCCGACGTACCGGGTCTCAGCCGGCGTGGGCGCGACCGGGGGCGCGGTGTCCGGGGCCGACGACGGCGCGACGACCGCGACGCCAGCCACCACGACCGCGACGGCCGCTGCCGCTGCGAGCACGACGAGCGGCCGCCGTCGTCGTACGCCGGCGCTGCGCACCATGTCGGCGACCGGGGCCGGACCCACGGACACGGAGTCGGCGCGCGCCTCCAGCTCACGGACGATCCGGCTCTCGAGATCAGTCATCGGTGCCTCCTCGCTCGGCCAGGGCCGGGTCGGCGGCGAGTGCCGCCAGGGCCCGGGACAGCCGGCTCTTCACGGTGCCGGGCGCGACGTCGAGGACGCGCGCCATCTGCCGCTCGTCCAGGTGCAGGTAGTAGCGGAGTACGACGGCCTCGCGCTGCTCCGCGGTGATCCGTGACAGCGACCGGGCGAGCGCGTCGCGGTCGTCGACGGCGCCCGTGCCGTCGGGCTGCACCCGCTCGGGGAACCGGTCCGTCGGCAGCTCGGATCGCGACCGCCGCCGGTGGGTGTCGGCGAGGGTGTTGACCAGCACCCGGTGCACATAGCCGTCGCGGTCCTCGGCGGTCCGCACCCGCGACCAGTGCACGAGGCACCGCACCAGCGCGGACTGCGCGACGTCCTCGGCCTCGTGCGGGTCGCAGCCCAGCAGCACCGCTGCTCGCACCAGCCGGGGCCAGCGCGCGGCGGCGTACTCCGCGAACTCGGCCTCTCTCACCCGCTCACCCACACCCTCCCGACGCAGCGAGCGGCCGGCGGGTTCCCCGGACGACGGAACATTCTCGAAACGAACGTTGCGTACGGTCCGGCCCATGAGTACGACGTTCCAGGCGCTGCAGCCGGGCAGCGGACCCGTGCGGGCGGCGACGTACCTCCGGGCGACGCCGGAGACCGTGCTGTGGGGCCGGCTGCCGAGCCGCGCCGATGCTCCGGCGCTGAGCGTCGAGCCCGGCACCGAGGTCACCTTCGACACGATCAGCCACGAGGGCATCCTGGAGGACCAGGGCCGCGACCCGGAGAAGTTCTTCGCAGGGCACGGCGCGGAGGTGGTGCTGGCGGACGCGATCGCGCTGGCGGCGTCGCCGTACGAGCGGACCTTCGGCGTCGACGGGCCGCACGTCGTCAGCCGACCGGTGCGGGTGATCGGTGCCGAGAAGGGCGACCTGCTGGCGATGACCGTGGTCGAGACGCTGCCGCGGGTGCCGTACGGCGTGATCTCGAACCGGCACGCGAAGGGCGCGCTGGCCGGCGAGTACCCGCTCGAGGGCGACCTCTACAGCGCCTTCGCGACCGTCAGCGGGGACGGCGCCCACGGCCTGCTGCCACTGGTCGAGGGCGGCGAGCGGCGCGTGCGGTTCCCGCTCCGGCCGTTCCTCGGGATCATGGGCGTCGCCGTCGACGCCGACGAGCGGCCGCACTCGGTGCCGCCCGGCCCGCACGGCGGCAACGTCGATCTCAACCTGCTGACCGTCGGCGCGACGCTCTACCTGCCGGTGCAGGTCGCCGGCGCGCTCGCGTACGTCGGCGACCCGCACTTCGCCCAGGGCGACGGCGAGGTGTCGCTGACCGCGATGGAGGCCTCGCTGCGGGCGACGGTGCGCTTCGACGTGGTCCCGCACGAGGACGCCGTACGACGCTTCGGCGACCTCGCGGGCCCGCTCGCCGAGACCTCGGAGCACCTGGTCCCGACCGGGATGGACGAGGACCTCGACGTCGCCGTCCAGAACTGCGTCCGCGCCGCGATCGCGCTGCTCGGCGCCCGCTACGGCATGGACCCCCGGCTGGCCTACGCCTACCTCTCCGCCGCCACCGACTTCGACATCTCGCAGGTCGTGGACGTGGTGAAGGGCGTGCACGCGCGGATCCGGAAGGCGGACTTCACGTGACCGCGACCGGCTCACCTTTGCCGGTACCGGCCGGCCTGGTCGAGGCGTTCCGGGCCTACGAGCAGGCCCTGATGAGCAACGACCTGGCCGCGCTGGACCGGCTCTTCGCACCCGGTCCCACGACGCTGCGCGGCGACGCGAACGGCCTGCTGGTCGGCCACGACATGATCAGCGCGTTCCGCGGCGGGCGCGGCGGCGCTCCCCCGCGCCGGATCGTGCAGACCCACGTGCAGACCATCGACGACGACCACGCGCTCGTCGTCGCGGTCACCGAGCTCGAGCGCGGCGGCCGCGGCCAGCAGACCCAGCTCTGGGCCCGGCTCGCCGACGGCTGGGCGGTCACCGCCGCGCACGTCTCGGTCCCGGCGCCCGCGCTCGACACCCGGATCTGGCGGGTCGTCGGCGACCCCCTCGTGCCCGCCACGGGCTGCGGGGTCCTCGACGGCGAGAGCGTCGCCGTGAAGGACCTGTACGCCGTCGCCGGCCACCGCGTCGGCGCGGGCAACCCCGCCTGGCTGGCCGCAGCGCCCGTCGAGACCGAGTCCGCGGCGGTCGTCGACCGGCTGCTCGACGCCGGCGCCGACGTCCGCGGGATCGCCCGCACCGACGAGTTCGCCTACTCCCTGGCCGGCACCAACGCGCGCTCGGGCGCGCCGCCCAACCCGCGGGCGCCGTACCGGATGAGCGGTGGGTCGACCTCCGGCTCGGCCAGTGCGGTCTCGCTCGGCCAGGCCACGATCGGGCTCGGCACCGACACCGGCGGCTCGATCCGGGTGCCGGCGGCGTACCAGGGCCTCTACGGGATCCGCACCACGCACGACCTGGTCGACACCTCCGGCCTGCTCGCCCTCGCCCCCACCTTCGACGCCGTCGGGTGGCTGACCCGCTCGGCCGAGCTGCTGCGGCGGGTCGGCGAGGTGCTGCTGCCCCCGGGCGGTACGACGACCGCCGGCCGCCGGCTGGTCGGCGTGCCCGCGCTGACCGCGCTCGCCGATCCCGACGTGGCGGCGGCGGTGCGGACCCTGCCCGTGGAGCCAGGACCGGACTGGCCGCTCGGTGAGCTGCCCACCTGGCTGGCGGCGTTCCAGACGTGGCAGGCCTGGGAGGCGTGGCAGGTCCGCGGCGAGTGGCTGACCGGTCGCCTGGACACGCTCGGACCCGACGTCCGCGGTCGGTTCGAGAACGCCGCGACCATCGGCGACGAGCAGGCCGCCGCGGCCCGCGCGACGGTGGTCGCCGCCCGCGACCGGATCCGCGAGCTGGTCGGCGACGACGTACTGGTGCTGCCCTCGGCGTCGTCGGTCGCACCGCGGCTCGGCGCCGACCTCGGGCCGGTGCGCACCGCGACCATGACCCTGACCTGCCTCGCCGGGCTGGGCGGTCTGCCCGCCGTCAGCATCCCGCTCACCGCCACCAGCGGCCTGCCCTGCGGCGTGAGCCTGCTCGCCGCGCCCGGCCGCGACCAGGACCTCCTCGAGCTCGCCACCTGACCCGCCGAGTCAGCACTACTGGTGCTGACTCGGCCCGCCATTACTGCTGACTCGGCGGTTGGTTTTGCTGGACATGGCGCAGGGTCTGGCGGAACGTAACGCCTGTGAAACGGATGTTTCGGGTTCGCGTCACATCCGGGTCCTAGTTTCAGCGGGCGGAGCGGAGTGGTGGAGGGAGTGCGAGTGCAGATCGAGGAGTTCGACGAGCTGGGTGCGGAGGCTGCGGCCGAGGTGCTGCGGCCGTGCGTGGCGATCGAGTCGTGGGTCGAGGCACTCGTCGCCGGCCGGCCGTACGGCGACGCCGCGGCGCTGCACGAGGCCGCGGCCAAGCAGGCGAGCACCTGGACCGACGCGGAGGTGGCCGCCGCGCTGGCCGACCACCCGCGGATCGGCGAGCGGCACCGGGGCAGCGGGACCAGTGCCGCGATGGCGCGCGGGGAGCAGGCCGGCATCGATCCCGACGACGCGGACGTGCAGGAGCGACTGGCGATGAGCAACCGGCGCTACGAGGAACGGTTCGACCGGATCTACCTGGTCCGGGCGGCCGGGCGCAGCGCCGAGGAGATGCTCGCCCTCCTGGAGGAGCGGCTCGGCCACGACGACGCCACCGAGCGCGAGGTGACCCGCGGCCAGCTCGCGGAGATCGCCGTCCTCCGACTGGAGGCGCTGGTCGCATGAGCACCCTGAGCACCCACGTCCTCGACGCGGCGCTCGGCCGCCCGGCGTCCGGGCTGAGCCTGGCCCTGACCGGACCCGACGGCGCCACACTGGCGACCGCGGTCACCGACGGCGACGGCCGCGTCCGCTTCGACGCCGAGGTCGGCAGCGGTCCGCACGCCCTCGTCTTCGAGACCGGCCCGTGGTTCGACGACGCCGAGCGCGACACGTTCTTCCCGACCGTCGAGCTCGCCTTCACCGTCGACGAGGAGCAGCCGCACTTCCACGTGGCGCTGCTGCTGAGCCCGTACTCCTACACCACCTACCGAGGGAGCTGACCCGTTGAGCGGACGCATCGTCCTGGGGCCGAACCAGTACGGCAAGGCCGAGTGCCGGCTCGTGAAGGTCACGCGGGTCTCGACAGGCTCGACCGACGAGCAGCGCCACGTGATCGAGGACCTCAACGTCACCACCCAGCTGCGCGGCGACTTCGAGGCCTGCCACACCGCCGGCGACAACAGCCAGGTCGTCGCGACCGACACCCAGAAGAACACCGTCTACGCGTTCGCCAAGGAGTACGGCGTCCACTCCCCCGAGCGGTTCCTGGTGACGCTGGGCGACCACTTCGTCGGGAGCTTCCCGTGGGTGACGGGCGGCGAGTTCTCCGCCGAGCAGTACGCCTGGGAGCGGATCAACGATCACGACCACTCGTTCGTCCGTTCCGGCCGCGAGACTCGCACCTGCACGGTGACCCTGGACGGCGACGAGACCTCGGTCGTGAGCGGGCTGCGCGACTGCACGATCCTGAAGAGCACCGGCTCGGAGTTCCACGGCTTCCCCCGGGACCGCTACACGACCCTGGCCGAGACCACCGACCGGATCCTCGCCACCAGCCTCACGGCGACCTGGCGCTACACCGGGACCGACCACGACTTCGACGCGCTGTACGCGGGCATCCGCGGCGTACTCCTCCAGACCTTCGCCGACCTGCACTCGCTGGCCCTGCAGCAGACCATCTTCGAGATGGGCAAGGCCGTCCTGGAGCGGTACGACGAGGTCGCGGAGGTCAGCCTGTCGTGCCCCAACAAGCACCACTTCCTCGTCGACCTGGAGCCGTTCGGCCTGGACAACCCGGGCGAGGTGTTCGTCGCCGCCGACCGCCCCTACGGCCTGATCCAGGCCACCGTGCTGCGCGAGGACTCCCCGTGAGGATCGACGCCCTCCGGGCGCAGCGGGTGCTCGTCGGCGACGAGTTCGTGCCGGCCACGGTGACCATCCGGCACGAGACGATCGCGGGGGTGGAGCCGTTCGAGCACGACGTGGACGGGCTGGTGCTGCAGGTGCCCGACACGGCGTACGTCGTCCCCGGCGTCGTCGACACCCACGTGCACATCAACGAGCCGGGCCGCACGGAGTGGGAGGGCTTCGTCTCCGCGACCGAGGCGGCGGCGCTCGGCGGCGCCACCACTCTGGTCGACATGCCGCTGAACTCCATCCCGCCCACCACCACGCTGGAGGGGCTACGGGTCAAGCAGCAGGCGGCCCTGGGCGAGCTGATGGTCGACGTGGGCTTCTGGGGCGGCGCGGTGCCCGGCAACCGGGCCGACCTGCTGCCGCTGTGGGAGGCGGGCGTCTTCGGCTTCAAGTGCTTCCTGGCCCCCAGCGGGGTCGAGGAGTTCCCGCCCCTGGACCCCGCCCAGTTCCGCGACGCGCTCGACGAGATCGCCCGCTTCGACGGGCTGATGATCGTGCACGCCGAGGACGCCCGGGTGCTCGAGGACGCCCCCGCGCCGCCGAGCCGGGCGTACGCCGACTTCGTCCGCTCGCGCCCCGACGAGGCCGAGCTGGCCGCGATCAGGCAGGTGATCGAGGGCGCCCGCGAGACCGGCGCACGGGTGCACGTGCTGCACCTGTCCAGCGCCCGGGCGCTCGACCTGATCGCCGACGCCAGGGCCGAGGGGCTGCGGCTGAGCGTCGAGACCTGCCCGCACTACCTCTGCTTCGCCGCCGAGGACATCCCGGACGCCGCGCCGCAGTTCAAGTGCTGCCCGCCGATCCGCGACGCCGGCAACCGCGAGGAGCTCTGGCAGGCGCTGCGCGCCGGTGTCATCGACACGATCGTCAGCGACCACTCCCCCGCGACCGCCGAGGAGAAGTTCCGCGGTGGCGGTGACCTGCAGCAGGCCTGGGGCGGCGTGTCCGGCCTGCAGGTCGGCTTCAGCGCGGTCGCCCAGGAGGCCCGCCGCCGCAACATCGCGCTGAGCAGCGTCAGCCGCTGGATGTCGCACAACACCGCCGACCTGGTCGGGCTGTCGACCAAGGGCCGGATCGAGGTCGGCGCCGACGCCGACCTCGCCGTCTACGACTCGGGTGTGGACTTCCGCATCGAGGCGACCCGGCTCGCCCACCGCAACCCGATCTCGGCGTACGACGGGCTCCGGTACGGCGGCCGCGTCACCCGGACGGTCGTGCGCGGCAACGCGGTCGACGTCGAGCGCCCCGACCACGCGTGGGGCCGACAGCTGAGGAGAGCCGAATGAGCGTCCATCCCCCGCACCGGCTGCTGATGGGCCCCGGCCCGATCACCGCCGATCCCCGCGTGCTGCGGGCGATGTCGGCCCAGCTGGTCGGCCAGTACGACCCCTGGATGACCGCCACGATGACCGAGACGATGGGGCTCTACCGCGAGGTCTTCCGGACCGCCAACGAGCAGACCCTCCTCGTCGACGGCACCTCCCGGGCCGGCATCGAGGCCGCGCTGGTCTCGCTCGTCGAGCCCGGCGACCGGGTGCTGGTGCCGGTGTTCGGCCGGTTCGGCCACCTGCTGGTCGAGATCGCCGAACGCTGCGGGGCCGAGGTGCACACGATCGAGGTGCCGTGGGGCCAGGTGTTCGCGCCCGAGGCGATCGAGGAGGCCGTCGTCGCCACCCGCCCGAAGGTCCTCGCCGTCGTCCAGGGCGACACGTCCACCACCATGTGCCAGCCGCTCGCCGACCTCGGCGAGATCTGCCGGCGCCACGACGTGCTGCTCTACTGCGACGCCACCGCCTCGCTCGGCGGCAACGACTTCGAGACCGACGCCTGGGGGCTGGACGTCGTCACCGCCGGGCTGCAGAAGTGCCTCGGCGGACCTTCCGGCTCCGCGCCGATCACCATCTCCGAGCGGGCGGTCGCGGTCATCGACGGCCGCAAGCACGTCGAGGCCGGGATCGCCGAGCCCGGGGAGACCGGGGCCGGGGTCCGGATCGCCTCCAACTACCTCGACCTCGCGCAGGTCATGGACTACTGGGGCCCGCGCCGGCTCAACCACCACACCGAGGCCACGACCATGCTGTACGGCGCCCGCGAGTGCGCCCGGCTGCTCGTCGAGGAGGGCCTCGACGCCGCCGTCGCCCGGCACGCGCTGCACGGCCGGGCGATGCTGGAGGGCGTCCGCGGGCTGGGGCTGGCCGTCTTCGGCGACGTCGCGCACAAGATGCACAACGTGGTCGCGGTCGAGATCCCCGCGGGCCTCGGCAGCTCGGGCGGGGACGCCGCCCGGTCGGCGCTGCTGGAGGACTTCGGGATCGAGATCGGCACCTCGTTCGGTCCCCTGCACGGGAAGGTCTGGCGGATCGGCACGATGGGCTACAACGCCCGCAAGGACGCCGTGCTGCTGACCCTCGCCGCTCTCGAGCAGGTGCTGCGCGCGGCCGGCGTACCCCTCACCGCCGGAGGCGGCGTCGGCGCCGCCCGGGAGGTGTACTCCTCGTGACCACCGCCGCGATCGTGCTGGAGCGCTGCACGGCGCTGGACCGGTTCACGTCGATGACCACCGGCCTGGAGCGGGTGCACCTCTCTCCGGAGCACGCCGGTGCCAACGCCCTCGCCGCCGAGTGGATGGCGCAGGCGGGCCTGCGCACCTGGACCGACGCCGCCGGCAACATCTGCGGCCGGCGCGAGGGCCGCGAGCCCGGGCTCCCGGCGCTGCTGCTCGGCTCCCACCTCGACACCGTCCCGGACGCCGGGTCGTACGACGGGATGCTCGGCGTCGTGATGGCCGTCGCGGTGGCCGAGCGGCTGCGCGGCACCGAGCTGCCGTTCGCGCTGGAGGTGATCGGCTTCAGCGACGAGGAGGGCACCCGGTTCGGCAAGGCGCTGCTCGGGAGCCAGGCCGTCGCCGGCACCTGGGACGAGGACTGGTGGGTGCTGCGGGACAAGGACGGCGTGTCCCTGCTCCAGGCGTTCCAGGAGTTCGGCCTGGACCCGCGCCGCATCGGCGACGCGGCGCGTCGGCCCGAGGAGCTGGTCGGCTACCTGGAGGCGCACATCGAGCAGGGGCCCTACCTGGAGGCCGCGGACGCGAGCCTGGGCTACGTCACGACCATCGCGGGCGCGCGCCGGTTCCGGCTGTCGGTGATCGGCGAGGCCCGGCACGCCGGCGGCACGCCGTACCACCGCCGCAAGGACGCGCTCGTCGGCGCCGCCGAGGCGATCACCACGATCGAGCGGATGGCCCGCGCGAGCGAGTGCATCGCCACCGTCGGCCGGATCCAGGTCAGGCCGGGCGCGGTGAACGTGATCCCCGGCCGCGCCGACCTCACCCTCGACCTGCGGGCGGCGACCGACGTCGAGCGGGACGCGATGTGGGGGGCGATGCTCGCCGAGCTGCAGCACCTCTGCGATGCCCGCGGGCTGCGGCTCGACGTCGTCGAGACCCACGTCGCGCCCGCCGCTCCCTGCGCGGCGTGGCTGCAGCGGGCCGTGGTCGCCGGCATCGCCGGCACCGGCGACCCCAGCCCGATGGGGCTGTGGAGCCGGGCCGGGCACGACGCGATGGCGATCGCGGCGATCGCCGACGTCGGGATGCTGTTCGTGCGCTGCTACGACGGGATCAGCCATCACCCCGGCGAGGCGGTCCGCGAGATCGACGTGGCCCGCGGGCTGGACGCCTTCGAGGCGACCGTCCTCGAGGTGGCGGCCACGGTGGGAGCGCCGCGATGAGCCTGCGCATCGACGAGCGGATCGCCGAGCACCGGGCCGCGCTCTCCCCGCAGGAACGCAAGGCCGCCGCGACCCTGCTCGAGCACCTCGACGACCTCGCGACGTACCGCGCCGCCGAGCTCGCAAACCTGGCCGGGGTCTCGAAGGCGACCATGAGCCGACTCTTCCGGCACCTCGGGTACGCCGACTTCGACGAGGTCCGCGAGCACCTCCGGGCGCTGCGGACCGCCGGCGAGCCGCGACGCGTCGACGGCACCCCCGACCTGGCCGCGCACGCCGCCCAGGAGGCCGAGGCGATCCTGCGCGCCCTCCACCAGCCGCAGCTGGCGCAGGCCGTCGAGCTGGTGGCGACCGCGCGACGGGTCACCGTGGTGGGCTGGCGCAACAGCCACCCGGTCGCGCTGCACCTGCGTCAGCAGCTCGCGCACGCGCGCGGCGACGTACGCCTGGCGCCGCTGCCGGGGCAGGTCGTCGGCGAGGAGCTGGCCGACCTGGGCGCCGGGGACGTGGTGGTGGTGATCGGCTTCCGGCGCCGCCCGAGCGGGTTCCCCACCTTCCTGGCCGAGGCGGCCGGCACGGGTGCGGCCGTCGTCCTCCTCGGCGACCCCACCGCCATGCCGCACGCCGCCCAGGCCACGGTCTGGCTCGAGTGCCCCGTGCAGGGCGCGCTGGCCTTCGACAGCTACGCCGCCGCGATGAGCCTGGTCGGCGCGCTCGCCGACGGGGTGCTGTCGCGCTCGGGCCGCGCCGCCCAGGAGCGCGTCTCGGGGATCAGCCGCACCTACGAGCGACTGCGGGAGGTGGAGTGATGGACCTCGGCACCGTCCGGTCCTTCCGCCCGGCCCGCTCGCGCGCCGACCTCGAGCTGGCCGGCGGCGAGGTCGTCGTGGCCGGGGGCACCTGGCTCTTCTCCGAGCCGCAGGTCGGCACCACCGGTCTGGTCGACCTGACGACGCTGGGCTGGGAGCCGTTCGAGCTGCTCGCCGACGGCACCCTGCGGATCGCCGCCACCTGCACGGTCGAGCAGCTCCAGGCCGCCCCGTGGGGGCCGCTCGCCGGCCTCGCCCGCCAGGCGGCCGACGGCCTGCTGATGTCGTTCAAGGTGCAGCGGGTCGCGACCGTCGGCGGCAACCTGTGCCTGGCCCTGCCGGCCGGCGCGATGACCTCGCTGACCGCCGGGCTCGGCGCCGAGGCGGTGATCTGGACCCCGGACGGGGGCGAGCGGCGCGAGCCGGTCAGCGCGTTCGTCCGCGGGGTCGGCACCACGTCGTTGGCGCCCGGTGAGGTGCTGCGGGCGATCGAGGTGCCGCCGGCCGCGCTGGCGGAGCGGGCCGCGCTCCGTCGTACCTCCCTGACGCCGCTGGGGCGCTCCGCCGCGATGGTCGTCGGCAGCGGGCGGACCGTCACCGTCACCGCGTCGACCACCCGCCCGGTGGTCCTCGACGCGCACGACCTCGACGCCGGGCTCGCGGCCGTCGACTGCTGGTACGACGACGCGCACGGCGCCGCCGACTGGCGCGCCGCCGTCACCGGTCTGCTGGCCCACGAGGTCGTCGAGGAGCTGCTCGCATGAGGATCGACGACCGTCCCGTCGAGGCCGTGCCCGCGCCAGGCCAGTGCCTGCGCACCTTCCTGCGGGATCAGGGGGCGCTCGCGGTGAAGAAGGGCTGCGACGCCGGCGACTGCGGCGCCTGCACGGTCCTCGTCGACGGGCAGCCGGTGCACTCGTGCATCTACCCGGCGGTGCGTGCCGTCGACGCGTCCGTGACGACCGCCGCCGGGCTCGGCACCCCCGACGACCTCTCCCCCGTGCAGCGTTCCTTCGTCGAGGCGTGCGGCTTCCAGTGCGGCTTCTGCACCGCCGGGTACGTCGTCACCGCCACGGCCCTGGCCGACGACGAGGGTCACGTGCACACCGACGACCCGGGCCGGGTGTTCAAGGGCAACCTGTGCCGGTGCACGGGCTACCGCTCGATCCGGGACGCGCTCGCGGGGGTCTCGACAGGCTCGACCACCGAGAACGGCTCCGCCGCCGTGGGCGACTCCGTCCGCGCGCCGGCCGGGCCGCGGATCGTGACCGGCCGCGAGCCGTTCACCCTCGACCTCCCGAGCACCGGCGTGCTGCACGTGAAGCTGCTGGCCAGCCCGCACTCGCACGCCCGGATCACCGCGATCGACACCACTGCCGCCGAGGCGCTGCCCGGCGTGCACCTGGTGCTGACCCACCGCGACGCCCCCGACGTCCTCTACTCCACCGCCCGCCACGACAGCCGGCTCGACGACCCCGACGACACCCGCCTCCTCGACGACGTGGTGCGGTTCAAGGGCCAGCGGGTCGCCGCGGTCGTGGCCGAGTCGGTCGCCGTCGCCGAGGAGGCGCTGCGCCTCGTCGAGGTCTCGTACGACGTGCTGCCGGCCGTGCTCGACCCGGAGGCGGCGCGCGCTCCCGGCGCCCCGCTCGTGCACGGCGAGAAGTCCACGCTGCGCAGCCGGATCTCCGAGCCGATGCGCAACGTCGCGGCCCAGACCCACGGCGAGATCGGCGACGTGGCCGCTGGGCTGGGCGCGGCGCACGCGCGGGTGTCCGGCACCTGGCGCACCTCGCGGGTCACCCACGCCGCGCTCGAGACGCACGGTGCGCGCGGCTGGGTCGACGACGACGGCCGGCTGGTGATCCGGACCAGCACCCAGGTGCCGTTCCTGGTCCGCGACGAGCTGGCGCACGTCTTCGATCTCGATCCGGCGCGGGTCCGTGTCCAGGCCGCCCGGGTCGGCGGCGGCTTCGGGGGCAAGCAGGAGCTGATCGTCGAGGACGTCGTGGCACTGGCCGTGCTCCGGCTCGAGTCCGTCGGGATCCGGCGTCCGGTGCAGCTGGAGCTGACCCGCGAGGAGCAGTTCACGCTGGTGCCGAGCCGGCACCCGATGCGGGTCGAGGTCGAGCTGGGCGCCGACGCCGACGGGGTGCTGACCGCGATCCGCCTCGACGTGCTCAGCGACACCGGCGCCTACGGCAACCACGCGGCCGGCGTGCTCTTCCACGGGTGCCACGAGTCGGTCGCGCTCTACCGCTGCGCCAACAAGCGGGTCGACGCGGAGGCGGTCTACACGCACACGGTCCCCGCGGGCGCGTTCCGCGGCTACGGGCTGGGGCAGGTGATCTTCGGGATCGAGTCGGCGCTGGACGACCTGGCCCGCGAGCTCGACCTCTCCCCCGCCGAGCTCCGGCGGCGCAACGCCGTCCGCCCTGGCGACGAGTTCGTCGTCAACGGTCCGGCCGACACCGACCTGCTGCTGGCGGAGGCGTCGTACGGCCTGCCCGAGTGCCTCGACCTGGTCGAGTCCGTGCTCGCCGCCGACCGCTCCCCCGCCCCCGGCCCGGACTGGCAGGTCGGCAGCGGGCTCGCGGCCGCGATGATCGCCACCGTCCCGCCCCGCGGTCACCACGCCACGGCCACGGTCACCGCCGAGCTCGACGGGACGGTCACCATCGGCGTCGGGTCCGCGGAGTTCGGCAACGGGTCGGCGACCGTGCACGTGCAGCTGGTCGCCGACGAGCTCGGTCTCCCGGTCGGTCGGGTACGACTGCGCTCCTCCGACACCGACGCGACGCCGTACGACACCGGCGCCTTCGGATCGACCGGCACCGTCGTCGCCGGCAGCGCGGTCGCCGCGGCCGCGCGCGAGCTGCGGTCGCTGCTCGCCGCCCGGGAGGGCGCCCCGCTCACCGAGCCGCTGGTCGCGCACGGCGAGCACCACGGCTCACCGCGCTCGGTCGCGTTCAACGTGCACGGCTTCCGGGTCGCCGTGCACCCGCCCACCGGCGAGGTCCGGATCCTGGCCTCGGTGCACGCTGCGGACGCCGGGGTGGTGCTGAACCCCGAGCAGCTGCGCGGCCAGGTCGAGGGTGGCGTCGGGCAGGCGATCGGCACCGCGCTGCAGGAGGAGATCCGGCTCGTGGACGGTGAGGTCAGCACGCGGACCTTCCGCAACTACCGGGTGCCCCAGCTCGGCGACCTGCCCCCGACGACCGTGCTGTTCGCGGACACCTACGACGAGCTGGGTCCGCGCGGGGCGAAGTCGATGAGCGAGGCGCCGTACAACCCCGTCGCGCCGGCGCTGGCCAACGCCGTCCGAGACGCCACCGGCGTGCGCCCCCACGAGCTGCCGATGACCCGCGACCGGGTCTGGCGGCTGCTGAGCACCGGCGGAAACGCCCGTTCCACGTCCGTCCCGACCGACCAGGAGCCCCGATGACCAGCAGCAGCTCCGCGGAGGCCGCCGACGCCGACTGGCTGGGGCGCGCCGTCGACCTCGCCGTGCAGAACGTCGCCGACGGCGGTGGGCCGTTCGGGGCGGTCGTCGTCCGCGAGGGCGTCCTGGTCGCGACCGGTCGGAACCGGGTCACCAGCGAGCTCGACCCCACCGCCCACGCCGAGGTTAAGGCCATCCGGGCCGCGTGCACGGCGCTCGGCGACTTCTCCCTGGCCGGATGCATCCTCTACACGTCCTGCGAACCGTGCCCGCTCTGCGTCTCCGCGTCGCTGTGGGCCCGCCTGGACCGGGTCGTGTACGCCGCCGACCGGCACGACGCCGCCCGCGCCGGCTTCGACGACCGGGCCTTCTACGAGCTGTTCGAGCGGGACCGCTCGACCTGGGCGATGCCCGTGGCCGGGCAGCGTCACGATGCGGCCTTCGTCCCCTTCGCCGCGTGGCTCGAGCACTCCGCGCGCACCGACTACTGAGTGCCTGAAACGCGCGTTTTAACGCGGGTGAAACGCGCGACGCAGGGACGCGAAATCCGTGCCTCCTAGCGTCCGGGGCGTCCCCGACGAAGTAGCGCCGTGCTCCGGGGCCGGCACACCCCGCACCAAGAGGAGACCCCACATGTCACTGCCCACTCACCGCTCGCGCGGCCTCCGCGCCTCGGCCACCCTGGCCGCGGCCGTCCTCGTCCTCGCGGGCTGCGGCTCCGACGACGAGAGCAGCTCGGGGAGCGACGACGCCTCCGACAGCCACGGCGACCTGACCCTCCAGCTGTCCTGGGTCAAGAACGCCGAGTTCTCCGGCGAGTTCATGGCCGACACCAAGGGCTACTACGAGGAGGAGGGCTTCGCCAAGGTCACGATGGACCCCGGGCCCGGCGCCATCGAGACCCTCGTCGCCACCGGCGACGCCGACTTCGGTCTCTCCAACGCGGTCTCCACCGCGCAGGTGATCGCCGAGGAGGACGCGCCGCTGAAGGTCATCGGCACCAAGTTCCAGAAGAACCCGTTCACCATCCTGTCGCTGAAGGACGGCGGCGACATCGCCACGCCCGAGGACCTGGTCGGCAAGAAGATCGGCGTCCAGGCCGGCGGCAACGAGACCCTCTTCGACGCGCTGCTCGAGGTCAACGGCATCGACCCGGGCGACGTGACGAAGGTCCCGGTCGAGTACGACCCGGCCCCGCTCATCGACGGCGAGGTCGACGGCTTCCTCGCCTACCTCACCAACGAGTCGATCACCGTGCAGAGCGAGGGCATCGACGTCACCAACCTGCCCTTCGCCGACAACGGCCTGCCGTTCGTCGCCGAGAGCGTCATCACCACCGACCAGATGATCGCCGAGGAGCCGGAGAAGGTGAAGGCCTTCCTGGCCGCCGAGATCCGCGGCTGGCAGGACGCCGTCGCCGACCCCGAGGAGGGTGCGCGGCTCGCCGTCGAGGAGTACGGCGCCGAGCTCGACCTCGACATCACCAAGGAGGTCGAGCAGGCCAACGTGCAGGACGGCCTGATCGTCACCCCGGACGTGGAGGCCAACGGCCTGTTCACGATCACCGACGAGCTGATCGAGCAGAACATGGCCACCCTGGAGGCGGCGGGCATCGACGTCAGCGCCGAGGACCTCTTCGACCTCTCGCTGCTCACCGAGCTGCTGGACGAGCGGCCCGAGCTGACCGAGCTCCCCTGATCCCTGTCGGACCCCGGGCCCGGGCGGCGAGCGCCGCCCGGGCCCCCTCGCCTGAGAGGACAGCCGTGCCTGAACAGCTGACCGCCACCGGTGCCGTCGAGACCACGGGCTCGACCGGCACGGGGGTGCGCATCCAGAACCTCACCAAGAACTTCAGCGTCGGGCGTCGTACCGTCGCCGCGCTCGACGACGCCACGCTCTTCACCGACCAGGGCAGCTTCCTGTCGCTCCTGGGCCCGTCGGGCTGCGGCAAGTCGACGATCCTGCGCATCCTCGCCGGCCTGGAGACGCCGACCTCGGGCTCCGCGCTCGTGGACGGCAAGACCCCGCACGAGCTGCGTCGCGACCACGACCTGGGCATCGCGTTCCAGGACTCCGCCCTGCTGCCGTGGCGCTCGGTCATCTCCAACATCCGGCTGCCGTTCGAGGTCTCCGGCGTCAAGCCCGACGACGCCCTGGTCCGCGAGCTGATCCAGCTCGTCGGCCTGGAGGGGTTCGAGAAGGCGAAGCCCGCCCAGCTGTCCGGCGGCATGCGGCAGCGGGTCTCGATCGCCCGCTCGCTCGTCGTCAAGCCGTCGGTGCTCCTGCTCGACGAGCCCTTCGGCGCGCTGGACGACATGACCCGCCAGCGGCTGAACGTCGAGCTGCTGCGCATCTGGACCGAGAAGCCGGCGACGACGCTGATGGTCACCCACGGCATCTCCGAGGCGATCTTCCTCTCCGACCGGGTCGCGGTGATGAGCCCGCGCCCGGGACGGATCAAGGAGGTCATCGAGGTCGACCTGCCGCGGCCCCGGACGCCGGCGATGATGCGGACGCCGGAGTTCCACGCGCTGCACGACCGCGCCTCCGAGCTGCTGTTCGGCGGGACGTCCGACGCCGCACCCGCCGTCGCGGAGGACTGACCCGTGCTCACCCCCGAGCGCCGTCGATCCCTGCTCACCAGCGCCCTCGGGCTCGTCTCGCTCGTCCTGCTGTGGTGGCTGGTCGCGACCGTCTTCGACCTGCGCATCCCCACCCCGCCCGAGGTGGTGTCGCGGGTCGGCGAGTCCGGCTGGGACTTCTACTCGCACCACTTCGGCATGACCCTGCAGGAGGCCGCCGTCGGGTTCGCCTACGGCACGGTCGCCGCGGTCGTGCTGTCCTCGGTCGTGCTGCTGCTGCCGGTCGTCGAGCCGGTGGTCATGCAGATCGCCGTCATCAGCTACTGCGTCCCTCTCGTGGCGATCGCCCCGGTGCTGTTCATCGTCATCGGCAACCCCGACGAGGGGCAGCGCTCCGGCACCGCCACCGCGCTGGCCGCCCTGTCGGTCTTCTTCACCACCGTCGTCGGCACCGTCCTGGGGCTGCGCTCGGCCGACCGCTCCAGCCTCGACGTCGTGCAGGTCTTCGGCGGCGGGCGGCTGCGCCAGCTGCAGAAGGTCCAGCTGATCGCCGCGGCCCCGCAGCTGCTGGCGGCGCTGCAGATCGCCGCACCGGCGGCGTTCCTCGGCGCGATCCTCGGCGAGTACGTCGGCGGCACCCAGCAGGGCGTCGCGGTGACGCTGAAGATCGCCCAGCAGAACATCGACGTCGCCCAGGCCTGGGCCATCGGCATCGGCTGCGCCCTGGTCGCCGGCTTCTTCTACCTCGTCTTCGGGCTCATCGCCCGGGTCGTCACGCCCTGGTCGAAGGGAGCCGTCGCATGAGCACCCTGCTCTCCCCCGCCGCCGGGCCGGAGGCCCCGGCCGGCCCGGGCCGCGCACTGCTGCGCACCGTCGTACGCCAGGTCGCGACCATGCTCCTGGTCCTGGGCGTCGTCGTCCTGCTGTGGATCGCCGGCCTGCGGCTCTTCGACGTCTCCGAGTACGTCGGCAAGGGTCCCTCCGACGTGTGGACCACGCTCTTCGGCGAGGACGACTCCGCCGAGCTGCGCGGCGAGATCGGCACCCTGCTGCTGGAGACCCTCGGCGACGCGGCGGTCGGCTTCGTCAGCGGCATGCTGGCCGCGATCGCGCTGGCCGCACTGGTCGTGCGGTCCAAGGTCATGGAGAGCACCGTGATGCCGGTGGCGCTGGTCCTCCAGACCGTCCCGCTGATCGCCCTGGCGCCGATCCTGATCCTGGTGGTCGGCCGCGGCTACGCGATCGTCGCGATCATGAGCGCCATCGTCGTGCTCTTCCCGGCCCTGGTGAACATCACCGTCGGCCTGCGCTCGGTGACGCCCCAGATGCGCGACCTGGTGCTGGTCTACGGCGGCTCGCCGTCGACGGTGCTGCGCAAGGTCGCCTTCCCCTCCGCCCTGCCCGCCCTGTTCGCCTCGGTGCGCATCGCCGTCCCCGGGGCGATGACGGGTGCGCTGCTGGCCGAGTGGCTGGCCACCGGCCGCGGCATCGGGTACGCCGTGGTCTCGGCCGCCAACCGGTCCCAGAACAACAAGGTCTGGGCCCTGGTCGTCGTCATCACGCTCGTGTCGCTGCTGCTCTACCTGGTGGCGCAGCTGGTCGAGTCCGTGGTGCTGAGTCGGTTCGCCCAGGTGAGCGCGACCGGCGGTCGCTGAGCTGGAACCGGGCGGCGTCTAGTGCGGCATCGCCACGCTGAGCAGCACGTACGCCGGCTCGGCGCCGAGCACCCGCCAACGCTCCCGGACGCCGTCACCGAAGGTCAGGAAGTCGCGCTCGCCCAGCGTGTACGTCGCACCTCCGTCGATCTCGACCTCGAGGCGACCCGACACGACGTACACGCCGGAGCGGCCGGTGGAGACGAACCACTCGGAGAGCCACTCCGCGGGCTCTACGACGTACTCGACGACCTGCAGGGCGGAGGCGTCGGAGAACAGCAGCGCGCGGCCGGTGGCGGAGTCGGGCCGGTCGGCGACCGGCATCCGCGCCCCCTCGCCGGCCCGCACGAGCGTCGCCGCCTCCGCGCGCGGCGCCGGGAGCAGGTCGCCCGGCGCCACGCCGAGCGCGTCCGCGAGCCGGTAGGTGGTCACCATCGAGGGGGCGCTGGCGCCGCGCTCGACCTGGCTGAGGAAGGGCTGGCTGACGCCGGCCGCCTGGGCCAGGGCCCGCATCGAGAGCTCGCGGGCCTCGCGCAGCTCGCGCACCCGGGCGCCGATGAGCTGGGCCACCTCGGGCTCCATCGAAGGTTCGTCCGCCATTTCACGCTCCTGTAACGCACACAGCATTCAAGATCGGTAGATTGATCGTTGTGACTTATCGTAGATCCCGGTCGGAGGCGAGCCTCCCATGAGCGCGTTCGCGTCGTACTCCACCCCGGTGCCGACCGACCCCGCGGTGGACGCCCTGGTCGCCGCGCTGCCCAAGGTCAGCCTGCACTGCCACCTGATCGGCAGCGTCGCCGCCGGCACCGTCGCCGAGCTCGCCGCGAAGCACGGTGTCCCCCTCGGGCGCTCAGCCGAGGAGCTCTACGACCACCACAGCTACGAGGACCTCGGCGAGTTCCTCCGCGTCCTCGACGTGGTCGGCTCCGTGATCCGCGACGTCGACGACTTCCACCGGGTCACGTACGAGTCCCTGACCGCCGGCGGCGCGGCGCACGGCGTCCTCTACCGCGAGATCCAGCTCAGCCCTCCCGGCCACCCCGATGTGCCGTACCCGCGGATCCTCGAGGGCGTGCTCGCCGGCATCGCCGACGCCCGCGCCGACACCGGCGTCGAGGCACGGGTCGTGGTCGGGATCAACCGCGAGCGCAGCGGCGCCGACGCCGTCGAGCTCGTCGAGCAGGTCGTCGCCCACCGGGTCGACGAGGTGCTCGGGATCGGCCTCGACTACGCCGAGGTCAACGGCCCGCCGGGGCGCTTCGTCGAGGCGTTCCGGCTCGCCGGCCGCGCCGGGCTGCGTCGTACGGCGCACTCCGAGTCCGGCCCGCCGCGTCACATCGAGGTGCTGCTCGACGACCTCGGCTGCGACCGGGTCGACCACGGCTACCACGTCGTCGACGACCCCGCGATCACCGCCCGCTGCGTCGAGGAGCGGGTGCCGTTCAACTGCACGCCCGTCAGCTCCGACATCGGCCGCTACTCCGGCAGCGGCGACGGGACCCACCACCGGATCCGGGAGATGGTCGACGCCGGGCTCGTCGTGACCATCGACTCCGACGACCCGCCGATGTTCGGCACCGACCCCACCCACGACTACCGGGTGCTCGCCCACGCTCTCGGCTACGGCCGGGACCAGCTGGCCGCCATCACCCGCAACGGCGTCGAGGCCAGCTGGCTCGACGACACCGACAAGGCCGCCCTGCTCGCCCGGGTCGACGCGCTCGTGGCCGCGATCCCCGACCCCACCGATGCCCCGACCGAGCCCGAGGAGGCCGTCCGATGAGCTTCACCGTCCCCACCGTCGACCTGACGCCGTACGTCAGCGGCGGCACCGACGAGGAGCGCGCCGCCGCCGCGGCCGCCTTCGACGACGCCGCCCGCACCGTGGGGTTCGTGCAGATCCTCGGGCACGGCATCCCCACCGACGTCACCGACGCCTTCGCCGCCGCGCTCGACGAGTTCTTCGGCCTGCCGCTGGAGGTCAAGAAGGGCTACCGCACGCCCCCGGAGGTCAACCGCGGCTACGCCCCGCCGAAGACCGAGTCGCTCAGCCTCAGCCTGGGCCTGGCGCCCTCCAACCGCATGCACGACTTCTTCGAGGCGTTCAACATCGGGGCGGCCCGCTCGGACTACCCGGAGCTGGACCTGCCGCTGCCCGACTACGCGGAGAACGTCTGGCCGAGCGAGGCGCCGGGCTTCCCGGCCGCGGTCGCGGCGTACTACCACCACGCGGCGCGGGTCGCCCGGGCGATGACGACCATGTTCGCCGAGGCCCTCGACCTGCCCGCCGGCTTCTTCGAGGCCTTCACCGACCACAGCCTCGACGTGCTCCGGATGAACAACTACGCCCTTCCCCCGGGTGAGGTCACCCTCGACGGCGACCTCACCGGCATGGGCGAGCACACCGACTACGGCATCGTCACCGTGCTCTGGGCCGACCAGGTCGCCGGCCTGCAGGTCCTCGGCCGCGACGGCGCCTGGCACGACGTGATGCCCGCCGACGGCGCCCTGCTCATCAACCTCGGCGACCTGATGGCGCGCTGGACCAACGACCGGTGGATGTCCACCCTGCACCGGGTCAAGCCCCCGGTCGTCGACGGCGCCATCCAGCGCCGCCGGAGCGCGGCGTTCTTCCACGACGGCGACGTCGACGCCGTCATCGAGACGATGGCCACCTGCGTCGGCGCCGGCTCGTCGTACCCGCCGATCACGGTGGGCGAGCACATCGCCGCCAAGCTCGCCGGCTCGCGGGCGGGTGTCGCCAACACCGGGGCCGGCTCCGAGCAGCAGCGGGTGCTGGCGGCCGGCGGCGCCTGAGCACCGCTCACGCCGTGGCGAGCCCCTGGGCCGCCGCCGCGAGGTCCTCGACCCCGCGGGCGAGCACCTCGGGCCGGTCGGTGGTGAGGTCGAGGTGGAAGCCGTAGAGCGCGGAGTCGACCAACGTCACGATCCGCGCGACCCGGCGGCGCGGGGCCCCGCAGCGCACCAGGTGCTCCTGCAGGGCGAGCGCCCAGCGCTCGTTGACGGCACGCGCGCTGGACAGGTACGGCTCGCGGCCGATCAGCCCGGTCGCCGCGGCCTGGCAGTAGACGTCGAGGCAGGCCCGCAGCGGCGCCAGCTGGTACGCCGCCCAGAGCGCGACCACGCCCCGTCGTACGTCGCGGGCGGCGGGCAGCGCGTCGACCTCGGCGATGGCCCGCTCGGTGCTCCGGTCGACCACCGCGGAGACAAGCGCGTCCCGGCTCCCGAAGTGGTAGATCAGCATCCGGTCGCTGGTGCCCACCGCCGCGGCCACCGGCCGCAGGGTGAGCCCGATCAGGCCGTGCTCGAGCACGTGGTCGGTGACCCGGTCGAGCAGCTCCTCGCGACGCTCCATGGCCAGAGCGTAGCGAGTGCTACATTTGTAGCGACTGCTACAAGAAGGAAGAAGCCGTGCTCGCCGCCGTCCTGCTCGCCCTCGCGATCATCCTGGAGGTCGCCGCCAGCGCCCTGCTCCCCCGCGCCCAGGGCTTCACCCACCCGGGCTGGACCGCCGTGGTGCTGGTCGGGTACGGCGCCGCCATCTGGCTGCTGACCGTCGTGGTCAAGCACATGCCGGTCTCGGTGGCCTACGCGATCTGGGCCGGAGCCGGCACCGCCCTGGTGGCGATGGTCGGCTGGGCCTTCCTCGGCGAGCCGCTCGGCTGGCTCAAGGCCGCCTCGATCGCGCTGATCGTCGCCGGTGTCATCGGCCTGAACGTCACCGGCGCGCACTGACCCAACGGATCGACCGGCTCAGACCGCCCGCGCCGCCGCGCGGCCCGCCGTACGACCGGAGAACAGGCAGCCGCCGAGGAACGTGCCCTCGAGCGCGTTGTAGCCCATCATCCCGCCGCCGCCGAACCCGTTGACCTCGCCGGCGGCGTACAGACCGGGGAACGGTGTGCCGTCGGCGCGCAGGCACCGCCCGTCCAGGTCGGTCTCCAGGCCGCCGAGGGTCTTGCGGGAGAGGATGTTGAGCCGTACGGCGATCAGCGGCCCGGCCTTCGGGTCCAGGATCTTGTGCGGCGTCGCGACCCGGATCAGCTTGTCGCCGAGGTAGTTGCGCGCCCCGCGCATCGCGGTGACCTGGGCGTCCTTGGTGTAGGCGTTGTCGATCTCCCGGTCCCGCGCCTCGACCAGCGCGCGCAGGGCGGGCTCGGACAGCTCCGGCGCCCCGGGGTCCGCGACCGCGTTCATCCCCCGCACCAGCTCCGTGAGCGTGTCGGCGACGACGAAGTCCTCGCCGTGCTGCTTGAACGCCTCCACCGGGCCCGGTGCGCCCTTCTTCACCCGGGACAGCAGCAGCTTGAGGTCCTTGCCGGTCAGGTCGGGGTTCTGCTCGGAGCCCGAGAGGGCGAACTCCTTCTCGATGATCTTCTGGGTCAGCACGAACCACGAGTAGTCGTGGCCCGTGGTCCGCAGGTGCCGCAACGTGCCGAGGGTGTCGAAGCCCGGGAAGTACGGCGCGGGCAGCCGCTTCCCCGTCGCGTCGAGCCAGAGCGACGAGGGTCCGGGCAGGATCCGGATGCCGTGGTTCGCCCAGATCGGGTCCCAGTTCCGGATCCCCTCGACGTAGTGCCACATCCGGTCGGGGTTGATCACGTTGGCCCCGGCGTCCTGGGTGATGCCGAGCATCCGCCCGTCGACGTGGGCGGGAACGCCCGCCACCATCGTCTTCGGCGGCGTGCCGAGCCGGGACGGCCAGGCCTTGCGGACCAGGTCGTGGTTGCCGCCGATCCCACCGCTCGTGACGATCACCGCGCCGCCGCGGACCTCGAAGTCGGCGACCTCGACCCGCGAGCTCGCCCGACCACGCTCGACCGCGTCCGGCTCCAGCACCCGCCCCCGGACCCCGACGCAGGTGCCGTTCTCGACGATCACCTCGTCGACGCGCCGGCGGAACGCGAAGGTGATCCGCCCGGTGGCGACGTGCTCGCGCACCCGCCGCTCGAACGGCGCCAAGACGCCCGGACCGGTGCCCCACGTGATGTGGAAGCGCGGCACGGAGTTCCCGTGGCCCTCCGCGCGGCCGTCGCCACGCTCGGCCCAGCCGACGACCGGGAAGAACCGGTGTCCCATCTGGTGCAGCCACGCGCGCTTCTCACCGGCGGCGAAGTCGACGTACGCCTCGGCCCACGCACGCGGCCAGCGGTCCTCCTCGCGGTCGAACTGGGCGCTGCCCAGCCAGTCCTGCCAGGCCAGCTCGTGGGAGTCCTTGACCCGCATCCGGCGCTGCTCCGGGGAGTCCACCAGGAAGAGACCGCCCAGTGACCAGAAGGCCTGACCGCCCAGCGACTGCTCGCCCTCCTGGTCGACCAGCACCACCGACCGCCCCGCGTCCGCCGCCTCGGCCGCCGCCACCAGACCGGCCAGTCCTGCACCGACGACCACGACATCGCACTGCACCACAGCATCCACGGCGCGATCCTCGCACGCTCCGCAACCCGCGGGGGTCAGTCCGGCGCCGGGTCCTCGTCGACGTGCCGTAGGGGCAGGACGAACGCGAAGGTGCTTCCGGCACCGGGCGTCGCGCTGACCCAGATCGAGCCGCCCATCAGGGTCACCAGCTGCTTGCAGATCGCCAGGCCGAGCCCGGTGCCGCCGTACCGCCGGCTGACGGTCTGGTCGCCCTGGGTGAACGCCTCGAAGAGCCGGCCCTGCTGTTCCTCGGTCAAGCCGATGCCGGTGTCCTCGATCCGGAACATCACCTTGGTCACCGTCGGCGTCCGCTCGGCGACCTCGACCCTCAGGTGGATGGTCCCCTCGTGGGTGAACTTCACGGCGTTGCTGAGCAGGTTCGTGAGCACCTGCGCGATCCGCTCGGGGTCGCCGGAGAGCGGACGGGTCAGCGCGGGGTCGATGTCGGCCTCGAGCAGCAGGCCCCGCTCCTCGGCCGCGGGCCGGGTCAGGGCGACGATGTCGAGGACGACGGCCCGCAGGTCGAGGGCGACGTCGTAAAGCGTCGCCTTGCCGGCCTCGATCGCGGAGAAGTCCAGGATCTCGTTGACCAGCCGCAGCAGCCGCTGGCCGGAGCGGTGCATGGTGTCGGCCAGCGCGACCTGCTCGACGTCCAGGTCGCTGTCGACCAGCAGCTCGGCCGCGGCGATGACCGCGGTGAGCGGGGTCCGGATCTCGTGGCTGACGTTGGCGAGGAACATCGACTTCGCCTCGCTGGCCTCCTCGGCGCGCAGCCGGGTCGCGTGCAGCTCGCGCTGCATCCGGTTGCGCTCGGTGACGATCTCGGCGATCCCGTAGACCCCGAGCAGCTGGTCGTCGACCACGATCGGGAGGCCGGTCACGCGGAGCTCGACGTCGGCGCCGCCGCGGGTGCGGATCACGGTCTCGAGCTGCTGGGCCTCGCGGCCCAGGATCCGTTCGAAGGCCTCGGCCACCGGACCGAGATGCTCGACCTCGAGGATGTCGGTGAAGCTCATCTCCCGCAGCTGGTCCTCGGTGTAGCCGCTGACCTGCTCCGCGGCCGGGTTGGCTGCGGTGAAGCGGCCCTCGAGGTCGAGGGAGAACACGGCGCTGGGGTGGTACTCGAACAAGGACCGGTAGCGCTCACTGGTCTCGGCGAGGGTCCGCTCGGCTCGGGAGAGCTCCCGGGACTGGCGTGCGGCCCGCAGCTGGCGCGACCAGAGGTACGCCGCCGTGAGGTGCGCCGTGGCGGAGGCACTCACCGCCGCGACGACGCCGAACCGGCGCCCGAGAATGCCGACCATGCCGGTCAGTGTGTCAGCCGCACGCGGGGGCGCGGCTCAGCGCCAGAGATCGCGATGCAGCTGCAGCTCGGTGTGCAGCGCGGGTGGCACCGGGAGACCTCGCTCGACGAGTGCGCCGGTGAAGTCCTCCAGGGCGGCGAGCAGCTCGCGGTGCGCCCGGGCCAGCTCGTCGCGGTGTCCGCGGCCGGTGCGTCGGTCGGCCACCCGCTGCCGGGCCTCATGGAGGCGGCGGTTCAGGTGCGCGAGCGACTCCGGCGTGCCGGTTCGCGACTCTTCGTCGGACGAAGCACCCATCTGCCCCACCTTCCGCTCCTGCCCTCGGCAGCCCGGTCGGGCCACGTCCACCGGAGTGGTGGGCGTCACGTTACCGTCCCGGCGGCAGTTCCGGGCGACCAATCGAGCTCAGGCGGCGCGCCGACGCCGCAGCGGCAGCAGGTGGGTCTTGCCCTCGCGCTGCGCGACCATCAGCGTGGCCTCGCGGTCGTACGACGCCGCCAGCTCGGCGACGTACTCGTCGTGGCCCGAGTCGATGGCCTGGTTGATCGCGCTGACGTAGGAGCCGTGCAGGACGTCGAGGTCCTGCACGAGGGTCCTGGGAGTGGTGGTGTTCATGCTGGTAGAGCGCGCCCGCCGGACGGTTCGTTCCCGTTCTTCCAGCGATGTGACCAAGCGCCCATGGTTGTCGAACCGGCCGGGTCCGGCCAGGATCCTCGAGTGAGGATCACCGGCGCCGTCCTGGACGAGATCGGGCTCCCGCGGCCGTACGCCGCGTCGCGCCCGCTGAAGCTGCGCGAGATCGAGCTCGCCGAGCCCGGGCCCGGGGAGCTGCTCGTCCGCATCGAGGTCGCGGGGCTGTGCCACTCCGACCTCTCGGTGGTCAACGGCGACCGGGTCCGGCCGGTCCCGATGCTGCTCGGCCACGAGGCCGCCGGGCTGGTCGAGGCGGTCGGACCCGGCGGGTCCGACGTCGCGGTCGGCCAGCGGGTGGTGATGACCTTCCTCCCCCGGTGCGGCGACTGCGCGGGGTGTCGCACCGACGGCGTACGCCCCTGCGTCCCCGGCTCCCTCGCCAACGGCGAGGGAGCCCTGCTCGGCGGCGGCACCCGGCTGCGCGGGGAGGCCGGGCCGGTCCTGCACCACCTGGGCGTCTCGGCGTTCGCCACCCACGCGGTCGTGGACCGGCGCTCGGTGGTGCCGGTCGATCCCGACGTGCCGCCGGACGTCGCGGCGCTGCTGGGCTGCGCGGTGCTCACCGGCGGCGGCGCGCTGCTCAACGCCGCGCCTCCGGCCGCCGGTCAGCGGGTCACGGTCGTCGGCCTCGGCGGGGTCGGGATGGCGGCGCTGCTGACGGCACTCGCCCTGGAGGTCGAGGTGGTCGCGGTGGACACCGTCGCGGAGAAGCTCGCCATCGCCTCCCGGCTCGGCGCCGTCCGCACCACCCACCCCGACGAGGCCTCCGGCCCGGGACGGGCGGACCTGCTGGGCGACGTGGTGGTGGAGGCGGCGGGCAGCGCGCGGGCCTTCGAGACCGCCGTCGCGCTCACCGCCCCGGGCGGTAGGACGGTGACGGTCGGCCTGCCCCATCCCGATGCGCGCGCGAGCGTCTCCCCGCTCGGCCTGGTCGCCGAGGGCCGCACGATCGTCGGCAGCTACCTCGGCAGCGCGGTCCCGAGCCGCGACATCCCGCGCTTCGCCGCACTGTGGCGCGCGGGCCGGCTGCCGGTCGAGGAGCTGGTCTCCTCGACCATCGCCCTCGCCGAGATCAACACCGCGCTCGACGTACTGTCCGACGGCGCCGCGCTGCGGCAGCTGGTGCTCTTCCCCTGACGGACGCCGCTCGCGCTGCCGAGTTCGGCGGCCGACCCCGGCCGACCTGGCTAGGGTCGGTCGGGTGAAGGGGATCGTGGGGCAGCTGGCGTTGGTCGTGAGCCAGTGCCCGGCCACCCCGCCGGGGTCGGTGCCGGCAAGGTCCACGGGTGTCTCCGCAGCGAGTGCGCGCGGCGGATCGGTGCTGCTGTGGAGCACGTCGCACCGGCGCATGGGCTGCGTCGTGTCGTACGCCCGCGCCAGCAAATGGTCGCGAGGCTGATGTGCCCTCGTCCATGAGGATGAGACGGCCCGCCGACGCCGTTGACGGCTCGCAGCTGGTGGGTGTGGCGGCCTCGCCGCTGAGAACGACGGGCTTCCAGGTCGCACTCGCGTTGTAGGAGATGCCGTAGGGGGCGATCAGTGCTCCCCATCACGCTCTCGAACGTCGAACGTCACGGTGAGCCTGCGGTCGCCGCCTGTCCCTCGCAGGTGTGCCGCTGCTGCATCCTGCGCGCCGTCACCCCACGAAGGCCGTCCCGAAGATTTCTTCGGCAGGCGCGTAAGGGATCAGCCCGGTCGTGAGTCTTCCCACTGCCGTGTCCTCTCGTGGGCACGGCAGTCCCCCACCCCTAGAGGAAGAGCACGCATGCGTTTCGCTTCGTCACCACCACCCCGTCGTCCGGTGCCGCCCAGAGGTGCCTCGAGGGCGACCCATCTGGCTCTGGCCACCGCGGTCGTCTCCACCGGGCTCAGCGTCCTCGTCGGTGGCTCCAGTGCCATCGCCGCTCCGGCGCCGGACCCGGTCACCTTCACGGCCGGCGTCGGCGCCTACTCGGGCACCGTTCCGGACGGTTCGTGCTTCGTCGACGTCCGGGTGACCGGCGGCGCGGGAGGCCACAACATGGTCGGCGGCGGCGTGAGCCAGCCCGACGCCAACGGAGCGGCGGCGCGGATCAGCACCCGCTTCGCCGTCGTACCCGGTGAGTCGTTCGGCGGCGTCGTGGGCGGCGGCGGCGCGCAGGCCCGCACGGCCGGCAGCAACGGCGGCGGCAACGGTGGCGAGCTCACCGGCTCGAACCAGATCCACCCGGGCGCGGGCGGTGGTGGCTGGACCTCGCTGCAGCTCGACGGTGTCGACGTCGTGGTGGCCGGCGCTGGCGGCGGCTCCGGCGGCGGGCACTCGCTGAACCAGGGCGG
Organism: Nocardioides sp. W7; assembly: GCF_022919075.1. NCBI lineage: Bacteria > Bacillati > Actinomycetota > Actinomycetes > Propionibacteriales > Nocardioidaceae > Nocardioides > Nocardioides sp. W7. Next base: position 2,246,850 of record NZ_CP095078.1, on the reverse strand, counting down.
CGGCGGCGACGCCGGACTTCCCACCACCCCCGGCGTCACCGCCGGCGCAGGAGGGGTCAACGGTGTCGACGAGCCGGCGGTGAACGTCGTCGGCAGTGGCGCCGGCGGCGGTACGGCCGGTCCCGGAGCGGCAGGCTCCAACAGCGCCGACGGCACGCGGAGCGGTACCCCGGGTGTGGGACGCACCGGCGGCGATGCCGGCTCGGACGACACCCCGGACACCGGCGGCGGCGGTGGCGGCGGCTGGTTCGGCGGCGGCGGCGCTGCCTCGACGGTGGGCAACGGCAACGGCGGTCTCTCCAACGGTGGGGTCACCGGCGCCGGTGGCGGCGGTGGCGCCAGCTTCGTCGCGGCCGACAGCCCGGGCCTACCCGGTTTCGCGGTCTCCGGCCTCAGCTCGGTGGCTGTGGGCGAGCGGGCGACGGCGGGCTCCGGCCAGGACGGCGACGTCGTGCTCGACTTCGTCCCCTGCGACTACGACCTCGCGGTCACCAAGACCGTCGACGACACCACGCCGGCTCCGGGCGACACCGTGACCTGGACGGTCACCGTCACCAACAACGGTCCCGAGCCGATGACCCGCGGTGACCTGCTCACCATCGACGACACCCTGCCCGGGCCCGGCGCCAAGACGGTCACGTCCGTCGACGTCACCGGCGGCACCAATGCCCGCGATCTGGCACGCGGGGCGGTGAGCTGCGGGGTGTCCGACGGCGACGCCATGCCTGCCACGGTCACGTGCTTGCGCCCGTACGCCGACGGCGTGGCCAGCTCTCCCGACTCGGGCGAGCGCGGCCTCGACTCGGGTGAGACGGTGACCATCGTCTACACGCAGGAGATCCCGACGGGCACTCCCGGCGGCACCATCATCGACAACGTCGTGACGGTCACCGACCGCGGCCCGGGCGCGAACAACACCGACAACGACACGGTGACCGTGACCGCCGGACCCCCCGTCGCGACGGACGACGCTCGCAACACCCCGTTCGACACCCCCGTGGACCTCCCGGCGACCGGCAACGACGACCCGAGCGACCCCGGGACTCCCTTGGTCCCCGCGTCCACAGTGTTCACCAGCCCGGCCGCGACCGGGAGCGGCAAGAGCCTCGTGACCACGGAGGGCACCTGGCAGGTCAACCCCGACGGGACGGTCACCTTCTCGCCGGCTCCGGGCTACACCGGCACCACCGCGCCGGTCGAGTACCGGATCACCGACGCCGCGGGCGGCACCGACACCGCCGACCTGGTCGTCACCGTGCGTCCCGGCCCCACGGCCACGCCCGACACCGACTCGACGCCGCAGGACGTCGAGGTGACGGTGGACCCGCTGCCCAACGACACCCCCGGTCTGCTGGCCGATGGTTCGGCCGGTAGCTGGGACGAGACCTCGGTCGTCTTCCCCGCCGGCCCCAACCCGGGCACCGTGACCGACGGCGGCAAGACGCTGACCGTCCCCGGTGAGGGCGTCTACACGATCGACCCCGCCACCGGCGAGATCACCTTCGACCCCGAGCCGCAGTTCACGGGCGTCGCCACCGCGGTGACCTACCAGGTCACGGACTCCCACGGCCACGACGCGACGTCGACGGTGACCATCACGGTGACGCCCATCGTTCCCGTGGCGAACGACGACACGGCCAGCACGGCGTACAACACCCCGGTCACGCTGCCGGCGGTGACCGACGACGATGCCGGTGCTGCCTCGGCGCCGCTGGTGCCGGGTGCGACGGTGTTCACCAGCCCGGACGCGACGAACGGCGGCAAGACCCTGGTCACGCCGGAGGGCACCTGGCAGGTCGAGGGCGACGGTTCGGTGACCTTCACCCCGGCCTCGGGCTACACCGGGACCACGCCCGCCGTGGAGTACGAGATCACCGACGAGAACGGCACCACGGACACGGCCGTGCTGACGGTGACGGTGCGCTCCGGACCGACGGCCGAGCCCGACACCGGGTCGACCCCTCACGACACCACGATCACGGTGCCCCTGCTGCCCAACGACACCCCCGGCCCGCTGGCCGACGGGACTCCGGGTGCCTGGGACCCCTCGACCGTGGTCTTCACCTCCCCGCAGGCCACCGACGGAGGACGCACCCTGCTGGTGCCCGGCGAGGGTCGCTACACCATCGACCCGGCCACGGGTGCGGTCACGTTCGACCCCGAGCCCGGCTTCTCCGGCCAAGCCACGCCGGTGGGCTACCAGGTGACCGACAGCAACGGCAACAGCGTGCAGTCCACGGTGACGATCACCGTCGCTCCCGCCCCGCCCGTCGCTGCCCCGCAGGACGACTACGACCTGGTGCTGGCCAAGCGTGCGGTCGGCGGGACGCTGGTGAAGGTCGGCGACTCGGTGCGCTACGAGCTCACCGTCCGCAACAAGGGCAAGGACGCCGCGCGCGGACCGATCCGGCTGACCGACCCGCTGCCCCGCGGACTCGAGCTCGTCTCGGCCAAGGGCAAGGGCTGGACGTGCAAGACCCGCAAGGCGTCCGACACCGTCACGTGCGTGCTGAAGAAGGGCCTCGCGGGTCGCAAGAAGGCAGCTCCCGTGTTCGTGGTCGCCAAGGCGACCAGGGCCGCCGTGGGTCGCTCCGTGAACGTCGCCAAGGTCAGCGTCGCCGGGGAGTCCGTCCGGTCCAACAACAAGGGCCGGGCCACCATCACCGTGGTTCCCCCCCGGCTGCCGTCCACTGGGTTCCGTCCCACGCCTCGCGGGATGTGATGCGGTGACACACGGACGGCTCCACGGGAACATCCGCGCCGTCCTCGTCCACGGGGTCGTGCTGGGCGTCGCACTCGCGGCGTTCGGCGCGGCCCCGTGGGCCGTGTCGGCTCATGCCGACACGACCCCGGCGAGGGCACATTGCGCTTCGGTCGACCGCGGGTTCAGACCCACCACGCTCGCGATCGGCGGTGTCCGCCGCGCGACCAAGGTCCTCGCCCGTGGGCAGGACAGGCACGGGGTCCCCCTGCCCCCGCCGCTCACCGCACGGGGAAAGTGGCAGCTCGCCTGGGACAAGGCGTCCGGCGTCCGCCCCGGTGACGACCGGGGTGTCGTCCGTCTGACCGCGCACACCTATCCCTACGACACCCCGGCACCGGCACTGGGCAATCTCCTCCTCGACCGTCTGCGCATCGGCGCCCGGCTGAAGGTGTCGGGAGCCGGAGGGAAGCAGGTGTGCTATCGGGTGACCCGGCGCCAACGGGTCCGGGCCGACGCGACGCTCTCGCGCTACTACGACACCATCGGCAAGCACCGCCTGGCCATCCTGGTCTGCTCGGGCAAGCGTCGCGGTCCGGGTGACTGGACCCACCGCACCATCTGGTACGCCGTGCCGGTGCCTGCTGCAGACGAGTGAGCGACGTCCGCGCTGGTCGGCGACATCCGTAGCCCGCCTGTTGATGTGTCGTGGTCACCCGTGGCGTACCGCTGCTCGGCCCTGCTGGGCCGTCGAGGCTCGGCAGGGTCGACCACGTCCCGGCTCTCGGATCCGCACTCGTCACGAGTGTGGATCCGAGACCTGGCACCCTCGGTTCGCCGCTCCGCAGCGGGACGACTCGGGGAGCCTGCACGCTCGCCCACGCGAGTCGCCTAGCGGCTGAGCATCGCCCCCACGTCGACCCACCGGTCGGCGTGAGGCTGGGTCCCACTCGTCTGCCGACGACTCCGCGTTCCGCTCACGCCGCGACGCTGGCAACCGATACATGCCGTGGACCGGCGACGTTCCGCCGTCCAAGCCCTGCCCATCACGAGCCCCGCGTCGCGGGCCAGCGCGGTCGACCTCAGCGTGCCCAGCCAAGGACACGAATCGGGCCCCTGAGCGACGACGCGCAGAGGCCCGATCCGAGGCATCAGCCTGAGATTCTCGCGGACTGTGTGTGGCCTGCCAGTCCCCACACCCCCCGAACTGCGGAAACTCGTCGATTCAGACGTTGTGCGGAAACTTCCACCACGTCGCCCTCACGAGTAGGCGTCGCGCCGGTGGCGGATGGTGATGACGCGCACGACGACCCGATCGTCATGGATCTCGTAGATCACGCGGAACTCACCACGCCGCGCGGAGTAGCGCCCGGCAAGCTCGTCGCGCAGGGGCTTACCGACCCGGTGTGGCTCCTGGGCCAGGACGTCATGGAGAAAGTTCGCACATGCCGTCGCCACCGCTTCCGGCAACACATGAGTCAACGCCCTGCGAGCGGCCGGGGCTAGCTCGATCCGATAGGTCACTCGGGCAGTCTGCCCAGCGAGCGCATCTCCGCTTCGACCTCTTCCAAGGTCGAGACCCGACCGGCCGCGATGTCTGCGTCGGCCTCACGGATCTCGGCCATCGCCTCCGCGTCTCCCAAGATGTCGAGCGTCTCCATGAGCGAGTCATAGTCATCGGCACTCATCAGCACCGCTGCTCGTCGCCCGTTCTTGGTGACCTCCACCCGCTGATGGGTGCGCTCAGCCTCGTCCACCAGCCTCGAGAGGTTGGCACGCACGTCGGCGATAGGCAGCGTCGTCATGTACAGAATTATAGCGCGACTCCGACCAGGTCAGACTCGGCCAGAGTCCAGCCGATTCAGACGTTGAATCGGAACTCCACCACGTCGCCGTCGGCCATGACGTACTCCTTGCCCTCGATGCGCACCTTGCCGAGCTCCTTGGCCTTCGCCATGGAGCCGGCGGCCATCAGGTCGTCGAAGGAGACGATCTCGGCCTTGATGAAGCCCTTCTGGAAGTCGGTGTGGATCACGCCGGCGGCCTCGGGCGCGGTGGCGCCCTTCTTGATCGTCCAGGCGCGGGTCTCCTTGGGACCGGCGGTCAGGTAGGTCTGCAGGCCGAGGGTCGCGAAGCCGACCCGGGCCAGCACCTCCAGGCCGGGCTCGGTGACCCCGGCCTCGGCGAGGAACTCCGCGGCCTCCTCGTCGTCGAGCTCGATCAGCTCGGACTCGAACTTCGCGTCGAGGAAGATCGCCTCGGCCGGCGCGACCAGCTCGCGCATCCGGTCCTTCAGCTCCTCGTCGCCGAGCTCGTCGGCGTCGCAGTTGAAGACGAAGATGAACGGCTTCGCGGTGAGCAGCGAGAGCTCGCGCAGCAGGTCGCGGTCGATCGAGGTGGCGATGATCGGCGTACCGGCCTCGAGGGCCTCCTTCGCCTCCTTCGCGGCCTCCAGGTTCGCGACCAGGTCCTTGACCTTGCGCGACTCCTTCTCCAGGCGGGCGATCGAGCGCTCCACCGTCTCCAGGTCGGCCAGGATCAGCTCGGTCTGGATCGTGGAGATGTCGTTGCCCGGGTTGACCTCCCCGTCGACGTGGGTGACGTCCTCGTCGCGGAAGACCCGGGTCACCTGACAGATCGCCGCCGACTCCCGGATGTGCGAGAGGAACTTGTTGCCCAGCCCCTCGCCCTCCGAGGCGCCGCGGACGATGCCCGCGATGTCGACGAACTCCACCGTCGCCGGCAGGATCTTCGCGCTGCCGAACACCTCGGCGAGCCGCGGCAGCCGGTCGTCCGGCACCCCGACGACCCCGACGTTCGGCTCGATGGTGGCGAACGGGTAGTTCGCCGCGAGGACGTCGTTCTTGGTCAGGGCGTTGAAGAGGGTGGACTTGCCGGCGTTGGGCAGTCCGACGATGCCGATGGTGAGAGCCACGGGCGCCGAGTCTAGGTGCGTACGGCGGGCCGCCCCGAATCAGCGGCGGTCAGGCGCGCGGACGGATCGGTCCACCGCCCGGCTGGACCGACTCCAGCACCTCCACCTCGTCGCCCACCCGGATGGTCACGTCGGCGTTGTCGGGCACCAGGTTGACCCCGAACCAGGTCGCGCCGTCCCATCGCCGGATCCGGGCGAGCGTGGCGATCGGCTCCTTCCCCCGCTCCCCCGTCTCGGGGTCGACAGTCGTGATCACGCAGCGCGCACAGCCCTTGACCGCGCGGAAGACGGCGTCGCCGATCCGGATCCGGCGCCAGTCGTCCTCGGCCCACGCCTCGGCGCCGGCCACGACGACGTTGGGCCGGAAGCGGGTCATCGGCAGCGGAGGGTGCGCGCCCTCCGAACGCTCCGCCACGACGTCGTTGAGGGCGGCGAGGGACGACTCGCTGGCGACCAGGAGCGGGTAGCCGTCGGCGAGCGACACCCGGTCGCCGGGCTCGCTGAACGCCGGGCTCGTCGCACGACGCGTCGGGTCGTCGAGGTGGACCAGCCGGGCCGGCCGGCCGAGCGCCTTGCCGAACCACGCGTCCGCCTCCGGACCGGCGGGGGCGGCCGTGAGCCGCGACCCCCAGAGCGACACGGGGGTCTGGGTGGCCGGGTCCGGGATCGCGACGCCCAGCCGGGGCAGGTCGGGGGCCGTCACGACCAGCCCGTCGCCGGTGAGCGCGGGGTGCACCAGCACCAGCCGGTTCACCTCGCGGACGGTGATCACCTCCCCGGCCTCGTCGACCACCATCCAGCGCCGGTCGCCGGCCAGGCCCCAGGGCTCGACCACGGCCGCGTCGACGGACTCGCCGCGGCAGGACTTGACCGGGAAGCGGTGGATCGAGGACAGGTACGGCATGGGAGGAGGTTAGATCTGCGCTCGCGCACCCGCAGGTGCGGACCCTTACGCGGCGGGGTCGGGCTCGGCTTCGGCAGGGGCGTGGCGAGCTGCTCGACCGGCTGCCGGACGGGCCCGGAAGGTGAGCCACAGGCTGACGACGACGTAGTAGGCGACGTAGGCCAGCGAGAGCACCGTCAGCCAGTCCGGCGCGTCGGGCAGGTGCGCGGTGATGACGCCGAAGGCGACCAGCCACAGGGTCGCGGCGGTCATGTTGAGGTACCACAGGTCCGCGGTGCGGGACGGGTAGACGTACTTCACCGGCACGAAGACCAGCACCGCGAAGACCATCAGCAGCACCACGGTCGGCGCCGTACCGAACCCGAAGACGATGACGTAGAACGCCACGACGTTCCAGTACGACGGGAAGCCCAGGAAGAAGTGGTCCTCGGTCTTCGCGTCGCTGCGGCAGAACTGGTAGCACGAGGCCACCAGCGGGATGCACGCCACGACCCCGCCGGCCGGGCCGTCGGGCAGGTAGCCGTTGGCCCAGAGCAGCACCATCGGCGCGAAGGCGTAGGTGAGGTAGTCGACGATGTTGTCCAGCAGGGCGCCGTCGATCTGGGGCACCACCTCCTTCACCCGGAAGTGCCGGGCCAGGAAGCCGTCGGTCCCGTCGACCACCATCGCGACCAGGAACAGCCACAGGACGGTCTCGATCTCCCCCTCGTAGGAGAAGTGCACCATCAGCAGTGCCAGCACCGACCCGACGGCGGTGTAGGCGTGGACCGACCACGCGGCAAGCTTGTTCAGCACGTTCTCAGGCCCCCTGGACCGTGACGGTGAGCGGCATCCGCCGACTGCGTCGTACGTCGCCACGCAGGACCGAGCGCAGGCCGCGCCCGATCACACGACCCGTGGTGAGGTCCTCGAAGTCGCCGCTGCGGGTGCTCGTCACCAGGTCCAGGATCGGCCGGGCCGCCACGTCCGGGGCCTGACCCCACAGCGCGACCACGACCGGCAGCGCCCGGACCCGCTCCTGCATCCCCGGCATCACCGTGACCTGGCCGAGCAGGTCGGTGCGGACCAGTCCGGGGTCGAAGCCGTGGATGCGCACGCCCTTGCCGGCGATCTCCTGGCGCACCGCCCGGGTGAACATCCGGTTCCAGGCCTTGGAGGAGGCATAGGCGTTCTGCATCGCCACCGGCTTGTCCGAGCCCCTCCCCCACACGTTGACCACGTGCCCGCTGCCCTGCACCAGCATCGCGTGCACGGCCGTGCGGGTGCCGTTGAAGACCCCCCGGACGTTCGCGTCCAGCACCCGCTCGAAGTCGGTCGGGTCCAGCAGGTGCGAAGGCCCGTACGGGCTCCCGGTCCCGGCGTTGTTGACCCAGATGTCCAGGCTGCCCAGTGCCAGCGCGGCGTCGCGCAGGGCCTCGACCTGGAGCAGGTCCGCGACGTCGATGTCGAGACCTTCCGCGCGGATGCCGGCCGCGCGCAGCTCGGCCACCGCCTGGTCGACCCCGTCGCCGGGGAGCGCGCCGATCACGACCGTGGCGCCCGCCGAGCCGAGCAGCTGGGCGGTCGCTCGGCCCAGCCCGCGGCTGCCGCCCGTGACGACGGCGACCTTGCCGGTGAGCGGTGCGTCCATGCTCCGGAACTCCCTGTGGTCATGCTGCGTGTAGTCCGAGGACAGGCAGGCAAGGCTAGCGGCATAGGCTTCCGCGGTGCGCCTCGCGACCTGGAACGTCAACTCCCTCCGCTCCCGGATCGACCGCGTCGAGGCGTTCCTCGACCGCCACCAGGTCGACGTCCTCGCCCTCCAGGAGACCAAGGCCCGCGAGGACCAGCTCCCGCTGATGGGCCTCCAGTCGATGGGGTACGACGTCGCCGCGGCCGGGGTGAGCCAGTGGAACGGCGTCGCGATCGTCAGCCGGGTGGGCCTGGAGGACGTCCAGGTCGGCTTCGAGGGGATGCCCGGCTACGGCGATCCGGTGGCCCCCGAGGCGCGCGCGATCGGGGCGACCTGCGGCGGCGTACGAGTCTGGAGCCTCTACGTCCCCAACGGCCGCAAGCCCGACGACCCGCACTACGTCTACAAGCTCGACTGGCTGGCCCGGCTACGCGACGCCGCACAGGAGTGGACCGGCGGCGACACCGCGCTGGTCGGCGACTGGAACGTCGCCCCACTCGACGAGGACGTCTTCGACGTCAAGCAGTTCGCGAAGTCGACGCACGTGACCCCGCCGGAGCGGGCGGCGTTCCAGCGCTTCCTCGACGACGGGTACGTCGACGTCGTCCGCCCCCACACGCCCGGCCCGGACGTCTACACCTACTGGGACTACTACCGGCAGCGGTTCGAGCGGAACCGCGGGCTGCGGATCGACTTCGTGCTCGGCTCGCCGTCGTTCGCGGGCCGGGTCACCGGCGCGTTCATCGACACCGACGAGCGCGACCCCGCCCAGGGCTCCGGCCCGCCGTCCGACCACGCCCCGGTGATCGTCGACCTGGCCGACTGAGCGATCCGCCCACGCGGTCCGCCGGAGAGTGCTGGAATGGCGGCATGCGCAAGGACCACCGCCGCGAGCTGTACAGCCCTGCGTCGCCCGAGGCCGGGCAACTGCCCGACGCGGTCGGTCCCGACGGTGTCCGCGTGACGCTGCGGGCCGAGCCCGCGATCGACCGGGTGCGCCGCTGGCGGTTCCTGTTCTTCACCCCGCCGGTGCTCACCGACCCCGCGCGGGCGTACGCCGGCTACCGCGTCGCGCCCGGTCTCGTCCAGCGATACCTGCTCCGTGACCGATGGGCCGTCGACGTCGAGGCCGACAACGGCGAGCGGTGCCGGATCCCCGCGAAGGACCGGGCAGCGGCCGTCGACTACGCACGCCAGGTGCACGCCGGCGTCGAGGAGCAGGGCGTCGCGTTCCTGCGGACCTTCGCGCGCTGACCGGCCCGGTCGGTTGGCTGGCGGCGCATCGCATGACGCCCGCCGACACGCTCGCACCCGACTGTCGGTGCCCGCCGCCATGCTGACGCCATGGAGACCCTCACCGCCCTCCTCATCCTGCTCGTCGGGCTCGCCCTGGGCGCGCTGCTCGGCGTGCTGTGGGCGCGCTCGCGGCCGCAGCACGTGCAGGCGATCGGCCAGGGGATGGTCGACCAGGCCGAGGTGATGCAGGGGCTCGACCGGCTCAGCGACCAGCTGGCCGACCTCGACCACCAGCGCTCGAGCTGGCAGGGCCAGCTTCACCAGCAGGTGCAGGACATGCGCCTCTCGACCGAGACCCTGCGCCGCGAGACCCACGCGCTGAGCACCGCGCTGCGCAAGCCGCAGGTGCGGGGGCGCTGGGGCGAGCTGCACCTGCGGCGGGCCGTGGAGCTGGCGGGCCTGGTGGACCGCTGCGACTTCGACGAGCAGGTCCGCCTCGAGGACGGCGCCCTCCGCCCCGATCTCGTCGTCCGGCTGGTCGGCGGGCGCAGCGTGGTGGTCGATGCCAAGGTCCCCCTCGACGCCTACCTGGACGCCACCTCGGCCGACGACGACGAGCGGCCCGCGCACCTCGCGCGCCACGCCCGCCAGCTCCGCACCCACATCGACCAGCTCTCGGCGAAGGGCTACTGGCGCTCGCTGCCCGAGACTCCGGAGTTCGTGGTCCTCTTCCTGCCCGCCGAGTCCTTCCTGGCCGCGGCACTGGAGACCGACGGCTCCCTGATCGAGCACGCCGCGGCCCGCCAGATCGTGCTCGCGACGCCGACCACCCTGATCGCACTGCTGCGCACCGTCGCCCACGGCTGGACCCACGAGGCACTGGCCGACCAGGCTCGCGAGATCCACCGCCTGGGCCGCGACCTGCACACCCGGCTCGGCACCCTCGGGGGCCACCTCGACCTGGTCGGGCGGTCGCTCAACGCGGCGGTGGGTCACTACAACTCCGCGGTGGGCTCCCTGGAGTCGCGGGTGCTCGTCGCGGCCCGCCGGTTCAGCGACCTGGCGGTCACCGACGCCCCGCTCCCCACCCCCCGGGCGGTGGAGCTGCGGGCGGTCGACCGGCGCGCCGCCCCCGACGAGCCCGGCGCCGGCCCTACCGTGGGCTGGGAGAAGGAGGCGCGGTGAGCGGCAAGACGCTCTGGGAGCAGGGCCACGAGCCCGGCCGGCAGATGGTCACGCTCGGAATCGCCGCCGCGCTCACGGTCGTCGCCCTCGACCTGCTGCTCACCGGCCGGGTCAGCGTCCTCTTCGACATCGCGTTCGTCGCCCTCTCGACCGCCCTAGCCCTGTTGGTGCGGCCCCGCGACTTCTTCACCGTCGGCGTGCTGCCGCCGCTGGTGATGGTGGTGGTCTTCACGCTGCTCGCGGCCACCCGTCCGGGCGCCGTCGCGCATCCCGACGACAGCGTCGTCCAGGCCCTCATCTCGGGCCTGTCGAGCCACTCCCTCGCCCTGGTGCTCGGCTACGCGCTGTGCCTGGTCTGCCTCGCGCTGCGACAGCGCGCGCTCGACCAGCACGGTCGCCTGGTCAGGCCTCGAAACGCCCCGGGTCACCTGCACCCCGGCGGATGATCTCCGGGGCCCCGTCCGACCAGTCGATGACGGTGGTCGGCTCGGCCGGGGTCTCCCCCGCCTCGACGACCAGGTCCACCTGGTGGTCCAGCTCCTCCTTGACGTCCCAGCCGAGGGTCCGCGGCTCGTCCTCGCCCGGCAGGATCAGGGTGCTGCTGAGCAGCGGCTCGCCCAGCAGCTCCAGCAGCGCCTGCACGACGGTGTGGTCGGGGATCCGCACCCCCACCGTCTTCTTCTTCGGGTGCAGCAGCCGGCGCGGGACCTCGGGCGTGCCCGGGAGGATGAACGTGTACGGCCCGGGGGTCGCGGCCCGGATCGCCCGGAAGGCCGAGTTGTCGACGTGCACCAGCTGACCGAGCTGGGAGAAGTCCTTGCACATCAGCGTGAAGTGGTGGCGGTCGTCGAGGCCGCGGATCCGCAGGATCCGGTCCCGGCCGTCGCGGTTGCCGAGCCGCGAGCCGAGCGCGTAGCCGGAGTCCGTCGGGTAGGCGATCAGCTGGTCGTCGTTCAGCGCGTCCACGATCTGCGCCAGCAGCCGGGGCTGCGGGTTGTCCGGGTGGACGTCGAGGTACCTGGCCACGTCAGGCCCGGGCCGCCGCGGCGGCGGCCTTCAGGTCGCGACGCAGCTCCTTGGGCAACGAGAAGATGAGGGACTCCTCGGCGCTGTGCACGGCCTTCGCGTCGGGATAGCCCCGTTCGGCGAGGAACGCCAGCACCCCCTCGACGAGCGCCTCCGGGACGCTCGCGCCCGAGGTGACGCTCACGGTCCGGACCCCGTCGAGCCAGGCCTCGTCGATCTCGCTCGCGTCGTCCACGCGGTACGACGACTTCGCCCCGGCCTCCAGGGCGACCTCGACCAGCCGGACGGAGTTGGAGGAGTTGCCCGACCCGACCACGATCACCAGGTCGGCGTCCGGGGAGATCTCCTTGACCGCCAGCTGGCGGTTCTGGGTGGCGTAGCAGATGTCGTCGCTGGGCGGGTCGAGCAGCTCGGGGAAGCGCTCCCGGATCGCGGCGACGGTCTCCAGGGTCTCGTCGACCGAGAGCGTGGTCTGCGAGAGCCAGGCGACCCGGGAGGCGTCGCGCACGACGATGTTCGGGACGTCGGCCGGGCTCTGCACCAGCTGGATGTGGTCGGGTGCCTCGCCGGCGGTGCCCTCGACCTCCTCGTGGCCCGCGTGGCCGATGAGCAGGATGTCGTAGTCGTCCTCTGCGAAGCGCTTCGCCTCGTGGTGCACCTTCGTCACCAGCGGGCAGGTGGCGTCGATGGTCTTCAGGTCGCGCTCGGCGGCCTGGCGGTGCACCTCGGGCGACACGCCGTGGGCGGAGAAGACGACGGTCTCACCGGCCGGCACCTCGTCGAGCTCCTCGACGAAGATCGCGCCCCGCGACTCCAGGTCGGATACGACGTGCTTGTTGTGGACGATCTGCTTGCGGACGTAGACGGGCGAGCCGTAGAGCTCCAGCGCCTGCTCCACGGTCACGACGGCCCGGTCGACACCGGCGCAGTAGCCCCGCGGAGCCGCCAGCAGGACGGCCTTCTCGGCGTCGTCCGGCGACAGGATCGGCGGCATACCCATGTCGGTCGTCATGGCGTCCAGTCTAGATGTGTCCCCACGATCCCCTAATCTCCCCGCATGGCCCTGGAGACCTCACCACAGGCACCGGCCCCGGTCCGGCAGATCGCCAACGCGATCGCCAGCTGGGTCGACCGGCTCGGCGCGGTGTGGGTCGAGGGGCAGGTCGCGCAGATCAGCCGCCGCCCCGGCGTCGGCACGGTGTTCCTGACGCTGCGCGACACGGTCGCCGACATCTCGGTGCCGCTCACCTGCTCGCGCACCTACTTCGACGGCCTCAACCCGCCGCTGGTCGAGGGCGCGAGCGTGGTCGTGCACGCGAAGCCGTCGTACTACGCCAACCGCGGGACGATGTCGCTCTACGCCCGCGAGATTCGGATGGTCGGCCTCGGCGAGCTGCTGGCCCAGCTGGAGCGGCGCCGCCAGCTGCTGGCTGCCGAGGGGCTGTTCTCGGCCGAGCTGAAGCGCCCGCTGCCGTTCCTTCCCGGGTGCATCGGCCTGGTCACGGCGCCCAACTCGGCCGCCGAGCGCGACGTCCTGGAGAACACCCGCCGTCGCTGGCCCGCCGTCCGCTTCGAGGTCGCGTACGCCGCGATGCAGGGCACCCGGTCGGCAGCTGAGGTGATGGAGGCGCTGGAGCGACTGGACCGCCACCCCGACGTGGAGGTGATCGTGATCGCGCGCGGCGGCGGCTCCGTCGAGGACCTGCTGCCGTTCTCCGACGAGGGGCTGGTCCGCGCGGTCGCCCGCACCCGCACCCCCGTGGTGTCGGCGATCGGCCACGAGCCCGACGGCCCGCTGCTCGACCTGGTCGCCGACGTGCGCGCCTCGACACCCACCGACGCGGCGAAGCTGATCGTCCCCGACGTGCTGGACGAGCTCCGCGGCGTCGCCTGGGCGCGCGACCAGGTCCGCGCGGGCCTGCGCCGGATCCTCGACCGCGAGCAGGCCGGCCTCGATTCGCTCCGCTCCCGGCCCGCGCTGGCCGACCCGCGCAACCTCCTCGACGTCCGGCTCGACGAGGTGTACGCCCTGCGCGCCCGGGCCCGCCGCACCCTCGGCCACGCGCTCGACCGGGCCGCCGACGACGTCGGCCACCAGCGTGCCCGGGCCCGGGCCCTCTCGCCGCTCGCCACCCTGCAGCGCGGGTACGCCGTGCTGCAGGACGCCGACGGCCACGTGCTCACCTCGGTCGCCGACGTGGCGGCCGGCGACGCGGTCAGCGTCCGGGTCGCCGACGGCCGGGTGCACGCCACGACCACCACCACCGAGCAGCTGGAGGACCCCCGTGCCTGAATCCGCAGCGTCCGAGCAGAAGCCGTCGTACGAAGAGGCCCGCGAGGAGCTCGTCGACGTGGTCCGCCGGCTCGAGGCCGGCGGCACCACCCTGGAGGAGTCGCTCGCACTGTGGGAGCGCGGCGAGAAGCTCTCCACCTGGTGCCAGGAGTGGCTCGACGGCGCCCGTCAGCGGCTCGACGCAGCTGTCGCGGCCGACGAGGACTGAGCGGCCAGACCCGGACTAGCTCTGGGCGGGAGCGGCCGGGTCGAGCGTCAGCAGCCCGATCAGCGCCTCGAGGTCCGCGGGAGGCGCGGAGCCGTAGACGAGCAGCGACTCCTCGCCGGCGTCGGTGGTGATCGTGGTGGCGTACCCGTGGTCGCCGCCCTCGTCGGAGAACGTCGCCCACTCGGACGCGAGCGCGCTGTCGAGCTCGACCGGGTCACCCTCGGTCGCGTCCGCGTCGATGTGCTCCTCGACCAGGGTGTCGATGTCCTCGTCGCGCTGGCGAAGCCCGACGTACTTGTCGTCGTCGGTGAGCATCGCCAGGCTCCAGCCGGGTCGCTGCCCGCGCTCGATGTCGACGCCGGTGACCATCCAGCCGTCGGGCAGCTCGGGCGGGTAGGCGACCTGCCGTCCTGACTCCTGGAGGGCGACGACGGCGGGCAGGTAGTCGACCGGCTCGGGCTCGATCTCGGGGGTGTCGCGGAAGGTCTCGCGGAAAACCACGACGCCGAGGACCACCACCACCGCCACGATCATCGACCCGATCAGGCCGCCGGTGGTCCGCTGGTAGCGGCCCGGCTTCTCCTCGGACTCGCTCACCGACCCATCCTCACAGGTACTGTCCAGGACTCGGGCGCCGCCCTCCCGGGGTCCGCAGTTGCGGACGATCTCTGTCAATAGGTCCGCAGATGCGGAAGGATGCCGCCGTGATGACGTACCGGATCGCGGAGGCCGCCGAGCTGCTCGGCGTCAGCGACGACACGATGAGGCGCTGGACCGAGGCCGGCCGGGTCGCCTCGACCACCGAGGCCGGCCGCACGGTCATCCCCGGGGCCGACCTCGCCGCGCTCGCCGAGTCGCTCGCCGACCACCCCGACCGCGACGCCACCCGCGCCGCCGCGGTCAGCGCCCGCAACCGGCTGGCCGGGATCGTCACCAAGGTCACCAAGGACACCGTGATGGCGCAGGTCGACCTGATCTGCGGCCCCTACCGGATGGTCTCGCTGATGAGCACCGAGGCCGCCGAGGAGCTCGGCCTCGCGCCCGGCGTACGGGCGATCGCCTCCGTCAAGTCCACCAACGTCGTCGTGGAGCGTCCCTGATGAGGCGGGCCCTGCTCGCCCTGCTCCTGCCGCTCACCGCCTGTGGGGCCGGCGACGGCTCCGATGGCGGGGACGACGTCACCCTGACCGTGTACGCCGCCGCCTCGCTCACCGCGACCTTCGAGCAGCTCGCCGAGGACTTCGAGGCCGAGCACGACGGCGTCGCGGTGGAGCTGAGCTTCGGCGGCTCCGCCGACCTGGTCACCCAGTTGAAGGAGGGCGCGCAGGCCGACGTCTTCGCCTCGGCAGCGACCAAGAACATGGACGATCTGGTCTCCGCCGAGCTGACCGCCGCCGAGCCCCGGGACTTCGCCACCAACGTCCTCGAGATCGCGGTGCCGCCCGGCAACCCGGCCGGCGTGACGTCCTTCCAGGATCTCGCCGGCGACCTCAACCTGGTGGTGTGCGCCCCCGAGGTGCCGTGCGGCGCCGCGGCCCAGCAGGTCGCCGAGGCCGCCGGCGTCACGCTGGCGCCGGTCAGCGAGGAGCAGTCCGTGACCGACGTGCTGGCCAAGGTGACCTCCGGCGAGGCCGACGCCGGCCTCGTCTACATCACCGACGTGATCGCCGCCGGCGGCGACGTGGAGGGCATCGAGTTCCCCGAGGCGGCCGACGTGGTCAACACCTACCCGATCGCCGCGGTCGCCGGCAGCGACGAGGCCGACCTGGCCCAGGAGTTCGTCGACTTCGTGCTCGGCGAGACCGGCCGATCGGTTCTTCAGGCCGCCGGCTTCGGGCAGCCGTAGCGGTGACCAGCCAGCGGCAGGTCGGCGTACCCGCCTGGATCTACCTGCCGGCGCTGCTCGGTGCCGTCCTGGTGCTGCTGCCGCTGGTCGGCATGCTCAGCCGGGTCGACTGGGCGAGCTTCGTCGACCTGGTCACCTCCGACTCCGCCCTGACCGCTCTCGGGCTGAGCCTGCGCACGTCGACGGTGAGCACGCTGCTGTGCGTGCTCGTCGGCGTGCCGATGGCGGTCGTACTGGCCCGCACCTCGTTCAGCGGGCAGGGGGTGTTCCGGTCCCTCGTGCTGCTGCCGATGGTGCTGCCCCCGGTGGTCGGCGGCATCGCGCTGCTCTACACCTTCGGCCGCCGCGGGCTG
Organism: Nocardioides sp. W7; assembly: GCF_022919075.1. Taxonomy (NCBI): domain Bacteria; kingdom Bacillati; phylum Actinomycetota; class Actinomycetes; order Propionibacteriales; family Nocardioidaceae; genus Nocardioides; species Nocardioides sp. W7. The sequence goes on along the minus strand of NZ_CP095078.1, from coordinate 2,230,491 downwards.
CTCGGAGCCGAGCTCGACGCCCTCGGCGTCCAGGTCGCGTTCTCGACGATCGCGGTGGTGCTGGCCCAGACCTTCGTGTCCCTGCCGTTCCTGGTCGTCAGCCTGGAGGGCGCCCTGCGCAGCGCCGGCCAGCGCTACGAGGTCGTCGCCGCCTCGCTCGGCGCCTCCCCCACCACGGTCTTCCGTCGGGTCACGCTGCCGCTGGTGCTGCCCGGCCTGATCTCGGGCGCGACCCTCGCCTTCGCCCGCTCTCTCGGCGAGTTCGGGGCCACGATCACCTTCGCCGGCAGCCTGGAGGGCACCACCAGGACGCTGCCGCTGTACATCTACCAGCTCCGGGTCACCGACCCCGACGCCGCCGTGGCCATGTCCCTGGTGCTGGTCGTGGTCGCGGTCGCGGTGATCGGCTTCGCGCGCCCGGGTCGGGGCACGGCATGACCCTGCGCCTCGCAGCGACCGTCACCGAGCGGGGGTACGACGTCGCGATCGACGTCGCCGACGGCGAGACCGTCGCCGTCCTGGGTCCGAACGGCGCGGGCAAGTCAACGACGCTCGACCTGGTCGCCGGCCTGCTCCGCCCGGACGCCGGCACCGTGCACCTCGACGACCGGGAGCTGACCGGCGACCACACCTGGGTCGCACCGCACGAGCGCCGGGTCGCGCTCCTGGCCCAGGAGCCGTTGCTCTTCCCCCACCTCAGCGTCCTCGACAACGTCGCCTTCGGCCCCCGCAGCGCCGGCGCGGGCCGGGCCGCCGCCCGCGAGACGGCACGACACTGGCTCGCCGAGGTCGGGGCCGAGACGCTCGCCGATCGCACCCCGGCCCAGCTCTCGGGCGGCCAGGCCCAGCGGGTCGCCGTCGCCCGCGCGCTGGCCGCCGAGCCGCGCCTGCTGCTGCTCGACGAGCCGATGGCCGCCCTCGACGTCGCCGTGGCCCCCGCCCTGCGGCAGACCCTGCGCCGGGTGCTCGCCGACCGCTCGGCCGTGGTGGTCACCCACGACGCCCTGGACGCCCTGATCCTGGCCGACCGGGTGGTCGTCCTGGAGGACGGCCGGGTCACCGAGGAGGGGACGACCGCCCAGGTGCTGGCCCACCCCCGCAGCGGGTTCGCGGCCCGGATCGCGGGCCTCGACCTGCTCCGCGGCGCCTGGGACGGTGGCGTCCGCACCGAGGACGGCACCCTCGTCCACGGGCTGGTGACCGGGCCGGAGCCGGAGGCCGGCGACCCGGTGGTCGCGGTCTTCCGGCCCGCGGCGGTCTCGGTCTTCCGGGAGCCGCCGGGCGGCAGCCCGCGCAACGCGTTCGCGGTCGAGGTCACCGAGCTGGAGCCGCACGGCGACCAGATCCGGGTCCGGGCGGGCGAGCTCGCGGCCGACGTGACGGCGTACGCAGCCGCCGAGCTCGACCTCACGCCTGGGACGTTCGTCACCTTCAGCGTGAAGGCCAGCGAGGTGGCGGTCTACCGCACCTGAGCACGGGGTCGGAGGGTCGGCGGGGACCGATAGGGTTCGAGCATGACGGAGCCCGAAAGCCTGAGCGTCGCCCCCGAGTCCCCCGACCGCAACCTCGCACTGGAGCTCGTCCGTGTGACCGAGGCCGCGGCCATGGCCGCGGGCCGCTGGGTCGGCAAGGGCGACAAGAACGGCGCCGACGGCGTGGCGGTCAACGCCATGCGCGTGATGATCTCGACCATCGGCATGCGCGGCACCGTCGTCATCGGCGAGGGCGAGAAGGACAACGCCCCGATGCTCTACAACGGCGAGCAGGTCGGCGACGGCACCGGTCCCGAGTGCGACGTCGCGGTCGACCCGATCGACGGCACCACCCTGACCGCCAAGGGCATGAGCAACGCCGTCGCCGTGCTCGCGGTCTCGCCGCGCGGCTCGATGTACGACCCGTCGGCCGTGTTCTACATGGACAAGCTCGCCACCGGCCCGGAGGCGGCGGACGTCGTCGACATCCGGCTGCCCGCCGCGGAGAACGTCCGCCGGGTCGCCAAGGCCAAGGGCGGCAAGCCCGAGGACGTCACCGTGATGCTGCTCGACCGGCCGCGCCACCAGAAGCTCGCCGACGAGATCCGGGCCTCCGGTGCCCGAATCAAGTTCATCGTCGACGGCGACGTCGCCGGCGCCATCTCGGCGGCCCGCCCCGACAGCGGCGTCGACCTGCTCCTCGGGGTCGGCGGCACCCCGGAGGCGATCATCACCGCCTGCGCGATGAAGTGCATGGGCGGCGTCATCCAGGGCCAGCTCTGGCCCCAGGACGACGACGAGCGCCAGCGGGCGCTGGACGCCGGCCACAACCTGGACCCCGACTTCGTGCTGGCCACCGACGACCTGGTCACCGGTGACGACTGCTTCTTCGTCGCGACCGGCATCACCGACGGCGACCTGATGAAGGGCGTCCGCTACGTCGGCGGCGGCGCGACGACCCACTCGCTGGTGATGCGCTCGCGCAGCGGCACGATCCGCTCGATCACCTCCGAGCACCGTCTGCAGAAGCTACGCGCTTACTCCTCGATCGACTTCGAGCACTGAGCTCGGCGTCGCCTGCTCGGCGAGCGCCGCGGCCACACGGTCGATGACCCGCGGGTCCACGGCCATGCCGACGTGGCTCGCGGTCACCTCGACGGGCACGGCGATCGGGTCGACGCAGGCGCGCCAGTCGACGATGCCGTCGCGCCGGCTGTAGATCGCGGTGAACGCGACGGCGTCGGCGAGCGGCTCGCGACTCTCGTCGAAGCTCTGCTGCGCACAGCCGCCGCCCACGCACTCCTCGGACATCAGGCCGGGCAGGCCGGCGCGGCTCAGCCGGACCAGGACGTCGATGCTCGCGGTCAGGGCCAGGTGATGGGCGCCGGGCGCGAGCATCGGGCTGCCCATCGTGACGATGCCCGACACGAGGTCGGGGCGGCGTACGGCGACCCCGCGCGCGAGCATGCCGCCCAGGCTGTGCCCGACGATCTGGACCCGACTGCCCCGGCGCAGCGCGACCGACTCCAGCCGGGCCTCCAGCTGCGCGGCCGCGTCGAGCGTGCAGCCGACGTTGGCGCGGATGTGCGAGCGGTAGGTGCGGAAGCCGCGCTGGCGCAGCGCCGTCGCCATCAGGCTCAGCGACAGGTCGCCGGCGAGGAAGCCGGGCACCAGGACGACCGGGTCCGCAGCACGCTCCGGGGACCGCCCGGCGTACGGCGCGGCGCGGCGGGTCCGCCGATCACCGACGCGTCGCGCGACGTGTCGTCCGGCCTCGCCGACCAGGCTCGCCTCGCGCAGCACCGCGCCGACACCGGGCCTGGCGTAGCCCTCCGGCAACAGGAACGAGGCGAGTGTGTGGGGACTCACACTGCCAGGCTACGGGCGAGTAACGCCGTTTCCTAGGAAATCCACGCATCTGGGTATTTCGCAGCACGCCGGGCTTCAGCAAGACTCTTAGCCATGTCGTCCGCTCCCGACGTCCCCCCGGTGCAGGTCTCCGCCGAGCTCTTCGCTCCCGCGAGCCACGGCGTCGAGCTGTGCTACCAGACCTTCGGCAACCCCGACGACGACCCGCTGCTGCTCGTCATGGGCCTCGGCGGGCCGATGACCTGGTGGGACCCCGAGCTGTGTCGGCTGCTCGCCGCCCGCGGGTTCTTCGTGATCCGCTACGACAACCGCGACACCGGCCGCTCCTCGCGGATGCAGGGACGGGTCAGCCGCGCGACGCTGGTCCGGGCGTTCGCCGGTCTTCGGGTCCGGGCGCCGTACACGATCGCCGACCTGGCCCGCGACGCCATCGGCCTGCTCGACCACCTCGGCATCGACGCGGCCCACGTCGTCGGCGTCTCGATGGGCGGCATGATCGCGCAGACCGTCGCCCTGGACCACCCGACCCGAGTCCGGTCCCTGACCAGCATCATGTCGACGACCGGCAAGCGCAGCGTCGGCTGGCAGCACCCCTCGCTGCTCCCCTCGCTGCTCGGCCGTCGGGGCCTCAGCCGCGAGGAGTACGTCGTCGCCAGCGTGGCGATGGCCCGGCTGATCGGGTCGCCGGCGTACCCCGAGCCCGAGGAGAGCGCCCGCCGACGCGGCGAGGAGACCTTCGAGCGCGGGATCAACCCGGCCGGCGTGCTGCGGCAGATGGTCGCCGTGCTGACCCAGCCCGACCGCGGCCGCCGGCTGCGCGGGCTGAAGGTGCCGACCCTGGTGGTGCACGGCCTCGCCGACAAGATGGTCCACGTCTCCGGCGGTCGCGCGACCGCGGCCGCGATCCCCGGCAGCGAGCTGCTGCTCGTCGACGGGATGGGCCACGACCTGCCGGCCGAGCTGTTCGAGACGTTCACCGCGGCGATCCGGCGAAACGCCGACCGCACCTGACCCCGCCTGCTCTTCTTTCGTTTCGGCGACGTTTCCGCCCCGACCTTGTGGGTTAGTGGACAAACCACGTCGTCAGGGACTAGACCGTGTGACGAAAGCCACACGATTCGGGGAGGGGCTGTATGTCGTCATCCGCATCGCCACCGCGACGGAGAGAGTCCCGGCTACCGCGCCGCGGCCTCGCTGCCGCGGCCGCGCTCATGACCGCGAGCGCACTGCTCGCGGCCTGTTCGTCCGACGACGGGGACACCCCCGAGCTCATCTGGTACACCAACCCCGACAGCGGCGGCCAGGCCAAGGTGGCCGCCAACTGCACCGAGGCCGCTGACGGCGCCTACAAGATCACCACCCAGGTGCTCCCCCAGGACGCCAACCAGCAGCGGATCCAGCTGATCCGGCGCCTCGCGGCCGAGGACCCGGGCATCGACATCATGAGCATCGACCCGCCGTTCACCGCCGAGTTCTCGAACGCCGGCTACCTCGCCGACATCCCCGACGAGCTGCAGGCGACGCTGAGCGAGCAGTCCTTCGAGGGCGCGACCACCGCGGCGACCTGGAACGACGAGCTGGTCGTCGCACCGTTCTGGTCCAACACCCAGGTGCTCTGGTACCGCAAGTCGTTCGCCGAGAAGGTCGGCATCGACATGACCCAGCCGGTGACCTGGGACCAGATCATCGACGCCGCGGCGCAGGGCGGCGGCAAGGTCGCCGTCCAGGCGAACAAGTACGAGGGGTACGTCGTCTGGATCAACGCCCTCATCTCCGGCGCCGGCGGCGACATCGTCAGCGACACCGAGCAGGGCGCCGACGCCAGCATCGACATCGACTCCGAGGCCGGGGCCGCGGCGGCGGCCGTGATCGAGAAGCTGGCCGGCTCGCCGGCGGCGCCCGCCGACCTGTCGGTGGCCCAGGAGGGCCAGGCCGGCGCCACCTTCGGCTCCGACCAGGGCGCGTTCCTCGTCAACTGGACCTACATCTGGACCAACTTCGACGAGGCCCAGCCGGAGGTCAAGGAGGACCTCGGGTTCGCCCGCTACCCGCAGACCGTCGAGGGCGAGGAGTCGCACCCGCCGTACGGCGGCATCGGCGTCGGGGTGAGCGCCTTCTCCCAGCACGAGAAGGAGTCGATGCAGGCGATCGAGTGCATCACCAACGCCGAGAACCAGGGCGTCAACGCCGAGCTGACCGGCAACATGCCGGCCAGCGAGGGCGGCTACGAGTACCCCCCGCTGGCGGAGATCTACCCGCAGGAGCTGCTGGACCTCTTCCAGGAGTCGCTGGACGCCGCCGCGCCGCGCAGCGTGTCGCCGTACTGGAGTGACATCTCCGGCTCTATCCAGAGCACCTGGCACCCGGCGTCGGGTGTCAGCCCCGAGACCCCGGCGGACTCCAAGTCCTTCATGCGCGAGGTCCTGGACCAGAGGAGACTGCTGTGAGCACCACCGTGGCCACGCCGGCTGCCAAGGACCCCCAGCCGGGCAAACCTCCCAAGGCCAGGATGAGCGACCGCGCCAACGCCGAGAACCGGCTGGGTCTCAAGCTCGTCGCGCCGGCCGTCATCATCATGCTGGTCGTCACCGCCTGGCCGATGATCCAGGCGCTGTACCTGTCGACCTTCCGCTACCGGCTGACGTCCCCGGACGACAAGGAGTTCGTCGGCCTCGGCAACTACGGCACCGTGCTGACCGACGGGCTGTTCTGGCAGGACACCTGGAACACCGTGCTGATCATGGTCATCACGGTGTCCGTCGAGCTGGTGATCGGGTTCATCTTCGCCATGGTCATGCACCGCGTGATCTTCGCGCGCGGCGTCATCCGCACCTCGATCCTGATCCCCTACGGCACCATCACCGTGGTCTCGGCCTTCGCCTGGCAGTTCACCTTCAGCATCAACAACGGCTGGGTGAACAGCTGGTTCGAGTGGCTGCCCTGGATCGGCCCGGACACCAACTGGTTCGGCGACCACTGGCCGGCGATGTTCGCGATCATGGTCTCCGAGATCTGGAAGACCACCCCGTTCATGTCGCTGCTGCTCCTCGCCGGCCTCTCGCAGGTCTCCGAGGACATGATCGAGGCGGCCAAGGTCGACGGGGCCACCTGGTGGCAGCGGCTGTGGAAGGTGATCCTGCCGAACATGCGGGCCGCGATCATGGTCGCGGTGCTGTTCCGGGCCCTCGACGCGTTCCGCATCTTCGACAACATCTTCGTGATGACCCGCGGTGCGCAGGACACCGAGTCCTCGTCGTTCCTGACCTACAGACAGGTGATCGAGCAACTCCAGCTGGGCCTCGGCTCGGCGCTCTCGGTGCTGCTGTTCCTCAGCGTGCTGCTGCTCGCGTTCCTGATCGTGAAGCTGTTCCGGGTCGACCTGGCCCAGGCGAGGGGTGAGGGCTGATGAAGAACAAGAACGCCATCGGCACCTGGGGCGGCTTCGTGCTGATCCTGGTGTGGTGCCTGCTCCCCGTGGCCTGGATCATCTCGCTGTCGTTCAAGTCGCCCGACGAGACGGCGGCCGGGAGCCCGCAGTTCCTGCCGCAGGACGCCACCCTGCAGAACTACAAGGACATCCTCGACAACCCCGACTTCCTCGACGCGCTGCGCAACAGCTTCGGCATCTCGCTCATCGCGACCGTGCTGTCGGTGATCTTCGCGACGCTCGCGGCGTACGCCATCGCCCGCCTGGAGTTCAAGGGCAAGCGGCTGGTGCTCTCGCTGGCCCTGGCGATCGCGATGTTCCCGGTCGTCGCGCTGGTCGGGCCGCTGTTCGACATGTGGCGCACCTTCGGCCTGTTCAACACCTGGCTGGGGCTGATCATCCCCTACATGTCCTTCACGCTGCCGCTGGCGATCTGGACGCTGACCGCCTTCTTCCGGGAGATCCCCTGGGAGATGGAGCAAGCGGCCCAGGTCGACGGCGCGACCTCGTGGCAGGCCTTCCGCAAGGTGATCGTCCCGCTCGCCGCACCGGGTGTCTTCACGGCCGCGATCCTGACGTTCTTCTTCGCGTGGAACGAGTTCGTCCTGGCGATCTCCCTGACCTCCACGACCAGCTCGCGCACGGTGCCGGCGCAGCTGTCGTACTTCGTCGGTCCGGACCCGTTCAACCCGCCGTACGGCCAGCTCGCGACCGCCTCGGTCGTGGTCACCGTGCCGATCATCGTCATCGTCCTGCTGTTCCAGCGCAAGATCGTCGCCGGCCTGACCTCCGGCGCAGTGAAGGGATGAGCCCATGGCTGCCATCGAGATGAAGAACATCGTCAAGAAGTACGGCGACGGGTTCCCCGCGGTGAACGACGTCAGCATCGACGTCGCCGACGGGGAGTTCATGATCCTCGTCGGCCCGTCCGGGTGCGGGAAGTCCACCCTGCTGCGGATGATCGTGGGACTGGAGGACATCACCTCCGGCGACATGGTGATCGGCGACCGGCGGGTCAACGACCTCGCGCCGCGCGACCGCAACCTGGCGATGGTCTTCCAGAACTACGCGCTCTACCCGCACCTCACCGTCTACGAGAACATCGCCTTCCCGCTCCGGCTGGCCAACAAGCTCTCGGACTCGGAGATCGACGCCAAGGTCCGCGAGGCCTCGGCGACCCTCGAGCTCGACGAGCACCTCGATCGCAAGCCCGGCAACCTCTCCGGCGGCCAGCGTCAGCGCGTCGCCATGGGCCGCGCGATCGTCCGCGAGGCCGACGCGTTCCTCTTCGACGAGCCGCTGTCGAACCTGGACGCCAAGCTCCGCGGCCAGATGCGCACCGAGATCTCCCGGCTGCAGAAGCGGCTCGGCATCACCACGGTCTACGTCACCCACGACCAGACCGAGGCGATGACGCTGGGCGACCGGGTCGCCGTGCTCAAGCGCGGGGTGCTCCAGCAGCTGGCCTCCCCGCGCGAGCTCTACGAGAACCCCGGCAACCTGTTCGTGGCCGGCTTCATCGGCTCCCCGCCGATGAACTTCCTGCCCGCGGAGGTCGACGGGACGTCGGTGAAGCTGCCGTTCGGCACCGTCCAGCTGCCGGCCGAGAAGGCCGAGAAGGCGGCCGGGCGGGGGCTGCTGATCGCCGGCATCCGGCCCGAGCACTTCGAGGACGCCTCGGTCGTGCAGACGGACACGGCGGGCTCGACGTTCCGGGCCAAGGTCGACGTCGTCGAGTGGCTCGGGAACGAGGCGTACGCCTACCTGCCGTTCGAGGCGCCGACGGAGGTGCAGGAGCAGCTGCGCCAGCTCGAGCGCGACCTGGACGGCGAGTCGCTGCGCACCCAGCTGGTCGTCTCGCTCGACGGCTCGAGCCGGATCGCCGAGGGTGACGACGCCGAGATCTGGGTGAACGCGGCGAAGATGCATCTCTTCGACCCCGCCACCGGCGAGAACCTCACCGTCGACCGGGCGCACGCCGGTCGACTGCTGGACGACGCCATGGCCGACGCCGCCGAGCAGCCGGCCGCCGCCGGCTGAGGCTGAGCGTCAGTCCGATGCCCGGCGGAGGCGCTTGCGCTTCTCGCCGGGCATCGGCTTGCGCACGACCGTGACCGCGCCCATCAGCGCGACGCCGCGCACCCGCACGTGCGGCGACGACGGCCCGAGCTCGGGGGCGACCTTGGCCCGCCCCTCCTCGAAAGCGCCCAGGATGCCGATGCCCTCGACCGTGACCCGGGTCCAGGCGTTGACGATGACGTCGATGCCGCCCATCACGGCGTTGGCATTGATGACCACCTCGGGGGTCGTGAACACCGCCTCGCGCAGGTCGACGTCGATGCCGCCCATCAGCGTGAACGCCGTGTGGCTCGGCGGGACCAGCCAGACGCCCTTGCGGTCGGCACCGCTCAGCACCGCGATGCTCGTGGAGTAGGTCGGGGCGTCGATCGGCGCCGCCGGCGTGAACCCCGGCCGCGGGGCGACCACCATGCCCGGGGGCACGACCGGCTCCGCACCGGGGAGGTCGGCGACCAGCGGCACCAGGTCGGCGTACACCTTGGCGGCGTACGCCGCCTCCAGGCGCTCGTCGAGCTCCTCCAGGTCGATCCGCCCGTCGCCGGCGGCCTGGCGCAGGAACTCGGCCGTCCGGTGCCGGTCGTCGTCGGAGATGCGCTGCTGGTGGGGCTCGGTCACCCCACCAGGGTAGGGCGTGCTCACGCCTCGGTGGCGACCACGAGGACCGGGACCGGGTCGATGACCACCCGGACGCGCGCGCCCACCGCGAGCGCCTGCGCCTCGGCGTTGCCGAGCTGGGCGACCACGAGGGTGCCGTCGTCCAGGGTGGCCGAGACCCGCGAGAGCCCGCCCAGGAAGGCCACGGACAGCACGGTCGCGACTCCGGCGTCGTCAGCGACGAACCCGACCGACTCCGGGCGCACGAGCGCGACGCCGGCCCCCGTCGTCGAGCCCGGGAGGGTGGCGACCGGAGTGCCGAGCACGGCGGCCGAGCGCCCGTCGACCCGAGTGGGGATGCGGTTGCTGAGGCCGACGAACTCGCCGACGAACGCCGTCGCGGGCGAGCTGTAGAGCTCCGCGGGCGTGGCGATCTGGTCGAGCCGGCCGGCGTTCATCACCCCGACCCGGTCGGCCACGGCGAGCGCCTCCTCCTGGTCGTGGGTGACGAACAGCGTGGTCGTCCCGACGTCGAGCTGGATGCGGCGGATCTCGTCGCGCAGCTGCACCCGCACCTTGGCGTCCAGTGCGGAGAGCGGCTCGTCGAGCAGCAGCACCGCGGGCTCGACGGCCAGCGCCCGGGCCAGCGCGACCCGCTGCTGCTGGCCACCCGAGAGCTGGTTCGCGTAGCGGTCGCGGTGCTGGCCCAGGCCGACCAGCTCCAGCATGTCCGCCGCGCGGGTGCGCCGGTCCTTGCGGGAGCGGCCGCGGAGCTTGAGGCCGAAGGCCACGTTGTCGAGGACGGTCAGGTGCGGGAAGAGGCTGTAGGCCTGGAAGACCATCCCCATGTCGCGCTTGTTGGCCGGCACGCCGCTGATGTCCCGGCCTCCGACGGTGATGCTGCCGGCGTCCTGGCGCTCCAGCCCGGCCAGGATCCGCAGGGCGGTGGTCTTGCCGCACCCGGACGGGCCGAGCAGGGCGACCAGCTCCCCCGGCGCCAGCTGCAGGTCCAGCCCGTCGAGTGCGTGCACGTCGCCGTACGTGCGGCGCAGCCCACTCATCGACACGGCCAGGCCGGCATTCGCCTTGTTCTCGGGCACAGTCACTTCTTTCCGGAGGGACGTCGGCGCCGGTCGAGGAGCGACAGGAGCAGCAGCAGGACAGCGGCGAACAGGATCGCGGCCAGGGAGAGGGCCATCGACTGGGGAGCGTCGCTCTTGCCGAGCAGGACGATCACGACCTGCAGGGTCTCGTAGTTCTGCAGGGAGGCGATGGTGTACTCGCCGAGCACCAGCGCCACCGCGATGAAGGCGGCGCTCAGCACCCCGGCCCAGATGTTCGGGGTGATCACCCGGACGATCACGGTGAGCCAGCCGGCGCCGAGCGAGCGGGCGGCCTCGGCGAGCGTGACCGCGTCGATGGACGACAGGGAGGCGTCCAGGGCCCGGTAGGCGTAGGGCAGCACCAGCACGACGTACACGAAGGTCAGCGTCAGCGCGGAGTCGCCGATGAAGTAGTCGACCCAGGCGTAGACGCCCTTCATGCCGACCACGATCACCAGGGCGGGGATGGTGAGCGGGAGCAGGCACAGGAACTCCACGAGGCGCGAGGCCCTCGGGACCCGGAGCCGCACCCAGATCATCGTCGGCACCAGGAGCACCACCATGCCGACGACGGTCAGCACGGCCAGCAGCACCGAGGTCTTGATGGCCTCGGTCAGCGCCGGGTCGTCGAGCAGGGTCCGCCAGGCCTCGCCGGTGCGCTCCCCCGTGCCGGGGACCTTGGTGCTGAAGTCGAGCAGCGCGAGGAGGGGCAGCACGAAGAACGCCGCGAAGGCGAGCAGCAGCACCCCGCGCAGCACCCGCCACGACACCGAGCCCGTCACGAGAGCCACCGAGAGGTGCGCTTGAGGAGCCAGGCGTACAACGTCATCACGACTGCGACCACCACGACCATCTGCAGGGCCAGGGCGTAGCCGAAGTTGGCCTGGCCCAGGACGATCTCGCTGGTGAGTGCCGAGCGGATCAGCAGTGGGGTGATGGGCGCCCCCTGGCTGACCAGCGCCGCCGCCGTGGCGTACGCCGCGAACGCGTTCGCGAACAGCAGCAGGGCCGAGCCCAGGAAGGCCGGGCGCAGCAGCGGCAGGGCCACCTGGAACCAGTACTGGCGGGTGCTGGCGCCGAGGTTCACAGCCGCCTCGCGCCACTGCGGGCGGAGCCCCTCGAGCGCGGGCAGGAAGACGATCACCATCAGCGGGATCTGGAAGTAGGTGTAGACGAGCACCAGCCCCGGCAGCTCGTAGAGCCACGCCGATCCGGAGTCGTCACGGCCGAACGCGTCGGCCAGCAGGTTGGTCACCAGCCCGCCGAAGCCGAGCGTCGCCATCCAGGCGAAGGCCAGGGTGACCCCGCCGAACTGGGCGAGCACCCCGCACACGGCGGTGACGGTACGTCGGATGACGCTGGTCGGCGGCGCGGTCACCACCAGGTAGGCGAGCAGCGCGCCGAGGACCGAGCCCACCGCCGCCGAGGAGAAGGACAGCAGCATGCTCTCGCGCAGCGCGCGCATCGGCGTCTCGTCGGTGAGCGCCCGCACGCGGTCGAGCGAGAAGCCGCCGTCGTCGCTCTGGAACGCGCCGACCACGACGGTGACGGTCGGGACCAGCAGGAAGATGCCGACGAAGACGAGGAAGGGGAGCAACCCGAGGACGGGACCCGGCCGCAGCCGGGTCCCGCGCCCCAGGTTCGCCGGTCTCGTCCCCGAGGCCGGTAGCGGAGCGGTCGTCACCTAGATGACCAATTCCAAGGCCTCGCGGGCTCCGCGACGCTCAGCATCCACGCTGGCGGCGTTGCCGATGCTGGAAAGACGACCAGTCTGACGACGCATCGGCGCCTGGCCAGCGCGGCGCTGAGCGCCGCTCGCCTGCGCGATCCCTTGGAATTGCTCATCTAGCCGATGGCCTTCGCCCAGTTCTCGGCGAGGTAGGCCGCCATCGACTCGGTCTGCTCGTTGGTGGGGATCACCGGGGTGCCCGTCACCTCCGGCAGCGCGTCGTACAGCTCTTGGTCGATGGTGCCCGCCTCGACCATCGCGTCGGCACGCACCGGGCGCGCACCGCCGCCGAGCCAGAGGTTCTGGCCCTCGTCGCTGTAGAGGAACTCCTGCCACAGCCGGGCTGCCGCGGGGTGCGGGGCGTCGGCGTTGATGGCCTGGAAGTAGTAGCCCGCGATCGGGGCGTCCTCCGGGACGAAGACCTTCCAGCTCTCGAGCTTCGCCGACTCGGCGGCGTTGAGGTAGTCCCAGTCGATGACGACCGGGGTCTGGCCCGACTCGATGGTCGCAGCCGTCGGGTCGACCGGCAGGAAGTTGCCGGCGTCCTTGAGCTTGCCGAAGTACTCGACCCCGGGCGCGATGTCGTCGACGGAGCCCCCGTTGGCCACGGACGCCATCACGACGCCGCTGAAGGCCGCGCCGGCCTGCGTCGGGTCGCCGTTGAGCGCGACCTTGCCCTTGAACTCCGAGCCGAGCAGGTCGTCGAGCGAGGTCACGTCGGGCACCTTGGCGGAGTCGTAGCCGACCGACATGAAGCCGCCGTAGTCGTTGACCCAGGTGCCGTCGGGGTCCTTGAACTCGGCTGGGATCTCGTCGAAGGTCTCGACCTGGTACGGCGCGAACATGTCGGTGTTGGCGAGCGCGACGGACTGGCCCAGGTCGAACACGTCGGGCGCGCGGTCACTGCCGGCGAGCTGCTCGGCCGCGTTGATCTCGTCCTGGCTGGCCGCGTCGGGCTGGGCCGAGTTGACCTTGATGTCGTACTTCTTCTCGAAGGCCTCGATGATCGTGCCGTAGTTGGCCCAGTCCGGCGGGAGCGCGATGACGTTGAGCTCGCCCTCCTTCTCGGCCGCCTCGACGAGCGCGTCGAGCCCACCGAGGTCGGCGGCCGACGTGGCCGAGGCGGCGTCGGAGCTGTTCTCGGACCCGGAGTCCTTGTCGTCGTCCGGCGGCGCGCAGGCGGCCAGGGAGACAAGCGTTGCGACCGCGAGGGCCGAGATGAACGAGGTGCGAACCTTCACGTTTTCTCCTGTTTGGTGGGCGCACGAGGATGCGCCGAGCCCACTTTCGAAGGCGGGCATTGCTGTGACGGTATCCCTAGACGTCCTTTCGTGGGTCGTGCGGTGAACACTGCACACGGGGCGTAATCTGAGCCCTCGTGTCCAGCGATGCTGATTTCTTGTACTCCGATCTCCTGCCTCTGGGGAAGGACGACACGCCGTACCGGCTGATCACGGCCGACGGTGTCTCGACCTTCGAGGCCGACGGCCAGACCTTCCTGCGGGTCTCCCCCGAGGCGATCCAGCGACTGACCGCCGAGGCGATGCACGACATCTCCCACTACCTGCGGCCCGCGCACCTGGCGCAGCTGCGGAAGATCATCGACGACCCCGAGGCGTCCGGGAACGACCGCTTCGTCGCGCTCGACCTGCTGAAGAACGTCAACATCTCCGCCGGCGGCGTGCTGCCGATGTGCCAGGACACCGGCACCGCGATCGTGATGGGCAAGAAGTCCGAGGGCGTGCTCACCGGCGTCGACGACGGCGAGGCGATCAGCCGTGGCGTGTACGACGCGTACACGCGGCTCAACCTGCGCTACAGCCAGCTCGCGCCGCTGACGACGTACGACGAGAAGAACACCGGCACCAACCTGCCGGCGCAGATCGAGCTGTACTCCACCCCGGGCGCTCCCGGGAAGGCTCCCGAGTACAAGTTCCTCTTCATGGCCAAGGGCGGCGGCTCGGCCAACAAGTCGTTCCTGTTCCAGGAGACGAAGGCCGTCCTCAACCCGAAGCGGATGCTGGAGTTCCTCGACGAGAAGATCCGCTCGCTCGGCACGGCCGCCTGCCCGCCGTACCACCTGGCGATCGTGATCGGCGGCACCAGCGCGGAGTTCGCGCTGAAGACCGCGAAGTACGCCTCCGCGCACTACCTCGACAACCTGCCGACGTCGGGCTCGATGTCGGCGCACGGCTTCCGCGACCTCGAGCTCGAGGAGGAGGTCTTCAAGCTGACCCAGTCGTTCGGGATCGGCGCGCAGTTCGGCGGCAAGTACTTCTGCCACGACGTCCGCGTGGTCCGGCTCCCCCGCCACGGCGCGTCCTGCCCGGTCGCGATCGCGGTCTCCTGCTCCGCGGACCGCCAGGCGCTCGGCAAGATCACACCCGAGGGCGTCTTCCTCGAGCAGCTGGAGACCGACCCGGCGCAGTACATGCCCGACGCCGGGGTCGCCGAGGACATCGCCGGCGGCGAGGTCGTGCAGATCGACCTCAACCAGCCGATGAGCGAGATCCTCGCCGAGCTGGGCAAGCACCCGGTCAAGACCCGGCTCTCGCTCACCGGCCCGCTCGTCGTCGCGCGCGACATCGCGCACGCGAAGATCAAGGAGCGGCTGGACGCGGGCGAGGAGATGCCGCAGTACCTGAAGGACCACCCGGTCTACTACGCCGGCCCGGCCAAGACCCCCTTGGGCATGGCGTCCGGCTCGTTCGGCCCGACCACGGCCGGGCGGATGGACTCCTACGTCGAGCAGTTCCAGGCCGCGGGCGGCTCGATGGTGATGCTGGCCAAGGGCAACCGGTCGAAGGTCGTCACCGAGGCCTGCCACACGCACGGCGGCTTCTACCTCGGCTCGATCGGCGGCCCGGCCGCGCGACTCGCGCAGGACTGCATCAAGAGCCAGGAGGTCATCGAGTACCCCGAGCTCGGCATGGAGGCGGTCTGGAAGATCGAGGTCGAGGACTTCCCGGCCTTCATCGTCGTCGACCACCAGGGCAACGACTTCTTCACCGACCCCTCCGGCACCGTCACCGTGCCCGTCTCCGGCCTGCGGGTCCGCTCGGCGCAGTAGCTCCGGCTCCCGGGGCGCCGCAACGTCATACGGACCGAGCGCTCTGGCGCTCGGTCCGTATGACGTCCGGATCGGTTGCCGGCTAGACGGTATGACGTGACCCGGTCGCAGTGACGGGGTTGCGGGCCGGGGCCTCACTCACAAGATTCGTGGGTTACCGAGCAGGGGCCGCCTGCTCGGCCTATCCGACATTGTGGGAGGCCCCGGTGTTTACCGAGCGTACGAGCGTTGGGCTCGACGTGCACGCACGATCTGTCGCGGCAGCGGCGATCGATGGCGTCACGGGCGAGCTCGTCCAAGCGAAGCTGACCCCGTCTCATGACCACATCAGGTCCTGGGTCCAGGACCTTCCGGGGCCGGTCGCGGTGGCCTACGAGGCTGGCCCGACGGGATTCGGCCTGTCGCGGGCACTGGCCGCGGCCGGGATCCGGTGCGAGGTCGTCGCTCCGTCGAAACTGCAGCGACCTTCGGGCGATCGGGTCAAGACCGACGCCAAGGACGCGGTGCACCTGGCCCGATTGCTGCGACTCGACGAGTACGTCGCGGTGTCGGTGCCGAGCGTGGGACAGGAGAACGCCCGCGACCTGGTCCGCGCTCGGGAGGACGCTCGCGGTGACCTGATGCGGGCCCGGCACCGGTTGTCGAAACTTCTGCTGCGCCAAGGGATCGTCTACTCCGGCGGTCACGCCTGGACCACCACCCACGACGCCTGGCTACGCCGACAGCGCTTCGATGCGCCCGCGCTGCAGCTGACGTTCGAGTCCGACTACGACGCCGTGCTCGCCGTGAAAGCGCGCCGCGACCGGCTCGATGACGCGATCGCCGTGATGGCGGCGGACTCCGAGTTCACCCCGATCGTGCGCCGACTCGGCTGCCTGCGCGGGGTCAGCACCCTGACCGGGTTCGCGTTGGCCGTTGAGGTCGGTGACTGGCACCGGTTCACCGGCAACACCATCGGCTCGTTCGTCGGTCTGGTGCCGTCGGAGTACTCCTCCGGGGCGAGCCGGGTCCAGGGCTCGATCACCAAGACCGGCAACACCCACCTGCGTCGGCTGCTGGTCGAGGCCGCCTGGCACCACCGGGCCCACTATCGGCCGGGAAAGACCATGCGTGATCGCTGGGAGCTCGCATCACCAGCAGCCCGGGCCCGCGGTGACGCCGGCAACCGGCGGCTGAACGCCCGCTGGGACACCTTCCGGGCCCGTCGCAAGCGGCACGTGGTCGCCAACGTCGCGATCGCCCGCGAGCTGGCCGGCTGGTGCTGGTCCCTGGCCGTCCTCGAGGACTGACCCGAGCCCGGCCAACCCTGACTGCTTCATCGACCAACGTGGTGGAAGCAGCGCGTGGAGCGACCCGCGAAACAGCTATGAGCAGTCCGGACCAGCACAGCTGATCCGGACGACGCTCGGTCCTAGACAAGCGGTCCGCTCCTGCCGAACACCCCGTCCTGCGGTAACCAACCCGCGCATATCAGCCTGACCGCGCGTCGCCAATGACACGCTCACCACCGACGATATCGACGAAGCACGAGGCGCCCGCCCCGAACAACCGGGACGGGCGCCTCCCCCTGCCTCTTGACAGGAAGGCCCTACATATCAGCTGCGGTTCGACTCCACGTTGCTCCGCGGCTTCGCGTTCGGGCCGGCCTCGTCGCCGTCGAGAGCGCCGTCGGCCTCCGGGTTGCCGGCGACCCCCTGGTCGTCGGAGATCGGCGTCTCGGCGTCGGCCGGGTCCATGGAGGCCACCTCGGAGACCTGGCCGGCGGAGTCGTCCTGCTGGTTCTCGCGGTTCTCGGTCATTCCCACCGGTACCCGGAACCCCAGGTCGGACGCGGTCGTTGGAGCAGATGGACCCTGAGGAGGACCCCGATGAAGTGCCCGACCGACGAGACCACGCTGGTGATGAGCGAGCGCAGCGGGATCGAGATCGACTACTGCCCGACGTGTCGAGGGGTGTGGCTGGACCGCGGCGAGCTCGACAAGATCATCGAGCGCTCGCTCGTCCAGCAGCCGGTGGCCGCGCCGGCGCAGACGCCACCTCCGCCGGCCGCCGCGCCGTCGTACGAGCGCTATGAGCGCGAGGACCGCGACCGAGACCGCGACCGGGACCGGGACGACAGGCGCTACCAGCCCCAGCAGCAGGGGTACTACAAGAAGAAGCGCAAGGAGAGCTGGCTCAGCGAGATCTTCGACTGAGCCAGCCCTCCGGGGCGCGGGGCGTCAGCTGTCGGGCTGAGCCTCCGAGCGGACGTTCTCCGCGGCCGTCTGGCCCTCGTCCTTGACGCGACCGACGGACTCGGTCGCCGTGTCCTTGACCTCCTGGGCCGCCCCCGCGGCGCGGTCCTTGAGGTCTTGACCCATCTCCTGCCCGAGCGACTTCGCCTGCTCGATCAGCGGGCCGCCCTTGTCCTGGGCGACGTCGGCCAGGGTCGAGGCGACCTGCGCCTCCTTGGCCGAGGCAGGGATCAGCCCGGCGATGACGACGCCGGCCCCGAAGGCGACCAGGCCGGCCGCGAGCGGACTCCCCTGCACCTGGCCCTGGGCGGCGCCCACGGCACCCTGGGCCCGGTCGGCGACGCCGTGCGCCGCCCCCTGAAGGCCCTCGGCGGCGCCGGAGCCGGTCGAGGCGGCGCCCGTGCGGACGTCGGACGCCTTGCCCATGACCTTGTCGCGCACGCCGAGCACCCGACTTCGGGCTGCCTCCTTGCGCCGGTCCATGATCGCGCTCGGGCTGACTCGGTCCTGGAGTGCGTCGAGGTCCGACGCCATCCGCTGCCGCGTGCCGGCGATCTCAGTGCTCAGCTCTTCTGTGCTTTCGCCCATGCTGCGTCCTCCTTGAGTGTCTGCTGCGTCTTCGGCAGCTGCGGGTTGCTCTTCTTCAGCGCGGTCCGGCCGGTCATCGCGAGGACCGCTGCGGCAATGCCCCACAACGCGGTGACGATCAGCGCCGCGGCCCACAGGGGCAGCGCCTCGTCGAGGGCGAAGACGATGGTGAGGGAGAGGAAGAGCAGGACCATGTACGCCGAGAGCCCGGCGCCGCCGAGCAGCCCGGCACCCTTGCCCGCCTTCGCCACCTCCTCCTTCAGCTCGACCTTCGCGAGGTCCATCTCCTGCTTGATCAGCGTCGAGAGGTCCGTGGCGACGTCGCCGACGATCTCCCCGAGAGACCGTTCGTCGGGCCGGAGACCCGGCTCGCCCAGAGGGTCGCCCAGTGGCTCGCCCAGTGGCCCGCTCCGTGGCTCGGTCATCGCAGGTCCTCGTCGCCACCGAGGCCGCGCCCGCCGTACCCGGCCTCGGGCGTGCTCATCGGCGGCGGCGCCGGGACGACCGGCGGCTGCACGGGCGGATCGGTGCTCAGGCCGGGGGTGAACGCCGGCTCGGCGGGAGTGACGGGCGAGGGCGCGGGGGTCGACGGGGCCGGGGTGACCGGCGTGGGAGCCGCCTCCGCGGCGGCGATGCCGTCAGCAGTACCCCGGGCCAGGCGGCCCACCACGACGCCCGCGACGAGGGCGCCGAGCAGGAAGGTGCCCGGCCGCCGCCGCGCGAACTGCCGGACGTCGTCGAGCAGCTCGCTCGGCTCGCGGTTCTCCAGGTGGGAGGTGAGGGTCCGGACCTGACCCGACACCTGACGGGCCAGGTCGGTGGCGAGCCCGGGCGTGCCCTGGCCGGCCATCGAGTCGAGGTCGTCGCCCAGGGTGTGCAGCGTGCTCGCGAGTCGGTCCTTCTGTGCGGCGGACTGCTCGCTGACCTGGCCCAGGGCGTCGTTGAGGACGCCCCTGACCTGGGTCGTCGCCTCGGAGGCGACGCGCTGCGCCTCCTCCTTGGCCGCGCCGGCGACGTGCTTGCCCTCGTCGGCCGCGGTTCCTGCCGTCTCCTGCGCCCGTTCTCGGGCAGACTGGTCGGTCGTCATCGGGTTCCTCCGTGGGTGAGCGGATGTCTTTCGCGTCCGGTATCCGTGCTCTGGGGCGCCAACCTCACCCTTCAGGAGGACGGGCCCAGCGTCCCGACGTGAGCTCCGACTTGGCAGGCTGTCCCCGTGGAGTACGTCGAGATCGCCCGAGCCGAGTCCGAGCGCGGGGAGCTGGTCCTGCGGGAGCGCCGCGAGGAGGGCGCGCCCGCGGTGCTGGAGCTGCGCGCCAACGGGGTGTTCGTGATGGACACCCTCGAGACCAGCACCGAGCAGGCCCTGGCGACCGCCGCGCTCGCACTCGTCGAGGACCCGCAGGCGGTCGTGGTCGGCGGCCTCGGCCTGGGCTTCACCATGCACGAGGTGCTCGCCGACAGCCGCGTCGCGCGGTGCGCCGTCGTCGAGATCGAGGACGCCCTGGTCGGGTGGCTGCGCGACGGCACCGTCCCGCACGGGCCCGCCCTGCTGGCCGACGAGCGGGTCGCGGTCGTGGTGGCCGACATCGCGGTCGCGATGGCCGAGGCCCGGCCGGCGTCGTACGACCTGGTGCTGCTGGACGTCGACAACGGTCCGGGCTACCTGGTCCACGACACCAACGCGCGGCTCTACCAGAACGACTTCCTGCAGACCGTGCGCGCGGTGCTGCGGCCCGGCGGCGCGATCGTGGTGTGGTCGGCGGCCGAGGCGCCGGAGCTCGGGCAGGCCCTCCTGCAGGTCTTCGGCGCCGCCGAGGCACTGCCGCACGAGGTCCGGCTGCAGGACCGTGACGAGCACTACTGGCTCTACGTCGCGCGGGTACCGTCGGCGACGTGAGCGACGACCAGCAGTTCCGGACCGAGCACGACTCCATGGGCGAGGTCCTCGTCCCGCGCGACGCCCTCTGGCGGGCGCAGACGCAGCGCGCGGTCGAGAACTTCCCGATCAGCGGCACGCCGATCGAGCCGCGCCTGATCCAGGCGCTCGGCACCGTCAAGCAGGCCGCCGCCCAGGCCAACCAGGACCTCGGCGTCCTCGACGCGCCTCAGGCCGAGGCCATCCGCGCCGCCGCCGCCGAGGTCGCGGCCGGCCGGCACGACGCGCAGTTCCCGATCGACGTCTTCCAGACCGGCTCGGGCACCAGCTCGAACATGAACACCAACGAGGTGGTCGCCGGCCTCGCCGCCCGGGCCGGCACCGAGGTGCACCCCAACGACCACGTCAACGCCAGCCAGTCGAGCAACGACACGTTCCCGACCGCGATCCACGTCGCCGCGACGCTCGCGGTCGTCGACGACCTGCTCCCGGCGCTCGACGCACTCGGCACCAGCCTGGAGGCGAAGGCCGAGGAGTTCGCCGGTCTGGTGAAGTCCGGGCGCACGCACCTGATGGATGCGACGCCGGTGATGCTCGGCCAGGAGTTCTCCGGGTACGCCGCCACGGTCCGCTACGCCGCCGAGCGCCTGCAATCCGTGCTCCCGCGGGTCCGCGAGCTGCCGCTGGGCGGCACCGCCGTCGGCACCGGCATCAACACGCCGGCCGGCTTCGCGGCCCGGGCGATCGAGGTGCTCAGCGAGCTGACCGGCCAGGAGTTCACCGAGGCCCGCAACCACTTCGAGGCCCAGGGCACCCGCGACTCGCTGGTCGAGCTCAGCGGCGTACTGAAGACGTACGCCGTCGGCCTCACCAAGGTCTGCAACGACATGCGCTGGATGTCGTCGGGCCCGACCACCGGGCTCTCGGAGATCCACCTCCCCGACCTGCAGCCGGGGTCGAGCATCATGCCCGGCAAGGTGAACCCGGTGCTGCCCGAGGCGACCCTGATGGTCTGCTTCCAGGTGATCGGCAACGACGCCGCGGTGACCGCGGCCGGCGCCAGCGGCAGCTTCGAGCTCAACGTCGCGATGCCCGTCATCGCCCGCAACGTGCTGGAGTCCACCCGCCTGCTCGCCGCCGCCTCCCGGGTGCTTGCCGAGCGCTGTGTCGACGGCATCACCGCCAACCCCGAGCGGATGCGCCAGTACGCCGAGTCCTCCCCCTCGGTCGTCACCCCCCTGAACAAGTACCTCGGCTACGAGGCTGCCGCCAAGGTCGCCAAGAAGGCCCTCGCCGACGGCGCCACCATCCGCGAGACCGTCCTCGCCCTGGGCTACGTCGACCGTGGCGAGCTCACCGAGCAGCAGCTGGACGAGGCCCTCGACGTGGAATCGATGACCCGCCCCTGAGCGCGACCCGTCACTTTCTCGGCGGATTTCGCGGTGTGTCGGCGAACGATTGACGGGTCAGTCCGCGGCCAGCGCGAGCTGGTGGTCGATCTCCGCGCCGAGCTCGCGGCGGAGTTCGTCGTACGACGGGTCGAGGGCGGGCGCGGCCGGGACCAGATTCTCCCAGTGCCACAGGGCGGCCGGCCAGCCCCGTACGGCGGCCGGCTCGTCGTGGTAGCGCGGCGTCACGTGGGCGTGCAGGAACGCGTCGGTGTTGCCCTGGATCTCCAGGTTGATCCGTCGGAACCCGTCCGGGTCGCGACGCGCGCAGACCGCGGAGACGGCTCGGCCCAGGATCGCCATGTCCTCGAGGAACACCAGCTGGCGCTCCGGGGGAAGGTCGGTCAGCTGGTCGACGCCAGGCGTGTCGCTGAGCAGCACGCAGTAGCCCGGCAGGTGCTGGTTGTCGCCGATCACCGCGAACCCGGCGCGCAACCGGCGCAGCACGGTCGGGTTGGTGCCCGCGAGGGCGGTGCCGACCCGGTCGGCGCGGAAGTCCGGGGTCATGGCCTCAGTCCATCCTCGGTCGACCCGTCGATCCCTCGCCGACACGCCGAGAAAAGGGCCGAGAAAGTGACGGGTCGGCGTCCCGCCCCGGGGCCGCCGGTTCACGGGTGAGGTGAAGAGGCTCCTAGCCTTCTCCGGTGCCCGTCACTCCCGCCGCGTCCGCCAGCCCCTCGGTCCTGAGCGTCCTGCGCTCGCCCCGGCTGCTGCGCACCGAGGTGGTGGCGGGGCTGGTCGTCGCGCTGGCGATGATCCCCGAGGCATTGTCCTTCTCGGTGCTCGCAGGCGTCGACCCGCGGGTGGGGCTGTTCACCAGCTTCACGATGGCGATCACCGCGGCCGTGCTCGGCGGCCGGCCGGCGATGGTCTCCGGCGCCGCGGGTGCGACCGCGCTGGTCATCGCGCCACTGGTGGCGTCGCACGGCATGGAGTACCTCATCGCGACCGTGCTGCTCGCCGGCGTCATGCAGCTCGGGCTCGGGCTGGCCGGGCTGGGCCGGCTGATGCGGTTCATCCCGCGCTCGGTGATGGTCGGCTTCGTCAACGCGCTCTGCATCCTGATCTTCGCCGCCCAGGTGCCGCACCTCGTCGGCGACGGCGGGGCGGTCTACGCACTCGCCGTGCTGGCGATCCTGGTGCTGGTGCTGCTCCCCCGGCTCACCCGGGTGGTGCCCGCCCCGCTCGTCGCGGTGCTGCTGCTGGCGGTGCTGGTGGCGGCCGGGGGCCTCGACGTACCCCTGCTCTCCGGGGAGGGCGAGCTGCCCAGCAGCCTCCCGGGCCTGGTCTGGCCGGACGTCCCGATGACCGGCGACACGATGGGCGTCATCGCGCCGTACGCCCTCGCGATGGCGCTGGTGGGGCTGATGGAGTCGCTGATGACCGCCAAGCTGGTCGACGACCTCACCGACACCCGCTCCAGCAAGACCCGCGAGGCCCTCGGCCAGGGCGGCGCCAACCTGGTCACCGGCTTCTTCGGCGGCATGGGCGGCTGCGCGATGATCGGCCAGACGATGGTCAACGTCAAGGAGGCCGGCGCCCGCACCCGGGTCTCGGCGTTCATGACCGGGGTCTGGCTGCTGGTCCTGGTCGTCGGGCTAGGCGAGACGGTCGGGCGGATCCCGATGGTGGCGCTGGCCTGCGTGATGGTCGTGGTCGCCGTGACCACCTTCGACTGGCACAGCGTCCGGCCCGCGACGCTGCGCCGGATGCCCCGCAGCGAGACCGCGGTGATGATCGTGACCGTCGCCGTCGTCGTCGCCACCGAGAACCTCGCGATCGGCGTGGTCGCCGGCGTGCTCGTCGCGATGATGCTCTTCGCCCGCCGGGTCGCGCACCTGGCCGAGGTCACCCGCGAGCTGTCACCCGACGGCCGTACCGCGACGTACCGCGTCACGGGCGAGCTGTTCTTCGCCTCCAGCAACGACCTCTACACGCAGTTCGAGTACGCCGCCGATCCGCCGCGCGTCGTCGTCGACCTCAGCGACTCCCACGTCTGGGACGCCTCGACGGTCGCCGCGCTGGACGCGGTCGAGACGAAGTACGCCGCGCGCGGGGTGAGCCTGGAGATCGTCGGGCTCAACGCCGCGAGCGCGGCCATGCACGCGCGGCTGAGCGGCAATCTGGGCTAGCTTCGGTTGCGAACCGAATCTTGAGGTCCGAGAGGTCGTTTTGCCCATCCGGACGACGATGTCGGTGCTGCTTCCCGGCAATGATTCGCCTTAGTGGCGTCGCTGTCCTTGATGGCAGCGTTGTCATGCGAGTTCCTCCTGGGTGGGAGAGGCCGGTGAGCTGGCGGTAGTTCCCGCTGACGTCCAACTGCCCCTCTGCAACGAACCGGCGGAGTGAACGCCGTGTCCGGCGTCAACTGTCGCCGACCGCGGATAGCATCGAGGAAGAGACGGAGGATGGGATGCCCCAGCACAGGTCACAAGTCGAGCAGGAGCGCAGGGAACGAGCGATCCGCGCCGCCCGGCAGACCAACCAACTCGAGGGATCGCGAAGCACCGACGCCACCCGCGCCGACCAGGACGCGTATGTGCGAGGCGAGATTGACGTGGAGCAGTTGGGGAGCCGCGTCCGAGCTCGATACGGACTGCGCTGATCGACCAGCACGAAGCCGATTGGGACGCATACTTGATCCCTGGCACAAGTGTGCTGGCGAACAAACTAGGTCTCACCACGTCGGCGGAGTTACGCGATGCTGAAAACGACCTACTCGAGGCACGCGTCGCGGAACTGCGCGCTAGTCCGCTCATCGTTCGACAGACATTCGATGCGGCTCATCTGTGCGGACTGCACCGACAGCTCTTTCAGGATGTATACGAATGGGCAGGGCAACTGCGAAAAGTCGGGATATCCAGGAACGGCGAGTCGTTCGTGCCGCCGTCCAACATCATGCAGCCCCTGTCGCACTTCGCCCAGCGGATCGCTGAATCGAACCGACTTGCCGACGTCACCGAGGCAGGCTTGGCAGCCGAGATTGCGTACCTGTACGACTACGCGAACTACGCACATCCGTTCCGCGAGGGCAACGGACGCACTCAACGGGAGTTCTTTGATCAACTCCTCGCCTGCTCCGGGCGCGGCCTTGCATGGGACACCATCGACATGAAGCGGCTGCACGAGGCGTGCCATCAGGCTCGAAAGGAGGTCGACTCCGACCTGGGTCTACTCGAACAGCTCTTCGCCGACCTGCTAACAGACGACCCTGCATATTGACCATGGGCGAACTGTTCTTCGCCTCCAGCAACGACCTCTACAGGCAGTTCGGGTTCGCCGCCGATCCGCCGCGCACGGCGTGGGCGAGGAGCTCGTCGGGCTCTACGCCGCGAGCGCAGCGGCGAAGCGAGCTGCGCTGTCGCGGGCGCCGCGTCGGCGACCAGGACGGGTCCGAGAAGCCGTGATCGTGGACTGCCGAGAAGGCAGTGGTCACACGTCCAGGAACGGACGAGCGGGTCCGTCGGCCGCGCTCAGTACCAACCGTGCGACTGGCTGTGTCCCCAGGCGCCGCAGGGCGAGCCGTAGCGATCGTCGATGTAGCCGAGGCCCCAGCGGATCTGGGTGGCCGGGTTGGTCTCCCAGTCGGCGCCGGCGCTCGACATCTTGGAGCCGGGCAGCGCCTGGGGGATGCCGTACGCCGAGGAGCTCGGGTTGTCGGCGTTCCAGGTCCAGTTGGACTCGCGCGTCCACAGCGAGTCGAGGCAGCTGAACTGGTCGCCCGAGAAGCCGAACTCGCCGAGCAGCGCCCGGGCGATGTCGCGCGGGTTGTCGTCGGAGAGCGACTCGGTGACGCTCATCGCGCCGCCCTCGTCCTGCGAGAGGGCCGCGACCTTGGCCGGGTCGGCGGCTTCGCGACGGTCCGAGCGCGAGAGCACCGGCGTACGCGCGGGAGCCTCGGCGGCCGGGGCCGACTCAGCGGCCGAGGCCGCCGCACCGGTCTCGGCGGCGTCACCGGCGTCAGTCGCCGCGGAGGCGCCGGCGCCGGACGACGCCAGGTGCGGGACGGTCGTCGACCCCAGGTCGGCAGCGGCGATGGTCACGCTGGCCGGAGCCGAGCCGAGCAGGCCCGCGGAGACGGTCGCGCCGGTCGCCGCGACGGCCAGCGAGGACATCACCAGCGTCGTACGGATCGCCTTCTTGGGCGCGTCCGCCGTCACCGGTCGAGTCGGGGCACCGCGGTGCTTCGGGACATGCTTCAGGTGCTTCGACACAGGGGATTGGCTCACGGGTAGGGGGCGTGGGTCCCGGCCACCCTGCCCGACGAGCAGGGTGGTCGCAAACCGAACACCCGGTGTGCGGACAGCTTGTTGACCTTCACCCGCGACCGGAGTGCCTCACGAGTCACAGCGGACCCAGGAGGCCCTCCGGCCACGGGTTCAGGGGACCGGGCTCACAGCGTGACGTTCTCCAGCATCTCGGTCACCAGCGCCGCGATCGGCGAGCGCTCCGAGCGGGTCAGCGTGACGTGGGCGAAGAGCGGGTGTCCCTTGAGCTTGTCGATGACCGCAACCACGCCGTCGTGCCGGCCCACCCGGAGGTTGTCGCGCTGCGCGACGTCGTGGGTGAGCACCACCTTGGAGTTGGCGCCGATCCGCGAGAGCACCGTGAGCAGCACGTTGCGCTCCAGCGACTGGGCCTCGTCGACGATGACGAACGCGTCCTGGAGCGAGCGGCCGCGGATGTGCGTCAGCGGCAGCACCTCGAGCATCCCCCGGTCCAGGATCTCGTCGATCACGTCGCGCGAGGTCATCGCGCCGAGGGTGTCGAAGACGGCCTGGCCCCAGGGCGACATCTTCTCCGACTCCGAGCCGGGCAGGTAGCCCAGCTCCTGTCCCCCGACCGCGAACAGCGGGCGGAACACGACGACCTTCTTGTGCTGGCGACGCTCCATGACCGCCTCCAGGCCGGCGCAGAGCGCCAGCGCGGACTTGCCCGTGCCGGCGCGCCCGCCGAGGGAGACGATGCCGACCTCGGGGTCGAGGAGCATCTCCAGCGCGATCCGCTGCTCGGCCGACCGGCCGTGCAGCCCGAAGGCCTCCCGGTCACCGCGCACCAGGTGCACCTGCTTGTCGGCACCGACCCGGCCGAGCGCGGTCCCACGGTCGGAGAGCAGCACCAGGCCCTGGTGGCAGGGCAGGTCGCGAGCCACCTGCAGGTCGAGCACGCCGTCGTCGTACAGCTCGTCGAGCTCGGCGGCCTCCACGTCCAGCTCCGCCATCCCGGAGTAGCCGGTGTCGGACTCGCTGATCGCCTCGCCGCGGTACTCCTCGGCGTCCAGGCCGACGGCGGAGGCCTTGATCCGCAGCGGCAGGTCCTTCGAGACCAGGGTGACGGCGGCTCCCTCGTCGGCGAGGTTCTTGGCGACCGCGAGGATCCGGGTGTCGTTGTCGCCGAGCCGGAAGCCCGAAGGCAGCGCGGCAGGGTCGGTGTGGTTGAGCTCGACGCGGACCGAGCCGCCCTCCTCGCCGACCGGGACCGGCTCGTCGAGCCGGCCGTGGATGATCCGCAGCTCGTCGAGCATCCGCAGCGCGGCCCGCGCGAAGAACCCGAGCTCGGGGTGGTGACGTTTCCCCTCCAGCTCGGTGATCACCACGACGGGCAGCACCACCTCGTGCTCGGCGAAGCGCTTGAGCGCACCGGGATCGGCGAGCAGCACGCTGGTGTCGAGCACGTAGGTGCGGGCACCGGTGGCGGGAGCGGGAGCAGAACGCTGGTTCTTCTTGGTCTGCGACGGCACGGTTCACCCCTGACGGGCCGACGCGCGCACTCTTCGCCCCGGTCCTAGTTGCTGCTGGCGGACCGGTGCAGCAACCGAAGACGGGAGTGCCCGCCTCCCAGCGCACCACGGACGAGCCGTCGTACGTCGCAGTCGTGAATGCTCACGATCGGGCCTCCCGGTACGGCGAGCTTCCCCACTCGCCGATGCTCGGAACGTACGCCGCGACCCGCGCGATTCGCGGCAACACGCCGCAACCTGTAGATGAACGTCACCCAGCCGTAACACGCGTTCCGAGGTGGGCGGCGGGCCGGCGGGACCAGCTGTAACGCGATGTTCGCCGCACTGGCTGCACGCCGCAGCGTGCGGGTAGTGCGGCGAACATCGCGTTACAGCAACCAGAGTGGCCGCTGGGACGCATGTGACTCAGGAGCCGAAGCGGCGCTCGCGCAGGGCGTAGGCGCGGATGGCGCGGAGGAAGTCGACCCGACGGAAGTCGGGCCAGTAGGCCTCGCAGAAGTAGAACTCCGACTTCGCGCTCTGCCACAGCAGGAAGCCGCCGAGGCGCTGCTCCCCCGAGGTGCGGATCACCAGGTCGGGGTCGGGCTGGCCCTTGGTGTAGAGGTGGCCGGCGATGTCCTCGACGTCGAGGATGCCGGCGAGCTCCTCCAGCGAGGTGCCCTTGGCGGCGTGCTCGTGCAGCAGCGAGCGGACGGCGTCGGCGATCTCGCGACGGCCGCCGTACCCGACGGCGACGTTGACGAGCATGCCGTCGACGTCGCGCGTGGCCTCCTCGGCGGCCTTGAGTCGGGCGGCCGTCTTGGCCGGCAGCAGGTCGAGGGCGCCCACGGGGTGCAGCCGCCAGCGCCGCTGGTCGGCGAGCGAGTCGACTGCCTCCTCGATGATCTCCAGCAGCGGCGCGAGCTCGGGCTCGGGGCGGTTGAGGTTGTCGGTGGAGAGCAGCCAGAGCGTGACGACCTCGATGCCGACCTCGTCGCACCAGCCGAGCAGCGGCTCGATGTTGGCGGCGCCCGCACGGTGGCCGTGAGCGGTGTCACGACCGACCGCCTTGGCCCAGCGGCGGTTGCCGTCGAGCATCACTCCGATGTGCTGCGGCAGGTCGGCGGGCATCTTGCGCAGCATCCGCGCCTCGTACGCCGGGTAGACGACCCGCCTGATCGCACGCTTCCAATCCGCCACCGGTCCAGGGTAGCCGCGAGCGTGACCAGGGCATCACCGCTTTCGGCGGTTGGCCAACCTTCCGCCGGGTAACTTGAGGTCATGAACCAGGCGATGGACGAGATGCGTTCCGGCATCGAGCACCTCGGTGAGTCGCTGCACGAGACCCTCGAGGAGCTCAAGCCCAAGCTGCGCGGCTGGCTGCACCTCATCATCGCGCCGCTGACGCTGGTCGGCGGGATCGTGCTGGTGGCCCTGTCCCCCACCACGATCACCCGGGTCGGCTCGGCGGTCTTCATCGCGTCGGCGCTGATCCTGTTCACGGTGTCGGCGATCTACCACACCGGCACCTGGTCGCCGCGGGTCTGGGCGTTCCTGCGGCGCTTCGACCACTCCAACATCTTCATCCTGATCGCGGGCTCCTACACACCGTTCAGCCTGATGCTCCTGGAGGGGACCCAGCGCTCCGTGCTGCTGACGGTCGTGTGGACCGGGGCGATCCTCGGCGTCGCGTTCCGGGTCTTCTGGACCGACGCGCCGCGCTGGCTCTACACCCCCATCTACATCGCCATGGGCTGGGCGGCGGTCTTCTTCATCCCCGGCTTCCTCGACGGCGCGCGGACCCTCGGCAGCGTCGGCATCGCCGCCTTCGTGATGATCGTGGTGGGCGGCGCGCTCTACACCTTCGGCGGCGTGGTCTACGGCTTCAAGCGACCGAACCCCTCACCGCAGTGGTTCGGCTTCCACGAGGTGTTCCACTCGTTCACGATCCTGGCGTTCGTCGCGCACTACGTCGCCGTGTCGCTCGCGACGTACGCCCATCGCTGAGCGCCGCCGGGGTCAGGAGGCGACCGCGGTCGCCACGACCAGCGCGGAACCGACGACGGCGTAGCCGGCCGCCAGCACCAGGGAGAGCATCCCGACGGCCACCAGCACCACTCCGATGGCCGTGATCAGCCCGCCGGCGCACCACAGCCGCCAGGTCAGTCTCGGCACCAGCCGCCCGAGCTCGAGGGCCTGGACGGTCCGGCCGACGTCGAGGTCGTCGACCCGGACGGCAGCGGTCCCCGAGGGGTCGTCGCTGACGGCCAGGTCGGCCGCGGCGAGCGCCTCGGCGTTGCCCTCGGCACGGGCGACCACCGCCACCCGCCGCCCGGTCTCCTGCCGCTCCCGCACGAGTCGCTCGCGCTTCTCCGGCTCGGTGACGACCAGCCACTCCTCGACGCCACACTGCTGGGCGAGATGCTCGGCGTTCAGCGCGCTGTCGTCGGAGAGCAGGATGGGCTCGACCCCCAGCGCGAGCAGTCGCTCGACCGACGTCGTGGCGTCGGTCCGGACGTTGTCGGAGACGGTGAGGTAGCCGAACGGCCGGTGGTCGACCTCGACGGCGACGGTGCTGCCGAGGCCGTGGCGCTCGTCCATCCCGAGCCAACCGGGGCTCCCCACCCGCACCGGGTGGCGGTCCACCGACCCGCTGATGCCGCGACCGGGCAGGTTCTCCACCGACCCCAGGCGTCCCGGTGGGCCGAGCCGGGCGATGGCCCGGGCGACCGGGTGCTCGATGCCGTGCTCGAGGGCGGCGGCGAACCACCGCAGGCTGCGGCCGTTCCCCTCCTCGATCGGGTCGACCGAGGTCACCACGAGCTGACCGGTGGTCACGGTGCCCCATCGGTCGAGGAAGACCGTGTCGATCGCCCGGGCAGCGGCCAGGGCGGCCGCGTCGCGGAACTCGATCCCCGCCTGTCGCGCCTGCCGGGTCACCGACCACCGGGCGAGCGGCACAAGGAGGGCGATCAGCGCGGGCAGCAGGACGACGGCCAGGGCCGCCGCCGTACTCCCCGTCACTGGGTGCGCTCCAGGTAGCGCTCGAAGTCGCTCTGGTCACCGGCGATCCACAGGCCGACGCTGGCCTTGAGGACGAGGGTCAGCTGGACCACGAACTCCGGGTCGTGCAACGCCTCTCCGAAGAGCTGGTTGATCCGCCGCCAGCGGTAGCGCACCGTCTGCGGGTGGACGCCGAGCCGGGCGGCGATCGCCGGGGCGCTGTCGCGGGTCTCCAGCCAGACCAGCAGCGTCTCGGACAGGATCTCGCGGGAGTTCGCGGTCTCCTCGAAGAGCGGCTGGAGCAGCTCCTGGGCCAGCTGGCGACGCATGGTCGGCTCGGCATGCAGCCAGATCGCGGTCCGGTGCTCACGGCACTCGATGACCGGGCGCGCCGGGACGACGCCCTGGTCCACCAGGGCCAGCGCTCGCTGCGCCCAGCGGTACGCCGCGGGGGCCTCGCTCGTCTCGACCAGCCAGCCGACCGCGAACCGCGCGGTGGGCACCTGCGCGGTGATGACGGCGATCGCCTCCGCGGGGCCGGCCTCGTCGGTGAGGAGCACGGCCCGTCCTGGGCCGGGCCGGAAGAGGACCGAGGCAGGAAGGTCGCTCGGGTCGAGCCGCCCGTCCACGGGCAGGTCCACGGCCGTCACCACGAGCTGCGCGGGGACCGACCACCCGGCCACCTCGGCGTACGCCTCGACGGTGTCGGGATCGGCGCCGCCGAGCAGCCCGTCGACGAGTCGGCGGCGGGCGAGACCGGAGTCCTGCTCGCGGGCGGCGGCACCAGCCGCGTGGCCCCGGCGGATCTGCGCGAGCAGGTGCTCGACATAGGCATCGAGCGCGTCGTGGAGCTCCTCCAGCGCGTGCGTCGAGATGCTCAGCCCCGCCGCGACGACCCGGATCTCGGCCCAGGACGCGCTCGCACCACCCCGGATCGCGCTCTCCATGTGGGAGAGGTCGTCACCGACGCCGGCCTCGCGGAAACCCATCTTGCGGAAGAGGTCGTCGACGGCGACCGGGGAGACCGGCAGGCCGACGGCACGATCCAGGAAGTAGACGGCGGCGCTGTTGACCGCGGTGAAGATCAGCTGGTGGCGCCGGTCGCCGTGGGCGTACCCGGGCACGGCGGTGCGGATCGCGCTGGTGACTCGCTGGGCGACCCGGGGCAGATGGCGGCGTACGTCGGGGAGCACCAGCCGAGCGGCCTCGGACGGGCGCGCCTGCATGGCTGTGTCAGTCACCGCACCCTCCCCTGGTCGGCGCCCCTCCGCGGGACGCTCGTGCGCCGAGACACCGGATACGATCTCACTCCCCGGTGGCGGAGTCCCGGACTCCGACACATCTCCCCCAATTGTCATCCATGTGACAACTGCCACACGTGCGTCCTGCGAGTATGCACAACGAGCGCGTCCTTTCCGAGTCCCATCTTAGTATGGCCATCCGAGTATGTGGCCAACTTCGAGGACGGACAGCGCGTGACGCCCCACCTGCGATCCAGCACGCATCCCCTTGTCGGGCGACCGTGACGGCGCCGGATCCGCCGTCGTCGCTCCAGCCCTCGACCGACGCCATGCGCCCGTGCCTGGACGCGATGGTCCAGCGGGTCGTGAACGATGTCGTGGCCGCGATGCCGTCGTACGCCGCCGCCCCGGGCAGCCCACGCCACCAGCTGCTGACCTGGGCCGCGCACACCGCCGCGCAACACTTCCTCGACGACGCCGAGGACCCCCCGTCCCGGTCCGGCCAGGTCGACGACCTGTTCCGCCGCCTCGGTCAGGGCGAGGCCCAACGCGAGCACGACTGGACCGCGATCGAGGCGAGCCTGCGCATCGCGAGCCGAGCCTCCTGGGCACAGCTGACGGACTTCGCCACCACCCACGACCTCACCAGACCCGAGCTCCAAGGCCTGGCCGACGCGCTGTTCGACTACCTCGAGCACCTCCGCGAGCAGCTCGCCGACGGCTTCGCGCTCGGACGACGCGGCGGATCCCACACCCGCGAGGGCGCCCGCAACCGCCTCTTCCAGCTCTTCCTCGCCGACCGACCATCGCGCCCGGACCCGCAGGTCCCGGCCGGCATCGACAACGAGACCCTGCACACCCTCGCCGAGATCGCCGAGTGGCCCCTGACCGAGACGGTGACCGCGCTGGCGATCAGCTACCACGGCGAGCCACCCGCGCTGCCGGAGTCACCGACCCTGCTGATCCGCACCCAACCCCGCCGCGCCCTCATCATCTGCCCCGCCGAGGAACACACCGACCTCGTCGAACGCATCGGCCGCTCCCGCCCCGGACTCCGCACCGCCGTCAGCTGGCCCGTGCCACCGGCACTGGCCGGCTCCGCGCTGCGCTGGTGCCAACGCGCCCTCGACCTGGTCCAGCTCGGCGTCATCGCCCCGGTCTCGGTCATCGACTGCGCCACCCAGGCCACCCAGCTGTGGCTGCACGCCGAACCCTCCATGCGCCAGCACCTGTGCCAGGAACTCCTGCGCCCCCTGCTCGCCGAGACGCCCCACTCGCGCGCCATCCTGTCCGAGACGCTGCTGACCTGGGTCGAGACCCGCGACAGCGCGCCAGTGATCGCCGCCCGCCTCGACCTCCATCCCCAGACCATCCGCTACCGCTGGAAACGGATCAACGAACTCTTCGGCGAAGACCTCCGCGACCCCGAGTTCGTCCTGCGGATGACCCTCGTCCTGAAGTCCAGCGTCCCGCTCTGGAAAGCCGGCGACCAGAGCGACTTCGACACCTTCCGCGACCGTGCAGCCGCAGGCCGATGACCCGAGCCGGCGGTTGAGCAGCCCACCGGTGGTTGAGCAGCCCACCGGTGGTTGAGCAGCGAGGGACGAAGTCCCGAGCGTGTCGAAACCCCCACAGCCCACAGACAACCGTGGTCACCGCTGCCTGTTGGCTCACCGGGTTTCGACACGGTTGCTAGCGCAACCTGCTCAACCACCGAGCGACCGGTGGTTGAGCAGCGAGGGACGAAGTCCTGAGCGTGTCGAAACCCCCGCAGCCCACAGACAACCGCGGCCACCGCCATCTGTTGGCCCACCGGGTTTCGACACGGTTGCTAGCGCAACCTGCTCAACCACCGGGCGGCCCGCGGCCACCGCCATCTGTTGGCTCACCGGGTTTCGACACGGTTGCTAGCGCAACCTGCTCAACCACCCGGCGGACGTGTCGCGGTCAGCCACCTCCGGTGACGTCCGGGAACGGCGTGGGCAGCAGGTCGACCAGGGGCACCTCGAGGGCCTGACTGAGCGCCACCAGCGTCCGGAGCTGCGGGTTCATCGGCTGGCCGGGCCGCGACTCGCCCTTCTCGTACTTCTGATAGGTGAAGCCGGTGATGCCGGCCAGGTGCGCGACCCGCTCCTGGCTCAACCCCTTCGCGGCGCGCGCTCGGGACAGGTTGTGTCCGATCTCCCGGGCGAACTCTTCCCAGGTCGGGGCCGATCGTCGTCGTGGCACCCGTCCAGCATCGCGCGCAGATGGCAGTCAGATGACCACCTGAGTATGGGAATTTCGAGCTGGCCGCGGCGGCTCTGTGGGGAAGCGGCGCAGACCGGTCCGCACCGTCGGCGCCGCTCCCTACAGTCGTACTGAGACGCAGGTTCGCCAGCGGAGGCCACGCCCATGACCAGACCCGACCACCAGCCCCCTCGGGCCGACCCAGCTCCGAGCTGGTCGATCGAGCCGTGCCCGCCGTGGTGCGTGCGGGAGCATCGCGAGGACGACCACCCCGAGGACCGCTATCACCAGGGCGAGGCCGCCCAGCTGCCCGTCGTCGCCGGCCACACCGACACCATCCCGATGACCGCCACCCTCCAGGCAGTCGAGCTGACCATCCGTCAGGGACGCCACCACGGCCACGCCCTCGAGTGGCTGGCGATCGAGGCCGACGACCAGCACAGCCTGCGACTCCTGCTCACCCTCGAGTCGGCCCGGTCGCTCACCACGCACCTGGCCCGCCACCTCGGCATCGACGGACAGCGCTGAGACGACGGACGATCGGTCACAGCGGCTGGAGGCCCGTGATCACCCAGCTCCTGCCCTCACGCTCCGCGGTGACACTCAGCTGGGCCGCCGAGACCGACTTCTCCTCGTCGTCGGCCCGGGCGCTGGTCTGGTCGAGGAAGACCAGCAACGTGGCCTTGTCGGTGGTCAGCTCCCGGACACCGGTCGCCTGGACCACGACGCTCAGCATGAGCTGCTGGCCGGGCGCCCGCTCCGAGAGGCTGGCGAACAGGGTGTCGTACTGCTCGCGCGCCTGGCCACTGAGCACCTGGTCGGCGAACGCCCGGGTGGCATCGGGCTGCGTGTAGTCGTAGCTGAGCACCTGGGTCAGTCCCCGTGTCACCACGGTCACCACCCCGGCCTGCCCCGTCTCGTCCAGCTGAGCCCGGTTGTCCAGCGCCGGGTCCTGGCTGAGGGAGCGAGCCTGGACGCCCAGGATCGCGGCGACGGCGAACAGCATCACGGCGATCCCGAGGGACACCCCCTGCCAGGCGCCGATGCTGCGAAGGTCGAGACCGATTCGTCGCGTCATGTCCCCACCGCCACTTGCGCCAGGTTCTCGA
This sequence comes from Nocardioides sp. W7, assembly GCF_022919075.1. Lineage (NCBI taxonomy): Bacteria > Bacillati > Actinomycetota > Actinomycetes > Propionibacteriales > Nocardioidaceae > Nocardioides > Nocardioides sp. W7. The sequence continues at coordinate 2,195,701 of NZ_CP095078.1, read as the reverse complement.
GCTTCCACTCGCCGCTGACGCGGACCAGGTCGGCCGCGAACCGGTTCCGCTTCACGGTGGCTTCGGCGCCCTCCTCGGTCGCGCTCACGGTGACCTCGACGGCCACGATCAGCGTCGCGGTCCGGTCGGTGAGCTCGGTGAGTGCGGCCTGCACCACCCGACCGGTGGCGACCCTCTTCTGGTCGGCGAGCAGCTGCTGGTCCTCCGGGGTCATCGCGACCAGCTGGTCGTGCAGCACCCCCGTCGACACGTCCTGCCAGGCCTCGACCCCGGCCGCCACGTCGCGGTAGTCGATGGAGTTCATCGTCTCGACCGCCGCGGTCCCCTCGATCACGGCCGCATCGCGCAGCGCGGCCCGGGCCCGATCGGGGTCGTTGTCGGCGGACCGCCAGGACAGGAAGGCCAGGACGACCGCTACGACACCGAGGCCGCACAGGGCCAGGGCCCAGAGACCGGTCCGGGTCCGACGCGGCTCGGCGGTCGACTCGGTCGCCGGCTTGGCCGTCAGCGGTGGATCCTCGGCCGTCGGCAGTGGATCATCGGCCGTCGGCGGTGGATCCTCGTCCACCTGGGCCGATGACGTGGCCTCCTCGACCGGAGGATCCGCTGGCGGGTGGGGCGGCTCGGCCGCCTTCCGGTTGCGGAGCTCGAACGCCGGCTCCGGATCGGTCGCGTTCACTGGTCGCCTCCCATCAGGTCACCCAGGCTGTCGGCCGAGGTGACCGTGCTCCGACGGGAGTCGTTGTCCTTCTTACTGCCGGGCAGCGGCGCCTTGGGGCCGCGCACCCCCGTCCCGGACGATCGTGGCAGATCACAGCGCGCATCGGTGTTGAACGCCTCGCCCGGCGACGTGTCGGTGCCGGGACGCATCTCGGTTCCCTTGTACTGGCACGGCAGCGGGCTGAAGAACGTCGGCTGCAGGCCGGCCTGCATGCCCTTGCTGGTCATCGCCGCGTAGGTGATGGAGATGCCCTCGGGCAGCCGGATCATGGTCTCCTTCACGCCGGCCGCGTTGGTGCCGAAGACCTCCGCGGTGGAGACCAGGTTGCCCATCAGCTGCCCGAGCGGCTGGCCGACCGAGCTGAACAGGGCGTCGAGCTGCCGGGCTGCGGCCGGGGTCTGCTCCATCAGCTTTCGCCAGTCGTCGTCCTGCTCCTCGAAGGCCTCGGCCACCAGTCGCAGGTCCTCGCTGAAGCTCTGGAAGCTCGACGCGGCCGCCTTCTGGGTCGCCAGCACCTGGCCGGAGTTGTCGATCAGGCTGACCGTCATCAGGAAGTTGCGGTCGGCCGTCCGGACGAAGTCCGACGAGGTCTCCACCAGGCGGGCCAGGTTCTCCCCGTTGCCCTGGGTCATCGCGTAGCCCTCGTCGATGACGGTGTCGAGGGCGTCGGAGGGCACTGAGGCCACGAAGTCCCGGCTGCTGCGCAGCAACCCGTCGATCGAGGGCGGTAGGTCGGCCGCGGTGAGGGTGAGGTGCGCCCCCTCGGCCAGGGTCTCCCCGTCGGTGGAGCCCCCGCTCAGGTCGAAGTACTGCTCTCCGATGGCGGAGCGGTTGACGACCCGGCCGCGCACCTCGGCCGGGATCTCGGGAGCACCGCGCTCGATCCGGATCACCGCATGGGCCCCCTCGGGGGACGCGGTCAGCGACTCGACCCGCCCGACCGGCACCCCGCGATAGGTGACCTCGGAGTTCTGGAACAGGCCACCGGCCTCGGGGAGGTCGGCGGTCACCGTGTAGCCGCCGAGGAACCGGTCCAGCCCGACGTACTGCACGGCGAGGAAGGAGGTGGTCAGCAGCGCGATCACCACGAACATGACGACCTTCGCTCGGGTCATGAGGGTCAGCATCAGTCCTCCCCTCCCGGGGTGGTCGCGGCGCCCGAGGGCGTATCGGTGATCGGCACCTGCACCGACGGCTCCCCCAGGCCCGGCATCGCCGAGTCGGTGGGCGGAAGCAGGCTCGGCGAGGGCGAGGCGGCACCGGACGATCCGGGCGCACTCGGCGACGGGGACGCGCTGCCGCTCGGGCCGGTGGGACCGGTCGGGTCGGCCGGTCCGGTCGGACTGGGCTTCCCGGTGGTCGGGGCGCCCGGCTTCGCCTTGCTGGGGGCACCGGCCGCGGACGGGGACGCCGAGGGGGACGCCGACGCAGACGGGGCGAGCAGATCGATCGGCGGGTTTGTCCCGAGGTCCGGCAGTTGCGGCCAGGGGCATCCGAAGCCGGTGCAGCTGTCTGGCAGCGAGGTGTAGGTGGCCGTGACAAAGACGTTCAGGTAGTCGCCCTTGATCGCATCCAGCACGGAGTCGGGGAACGGGAAGGTCAGCAGCAGCTCCAGGGACTTCGGCAGCGCCGCCCCGGACTCGGCCAGCTCCCGCAGGATCGGCTCGAGCAGCTTCATGTCCTCGACCATGTCCTCCTGGGAGGCGTCCAGGGTGCGCACGGTGGCGTCGCTGAGCTTGTCCAGCGCGGTGAGCATCTCGACCAGCTGGTCGCGCTGCTCGACGAGCACCTGCATGCCGGGGCTGAGGCCCTCCAGGGCCGTCGCGATCTTGTCCCGGTCGGCGTCCAGGGTCGCGGACAGGGCAGCGACGGCGTCGAGCGCGTCGGTGATCGACGCCTTGCGCGAGTCCAGCGAGCCCACGAAGGTCTCCATGTTGCGCAGGAAGCCGCGGATCTCCTCGGGGCGCCCGGTCGAGACCTGCTGGAGCTCGCGCGAGATCTCGCGGAACTTGCCGAGCCCGCCGCCGTTGACCACGAGTGACAGCGCCCCGAGAACCTGCTCGACCTCGGCCACCTGGCTGGTCTCCTCGATCGGGATGTGCGCCCCCGAGCTCAGCGAGCCGGCGCCTGCCGCGCCCTCGACGGGCCGGAGCAGGGCGATGTACTTCTCGCCCAGCAACGAGGTCTGCTGCAGCCGGGCGGTGGTGCCGACGGGCAGGTCGACGTCGCGACGCATCAGCAGGGTGACTCGCGCGCTGCGGCCGTCCGGGTTGAGCTCGATGTCCGAGACCCGGCCGACCGCGATGTTCTCGACCTTGACGCTGCTCTGCGGCACCAGGTCGACCACGTCACGGAAGTCCGCCGTGACGCTGATCGGGTCCTCGCCGACGTCGGCGCCTCCGGGCAGCGGGGTGTTGTAGAGGTCCTTGCCCAGACCGCAGCCGGTCAACAACGCGGCCAGGCCCAGTGCCACCCCGGCAAGTCCGGCTCGTCGGCCGGCCCGCCGCGGGGCGTGGGGGCGGGTGATGGCACTCATCGCTCAGTCCTGTCCGTCGTGCCGCCGTCGAGCATGGTCGGCGGGGCTGAGTCGGAGCTGCGGGCGTTGAGTCCGTCGGTGCTCCAGATGGAGACCTCGTTGACGTTGCCGCGCCCACCGATCAGGTTGTAGGCGGGGTCGTAGGCGTCGCGCAGGTTGTGCAACAGCAGCGGCGCGAGCCGGATCATCTCCTCCAGCGACTCGCGCTGCCGGTGCAGCGCCCGGGTCGTCGGCACCAGGTTCTCGACACTCGTCTGGAGGTTCCCGCGGTTCTCCCGGATGAAGTCGTCGAGCACGGCCATCGCGCCGGCCAGCTCGTGGGCGGCCTCCCCCATCTCCTCCCGGTCCTCGGCCAGGAAGCCGGCGACGTCGGCGAACTGCTCGTTCACCGTCGCGACGGTCTCGTCGTTCTCGGCGAGCATCGTGTTGAACTCGTCGAGGTTCGCCATGGTGCCGAAGAAGGTCTCGTCGAGGTCGGACAGCGTGGCGCTCGCCGCACCGAACTCGCGGATCATGGTGTTCAACCCCGCGCCCTGGCCCTCCAGGTTCGCGGCGCCGACCTTGAGCAGCTTGCTCAGGGCGCCGTTCTTGTTGGCCCCGCGAGGTCCGAGGGCCTCGGACATGTCCTTCAGCCCGCTGTAGAGGTCGTCGATCTCCACCGGTACGGCGGTCCGGTCCTGCTCGATCACCGCGCCGCTGGCCAGTCGCTTCGTGCCGGAGTCCTCCAGCCACGGCTCGGTCAGCTGCACGAACCGGTCGCTGACCATGGTGGGCGCGACGATCACGGCCAAGGTGTCGGCGGCGACCGCCTGGTCGGGGTCGAGCTCCATGGTGACCCGCACCGCCTCACCCTCGGCCGACACCTCGGTGACCGTGCCGACGGGCACGCCGAGCACCTGCACGTCCGACCCGGGGTAGAGCCCCACGGTGGAGTCGAACAGGGCGGTGAACGTCACCGGCTCGGTGCGGAGCAGCGACCTCGCGCCGAGCGCTCCGGCCACGATCAGGCCGGCCACCAGGCCGGCCACCAGCCAGCGTCGCATCCTCGTGCTGGTCATCGGGCACCTCCGGGTGCGCAGTCGCGGATCACGTCGTTCTCGAGCACCGGATCGCCGTTCTCGTCGAACAGCCCGCACAGGTAGGAGTCGACCCACCGGCCGTTGCCGGTCGCGGAGGCCAGGACCCGGTAGTAGGGGCCGAGCTTGGACAACGCGTCGTCGAGGTTCTGCTGGTTCCGGTTGAGGATCGCCGAGACCCGGTCGAGCTTCTCCAGCGCAGGCGCCAGCGTCTCGTCGTTGTCGGCGACCAGGCCACGCACCTGGACGCCGAGGTCGCGGGTGCCGGTCCACATCGCGTGCACCGCCTCGCGCCGCTTCTGCAGCTCCCCGAGCAGCTCGGAGCCGTCGGTGAACAGGGCGGCGAGCTCGCTGTTGCGAGCAGCCAGGGTGCCGCTGACCCCCTCGGTGGCCTCCAGCAGCCCGGCCAGCTCGGTGTCACGCGAGGAGATGGTGCGCGAGAGCTCGGTGAGCCCGCCGACCATCTTCTGCACCGACTCCGGGGTGTTCTCGAAGGCCGTCGCGAGCGTGTCGAAGCTCTCCTCCAGCTTGGCGGTGTCGATCTCGTTGAAGGTGCTGGAGAGGTCCGAGACCGCCGCGTTCACGTCGTACGGCGTCGTGGTGCGCTCCAGCGGGATCGCCCCCGACAGAGTGCCGGTGCCGAGCGGGTCCACGGCGAGGAACTTCTGCCCCAGCATCGACTTGACCTCGATCGACGCGGTCGTCTCGGCGGGCAGGTCGACGTCCTTGGCCTGGAAGCTGACCCGGACCCGGGCGCCGTCGAGCCGGACGTCGGTCACCTCGCCGACCCGAACCCCGGCGACCCGGACCTCGTCACCGGCGCGCAGCCCGCCGCCCTCGGTGAAGATCGCCTCGTGTACCTGGCCGTCCCCGAGGATCGGCAGCGAGGTGATCCGCATCGCGCCGAAGAACAGCAGGCCCAGGACGGTCAGGCCGACCACGGCGATCACGACACGGTTGCGCTCGGCGAACGCGCGTGGGAACCGGGACATCAGCGACACCTCTTCGCGACGGGCAGGACCCCGAGGTCGCCCATGTAGCCCTGGGGCATCGGGATCCGTCCGTCCATGGAGCACATGTAGAAGTTGAGCCAGGAGCCGTAGCTGCCGAGCCGGCCGATCCGGTCCAGCTTGGTGGGTAGCATCTTGAGGAAGCTGTCGACCTCGGCGCTGTGCTCGTCGAGGGTCTCGGAGAGCACTCCGAGGTGACCGATCGACTTGCGCAGCGCCGGCCGGGTCTCGTCCAGCAGGGTCGCGACGCGGCCGGTCAGCTCCCCCATCCCCTCGATCGAGCTGCCGATGGCGGCCCGGTCGGCCGACAGGCCGGAGACGAGCTGCTGCATGGTGGTGATGGTGAGGTCCAGCTGGTCCGACCTGCCGTCGACCGTCTGCATCACGCTGCTGAGGCTGGTGATCAGCTCGCCGATCACCTCGTCCTTCTCGGCGAGCGTGGTGGTGAGGCTGGCGGTGCTCTGCAGCAACCCGTCGACTGTGGCCTCCTCGCCCTGGAAGACGGCGATGATCTGCTCGCTCAGCCGGTTGACGTCCTTGGGGTTGAGCATGTCCAGCAGTGGCCGGAAGCCGTTGAAGAGCACGGTCAGGCTCAGCGCCGGCCGGGTGGCGTCCAGGCCGAAGGTGTGCCCCTCGCGGACCTGCGAGTCGGTGCCGGCACTGGCCGGCACGACCTGGCCGCTGTCGCCGGAGGCGGGGGCGGGGTCGGCCTGCTCGATGGAGAGGAAGCGCTGACCCACGATGTTGCGGAACTTGATCTGGATCACGGCATCGCTGCGCACCGGGACCCCCTTGCGGATGGTGAACCGCACCTTGGCCAGCCGCTTGTCGGTGACGGAGACGTCCTGCACGGTGCCGACCTTGACCCCGGCCACGCGCACGTCGTCGCCGCGGTTCACGCTCGTCGCCTCGGTGAACACCGCGGTGTACTCCACGCCCTCCCCCGCCGAGCTGTTGCGGATGGTCATGGCCAGGATCCCGGTGAGGGTCACCGTCACCACGGTGAAGACCACGCTCTTGATCCCGATGGCCCACAGCGGGCCATGGTTGGCGTCCTTCGTCATTTCAGCACCACCTTGGTGTTCCGCAGGGTCGGTCCGAGCAGCAGCGAGCTCCAGCCGGGGTACTGGACCGGAGCCAGCCCCTGGGTGGGCGCCACCAGCTCGGCGATCAGCCGGTTCTCACTGGGCGAGTTGGCCTCGCCCAGCCCGGTCAGCGCGACCAGGAAGGACTGGGCGTTCGCCCTCGGCGGCGGCCCGATCGCGACCGGATCGTCGCCACTCTCGCTCTCGTCGGCGACGTCGGCGGTGCGCGTGTCCTCGGGCCACTGAGGGAGACCGTCGCCCGAGGCGCTCCGCTTGGCCGGCGAGGTGCCCACCTTGCCGGTCACGTACGGGCAGCGCGGCGCCGGCGTGCCCTTGGTGAAGCTGATGTCGTCCTTGCCGGCGAGGTACTTGCTGCGCGCCGGCATCACCTTCAGCACCGCGTGCATGCCGGGCTCGTCGGTGCCGGCGCCCAGGGCCTCGTCCATGCGCGGCTTGAACCGCGCCACCGCCTCGAACAGGCAGGGGAACTGAGAGGCGTACGGCGCACTGGCCCGCAGGGCGGCCCGGCTCTCATCGGTCAGCACCACGATGGTGTCGTGGTTGTCGGAGATCCAGCCGCGGGCGGTGTCGGAGGATCCGATCACGCCGGCATAGACGTCGCGCAGCTCGGTCTGCTTGTCGACCAGCGTCTTCGACGTGGTGGTCATCGTCGACAGGGCGTCGACCAGATCGGGGGCCGCGACGTTCCACTCGTCGGCCACGTCGGCCAGCAGGGCGAAGTCCTCGGCGATCTGCGGCACCTTCGGGTTGAGCTTCTTCACGTAGTGCGACCACTCGACCATCGCGTCGCCGAGGTTCTTGCCCTGGCCGTCCAGCATGCCGGCGAACTCGCTGAGCATCGCCGACAGCTTCTCGGGCTGGATCGCGCGCAGCACCGGCAGCAGCTCGTCGAGGACCTGCTGCAGCTCGGCCGCCTCGGCCGAGTCGTCCTCGCGGATCACGTCGCCCTCCTGCAGCTCGGTGCCGCTGGCGCTGGTCGGCTGCACCAGGGCGACGTACCGCTCCCCGAACATCGTCTTGGGCAGCAGCCGCGCCACCACGTTGTCCGGCAGCATCGGGAGGATCTCGGGGTCCAGGGCCAGATTCAGGTCGGCGCCCTCGTCGGTGGCGCTGATCTCGGCGACCTGGCCGACCGGGACGCCCTGGAACTTGACGTCCGAGCCGACCTTCAGGGAGTTGCCGACGACGTCGGTGCGCAGGGTCACGTCCCGGTGCGGGACCAGGGCGCGGTTGTAGGCCAGGTAGGCCACTGTGAGCAGGCCCAGCACCAGGGCGATGGCGACCAGGCCGATCAGCAGATCGCGGGTCTTCGCGGCGTTCATCCGGCGATCCTCACGGTGGTGGAGGCGCCCCACAGCGCCATCGAGAGGATCAGGTCCAGCACCGCGACGGTGACCAGGCTGCGGCGGACCGCGCGCCCGACGGCCACCCCGACCCCGGCCGGCCCGCCGACGGCCTGGAAGCCCATCCGGCAGTGCACCATGATGATGATCACCGAGAAGATCAGCACCTTCACGAACGACAGCAGGATGTCGATCGGTGGCAGGAACAGGTTGAAGTAGTGGTCGTAGGTCCCGGCGGACTGGCCGTAGACGAAGACGGTCACCGCCCGGGCGCCGCCGTACGACGTGAGCAGCCCGATCACGTAGAGCGGGACGATCGCGAGGAACCCGGCGATCACCCGGGTGGTGATCAGGTACGGCACCGCCGGCACGGCCATCGCCGTGAGGGCGTCGACCTCCTCGTTGATCTTCATCGCCCCGAGCTGGGCGGTGAAGCCGGACCCGACCGTGGCGGACAGCGCGAGCGCGGCGACCATGGGCGCCACCTCGCGGGTGTTGAAGTAGGCGGAGATGAAGCCGTTGAGGGCCGAGGCGCCGATCTGGTCCAGGGCGGCGTAGCCCTGCATGCCCACGACGAAGCCGACCGAGAGCGTCAGGCCGAGCATCACCCCGATGGTGCCGCCGATCACGGCCAGGGCCCCGGAGCCGAAGCTCACCTCGGACAGCAGCCGCATGACCTCCTTGGGGTAGTGCCGCAGGGTGCTCGGGATGTGCAGCAGCACGTTGACGTAGAAGCGCATGTCGGCGCCAAGCTTGCTGAGCTTGTCGATCGGGCGGCTGAAGATCCGCCCGACGCGGGTGTTGCGGGGGGCGGCGCGCCGCGGTCCACCCCGCTCCAGCTCGGCGGTCAGCGGAGGGAAGGTGGGCTGGGGCCCGTTAGATCGGTTCGCGGCCATGTCAGGCCCCCTTCATGGGCACCAGCGTCAGGTACAACGCGGTGAGGACGAAGTTGACGAAGAACAGCATCAGGAAGGTGATCACCACGGACTGGTTCACCGAGTCGCCCACGCCCTTGGGCCCGGGGGCGGTGTTGAGGCCCCGGTAGCAGGCGACCACGCCGGCCAGGAACCCGAAGACGATGGCCTTGATCTCACCGATCCACAGGTCGGAGATCTGGGCCAGGGCGGTGAAGCTGGCCAGGTAGGCGCCCGGGGTACCGCCCTGGAGGATGACGTTGAAGAAGTAGCCGCCGAGCACGCCGACCACCGAGACCAGACCGTTGAGCAGGATCGCCGCCATCACGCAGGCGATGACCCGCGGGACGACCAGTCGCTGCACCGGGTCGAGGCCCATCACCTTCATGGCGTCGATCTCGTCGCGGATCGTGCGGGAGCCCATCTCGGCGCAGATCGCGGCGCCGCCGGCGCCGGCGATGACCAGGGTGGTGACCATCGGGGCGGCCTGTTGCACGACGGCCAGCACGCTGGCCGCGCCGGTGAACGACTCGGCGCCGATCTGCTTGGTCAGGGTCCCGAGCTGGAGGGCGATGACCGCTCCGAGCGGGATCGAGATCAGCATGGCGGGCACCCAGGAGACGCTCACCACGAACCAGAACTGCTGCATCAGCTCGACCCACGAGAACGGCCGACGGAAGGCGGCCCGGATGGTGTCGAGCCCCAGGGCGAAGAGGTTGCCGGTGGCGTCCAGGGCCCGGGCGGGGAGGATGGCCTTGCGCACGGACCGGTCTCGGTCAACCTCCTCGTCGTCGGCGACGTAGAGGGTCGACGCCCCCGACGCGACGCGCTGCCGGTGCCGATCACTACTGGCCCGCACGGCTCCCGATCGGGGCGTGAGCTGGAGGGGCAGCACCTCGATCGCCCGGGCCCCGGTGCGCACCAGGGCGGATCCGGGATACCCCATGCCCTCGTATGACTCCGGCGCGGTACGCCGGTGGTCGGCCTCCTCGCTCATCCCGATCGGGCCGTCCGGGTCGCCGCTCATGAACTGGCTCACCACGGGGTGGTCGGTCATCAGGAACCCCTCCCGGGGCCCGAACATCACCAGCTCGCGGCGGTACAGCATGCCCAGGTTGTCGGGCAGGGTGCGGGCCAGCTCGATGTTGTGGGTGACCACCAGCATGGTGGCGTCGGTGGCGGCGTTGACCTCGATCAGCAGCTCGGCCAGGTTGGAGGTGCGCACCGGGTCCAGGCCCGAGTCGGGCTCGTCGATCAGGATGATCTCGGGGTCGGTGACCAGCGACCGGGCCAGGCCGGCCCGCTTCTTCATGCCGCCGGAGATCTCGCCGGGCAGCTTGTGCTCCTGCCCGACCAGCCCGACCATGTCGAGCTTCTCCATCACCACGTCGCGGATCTTCGACTCGCTGAACTTCGTGTGCTCGCGCAGCGGGAAGGCGACGTTGTCGTAGACGTTGAGCGAGCCGAAGAGCGCACCGTCCTGGAACAGCACGCCGAACTTCTTGCGCAGCTCCAGGCGGCGGGACTCCCGCGACGAGACCATGTCGACCCCGTCGATCAGCACCTGGCCCTCCTCGGGCTCGGTGAGGCCGATGATCGACTTCAGGAACACCGACTTGCCGGTGCCCGAGGGCCCCATCATCGCGGTGATCTCACCGGGAGGCAGGGTCAGCGTGACGTCGTGCCAGATGTTCTGGCGTCCGTACGTCTTGCTGAGTCCGATGACTTCGACCGATCCGCCCACGGGAGGGCCTCCTGGATTCGTAGGGCGGCCCTGCGAGGGCCGGTTGATATCAGTGGGAAGTGCGCGGTCGCGCTCGCGAGTTGTGACCCCGGTCACCAGCTACCGAGGACAGGCTGCAACACGGCAGCGCTCGATCAGGTCCGAACGACGAGATCGGTCGAGAACGCACCGGCATGTTGTGACCGCAGTGACAACATGCGGGCGCGAAACGGACTAGCGGTCGTCGCGCGCGGGGTACTCGAACGGCTTCGGTCCGGCGCAGGTGTCCATCCCCGGGGACGATCCGCCGGCCTCGCCGCCCAGCTTGGGGTTCGACGCCCCGGGCGGCAGAGGTGCGGGAGCCCCGTTCACGTCATAGGCGCACGACCATGAGGTCCGTGCGATCACCGGATTGTCCGGGCCGGACGCCGAGAGCGTCAGCAGATCCGATAAGTCATCGCCGGTCGTGGTCGTACACCCCGTGAACGGTGGAATCGTCATGGTGCCTGTCAACTGACCACCAAAGGTGGGGTGGTAGTAGGTCGACGGATCCTGAGCACGGAACCACTCCTCTGCGGAGCGCTCATTGACCCGGTCCATTCGGTACGCCGGACCTCGCATCGTGACAGGGGCCGGCGTCTCCGTTCGACAGTCACCATTGAGCCCCAAGTCCACATCATCCACCCTGACCGAGAGGACACGGACGTTCAGGCTGTCTTGAATGAGCGTCTCCTGGTAGTCACGATCAACCCGGGTAGTGCCGGGGTACTTAATCGCGTTGTACCGCAGGAGCACCTCGACTGGAGCCGGATAGCCACCCTCCCGGCGCTGACTGACCTGAATCGTCGCCTCCACCGGGATCATTCCGAATCCGACCGAGCGAACCGTCATCGGCTCCAGGTATCCGAAGTTCTCCGGAGCACCCTTGGGCGATACGAAGTAGCCCGACGCTCGAATCCAGTATTTGTCCGTTTCGAATTGCCCGAACATCACCTCCGCCACGGACATCGCGGCCGGACTCCGGAACCACTGCTTGGCCCGCTTGGCATGCGAGAGCCCCGCCTGCGAGGCGTTCGCCCAGGACCCGAACGTGGTGTCGGGAAGCCCGGGGTACCACTCATCAGCCTGGGAGGACTGCACGGTTGACATCAGAAGAGTCACGAGAGCCGCAGCCAGCCCCCCGCGCAGGAGGATCCTTTTTCGCATGTCCCCACTCTGAGCGGAGTGTCGGGGGCCACACAACCAGTTCGGCGCAACTGGTCCGTTAGAGCCTTCACAGTTGTGATGCCGATGACAACCCGAGGAGCAACGAGTTCATCAAGACCACCGACGGCGTCCGGTCCCGGAGGGCAACAGAATGCGCACTCGAGAACCCGACCCTCTTCCGTCGGGTCCGGTGAAGGCTGCCTCGGTATCGAGCGGCTCGGACAGTTGCCCTTTCGCTCCGGATGCGCTCGCCGGCGACTGGTCTTCAACTGGAACTTCAATCGGCCGGACCCGAAATGTCGAAAGGTGGTGGTCGGACCGCCCCGGGGGCATTGTCCGACCACCACCTCACTGACCAGAGGTGCGGACTACCTCACCTTGAATTTCTTGGTGTGGGTGCTGGCCTTGACCTGTGGATTGCCGAGGTACCTGATGCTCACGGTGTACGCGCCCCGGTACGCGGTCTTAGCCTTCTTGCCTTTGGCTTTGATCTTCTTGATCGTGAGCTTCCCGAACTTCTTAACGGTCAGCTTCACCGCGCCTGAGGACGAGACTGCGACCGTCTTCGCCACGATGGTCTTCTTGCCCTTCTTGATCGTGACGACGGCTCTGCCGGTGGGCGGCCTGGTGGCGCTGACCTTCCCCGTCACGTCCACCTTGGCAGCCTTCTTCGCCACCTTCACCTTGACCACCTTGGTCGACGACGGCACCACCGGCGGGGGCGGGGCGGGCACGACCACGCCGGCTGACGTCGACGAGATCGTGGGCTCGCCAGTCTTGGAAGCCGTCGACTGGTAGGAGATCGCCTTGCCGACCATCGCCGCCGTCACCGCCAGCTGAGCACCGGCAACCGGCACCCCACCCACCAGCCACTGACTCGCCACCGAGTCCGGAGTCGCCGAGAAGGTCCCCGGCACCCCGCTCAACACCGAACCGACCTGCGCCGACCCGACCACCTGAGGTGACTCTGCACGCAACAGCCGCGTCACGATCGCGCCACCCGACATAGATTCAGAGGTGTAGTCATCTCCGAGTGACAGCTGAGAGATCGCACGACCGCTCAGACCCGCTGGCAGCAACGCGGGATCTCCCTCATCCGGGGTCGCGCCCGCGACAGTCGGCCAATGACGGATGACCCGGTCCCGGTCGACCATCGCGAAGCCGAAGCTCAGACTTCTCGCCAGCAGCAGTGGTTCCGCGGCCGCGACCGTCGCCGGCACCGGCCTCGGGACGGGCGGCGCTCCCGTCATGTTGTAACCCCAGGTCACCAGCGAGTCATCAGCCAGCCAGGCCAGCACCCCGCCGTCGCGGCGTGTGATGGCCTTCACATTGCCAGGATCGCTGACCGCCGCCGGCCTTCCGAGCATCCCAGACGCCCGCCCCCACTGCTTGACCGCACCATCGGTCGTTAACGCAGTGGCTGTCCCCGCATCCAGGAGAACCTGGGCCGCCTGCACCTCCGGCGGGCCGTTCGTGGCCTGCAACTCCGGCGGGACATTCGTCGCCCCCACCGTCGGATCGCCCCATGCCACCACCGAGCCGTCCGCCTTCAGGGCCACCGCCGACTCCATGCTGAGGTCCAGCTGGGTGACCCCGGTCAATCCCGCCGGAACATCGTGCGGGGTCGGTCGATTTCTCTTCACACCCCACACCAGCACCCGGCCGTCGCGCGTCACCGCCCCCGCGAACCCGTCGGCGGAGTAGGCGATCTGCGCGACCTTCTCCGCGGCCACCTCGGCAGGGATCTGCTGGATCCGGCGCTGATTGCCACCCCACCCGACCACACGGCCCGCGGCCGTCAGCGCCAACACCGCATCGTCGATCGGCAGCACCTGCGAGAACGCCGTCCCCGCGTATTCCGCCGGCACCACCCCCTCCCCGTAGGTGTTGTCGCCCCACACCACCAACTCCCCCGCCAGTGACAACGGAACCGCCACACCCGCCACCGACAGCGGCCCCGGACCCGGCTCCTCGACGTCGGCCGCCGCCGGCACCACACCGACCGAGCTCATCACCAGCCCCGCCGCTCCGGCGGCCAAACCCGTCCAGCCCAACCGTCCCCGCATAGCTCCTCCTTCACGACCTCACACACGCCACAACCCATGACGTGACTGAGACCACACCGTAGGCGCGACTCCACCGCGCACAGCCCCCAGCGCAAGAACCGGTCAGAACAAGGGGGAAAACTTGTCACCGCGCTGACGACAAATCGCGCGATCGCCCCCAGCGCCCTGTCCCCTTAGCCCACCGCAACCTCGATCCGCAACCCATCTGCCTGGATCTGACGAAAATCGACGAAGCAGCATCTCGAACCCCCATGACCCTGGCGGACAGCGTGCCCGCCGCAACATCCTGCGTCCAGGTGCCAGACCGGGCACCGTTCACCTGAATCAAGGGAGCAACCCCCATGCATCTGCGCAAGGTACTCACCCTCAGCGCCGCCGTCCTGGCAGCCAGCGTCATGACCCTGGGCTCCGGCATCGCCCAGGCCACCACCCCGCACGGCCCGGTGGCCGGCGTCGAGGTCAACGGCAGCAAGGCGGCCGGCTCCGTGCCCGTCGACGGCAGCTACAAGTCCGGCACCGCCACCTTCGCCGGTGTCACCGTCGGCTGCCTCAGCGGCGGCATGAGCGGCGTCGTCAACCGCGGCCCGAACGCCGCTGGACCGCACTTCGTCTTCGACGAGCTCGACCTCACCTGCGACTCGCCCCTGGGCGAGGACGCGGTCATGTCGCTGAAGGACACCGCAGCCTGCAACATCAACACGATCATGGCCGGCACGGTCCACGACACCGTCGCCGTCGACACCGGCGCCCTGGGCGGCGACCCGTCCCGGGTGCCTGGAGTCGCTACGGTTCCCAGCAAGTGTGTTGAGGTCTCCGCGCTGAGCGGCTGCCGGTTCCAGGTCGACGGCACGATCGCCATCGAGTTCGACGAGGCCATCAAGACCACCAGTGGCGTCCGGTCCCAGAACATCCACCTCAACGGCAACAACCTGCGCACCCGCAACCCGAACTTCTTCTGCTTCGGCCTGATCTCGAACGGCGGTGTCATCACCCTGAACAACATCATCATGAACCTCCGGGTGACCGCCGGGACCGACGCGGTCCGCGGCATCAACATCTACAACTGACCCAACCCGCACACCCCGGTGGCCCGGCGACAGACAACTGTCGCCGGGCCACCGGCACGTTCGGAGCCTCAGGCAACACCGCGGGTTCGACCACGAATGATCCCAGGAGCCAGAGGGGTGGATCCCCTTTGCATCGTCAGCGTGACGATCCGCTTCCAGAGTCCCGCGATCCACCAGCCGGGCGGACGACCGCTGCGCCCCAAGATCCTGCGCCCAGGCACCCATCGGGATCTATCCACCCGATTCAAGGGAGTAACCCCCATGCACCTGCGCACGGTACTCACCCTCAGCGCCGCCGTCCTGGCAGCCAGCGTCATGACCCTCGGCTCCACCATCGCCCAGGCCACCACCCCGCACGGCCCGATCGCCGGCGTCGAGGTCAACGGCAGCAAGACCACCGGTGCCGTGCCCGTCCACAGCAGCTACAAGTCCGGCACCACAACCTTCGCCGGCGTCACCATAGGCTGCCTCAGCGGCGGCATGAGCGGCGTCGTCAACCGCGGCCCCAACGCTGCCGGGCCGCACTTCGTCTTCGACGAGCTCGACCTCACCTGCGACTCGCCCCTGGGCGAGGACGTTGTCGTGTCGCTGAAGGACACCGCCGCCTGCAACATCAACACGATCATGGCGCACGCCACGGTCCACGACACGATCGCCGTCGACACCGACGCCCTGGGCGGCGACCCGTCCCGGGTGCCCGGAACCGCGACGGTTCCCAGCAAGTGTGTCGAGGTGACCAATCTGAGCGGCTGCCGGTACCAGGTCGACGGCACGATCGCCATCGAGTTCGACGAGGCCATCAAGACCACCGGCGGCGTCCGGTCCCAGAACATCCACCTCAACGGCAACAACCTGCGCACCCGCAACCCGAACTTCTTCTGCTTCGGCCTGATCTCGAACGGCGGTGTCATCACCCTCAACAACATCATCATGAACCTCCGGGTGACCGCCGGGACCGACGCGGTCCGCGGCATCAACATCTACAACTGACCACGGACCTAGGCATGGCGGAGCAGGCCGCCATGCAGTTGCAGACCCGCCGACGTTGTGAGCGGCATCACAACTTTTGACCTCTTCTGGACCGAGTTCGCTCCGAACGTCCCCGCGGGCCCGGACCGGACAGCAAGATCGGCGCTTACCTGGGAGGGATCCGCCTCCTACGACCTGGGAGAACAAACCATGCGATTGCGCACCCTACTGGCCGCTACGGTGACCAGCGCCCTAGCCGTCGGAGCGATCAGCGCTCCTGCGCTGGCCACCAGCGTCCCGAGTCCGGCTGCGGCCGGTGCCCTCACGACCTGGGGCTCCACCACCAGCCCCCTCGGCGGCGCGGCGATCCCGATCCCCGTAGACCTGACGGCGCCGGTGGTCTCCGTCGCTGCCAGCAACAGGTCCACCGGGGTGGTCACCCTCGACGGCCACGTGCGGGTGTGGGGGGGCGCCGGCGCAGCCGAGGCGGAACAGGTCCCTGCCGGCATCACCGACGCGGCCGCGATCTCCCTCGCCATCGGCTACGGCGCTGTCCTTCACAACGACGGCCGGGTCACCGCTTGGGGCGCCGATTCCCCTCCCGTGAGCGAGGTTCCGACGGACCTGCGCGCCAAGGCGGTGACGGTTCAGAACGGCACCGGCATTGCCGTACGCACCGATGGCACGCTCACGAACTGGGGCGCTGCACCCAGCTTCACGATGCCGACCGGACTCACCAATCTGGTCGACGTGTCTGCCGCCAACACTCACGCCCTCGCCCTGAGCGCGGACGGCACCGTCACCGCGTGGGGCAGCGGCCCCGCCAGCGTGCTGCCCGACTTCGGCGGGAAGAAGGTCGCCAAGATCACCACCAATCTCTCGCGTAGCGGTGTCGTCTTCGAGGACGGCACGATCGCGATCTGGGGTGCGGGGACCCTGCCCCCCAACCCGCCGGACTTCAACGGACTCACCCCGGCCACGAAGGTCGTCAGCCTCGGCGTGTGGGCAAACGCCGCCGCCGTCACCGCCGATGGCAAGGTCCACGCCTGGGGAACGAACACAGATGTGGCCGTCGTTCCGAGTTCCCTCGACGGGAAGCCGGCCGCAGCCGTCGCGATGGGCCAATTCCACGCGGCTGCCATCGTGACCACCTTCCGCGATCTGACGAAGCCAATCGTCGCGGGCCAGCCCAAGGTCGGCCAGACGCTGACCGCCACGCCTGCCACGTTCTCGCTCACGCCCGACGAGCAGGCCACCGGTCAGTGGTACGCCGGCGAGGACGCCATCGAGGGAGCGACGGACACAACGTTGGCGCTGAGCGCAGCACAGCTCGGCAAGTCGATCAGCTACCGCACCACCGCCACCCGCGACGAGGACACCGTCACCTCCGACTCCGAGCCGGTCGGCCCGGTTACGCCGGCCACGGTCGCGTCAACGACGAACCTCAGCGTCAGCCCGGCGACGGGTGCCGTCGGCACGGCGCGCACCGTGACCGCGACCGTCTCCTCGACCGGCGGCAATCCCACCGGCACGGTGACCTTCACAGGGGTCGGCGGCAACGTCACCCAGCCGCTCGCGGGGGGCAAGGCAACCTGGACGCTCCCGGCAACTCTGGCAGCTGGCCAGCACTCCATCACCGCCGCGTACAGCGGTGACAGCAACACCGACCCGTCTACCTCCGCGGCCCTCGCGGTGGCCGTCGCCAAAGCGGGCGCGAAGGCCAAGGCGAAGGCCAAGGCCACCGGCAAGACCAAGAAGGTAGCCAAGAAGGTCACGATCACCGTCACTGTGAAGACCCCCAACGGCGTCTCCCCGGCCGGCAAGGTGACCGTGACCCTCAAGGGCAAGACCAAGAAGAAGGTCACCGTCAAGGTCAACGCCAAGGGCAAGGCCACGGCGACCTTCAAGAAGGTCAAGCGCGGCAAGTACACCGCCACTGTGAAGTACGCCGGCAACGCCAACGTGAAGGCAGCCACCGGCAAGGCGAAGTTCAGGGCCTGACCTACAACAGAACCGGCCGTGGCCGGGGTTCACCTCGTGGTGGGCCTCGGCCACGGTGCCTTGCAGGTGAGATGAGACGGTAACCAGCCAACAGGAGACACGATGACCACCCCCCTGCTGCGACGACTGGCCGCGGTGCTGACCGCCGTCGTCCTCGGCTCCGTCGGCGTGCTCTGCGCCCTCCTGCTGCCCACCTCGGCCGCTCCCGGAGACCTTGTCTCGAGTGCACCTGCTCCCGGCACGGACGCCGAGGAACGGTTCCGCGCCGTGGGGGACGGGTCGCTCACCGAGACCGCGCCACGCCTGCGCGCACCCCACGAGCCGCTGAGCAGCGCCGAACGCGGCTACGCCTACCACCTCGCGCGCGCGGCCGTGCCCGAGACCACTCGCGACGTCCGTGGTGAGTCCGGCGGCGAACTGATCTCCGCCGACCTCCCTCCCCTGTCGGAGCGCACCTCAGACCGTCGGGTCGCCGTCACGCTCTACGATTACGCCTCGGACGAGCTCCACCAGCTGCTGATCGACCTGACCCACGACGCGGTGGTGCGGCGTCAAGCCACTCAAGGGCTTCAGCTGCCTCCGACCCAGGCCGAGACCGCCACCGCGCTCGAGCTGGCCATCACCGCCAGGCCGACCCCGGCCTTCGTCAGCCAGTACCGCCAGCTGAACGGCGTCCCCATCCTCAACCCCGGCCAGGTCTCCGCCGTGGCCGGGGTCTGGCGCCCCGTCGACGAAGGCCCTCCCGCGCCCGCAACCCAGGTATGCGGCCTGCACCGGTGCGTGCAGCTGCTGGTCGCCCTGCCGACCGGCGAGTACCTCGACACCCAGGACTTCGTCGTCGACCTCAGCACGCGGACCGTGCTCCGCATCGAGCGGGAGCAGTAGAGAACATGAACACCGACCACCGACACAGGCCGCTCCAACGCCTCCTCGCGCTCGCCGTGGCCCTCGCCGGCCCGCTAGCCGTCGTCTCTCCGGCTGGCTCCGCTGCGGTGAACGCCGCGACCGACGAGCCAGGACTCGGCTGCGGCTCTTCCGAGGTCACCCACACTCTCGACTCCGGCTCGGCCTGGCGGATGTGCGCCCGGATCGATCCGATGAAGGGTCTCGTCCTCGAGCAGGTGCAGTTCCGGCCTGCCAGCGGCGCCCGTGAGTACGACGGCTGGCTTCCCGTCATCGACTCGCTGTACCTGGCTCAGCTCGTCGTGCCCTACGACAGCGGCCATTGGGCCTACAACGACGTCACCGGCTTCGGCTTCGGCGACTATCAGCTGCTGGCCCAGAACGAGAAGCTGTGCCCCGGGAGCACCATGCCGGTCGAGCAGGCCTTCATGTTCGGTCCTCAGCTGCTCCAGCGGACGATCCCGGGCATCTGCCTGACCGAGTTGGCGAGCGGCCTAGGCTGGGCCAGCCACGGATCCAACGACTCCAGATCGGACAGCTACATCCAACAGGGCCGGTCCCTCGAGATCTCGTCCATGACCAAGATCAGCTGGTACGAGTACCAGCAGAAGATCACGCTCAGCGACCAGGGCACGATCACCGTCGGGCTGGGGGCCACCGGCGACCTGGCGCCCTCGGACTTCTTCTTCCTCGAGGACCCCAGCACGGGCTGGCCGATCGGTGAGGAGCCAGAGGACTCCATTAACTACGCCACGTCGCACTGGCACAACGCCGTCTATCGCGTCGACTTCGGCATCGGCGCGGGCGAGCAGCAGGTCGAGCAGTGGGACTACATTCAGCCCGACCCGCTCCAGCCGGCTCGTGTCGAAGGAGTCGGGACGATCCGCACCGACGCGTTCCACGCCCCCGAAGACGCCGACCCCCAGACCTGGTGGCGGGTCCTGAACCCGACCTGGCTGAATCCCGACGGGCATCCGCGCTCCTACGAGATCGTCAACGACGCGATCCAGAACCCCTACGACCCGCTGACGCGCCCACAGGTCAGCTTCACCAACGACCACGCGTGTCAGGAGTACGCCTCCGACAACCTCAATGCCGGGTGCCCCGGGCTGGCTGTCCCGGACTACGTGGCGGCCGAGACCGAGCCGCTGACCGACCCCGTCGCCTGGGTGAACGTCGGCTTCCACCACATCGCCCGCGACGAGGACCAGTCCCCGATGCCGGCGCACTGGCAGGAGTTCTCGCTCGCGCCCCGCGACTTCCTCACCAGGCAGGCCACCACCCCGCCAGAGCGCTCCTGCGTCAACGGCGGTCCCGTAACGGAGGGTGGCTCCTGCGCGGCTGTCAACGTGGTCGCACCTCGGATCACTACCGAGTCCCCGGCCGTGACGATGGGGACAATCTTAAGCAGCGATCGGGGCACCTGGCGGGTGACCCGATCTCCCCTGGCCTTCCATCGGCAGTGGCTGCGTGATGGTCAGCCGATCACCGGCTCCAACGGGGTTGACCACACCGTCACCGCCGCTGATCTGGGCCGTCGCCTCAGCGTGAGGGTCGACGCCAGTGCCTTTCAGGTCATCCCCGGCTCCGCGACCTCGGCCGAGCTGCTGATCCCGAGCGGCAGCAGCCCGTCGACCTCGCCCACCGCCCAGCCGCCGACGCGGATCACCCCCACCCTGACCCTCACCCAGCCCACCAAGGGCCAGCCTCGGCTGAGGATCCGTGTGCGGGGCAAGGCCGGTGTCGGCACCGGCACCCTGGTGGTGCGCGGTCCGGGTGGCTGGAGGAGCACCCGGACGCTCAGCAAGGGCACGGTGGTCGTGCGCGTCCCGAGGGCGCTGGCCGCCAGCAGGGCCCGGCTGGTGGTCCGCTACCGCGGCGACGCGTCGTACCTGCCGGCCCAGAAGCGGACCCGGATCACCCGTGGCCACGTCAGGTGAATCTTGTCACCTAGGTGAGCAAATTCGTGATTTGGCTCACACAATTTCTCCAAAGTGCGTGACGTAGCGGGCGCTTGGGCGTGGAGTGTCTCTCGGCGGTCGACGCATCGTCGGACGCGTAGGCGACCGAGGCGCAGACCGCTCTCTGGACAAGGAGTCGCGATGTCCCAATCCCGGCCGGCCGAACACCCGAGGGTGCAGGAGCTGCGCAAGCGGCTTGCGCTGGACCGCCTCGCACCAGGGGTGGGCGCGGCCCTGCTCACGTCCTCGACCGATCACCAGAACCGTGCGCTGCGACAGCTGGGCCGGGTGCTGACCGACCCGCTCAGTCCCGGCGCCGGGAAGCTGATCCGGCACACCGTCTGCGTGATGGTCTACGACTTCGCGGCCCTCGCGGCCAACCAGGGCCTCCACCACCCCCCGGCCGCCGACCTGCTCAGGCGGGCCGGCGAGGCCGAGGCCAGGTCGCTGCTCCGGGCCGGGACGACCGAAGGGCTGCTGGCGGTCGTCGCCACGGCCATCCGGGAGCAGATCGCCCGCAACCCCGTCCTCGCGGTGCACACGGTCGCGCTGCACACGTCGCTGCGGCGGTACCTGGACCACCTGCAGCAAGCTGTCCCCAGCAGCCGACCGGCCCAGCCGCCGGCGCCTCCCCTGCCGGCTGCGAACGAGCGTCCCGACAACGTGGCGTCGTTCCTCTACCACGATCTGGTGCAGCACTTCGGCGCCCGGGTCCAGCAGGCCTGCGTGACCGTGCAGATCCCCGCCACCAAGCCGGACCCCACGACCGCGACCACGACCGCGACCACCCCGGGATCGAACCGGGTCGAGGGGGCCTACCTCGAGGCGACCGACCACGTCGCGTTCCTGCACCCGACCGCCTTCCTCCCGACACCCACCGAGGGGTCCGACCCGTCAGCGGTCGCGCTCCAGGTCGGCCCGGTGCCCGTCCAGGAGCTCGTGCGCGCCTACCAGTCGGCGGTGCTGCTCGCCCGGATGATCCACCTGGGGTGGGCGCACCCGCCCGGCCCCATCCAGTGTCACCCGCACGCCCAGGCCGACTTCCCCCTCAGCCTGCTGGAGGAGCTCGCCCCGCACCTGCAGCCGCTGCTGACGGCACCGTTGCCGCACCGGATCGAGCTGGCGCGCACCCTTCGTCGCATGCTGGTGAAGCCCGGCACGATGCAGCAGCACGCGAAGGCCCTGTGCATCTCGACCTCCACCCTGCGCCAGCGCCTGGAGCCGCTCCAGCCGATCCTGGGACAGAACGGGCCGCCGCCGAGCCAGCTGATCGCCCTCGCGACGATCCTGCCGGCGCTGGACTTCCTGTGGAAGGCAGAGCTGAACCACAACGCCCCTGCGACGGGAACCCACATCGAGATCGTCGTCACCTTCGAACCGCCACCGACCCCTCCTCCGCGGGACGTCCCATGAACGAGCCACGGCCCCGCTGACGTGACGTGGCCGATCGCGTCCAGCAGGTACGCCGGCGACCTCGGCCGGGCAGCGCGTCGTACTGCCGACCACCCCGCCGAGAAGCTCCGAGGTCCATGAACGACGAGAGGCCCCATGATCGAGAAGCCGACGAGGATCCAGGTGCTGCCGCAGCACTCGACCCGAGCGGCCTCTCAGCCATGACGGACGGTCCCGCCCTGGCCCCCGAGCCGATCAGGTCCGTCCACAGCCAGCCGTTCCGTGCGCTGCTGCTGCAGATGGTCGAGCCCATCGTCGACCAGATCCGCGCGGAGGTCCCGGCGTACGCCGGAGCGGCCGGCGGGCGGCGGCACCAGCTGATGATCATGGCGGCCAACGCCGCCATCCGCGCGCACCTCGACACCTCCGGGCAGCACGACTCCACCCAGCGCAAGGTGGACGAGCTGTTCCGCCGGATGGGCTGGGGCGAGGCCCAGGACGGCAACCCGACCGACAACCTCGAAGCGGCGTTCGCGGTGGGCGGGCGAGCCACTTGGGAGCGCCTCGCCGACTACGCCGTGGCCCAGGGATTCACCGCCAAGGCCCTGCGCGACGTGTCCCACGAGCTCGCCGACCTCAACGACCACCTGCGGGCCGAGCTGCTGGCCGGGCACGAGCTCCGGACGGGACGACCGCAGGAGGTGGAGCGCGCCCGTCACGAGCTCCTCGGCCTCTTCCGCAACACCACCGCCGGTCGGGTCTCGCCCCTGGCTCCCCTGGGCGTCGACCTCGGCCGGCTCTCCGAGCTCGCCGAACGCGCCCAGTGGCCGATCCCGGAGCGGGCGGTGGCCCTCGCGGTCTCCTTCCACGGCGAATGCCCGGCGGTCTCGCAGCGACCCGAGGTGCTGTGGATGCGGGACGAGAGCCGGCTTCACATCGTGTGCGCGGCCCGGTTCGCCCAGGAGCTGGCCGACGGGTTCGTGCGATCCGGCAGCGATCGACGCGTGGCGATCAGCGCGCCGGTCCCGCCGGTGGAGGCGGGCACCGCGCTGCTGTGGGCCGTCAGGGCACTCGACCTGGTCCAGGCGGGGGCCATTCCGGCGACGCCGGTGGTGCGCTGCGAGGACCACCTCACCCAGCTGTGGCTGCACGCGGAGCCCGCGATGCGCAAGCGACTGTGCCAGGAGCTGCTCGAGCCGTTGCTGGCCGAGCCGCCCAACTCCCGGGAGATCCTCTCCGAGACCCTGCTGGTCTGGCTGGAGTCCCGGGAGAGTGCTCCGGCCATCGCCTCCCGCCTCGACGTGCACCCCCAGACCATCCGCTACCGGTGGCGGCGGATCAACGAGCTGTTCGGCGACGCGCTGCGCAGCCCGGACTTCATGGTCCAGCTGACGCTGGTGCTCAAGGCGAGTGTCCCGATGTGGAAGGGCGGCGACCAGAGCGACTTCGAGCTGTTCCGGGACACCAGGGATGTCGCCGAATGATCGCCGCCAGACTCCTGATGCCGACCACGGTGCTGGGCGTGGACCTGGCCGGCTCCGGGGCAACCTGGGCCGGGTGGGAGGCCGCCGGGCACAACGGCCTCTCGCCGGCCCTGTCGGTGCTGCTGCTCGCGGCTCCGGTGGGGCTGGTGGCGGCCTACTGGCTGCCCGAGTGGCAGGCTCGCCGAGTCGGGCACGAGCTCGGGGTGCGCGCGATCGCTCCGGGGGCACCGGAGCTGTGGCAGCGAGTGCGCCGCCTGATCCTGGATCCGCACACCAGCCTGACGACGGGGCGGCTCGTCGTGACCGGCGTCCAGGCCGTCGACCCCGACCACGACCGCAACCTGCGTTGGTTCGCCGGAGCCCTGGCGCACTCGTACGACGACCCGGTGGGGCACGCCGTGGCGAAGCTCGCCGTGCGGGGCAGGGTGACGGACGTCGTCCAGGCTCCCGGCCTCGGCATCCGCGGCTGGGTCGACCAGCACCCGGTGCGCGTCGGCGAGCCGGAGTGGATCGGCCACGACCAGGCCCAGGAGCAGGCGCAGGTCGGCACCACGGTGGCCGTCGAGGTGGACCAGCGCCCGCTCGGCCGGATCACCCTCGCCGAGGAGGTGCGCGCCGATGCCGCCGGGCAGCTCGGGCGGCTGCGCAGCATCGGAGTGACCCCGGTGCTCGCCTCACCCAGCAGCGAGGAGGCCGTCGCCCGGTTGGCTCGTCTCTCCACGAGCCCGGCGTGGCAGTCCGAGACCGACCCGATCCGACTCGCGCAGGAGCTGGCCATCACCGGGGAAGCGGCCGGGCTGGTGCGGGTCGAGGCCGACGGGTCGGTCACGCTGGTCGTGGTGGAGTGCGATCCACCGGGCCTGGTCCAGCACCGCAGGACCACCTCCCTGACGGGCGCAACGGTCGACTGCCTGGCGCACGCGCTGACCCTGATCTTCTCCGTGGGCCGAGCCCGCAGACGCGCGGTCATCAGCACCGGGGTGCTGATGCTGCTCGCCGTTCCGTTCGCCGTCCTGGGGTTCGTCCCACCCGTGGCCGCGCTGGCCATCGCCGGCCTCAGCTGGCTCGCGGTCGCCGCCATCGCGCTGGGCGGCTTCCCGAAGAACCTCGGGTCGGAGGACCCCGAGGCCTGAGGTCACTGTTGTTCTCCTGCCACCTCTTTTGTCACCCACATCGCAACTTCGCACCCGTGCTCGGACCGACCGCCCACATCCCCTTGTCCCCATCGTTGCGGCATGGGTGAATCTGCCCCGGGGGGAACGTTCGCGGGGTCTATATCCCTCCCTTAGCTCCGCGAACGGCACTCGGGATCGGCCGGTCTCTCTCGCGCGAGGCCGGCCGATCTCAGCGGTCCCCGGGAGCGTGCGCCCCGGGGCCCGCTCTCCGGCGTCAGTGGCCGTCAGGGCCGTCAGCGGCCTCCGGTGACGTCCGGCAACGTCGACGGCAGCAACTCGGTGAGCGGCACGTCGAGGACCTGACTGAGCGCGACGAGCGTCTTCAGCTGCGGGTTCAACGGCTGGCCGGGCCGCGACTCACCCTTCTCGTACTTCTGATAGGTGAAGCCCGTGATGCCGGCCATGTGCGCCACCCGCTCCTGGCTCAACCCCTTGGCGGCCCGTGCGCGGGCCAGGTGGTGTCCGACCTCCCGGGCGAACTCCTCCCAGGTCGGGGCCGATCGTCGTCGTGGCACCCGTCCAGCATCACTCGACAATGGTAGACAGATGACCATCTGGGTGTGGGAATTTCGAGCTGGCCGGGGTGGCTCTGTGGGGAAGTGGTGCAGGCCGGGTCGCACCGTCGGCGCCGCTTCCTATGGTCGTACTGCTTGCCACTGGAGGCCACGCCCATGACCCGACCCGACCACCAGCCCCCTCGGACCGACCCGACACCGAGCTGGCTGGTCGAGCCCTGTCCACCGTGGTGCGTGCGGGAGCATCGCGAGGACGACCACCCCGAGGACCGCTATCACCAGAGTCAGGCGTCGCACCTGCCGGTGGTCGCCGGCAGCACCGACACCATTCCGATGACCGACTCGCTCGAAGCGGTCGACGTGGTCGTCCGGAGGGGGCGCCACCTCGGTGAGGTCGTCGAATGGCTGGCGATCGAGTCCGACGACCTGCGGAGCCTGCGACTGCTGCTCACGGTCGAGTCGGCCACGGCGCTCACGTCGGCCCTCGCGGACCAGCTCGGCATCGACGAGCCGCCCTGAGCTGCGCGCGACCGCGGGCTCGCCCCCGTCGTACCGTTGTCGCATGGCCACGATCGAGCTGACCTCCGACAACTTCGCGACCCACGTCCAGCAGGACGCCATCCTCCTCGTCGACTTCTGGGCCGGCTGGTGCGGGCCGTGCCGACAGTTCGCGCCGACCTACGAAGCCGCCTCCGAGGCGAACCCCGACATCGTGTTCGGCTCGATCGACACCGAGGCGCAACAGGAGCTCGCTGCCGCCGCCGGCATCCAGTCCATCCCCACGCTGATGGCGTTCCGCGAGGGCGTGCTGGTCTTCTCCCAGCCCGGCGCACTGCCCGCCCCGGCGCTCGACCAGCTCATCGACGGCGTGCGCGGGCTCGACATGGCCGACGTGCACCGTCAGGTCGCCGAGCAGCAGGCCGACCAGGGCTGACTTCGCGGGGCGGTCAGCGAGGCCGGCAACAAAGTTGGAAGGAAGACCATGACGCGTCGCTCCGGTCCGGTTCGTCGAGCAACGTGTGTCCTCCGGCGCCCTGAACCGCGACACCCTGGACCTGCTGCGAAGCATGGACGCGGTCGCAGTCACCCACCACAACGAGATCGAGTGCTACCTGGTTGCGCCAGAGCGGAATCAGGACCTGATCGAGCGTGCCGAACAGGCCGACGATCGCGACAACCAATTCGCCTCCACCATCACACTTCTTCTGGCGGCGGCTCGCTCGGGATTCTCCGTTCCGGCCGATCTGCTCGAACGGGTCATGCCGGGTGTCGATCTCAACCAGCCGTAGCGTGATATCGCAGGCTTCACGGCGACCTTCCCTGTCCGGATAACAGCCGGTGAGCACGGGGACCCATCAAGCGTGCTCGGCTCTCTTATGTCGAGAGCGTCGTTGTGCCAGGTCGCGGCGATCCGAGCGAAGGCTCGTTGCGCGATGCAGGCGCAGACCCACCCAGGGGTTGCGACGCCAGCCACAGATCAGAGGACGCGACACTCATACCCTCGATGCGGTACAACTTCTGCCATCCAACCTGGCTAGGCCAGGAATGACTAAGCCCCGCGGTGCCTAACTCGACTCAGAGAGTCGGCCAGAGGGCCGTTGCCGCGGGGCGATATGCAGAGGCTATTCGAATGACTGAGGAAGTTCAAGCGGATGATCCACTCCCCGCACACCCTCCTGGCGCCGCTGCAGGCGCAGTGCGTCCGCCCGGTGGCACGGACGAGATGACCGTCGCAGATCCTCCACCCGAACTGTCGCAGGCCGCCGCCGAACTGTGGCTCAGCATCCCCCGCCTGAGCCGCTATCTCCGGGTCTGCGCCCAGGATCTCGACACCGCGCTGCGGCTCTACGCCTGGAACAGTGAGATCGCCGGGGCCGCGTTCACCGACACCTGTCACTTCGAGGTCGCGCTCCGAAACGTCTACGACCGGGAGCTCATCAAGCGCTACCCGAACTGGGCGATCGACCCCAGCAGTCGCCTCTTCCACCGCGAACAAGGCCACCCGCGAGCTCGAGAATGGCAGCGCAAGATGAACGAGCGCTCCCGCAGGGAGCTCGAGGCCGCCCGCAGTGGCCACGGCGCCCACCCCGCTCATGGGCAGGTCGTCGCCTCCCAGATGTTCGGCTTCTGGACGAAGATGACCGAGAAGGACCGAGCGGCCGTGTTCTGGAACCCGATGCTCTCGCGAGCATTCCCGGCGAAGACCAGCCGCAGCGAGATTCACGACCACGTAGCGCGCGTCAACAGGTTCCGCAACCGGCTCGCACACAACGAGCCCGTATTCTCGTCCCGCACAGGTCTTCTCGAGCGCCTCGATGACGTCCGACATGTCTTCGACCTCATCGCCCCCAGCGCTGCGGCCTGGGCCAGCACCCAGTCACGCGTCCCCGAGCTGGTCGCCGCGTGCCCCGTGCCAGGGCTCATCTCCCGCCCAAGCTCCTAGCCGCCCCTCGACAGCCCGACCCGAACCGGCGCAAGAGTGGCCACCACCCTCAGACGCTCCTAGACTGAGCGGCCGCCGAGGTCAGGGTTTCGAGGATCGCTTCGCTCGCACCTCGACCAGCGTCAGTCAGTCCCCCACCCAGCGTCAGCCGCCGTGGGGGCCGGGCTCGTCCTCATCGTCGACGGGGCCGAAGGCGCCGGCCTTGCGGTTGGCCTCGGTGCGCTTGAGCTGCTTGGTCAGCGCCCAGCCCAGCAGGCCGACCGCGATGGCCAGCCCGATGAACAAGGCGAAGCCGACCCAGCCGGCGACGACGTCGTTGTCCTCCGGGACAGGGTCGCTCGCCAGGAGCTGAGTGGTCAGGATGAACAGCTGCTGCATGGTCACGAGTCTCTCAGGCGGGGTCGGTGATGCCGGCGAACAGGTCGTCCTCCGGAGTGGTCGAGGCGACATGGCTCACGACGAGCTCGAAGTCCTCGGTCGGCCACACGTCCTCCTGGATCTCGCGCGGGATGGCGAACCAGAACCCGTCGGGATCGATCTGGGTGGCGTGCGCGAGCAGCGCCTGGTCGCGCACGCCGAAGTAGTCCGCGCACGGCACCTTGGTGGTCACCCGGGCGTCCCACTCGGGTTCGGGCTGCCACTCCTTCAGGCGCTCGCCCCAGGGCGACTCCAGCCCGTGGGCGACCGTCGCGTCGTGCAGTCGCTGCATCCGCTCGCGGTTGAACGAGTGATGGTAGTAGAGCTTCAGCGGCTGCCACGGCTCGCCGAGCTCGGGGTAGCGCTCCGGGTCACCGGCCGCGTGGAAGGCCTCGACGCTGATCTCGTGGCACTTGATGTGGTCGGGGTGCGGGTAGCCGCCGCGCTCGTCGTACGTCGTCACCACGTGCGGGCGGAACCGGCGGATCAGCCGGACCAGCGGGGCGGCGGCCTCCTCGAGCGGCACCAGGGCGAAGCAGCCCTCCGGCAGCGGCGGCTTGGGGTCGCCCTCGGGCCAGCCGGAGTCGACGAACCCGAGCCAGTCCTGCTTCACGCCGAGGATGTCGCGGGCCCGCTCCATCTCCTGGCGGCGGATCTCGGTGATGTTCTCGAGGATGTCGGGGCGCTCCATCTTGGGGTTCAGGATGGAGCCGCGCTCGCCGCCGGTGCAGGTCGCGACGTGCACGTCGACGCCCTGCGCGACGTACATGGCGGTGGATGCGGCGCCCTTGCTCGACTCGTCGTCGGGGTGGGCGTGGACGTGCATCAGCCGGAGGCCCGACCTGGGGTGCTGCGACATGGGCCCCATCGTAGGTGCGACCATGGTCCGGTGACCTCGCAGGACTCCCCGGCAACGCTGGCCGAGCGGTACGGCGCCCCTTCGCCCTGGCGGCGGCGCGCCACCTGGGTCGCCTGCGCGCTGCTCGGCGTGGTCGCGCTGGGCTGGCTTGCGTGGACCATCGTCGGCCAGACCTCGAAGCCCGTCGACTCCGACCTGGTCTCCTTCGACCTCGTCGACGAGCACACGACGACGGCGCTGGTCGACGTGCGGGTCCGCGACGACGCGACCGGAGTCGCCTGCCTGCTGCGCGCCTTCGCCGAGGACCACAACGTCGTCGGCGAGCTGTCCTTCACCCCGGCGGCCGACGACCCGGACCGGACCGAGCAGACCATCCGCACCGAGCGGCTGGCCACCTCGGTCGAGTTCGTCGGCTGCACCGCGGACGGCCAGGAACGACCCAGCTAGCACGTCCTCGTGGCGCAGGTCACGCGTCGTTCTGCGTTACCGCGGGCAGGTTGCTAGACTCAGCCGTCTGAGCCGTCCCGTCGGGCCGTCCAGGTGAGGGCCCCGCGAGATCCGAGACCGTGCCACGTGGTGGCCGACCGGAGCGGGCGCCACACCCCGACCTCGAAGGGTTTGGCCCCGTCGTACCCCCCAGCAGTGCAGGAGCATCACCATGACCCAGTCGACCGAGCAGGGCACCATCTGGCTGACCCAGGACGCCTTCGACAAGCTCACGCAGGAGCTCGCCGACCTCAAGGGTCCCGTGCGCCAAGAGGTCATCGCCCGGATCAGCGCCGCCCGCGACGAGGGCGACCTGAAGGAGAACGGCGGCTACCACGCGGCCCGCGAGGAGCAGGGCAAGGTCGAGGGCCGGATCCGGCAGCTGGAGGACATGCTGCGCCGCGCCGAGGTCGGCGAGACCCCGCCCAACGACGGCGTCGTCGAGCCCGGCATGGTCGTGACCTACAAGTTCGTCGGCGATGACGACGACGAGGCCGAGACGTTCCTCCTCGGCGCCCGGGAGATCGAGCCCGAGGGGCTGACGGTCTACTCGCCGCAGTCGCCGCTCGGCTCGGCCATCAACGGCCACAACAAGGGCGAGACGGTCTCCTACGAGGCTCCGAACGGCAAGGAGCTCAAGGTCGTCATCCTCGACGCGGTCCCCTTCGAGGGTTGATCTACTCGACCCGGTAGCCCCGCTCGCGCAGCCGCTCCAACAGCAGCTCCGCGTGCGGGGTTCCGCGTGTCTCCAGCTGCAGGTGCACCTGGACCTCGTCGAGGAGCAGCGACGGCGAGATCCGCTCGTGCACGACCTCGAGCACGTTGGCCCCGGCCGCGCCGACCTCGCCCAGCAGCTGGGCCAGGCCGCCCGGGGTGTCGGGCACGGTGACGTGCAGGTTGAGGTAGCGACCGGCGGCGGCCATGCCGTGCCGGATCACCTTGCCGAGCAGCAGCGGGTCGACGTTGCCTCCCGACAGCACGGCGACCGCCGGCGACGCGAACCGTCCCGGGTCGTCCAGCATCGCCGCCACGGCGGCCGCGCCGGCCGGCTCGACGATCATCTTGGCCCGCTCCACCAGCGCGAGCAGGGCGCGGGAGAGGTCCTCCTCGGAGACGGTGAGGATCTCGTCGACGTGGTCGCGGACGGCGGCGAAGGTGAGCTCGCCGGGCAGTCCGACGGCGATCCCGTCGGCCATCGTCTGCATCGACTCCAGGGCGACCGGACGACCGCTGGCCAACGAGGCGGGGTACGCCGCCGCACCGGCCGCCTGGACGCCCACGACGCGCACCCCGGGGCGCAGGGACTTGATCGCGATGGCGATCCCGGCGAGCAGGCCTCCTCCCCCCGTGGGCACCAGCACGGTCTGCACGTCGGGCACCTGCTCGAGGATCTCGAGCCCGGCGGTGCCCTGGCCCGCGACGATGTCGGGGTGGTCGAAGGGATGGATGAGGATCGCGCCGGTCTCGTCGGCGTACCGCCGGGCGGCGACCAGCGAGTCCTCCAGGTAGCGGCCCTCGAAGACCACCTCGGCGCCGTACCCGCGGGTCGCCCGCTCCTTGGGGATGGGCGCTCCCTCGGGCATGAAGACCGTGGCCCTGATGCCGAGCAGCTGGGCGGCGAGGGCCACCCCCTGGGCGTGGTTCCCGGCCGAGGCCGCCACCACCCCGCGCTCGCGCTCCGCGGCCGAGAGCCGCGCGATCCGGACGTAGGCGCCCCGGGCCTTGAACGAGCCGGTGCGCTGGAGGTTCTCGCACTTCAGCGCCACCCGGCCGCCGGCGCGGGCGGACAGCCAGCGCGACTCCTCCATCGGCGTGGTGATCGCGACGCCCTCGAGCAGCTCGCGGGCGGCGACGATGTCGGCGAGCGAGACGCTCACCGTGACCCCTCGGGCTCGGGCTCGGGGACGTCGACGGTCGCGCCCGTCTCCTCGTAGTCCTCGGCGAGCTCCTCGACGGGATCGTCGCCGGGCTCGGTGTACGTCGCCAGGTGCTGGACCACGGCGTTCAGTGCGGCAGCCATCGGGACCGCCACCAGGGCGCCCGCGATGCCGCCGACGATGACGCCCGCCGCGATCGCGAGGATGACGGCCAGCGGGTGCACCGAGACCCAGCGGCCGAGCAGGAAGGGCTGCAGCACGTGGCCCTCGATCTGCTGGACCAGGATGATCACGCCGAGCATCAGCAGCGCGGTGATCGGACCCTGGTCGACGAGCGCGACCAGGACGGCGACGCTGCCCGCGATCGTGGCGCCGATCATCGGGATGAACGCCCCGAGGAAGACCAGGACGCCGATGGCCAGCACGAACGGCACGCCGAGGACCCACGCCCCGACCGCGATGCCGATCGCGTCGACCAGGGCCACGATGACCGTCGCACGCACGAACTGGGTCAGCGAGATCCAGGCGACCCGGCCCGAGCTGTCGACCCGGTCCCGCGCGGCGCGCGGCGCCAGCCGGACGACCCAGGACCAGATCCGGTTGCCGTCGGCGAGGAAGAAGTACGTCGAGAACAGCACGATGAAGAAGCCCGCGAAGACGTGGCCGACCGTCGCGCTGATCTCGGTCACCTGCCCCAGGACGTCGCCGTCGCCGGAGCGGCTCTGGATGGCCTCCTGGGCCTGGGCGATGTAGTCGTTGATCTGGCTGTCGCTGGCGTTCAGCGGGCCGGTCTTGAGCCAGCGCTTGACCTCGTCGAGCCCCTCGACCGTCGAGTTGGCGAGGTCGTTGGCGCCCGCGGCCACCTGCTGGGTGACGTAGGTCAGCAGCAGCACGATCGTCGCGATGCCGGCGATCACCGTCAGCAGCGACGCGAGCCCGCGCGGCAGCCCGGTCCGGTGCAGCAGGTCGACCAGCGGGATGGCCAGTGCGGTGATGAGCAGCGCGATCGCGATCGGCAGGAACACGACCGAGAGGTAGGAGACGGCGTACGCGACGACCGCGCCGGCTACGACGATGACCAGGAACCGCCAGGCCCAGGCGGCGGCGAGGTCGAGGCCCCACGGGACCTGGGCGCGACTGAAGTTCGACCGGCCACCGGTGACCGGTGCCGGTGCCTCCTGGATCCGCCGCTCCTCGCGGAGCTGGGCCCACTGGTGGGCCAGCCGCTGGGCGATGCCCTCCTCGTCACCCTCGCCGTGCGTTCGGGAGAGCCGGAGCCGTCGCCGGTGCTCGTCGGTCGTGCT
The DNA here is from genome assembly GCF_022919075.1 of Nocardioides sp. W7. Lineage (NCBI taxonomy): Bacteria > Bacillati > Actinomycetota > Actinomycetes > Propionibacteriales > Nocardioidaceae > Nocardioides > Nocardioides sp. W7. Next base: position 2,163,147 of record NZ_CP095078.1, on the reverse strand, counting down.
GGTGACCCCGCCGTCGTCGCTCACGCCCACAACGTAACCGGACCGGACGCGGCTAACTCTCCAGGGCGCGTTCGAGGTCGGCGAGCAGGTCCTCGGCGGTCTCGATGCCGACGCTGAGCCGGATCAGGTCGGCCGGCACCTCGAGGTCGGTGCCGGCGACGGAGGCGTGGGTCATCCGGCCCGGGTGCTCGATCAGCGACTCGACACCGCCGAGGGACTCGCCGAGGGTGAACACCTCGGTGCGGTCGCACACGGCCAGCGCCTGCGACTCGCCGCCGGTCACGCGGAAGGACACCATGCCGCCGTACCTCTTCATCTGACGGGTGGCGACCTCGTGGCCGGGGTGGCTCGCCAGGCCCGGGTAGATGACCTCGCTGACGGCCGGGTGCGTGGCGAGGAACGCCACCACCCGCTCGGCGTTGTCGCAGTGCCGGTCCATCCGGACCGCGAGCGTCTTCAGGCCGCGGTGGGTGAGGAACGCGTCGAACGGGCCGGGCACCGCGCCCATCGAGTTCTGGTGGAAGGCGACCCGCTCGGCCACCTCGAGGTCCTTGACCACGAGCGCGCCGCCGACGACGTCGGAGTGGCCGCCGACGTACTTGGTCGTGGAGTGCACGACGACGTCGGCGCCCAGGGTCAGCGGCTGCTGGAGGTACGGCGAGGCGAAGGTGTTGTCGACGACCAGCAGCGCGCCGGCGTCGTGGGCGACCGCGGCGAGCGCCTCGATGTCGCCGATGTTGAGCAGCGGGTTGGTGGGCGTCTCGACCCAGACCAGCTTGGTCTCACCGGGCCGGATCGCGGCGGCGACCCGCTCGACGTCGCTGACCGGCGCGGGGCTGTGGTCGAGGCCCCAGACCTTGGCGACCTTGTCGAAGAGGCGGTACGTCCCGCCGTACGCGTCGTCGGGGATGACCACGTGGTCGCCCGGCTTGCACAGCGCCCGGATCAGGGTGTCCTCGGCGGCCAGGCCGGAGGCGAACGCGAACCCGCGCTCGCCCTCCTCCACCGCCGCCAGCGCACCCTCCAGCGCGGTGCGGGTCGGGTTGGCCGACCGGCTGTACTCGTAGCCGCCGCGCATCCCGCCCACGCCGTCCTGCTTGTACGTCGAGGTCGCGTAGATCGGCGGGATCACCGCCCCCGTCGTGGGGTCGGGCTCGTAGCCCGCGTGGATGGCCCGGGTCTCGAAGCCCGACTTGCTGCGGTGCTGCTGCTCGCTCATCCTTCGAGGCTACTCACGCTCGCGCAGCGACTCCCCCAGTGCCCGGGCGATGCCCTCGACCTCGAGGGTCCCGTCGGCGACCTTCATGACCAGCTCGAAGGCAGCGTCGTCGTTCATGGTGACGTCGTAGCCGTTCAGCGCCAAGAACGACACCGTGGCGAACCACCCGAGCCGCTTGTTGCCGTCGACGAGTGCGTGGTTGCGACAGATGGAGTGCAACAGTGCGGCCGCCTTGAGCGCCAGCGTCGGATAGGCGTCCTCGCCGAACACGCTGGACCGCGGACGAGCGGCCGCGGAATCCAGCAGTCCGGCGTCGCGAACGGGTCCGGCTCCGAGCTTCCTGGTGAGGACCAGCAGCGCCTCGAGATCGAGATACTCGATCTCGCTCATGCCTTCCCGAGGCGATCCAGCACGTCGCCCCAGCGCTCGAGCATCTCGTTCGAGACGGCATCGACCCGGGCTCGTCGACCGTCACGCTCGTACTTCTCCAGCACCGCACGGCGGACGACCTCCTGCCGGGAGAGCCCTTCGAGCTCGGCGAGCTCCGTGAGCACGCGGTCGAGCTCCTCGTCGGTGCGCAAGGTCATGGCCACCCCTCGACGATACCGGTCTGATACCACTCATGCTAGGGAACAGAGAGACCCAGCGCACCGTTCTTCCACAGCACCACATCCTCCGACGACAGGAGACCCCGTGTTCCTCAACCGCAAGTCCGAGCTCATCGCTCCCGAGCAGGCGCTGCCCGGCCGCAGCGAGCGCAACTTCCCCCTCAGCGACAAGCACGTCGTGCTGGGCACCCCGGTCGTGACCGACCTCGACTCCGGGATCGTGCCGGACGGCTACGAGGTCGCCTTCCTCGGCCTCGGCTGCTTCTGGGGCGCCGAGGAGATCTTCTGGCAGAAGGACGGCGTCTGGTCGACCTCCGTCGGGTACGCCGGCGGCACCACCCCGCACCCGTCGTACGACGAGGTCTGCAGCGGGCGCACCAACCACACCGAGGCCGTGCGGATCGTCTTCGACCCGGCCCGGGTGTCGTACGCCGACCTGCTCAAGACCTTCTTCGAGGTGCACGACCCGACCCAGGGCATGCGCCAGGGCAACGACGTCGGCACCCAGTACCGCTCCGCGATCTACTACACGACCCCCGAGCAGGAGCAGACCGCCCGCGAGCTGACCAAGGTGTACGGCGACGAGCTCAAGCGGCGCCGGCTCGGCGACATCACCACCGAGATCCGGCCCGCGGCCGAGACGCCGTACTACTACGCCGAGGAGCAGCACCAGCAGTACCTCGCGAAGAACCCGTTCGGCTACCGGTGCCACGCGAACACCGGAGTGCGGTTCCCCGCGACGGCCTGACGAGCTCGGTCGCGATACCGCCAGACAGGCAATAGACCCCGCCCGGGAAAGCCGTGAGCGTGGCCGGGACGGCGTGAGGGGACTATTGCCTGTTCGACCGTCCCTGGGTGCGGCGCCCGGGTTGGCGGATCCTCGCAAAGCGGTCAGATTCTGACCGCTGCGGGTGCCAGGCTGGGTGAATGACCCGAACCGTTCAGATCACCTTCGACGCCCACGACCCCCGCGCCCTGTCGACGTTCTGGCGCGACGTGCTCGGCTACGTCCACCCCGCACCGCCCGGCGTCGAGCTGCCGGCCGGCGCCGACCCGCTGGCTGCCTGGGACGACTTCCTCGCGAGGGTCGGGGTCCCGGAGTCCCAGCGCAACACCCGGTCGGCGATCGAGGACCCCGACGGGGCCGGGCCGAGGCTGTTCTTCCAGCAGGTGCCGGAGGGGAAGACCGCGAAGAACCGGGTCCACCTCGACGTCCGGGCGGCTCCCGGGCTGGAGGGCGAGGCGCGGATGGCCGCGCTGGAGGCGGAGGCCGAGAGGCTGGTCGACCTGGGGGCGAGCCGTGTCAGGCGTTTCGAGCCCGAACCGCCGCTGTCGGCGGGACACCTGGTGCTGACCGACCCCGAGGGCAACGAGTTCTGCCTGGACTGACACGCGACCCGCGCCTGCTCGAGCGACGACCCCGGGGACAACCCGGGGTCGGACCAGGGCTGGACCCGATGGGGCGCGGGCGTCGTACGACGCATGCTGGAGGCACCACCCAGCAACCGGAGGAACACCATGAACGACATCCGCTCCAGCCTCGCCCGCCAGGGACTCGTACGACCGCGCGGCGAGAAGATCCTCGGCGGCGTCTGCGCCGGCCTCGGACGGCGGTTCGGACTGACGCCGTGGGTCGCACGGCTGCTGTTCGTGCTGCTGCTGATGGTCGTGCCGGGCAGCCAGATCCTGATCTACCCGATCCTCTGGGTGCTGATGCCGTCCGAGGAGAGCCTGACGACGGCAGGGCCGGTCACCTGGACGGGGCCCGAGACGCCGCGCTGATCCGGACCGTGCCCGAGCGGCCGACGACTCCCGCGTCGCCGGCGTAGGTCACGCCCAGCCGGGACACCCGCTTCGACAGCCGCGCCGTGAGCCGTACCGTCCCGCCCCGCAGGACACCGCGGGCGACGACCCGCCGGCCGGCTCGCACGATGACCGGCCCGGTCGCCAGCACCCCCGGTGCGGACACCGTGACCGTCAGCCGCACCGCTCGGCCCCTGGCCCGCACCGCCTTCGCGCGCAGCCGGGCCGCGGCCTTCGCGACCGGCCCCGTGGCGGCGCCGACCAGGACCGACGGCGCGTGCCCCGCCGCCGTCGCGGTGACCCGCACGCTCAGCCGCCGACCGACGTCCGGGGCGCGGAGACGGTAGGTGGTGCCGGTCGCCCCCGGGACCTCCTGGCCGTCGCGCAGCCAGTTGACCGCGGTCGAGACCGGCGTACCGCCGGTGGACTGGTACGACGGCAGCATCGCCTGCAGCGTCCCGCCGACCCGGGCGGCGCCGACGATCCGCGGTGCCCCGTCGGCCGGCAGCGGACCGCCGCCGGGCAGCGGGTCGCCGTCAGGCGGTGGCCCTCCGGCGACGACCGCCGACGGCTCCGTGACCCATGAGCGATCCAGGTACCCGTCCCGTGTGGCCGTCAGCACGACCCGCACCCGGTGCCCGGCGTCCGCCGCCCGGAGCTCGTAGGCCCGCTCGGACGCGCCGGGGATCGGCGCGTCACCACGGAGCCAGACATACGTCTCGGTCGCCCCGCCCGGGAAGACCGGCGGGTGCTCGACCTCGAGCGTCTCCCCCACCCGGGCGTCGCCGGAGAGCACCGGATCGGCGGACAGCACGAGCTCCCCGGGCAGGATCGTGACGGGCGTCGAGGTCGAGGTGCCGGCGTTGAAGGCCGGGCGGGTGGCCGTGGCGACCAGGGTGAGCCGGTGGCCGGCGTCGGCCGCCCGGACGCGGTAGGCCAGCGTGGTGGCGTCGCCGATCGGGACGCCGTCGCGGTGCCACCGGTAGCCGATCGCCGCCGGGGTCGGGCTGAACTCCGGTGCGCCGCCGGTCAGGTCGTGCCCGACCTGCGGGGTGCCCTCGACCTCGACGGCGCCGACCACGTCGAACTCGGGCTCGACCACCCGGTAGTGGACGACGTGCGTGAGCTCGAGGCCCACCCGGTCCGTGGCGGTGACCCGCACGGTGCGGTTGTCGTCGAGCGTGCCGGTGTCCAGCAGCCCGCCGGAGGGCACCGGTCCCACGCAGGACGCGACCCCCGACTCCTCGTCGCGGCAGGTGTACAACAGCGGGACCTCCTCGCCCTGGACGAAGACGGCGCCCGGCACGACCCGGCCCTGGTAGCTGACCACCGGCCGTCCGCGGTCCAGCCCCACCAGTACCGACGCCGTCGCGACGTTGCCGGCCAGGTCGGTGGCCGTCACGGTCACCGTGGTGCGCCCCGTCGAGCTCACCTCCACGGGACCGCCCCCGGCCGGGATCGAACCGACCCGGGTGTGCCCCCCGTTGAGCGCGTAGGTCACCTCGCCCACCCCGCTGTCGCCGGCCCGGTCCTCGGTGGCCCGCACCTGGACGTGGATCGAGCTGCCGCCGTACCAGTTGTTCGCGCCGCCGGCGGGCGGGGTGAGGGTGATGACGGGCGGCAGGGTGTCCGGTTCGGGATCGGCGGCCACGGCCGCCACCGGGCTCAGCAGGGCGAGCGCCGTCGCAGCGGCGAGAAGGATCGGGATGCGCATGGCCCGAGGCTCGGCCACCCGGCGTCCCGGCCGGGAGGGCCCGCCGTCCCGTCAGGGCAGGAGGAGGGCGACCCGGGTGCCGCAGCCGTCCGGCCCCGAGGTGACCTCGAGGGTGCCGGCGAGCTCGTCGGCACGCTCGCGCATCGACTGCAGGCCGACGCCACGGACCGCGTGGACCGCGATGCCGTCCCCGTCGTCCACGACCTCCAGCCGGACCGGGTCGCCGTCCCCACCGGTCACGCTGACCGTGACCGTCTCCGCGCCGCTGTGTCGTACGGCGTTCAGCAGCGCCTCCGCCGCCACGTGGTAGACCGCGATCTGCCGCTTGGTCCCGACCGACCCCAGCCGGTCGGTGCTGGTGCGGACGACGATCCCGGTGCCCTGGAAGCGGCGGGTGAGCACGCGCAGGGCGCCGACCAGGTCACCGTCGTCGAGCTGGGCCGGCAGCAGCGACCGGGAGAGCTGGCGGACGGCGTCGGAGCGGCCGACGACCTCGGTCTCGAGCTCGGCCAGCAGCTGGTCGGCGACGTCCGGCTCCTCCCGCAGCCGGCGGCGGGCCGCGGCGAGCCCGAGCGCCACCCCGGCGAGCACCGGGCCGAGGCCGTCGTGCAGCTCGCGGCGCAGCATCCGCCGCTCCTCGTGCCGGACCTCGCCGAGCCGCTCCGAGGCGACCCGGAGCCGGCGGTTGGTCTGCTCCAGCTCCAGCGCGACCGCGACCAGGTCGCTGAGGTCGCGCACGACCCGCACCGTGCGCAGGTCCAGCCGCTCGCCCGCGGCGGCGACGACGGTGAGGTCGCCGACGTGGCGGCCCTCCACCACGAGCGGGAGTACGACGGAGTCCGCGCCCGGCGATCGGGTCCCGGACGCCTCGGCGTACACCTCCGGGTGCTCGCGGGAGACGGCCGTGACCGAGCCCAGGCGCAGCCCGCCGCGCAGCCCCTCGACGAGCGCCGGGAGCGCCTCGGCCGCCCGGCCCTGGCGCAGCCGCTCGCCGAGCAGGGCCAGCATCGAGGCGGGGTCACTGTCGGCGCCGTACACCATGGCGTCGACGCGTCGCTGCAGCCCGAGGCGGGCCGGGTGCGCGACCAGCGCGAGGACCAGGGCCGCGAGCAGACCCGCGGCCTGGTCGCTGACCGGCAGCAGCCGCAGGGTGACCCAGACGGCCGCGACGTAGACCGCGACCACGGTGCCGGTGAGCGAGAGCCAGACGGCGAGCCGGCTCACCGCGACGTCGATCCCCCACAGCCGTTGGCCCAGGACGACGATCAGCAGGGCCACCGGCAGGAACGCCTGCGCCGCCAGCAGGCTCGCGCCGGAGAGCTGCAGGACGACCTCGCTCGGCTGCACCTTCAAGAACGCGACCGGCACCAGCGCCACCACGAGCAGCAGCTGGCCGACGGCGAACCAGCCGTACCCGCGCTCGGCCGTGCCCCGGGTGCGCCACCAGACCACCAGCAGCCGGACCAGCCCCAACGCTCCCACCGCCACGCAGGCCCGGTCCGGCCACATCCAGGACGTCACCAGGAGGTCCTGCCAGGGCTGCCACCCGATCGCGAACGGGTTGGACCGCGGCCCCACCGTCACGAGGGTCGCGCCCGCGACGGCAGCGGCCAGCACCGCCGTCAGGCCCACGGCCGCCAGCACCCGGGTCAGGCCCCGCGGGCGGCCCGGTGCGACCAGCCAGGGCAGCACCGCCACCGTCGAGTAGGTGCCGAGGATCCACAGCGGCAGGCTCACGGCCCACAGCAGGTCGCCGTCGGGCACGCCCGGGTGGGCGATCTCCAGGCGGACGTACTGGGTGGCGAGGCTGGCGGCCCCGCACCCGAGCGCGACCGCCATCAGGATCCAGACGGCCGGGTGGCGGGTGCGGGGCAGCATCAGCACCGCGACCACGCCGTACAGCACCGCGCACACGACGTCCGCGACCCAGTAGGTCACCGGCTCCGGCACCATCTGGTGCACCAGGAGCAGCACCACCGAGGTGGCCGCGCACCCCGAGGCGAGCAGGGCGACGCCGAGCGCGACCCAGCGCCAGCCGCGGTGGTCCGGAGTCGTCATGCCGGGCTCAGCGGCGCTTCTTCTTCACCGGCTTGGTGGCCTTGCTCGTCGCGGTCGCGTCGGCACGGCCCGGCGCGGCGGCGGTCACCCGGACGCTGATCCGCTTGCGGACATCGGCACGGACCAGCCGGTACGACGGCTTCGTGGCCTTGCGGATCGCCCGCCCGTTGCGCAGCCACTGGTAGCGGACCGACCCGGGCGCGGGGGCCCAGGCACCGGCGCGGGCCTTGAGACGCTTGCCGACTCGGGCGACGCCACCGACCGTGGGCCGCTTCGTCACCGTGAACGTGCGCACCGCCGGGGCCAGCGGCGCGGCCGACCAGTCCGGCTCGGATCCGCCCGCGATGAGCAGCCGCGGCTGCGGGACCTCGCAGTCGGCGGGGTTCGACTTCACCCAGATCCCGTCCGGCTCCTGCCAGGCCATCGTGGTGCTGTCGGGCGACCAGGTCGGGTCGGCCAGCCCACCCAGCTCCCCGGTCTGGCAGATCCAGTCGGGGGCCTCCGGCACCGGGCCGGACCGGGCGTCCCCGGCGACGGCGTACCAGGTGATGTGCGTGCTCTCGTCGTACCCCCGGACGGCGGCCAGCCACCTCCCGTCCGGCGAGAGCTCCGCGTCGCCGAGGTCGGTGGTCGGCGGCTCGGCCACGTCCTGGTCGTCGAACCAGTGCACCGCCGCCTGGCCGAGGTCGGCGAGGTTGATCTGCTCGAGGAAGCCGCCGGACTGCAGGGTGCGGGTGTTGCCCACCCAGGAGGGCGCCTCCAGGAACGTCGTCCCGTACGTCGACGGCGGGGTGAGCCGGTCGGTGCGGGTGATCGCGGTGACCGTGCGGTAGCCGCACGACGCCCCGATCGGGCACTCCCACCCGCCGAGCGTGTACGCCGCCAGCTGACCGTCCGGCGAGACCGCGGCATGGATGATCGGCCCGTCGACCGGGTGCGAGACCGAGTTGGTCAGCGGGCCCGGGTCGAGCCGACTGAGCACCGTGCCGTTCTGCGTCATCCGGATCAGGTGCGGTCCGTGGCCGACGACGATCACGCCGGTGTCGGACTGCGACGGCGAGGTGTACGGAGTGTGCGGCGTACCGTCGAAGGTCACCTGGTACTGCCCCGAGCCGTCGCCGCGCGCCAGCCACACGTCGTCGTCGTGGACGTAGACGATCGAGCCGCCCGGATCGGCGGCCGACGCGGGGCTCGCGGCGGGCAGGGTGAGCGCGGGCACCGCCAGCAGGACGGCGAGAAGGGGACGGCTTCGCATGCCCCGACCCTGGTGCGCCCGGTGTCCCGGCCACCAGGTCACCGTGTCCTCTTCGGCCGGGCGAGGCCCGGACTTGGGACCCGCACGTCACACTGGAGCCATGAGCGACCTCCCCCGCAAGGCGGTGGCCCGGACCGCGCGTCTGGCCGCCCTGCCGCTGGGGTACGCCGGCCGCAGCGCGCTCGGGCTCGGCAAGCGGCTCGGCGGGCAGCCGGCGGAGGCGGTGATGAGCGAGATCCAGCAGCGCACCGCCGAGCAGCTGTTCCGCACCCTGGGCGAGCTCAAGGGCGGGGCGATGAAGTTCGGGCAGGCGCTGTCCGTGCTGGAGTCGGCGCTGCCCGAGGAGCTCGCCGCGCCGTACCGCGAGCAGCTGACGCGCCTGCAGGACTCCGCTCCCCCGATGCCGACGCAGACGGTGCGCGAGGCGCTCGCGCGCGACCTCGGGCCGGACTGGAGGAAGCAGCTGGTCTGGCTCGACGGCGGGCCCACCGCCGCCGCGTCGATCGGCCAGGTCCACCGGGGCCGCTGGCACGACGGCCGCGAGGTCGCGGTCAAGGTGCAGTACCCCGGCGCCGGGGACGCGCTCCGCTCCGACCTGCGCCAGCTCTCCCGGCTCGCACGCACCATCGGCCCGCTGGTGCCGGGCGTCGAGATCCGGCCGCTGATCGAGGAGCTGCAGGCCCGGGCCACCGACGAGCTCGACTACCGGCTCGAGGCCGAGGCCCAGGACGTCTTCGCCGACGCGTTCACCGACGACCCGGAGATCGTGGTGCCGCGGGTGGTCGCCGTCGGCGACACGGTGCTCATCACCGAGTGGCTCGAGAGTCCGGCGTCGCTGGCCCAGGTGATCCGCGACGGCACCCAGGCCGAGCGCGACCACTACGGCGAGCTGCTGGTGCGGTTCCTGTTCTCCGGCCCCTCCCGCACCGGCATGCTGCACGCCGACCCGCACCCCGGGAACTTCCGGGTGCTGCCCGGCCCGGACGGCGAGCCGGGCCGGCTCGGCGTCCTCGACTTCGGGGCCGTCGCCCGCCTGGTCGACGACGGGCTGCCGGAGGCCATGGGTCGGCTGATCCGGATCGCCGGGCTGCAGGACCGCGACGCGCTGATCGAGGGCCTGCGGGCGGAGGGTTTCGTCAAGGAGCGGATCAGCCTCGACCCCGACCTGGTCCTCGACTACCTCTCGCCGTTCGTGGAGCCGACGCTGGTCGAGCGGTTCCGCTTCTCGCGCGAGTGGATGCAGGCGCAGTTCCAGCGCATCAACAACCCGCGAGACCCGTCGTACGCCGTGGCGATGCGGCTCAACCTGCCCCCGCAGTACCTGCTCATCCACCGCACCTGGCTCGGCGGCATCGGGGTCCTGTGCCAGCTCGGCGCCGAGGCGCCGTTCCGGGCCATCCTGACCGAGATGCTGCCCGGATTCGCCGACTGACCCACGTCAACGGCAGCGCTCTGCCACGCTCCTCACGGGGAACGAAGGGAGTGCCATGACGCGTGGGGTCCGCACGGCCGTGATCGGCCTGCTCGGTGTGGCTGTGCTGCTCGTGCTGCTCGCCGGGGTGCTGGTCCTCCGTGCCCCCGACGACACCGTGCGGGGCGAGGTGGTCGCCTCGGGCGGCAACGTCGACGGCTGCTACCCGACGGCGGCGTACCGGGTGGACGGCACGACCTATCGCACCACCGCCCCCAAGCGGACTCGGTGGTGCGACCTCGCCCTGGACGGTCCGGCCACCGTCTTCTACGACCCGGACTCGCCGCAGGACGGCCGACTCGACCGGTACGGCACCGCGCCGACCCGGCTCGTCGCCGGCGCCGTCGGCGTGCTCGTGCTCGCCGGTCTGGCCCTGGTCCTGGGTCGCGCCGCCGCCCGGCGGAGGGCGGAGCCCCCTCTGGATCCGGGCCCGCTCCCCGTCTCCGCCTGGCTGCTCGCGCTCTCCTGCCTGCTCACGCAAGTCTGGGACCTGCTCGACCGTGGCCCGCGGACCGCAGACGACGTTTCCCTCTGGGGCAGCATGCTGCTCGGGGCCCTGGTCGTCGGCTGGCTCTCCCTCGGGGTGCTCCTGGCCCGCCCGCTCCGCAGCGCCCTCGTCGTGGTCGTGCTCCTCACCACCGTCCTCGTCCAGGTCGAGCCACTGCTGAAGGCGGTGACCGCCGCCGACCTGGCCCGGGCGCTCGCGGCGGTCACCGCCGCGCTGTTCCCGCTGGGTGCGCTCGCGTGGTACCGCACGACGAGCCGCTTCGCCTGGCATCGGCAGCACCCCCGGGCCAGGACCCACGACGTCGCGGCGCTGGCCATGGTCGGCGTGCTGGTCGGAGTCCTCGGTGGCTTGGCCACCCCGGACCCGACCGCCTCGTTCTCGGTGCAGCTGAACCTGTAGACGTCCGGGGGCTCAGCCCACCTGGCCGTCGATCGACTCGCGGATCAGGTCGGCATGGCCGTTGTGGCGGGCGTACTCCTCGACGAGGTGCACCAGGATCCAGCGCAGGTTGGCCCGGCCCGCGGCCGCATGGTGGTGCGTGCGCACCGCCAGGTCGTCGAGCCGCGCCGCCGCGTAGACCCGGTCGCCGGCCGCGACCTCGGCGTCGTACAGCGCCCAGAGCTGCTCGGGGCTGTCGTCCTTGGCGCTGTGCCAGTCCCAGTCGGCGTCGGCCCGCCAGTCGACGCTCGCCCAGGGCTCGCCCGGCTCCTGGCCCAGGAGCACCCCGACGCTCCACCAGTTCTCGACGTAGGCGAGATGCTTGATCATCCCGCCGAGGGTCATCGACGCCGGCGGGTGCGGCGTGTCGAGCTGCTCGGCGCTCAGGCCGGCGCACTTGCGGCGGAACGTCTCGCGGTGCCGCTGGAGGAAGAACAGCAGGGTGGCGCGCTCGTCGCCGGACTGGGTCATCCGGTGACCCTAGACGGGTCGCGATCGGTGATGCAGTACGGCGGACCTGCCGTCGGGCGCAGCACGGTCCACCGGTCGTGCACCGACAGCACCTCGGCCCCGAGCTCGACGTGCCGCTGCGTCTCGGCGGCCCGGTCGGTGCTGGCGAGGTCGAGGTGGCCGGTCACGCTCGGCTGCGGGTCGTCGAGGCGCTGGAGCAGGATCCGCACCGCCATCCCGGGCGGGCGCACCAGGCTCACGAACTCGGCGCCACCGCTCCGCGTCTCCCACCCGGTCAGGTCCCGCCAGAACGCGACCTCGGCGTCCCACCGGGCGGGCGGGACGTCGAGGCAGACCTGGTCGACCGAGGACCGGTGTCCACCCGGCCAGGTGGCCGGCTCGGCCAGGACCGCGCTCCGCTCGGTGACGAGGCAGAACACGAAGCCGCCCGGCGACGACAGCGCGGCGTACTCGCGCGTGGCCACGACCGTCGCCCCGAGCCGGACCGCGTCCTCGACCGCGGGCGCCAGCTCGGGCACGTGCAGGTCGAGGTGGACCTTCGACGGCCCGGCCGCGAGGCGCTGGACCTTGAAGTGGACGTCGCCGTCGGGCGGGAGGAACGACGCGAACTCGCCGTGGTCGCCGCGGGGCGTCGACAGCCCGTGGCCGGTGACACCGCGCCAGTGCTCGACGGCGCGCCCGTGGTCCTCGGGTGCGAGGTCGAGGAAGGCGGTCACCCAGGTGGGGACGGGTCCGGACATGGCGGAAGGCTAACTGGGCCCGGCGGTGAGCCGTCCACCACTTTTCGATCGCAGACGGTGGTTGTCGCACCGCCGGCTCGGCGAGTCGAGCCCGACACGCGAGTCGCCGGTGAGTGGTCCACCTCCGACCGCCCAGCAACGGTGGACCACTCACCGCTCCCCGCGCCGCCCCGGTCCGCCGAGGTCCTTAGGGCGGGGTGTCGTCCACCCACCGCTCACCGACCGGCACGAGCTCGCCGCGGCCCGAGGTCAGCTCGGCGACCAGCGCGTGCAGGCGCTCCTCGCGCTCGGGAGGTACGCCGAGCAGCAGCGTCGCGCGGACGTCGTACGACGTGCCGAGGACGCCGACGCCGCGGGTGCGGAGCTCGGTCTCGACCCGGCCGGCGTCGGCGTGGTCGACCTCCAGCAGGTGCTCGCGCACGAGCGAGCGGCGCAGCGTGCCGGCGGCGGCGAGGCCGGCGCGGACCGCGTCGCCGTACGCCCGGACCAGCCCGCCGACGCCGAGGAGGGTGCCGCCGAACCAGCGGGTGACGACCGCGACCGTGTCGCTGACCCCGGCACCGCGGAGCACCTCCAGCATGGGCGCGCCGGCGGTGCCGGCCGGCTCGCCGTCGTCGCTGGAGCGCTCGACGGGCATCGGCATCGGACCCGGGACGCTCTGCCGGATCCTGAAGGCCGTGCAGTGGTGCCGCGCGTCCCAGTGCTGGGAGCGGAGCCGCTCCACGACGGCGCGGGCCGCGGGCTCGTCCTCGACCCGCACCAGCGTCGCGAGGAACCGCGATCGCTTGACCTCGATCTCGGCCTCGGCGTCGCGTGCGAGCGTGAGGTAGGAGCTCACCAGATCCCCAGCACGTCGCCGCCGATCCGGACGACGAACGCGGAGACGACCACGATGAAGAACACCCGCACGAACCGGGCGCCGCGCGAGACGGCGACCCGGGCGCCGACGTACCCGCCCACGAGGTTGCAGAGGCCGAGGACCAGACCGGTCTTCCACAGCACCGCACCCTGCGGGACGAAGAGCAGCAGCGCGCCCAGGTTGGTCGCCCAGTTGGCGAGTCGGGCCTTGGCGGAGGCCTCGAGGAAGCCGTAGCCGAGCAGGCCGACCAGGGCGAAGACGAAGAAGCTGCCGGTGCCCGGGCCGAGCGCGCCGTCGTAGAACCCGATCGCCACGCCGACGACCATCGCCGCGAGCAGGTGGCGATGGCCCGAGAACCGCAGCGCGGTCGCCTCGCCGAGCCTCGGCTTGAGCAGGACGTAGACGCCGACCACGACCAGCACGACGAGCACGATCGGCTCGAACGCCGACCGCGGGATCCGGCTCGCGACCAGCGCACCCCCGAACGAGCCGACCAGCGCGAGCAGCATCATCGGGAGGAAGGTGCGCGGGTCGGGGCGGACGCGCCGGTAGTACGTCGCCGAGCTCACCGTCGTACCGCAGATGCTGGCGAGCTTGTTGGTGGCCAGGACCTGCACCGGGCTGGCGTGCGGCAGCCCGATCAGCAGCGCCGGCAGCTGGATCAGCCCGCCACCTCCGACCACGGCGTCCACGAACCCCGCCGTCACCGCCGCCAGCCCGAGCAGGGCGAGCACGGTCAGGGTCGGGTCGTCCACCCGACCGATTGTCCGCGAGTGGCGTCGTACGCCCGAACCGGGCCCGAGGTTGCCCGCGATCCGACTTGGTACGGCCCGGTCCGGGAATGTCCGAGCGAACCGGACCGGCCTGCGGTTACGGTCTGTTCCAACTATCCCCACCACTCGGAAACCGGAGCACCACCATGTCTTCTCGTCGGCTGACCCGCGCGCTCGTCGCGCTCGCCGTACCCGTCCTCACCGTCTCCGCCCTCAGCGCCCCCGCCAACGCGGCCGCCAAGGGCCCGGCTGTCCCGTCCGTCGCGAAGGTCGCGAAGATCTACCCGCACCTCGCGGGCGGCACGTCCGAGCCGACCAGCTCGAAGCTCAACTGGCCCGGCAAGAAGTGCAACAAGCCGGGCAAGGTCATCAAGGGCGCGAAGGCCACCTTCACGTCGTACGTCTCGGCCGACCCGGCGGACTACGCCGCCACCGCGGCCAAGCCGATGACCTACGTCTCGGCGATGAAGTTCCGCAACGCCAAGGACGCGATCAAGTACCTGCACGGCACCTCGAAGGGCGCCAAGTGCCCGGTCAAGGACCCCACGACCGGCGGGAACGTGAAGGTCAAGATGAAGAAGATCAAGTTCCGCCTCGGCGACGAGCGCTGGGGCTACACGATCACCGCGTCCATCGCGGGACAGAAGTCGGTCAGCCACTCGCTCCTGGTCCGGGACGGCAAGTACATCGTCTCCGCCGGTGCGATGTCGCTGGACGGCAAGGCGCCCAACACCAAGAAGGCGATCAAGCTCACCGCGCTGGTCCTGAAGACCGCCAGCTGACTCCTCGCTCGATCACGACCCCCGGAGCTCACCTGCTCCGGGGGTCGTGGCGCGTCCGGAGATGGGTACCGTCGTCCCGTGCGGATCGTGTCCCTGCTGCCGTCCACCACCGAGATCCTCTTCGCGCTCGGCGCGGGTGAGGACGTCGTCGGCGTGACCTTCGAGTGCGACACCCCCGCCGAGGCGCGGCAGCGGCAGATCGTGTCGACCTCCACCATCCCGGCGGGCCTCTCCCCCGCCGAGATCGACGAGTACGTCGGCGCCGCACTGGCCACCGGCGAGGACCTGTACCACCTCGCCGACGGCGCGCTCCGCGACCTCGACCCGACCCACGTGGTCACCCAGGACCTCTGTGCGGTCTGCGCGGTCGAGGTCTCGGCGGTCGACGACGCGCTCGAGCGCCTCGGCTGCAACGCCTCCGTGCTGACCTACGACCCGCACACCGTCGACGAGGTGCTCGCCTCGATCATCTCGCTGGGAGCCGCGATCGGCCGGACCGGACCCGCCGACGCGCTCGTGGCCTCGATGTGCGCGCGGCTGGACGCGGTCGCCGCCCGGGTCGACGGCCGGCCCCGGCCGCGGGTGGTGGTGCTGGAGTGGACCCACCCGCCGTACGCCCCCGGGCACTGGATCCCCGAGATGGTGCAGCTCGCCGGCGGCGAGCCGGTGCTCGGCACGGCCGGGGCGAAGTCCGTCCGCGTCGACTGGTCGGCCGTGCACGACGCCCGCCCCGACCTGGTCGTGGTCGCCCCGTGCGGCTACGACCGGGCCGGCGCGCAGGTCCAGGCCGACGAGCTGGTGGCTGCCGGCCTGCTACCCGGCGTACCCGTGCACGCCGTGGACGCCGACGGCTGCTGGGCCCGCCCCGGTCCGCGGATCGTGGACGGCGTCGAGGAGCTCGCCGGGGTCCTGCACGGCGTGGCCGTCGGTGGCTCGGCGGTCGGTGGCTCGGCGGTCGGTGGCTCGGCGTAGTTCTGCGTGCATCGGCGGGGGCGCATCAGCAGTCACTCAGGTCACACGGCTCGGGCAAAGCCGGACGTTCTGGGGGGAAATTTCGGCGCAGAACGTCCGAATTCACCGGTTAACCGGTGAATTCGCGCACCGGCCCCATCCCGACTCAGTCCCCCACCCAGAACCCGCGCCCGCCGAACCAGTCGCCGTACGCCGACCCGGCGGGACCCGAGCCCTGCTCGCGCGAGCCGAGGTAGGAGCCGACGACGGCCGCGCCGAGGTCGTCGAGCTCGGGCGCGACGACCCGGCCCTCGACCCGCTGCGCCATCGAGTCGACGAAGCGGGCCAGGCCCGGGTCCTCGCCGAGCCGGAAGAACGTCGTCTGGGCGCCCAGCCGGCGCGAGTTGTCGAGCTCGCGCACGGCGTGCGCGATGGTGAGCGGGTGCGGCGGGTAGCTGAAGAACACCTCGCCGTCGGCCTCCAGGTGCGAGGTCGGCTCCCCGTCGGTGACGACCAGCAGCACCGGCTGGGCGTTGGGGTGCTTGCGGAAGTGCCGGTTGGCGAGCAGCAGCCCGTGGTGCAGGTTGGTGCCCTTCTCCCACATCGCGTCGAGCGCGGTGAGCTGCTCGATGTCCATCACCTCGGCGTGCCGGCCGAAGCCGATCAGCTGCAGGTGGTCGCCGCGGAAGCGGGACTTGATCAGCGTGTGCAGCGCCAGCGCGGTGCGCTTCATCGGCACCCAGCGACCGTCCATGGCCATCGAGAACGACGTGTCGACGAGCAGCGCGACGGCGGCCTGGGTGCGGGCCTCGGTCTCCTGCACCTCGACGTCGCCGATCTCCATCAGCGGACCCCCGGGAGAACCGGCCCGGCGGAGGGTGCCGTTGAGGACGGTGCGCGGGATGTCCCACGGCTCGGTGTCGCCGAACGCCCACTCGCGGGTCGACCCCGACAGGTCGCCCGCGGCGCCGGCCCGGCGCAGGTCGCGCTGACCCTGCCGGCCCGACATCTTGTCGGCGACGTCCTTCAGCAGGGCCTTGCCGAGCTGACGCATCGCCTTCGGGGTCAGCTGCAGCTGGCCGGTGGAGTCGCGGCGCATCGTGCCCTGCTCGCGCAGCGCCTTCTCCAGCTGCTGCAGCGTCTTCGCGTCGACGGCCGCCTGGTCGCCCAGCTGGCGGGACAGCTTGTCGAGGTCGAGGTCGTCCATCCGCGCGCCGCCGTACGACTGGGAGAGCTGCTCGGACAGCTCGTCGAGGTCGGCCAGGTCCTGGAAGACGCCGGTGCCGTCGCCGAGGCCCAGCCCCTGATCGCCGTCCATCCGCTCCGAGCCGCCCCAGTCCTCGCCGGGGCGCAGTGACTGCAGGTTGCCGTCGAGCCGCGACAGTCCCTCCATCAGCTGCGGCGAGCCGAAGGCCTGCGCCGAGAGCTCCATCAGCTCCTGGCGCTGCTCGGGCGTCATCGAGTTCAGCATCCGCTGGGCGGCAGCCGCGCGCTGGGCCATGGCGTCGAGGAGCTCGTCGAGGTTCTGCGGGTTCTCGGGGAAGAAGTCGCCGTGCTTGTCCATGAAGGACGCGAAGTCCTCGGGGGTGTCGATCCCCTGCTGCCGCTTCTCCAGCAGCTCGTTGAGGTCGCCGAGCATCTCATTGATCGCCGCTCGGTCCTCGTCGGTGGCGTTCTCGAGCGCGCTCTTCATGCCCGCGAACCGCTGGTCGAGCAGCTCCCGGCCGAGGAGGTCCTTGATCTTCTCGTAGTCCTCGCGGGCCTGCCGGCTCTGCCAGTCGTACGACGACAGCTCGCTCACCGCCGCCGCGGGGCTCGGCGGCAGTCCCTCCAGCTGCATCTCGCGGAAGGCGCGGTCGGCGTCGTCCATCATCGCGTCGCGCGCCAGCTGCTTGCGCTCCTCCAGCACGGCGCGCTCCAGCAGCTCCTTGACCTCCTGGAGGGTGCCGTCGAGGTTGTGCCGCTGGAGCAGCTCCCGGCGCTTCTCGGCCACCCGGCGGGCCAGCTCGTCGAGGCCGGCCTGGTCGCGGCCGCCCCGGCGCAAGAACTCCCGCATCGCCCGCTCCGGGCTGTAGCCGGCCATCACGTCCTCGCCGATGGCGTCCAGGGCCTCGGCGAGGTCGACCGGCGGCGCGAGCGGGTCACCGCCCTCGTAGCGCTTGAAGCGGGATCTCGACAAGCTCGATCGACGGAATCGGTCAGCCATAGACGGTCTCCGTGCCGGCGGAGTCCTTGCCGATCTTGCGGGCGAGGTAGAGCCCCTCCAGCGCGAGCTCGATCGCGGCCGCGCGCTCGCCGTCGTTGGTGGCGCCGAGCCGGTCGCAGACCTCGTCGTACAGCTCCGACTCCCCGAGCACGGGCAGCCCGGTGAGGAAGTCGCGGGCCGTGACCCGCTCGCCGGTCGAGACCATCTGGCCGGACTCGAGCGCGTCGACCAGCAGCGCGAAGTCGATGCCGCGGAAGTGCTGGCGCACGGTCTCTGCCGTCGCCGTGCGGAGCAGGTGGGTGAGAATCTCGGTCTCGCGGCCCTCCTCGCCGGACTCGAACTCGATCTTGCCGCCGAGGACGTCGACCGCGGTCTCCAGGTCGACGACCCGGGCCACCGCCACGTCCTCGTGGCAGACGCTGGCGCGGTGGATGGCCGCGGCGGCGATGGTCTCGGCGCCGGCGATCGCGAACCGCGCCGAGACGCCGCTGCGCTGGTCGACCGAGCTCGACTCGCGCAGGTTGCGGGTGAACCGGGCCAGGACCTCGACCAGGAAGTCCGGGACCTCGGCGACCAGGTCGGCCTCCTGGCGGATCACCGCGACCTCGTCCTCGAGCTCGAGCGGGTAGTGGGTGCGGATCTCGGCGCCGAAGCGGTCCTTGAGCGGCGTGATGATCCGGCCGCGGTTGGTGTAGTCCTCGGGGTTGGCGCTGGCCACGACGAGCACGTCGAGCGGGAGGCGTACGACGTACCCGCGGATCTGGATGTCGCGCTCCTCCATCACGTTGAGCATCGCCACCTGGATGCGCTCCGCCAGGTCGGGCAGCTCGTTGATCGCGACGATGCCGCGGTGGCTGCGCGGGATCAGGCCGTAGTGGATGGTCTCCGGGTCGCCGAGCGAGCGCCCCTCGGCCACCTTCATCGGGTCGACGTCGCCGATCAGGTCGGCCACCGAGGTGTCGGGGGTGGCCAGCTTCTCGGCGTACCGCTCGTCACGGTGCCGCCACTCGACCGGCAGCGCGTCGCCGAGCTCGGTGGCCCGGCGTCGCGAGGCGTGGGTGATCGGCTCGAAGGGGTGCTCGCCGAGCTCGGAGCCGGCGATCACCGGCGTCCACTCGTCGAGCAGGCCGATCATGGTCCGCAGCAGCCGGGTCTTGCCCTGACCGCGCTCGCCGAGGAGTACGACGTCGTGGCCCGCGATCAGGGCACGCTCCAGCTGCGGGATCACCGTGCTCTCCAGGCCGTGCAGGCCCGGCCACGGGTCCACGCCCGCGCGGAGCATGGCGAGCAGGTTGTCACGGATCTCGGTGCGCAGCGGCTTCAGGACGTGGCCCGAGGCCCGGAGGTCGCCGACAGTGCTGATGGTGGGAGCGGAGGTCACCCGCCCAACGTACTCAGCATCTCAACCGATGGGTTACGCGTCCGTTTCGGCGTCGTGCGGCACGACGGCCACCGCGCCGTCGGCACGCTCCACGACGGTCGGTGCGACGGGCACCCGGATCAGGCTGCGCAGCGCGGTGGTGCGGCGCAGACCGATCACCGTGAGGTCGCGTCCACGGGAGGCCGCGACGAGCGCCTCGTCGACCAGCCCGCGCCACAGCGCACGCTCGACCTCTACGTCGGGGTACTTCTCCCGCAGCCCGCTCATCGACTCCGCGATCATCAGCTCGAGGTCGGCGTACGCGGCCATGCCGTCGGCGGGGACCCGGTGGGCCGGGAGGGTCGCGGACTGCGCGTCCCAGAAGCAGTGCACGACCGTGAGCGGCAGCCCCCGCAGCGAGGCCTCGCGGAAGGCCAGCTCCAGGGCCGGCTGCGACGCCGGGGTGCCGTCGACCCCGACCAGGATGCCGCCGGTCGCCTCCTCGGCGCCGGGCCGCACCACCACGACCGGGCAGTGCGACTGCCGGGACACGGCCACGCTCACCGACCCGAGCAGCAGGCTGCGGACCGGTCCGCGGCCGCGGGACCCGACGACGATCATGGTCGCCGTGCGGGACAGCTCCTCGAACGCCTCGCGCGCGTCGGCCTCCACCAACAGCCGGTGCACCTCGAGCCCGGGCCGTACGGCGAGCACCTCGTCGCGGACCGTGTTCAGCAGCTCGGCGGCCTCGTCCTGGATCGCGGTCGCGACGGCGCGGTGGTCGATGCCGGCCTGGTCCAGCCAGTTCCCGCCCTGCAGGGTCCAGGCGTGCACGAGGACGAGCGGTCGCTGACTCAGGCCCGCCTCGGTGGCGGCCCACCGCACGGCACGCTCGGCGCCCTCCGATCCGTCGACACCGACGACGACGGTGCCGGCAGGAACGGCGCTGATGCTGGTAAAAGTCTCCATGGCCCCATTGTGCCGTCGGCGGAATCCGCCCGTCAGAGGCGGTCGGCCTCCACGAGACCGGACCTTGGTCCTCGACCGATAGCGTCGCCGTCATGCAGCTCCAGCGACCCTGCCCGTGCGGCTCCGACACGACGTACGACGGCTGCTGCGGCCGCCTGCACCGAGGGTCCGCCCAGGCGGCCAGCGCCGAGGAGCTGATGCGCTCGCGGTACTCGGCGTACGCCGTCGGCGACCTCGATCACGTCTTCCGCACCTGGCACCCGCGGACCCGCCCGACCGACCTCGAGCCGGACCCGACCCTCACCTGGACCGGGCTGCGGATCCTCGGCGCGGGCGAGGACTGGGTGGAGTTCGTCGCCGCCTACGAGCGCGGCGGCGTGCCCGGCGAGCAGCACGAGCGCTCGCTGTTCGAGCGCCGGGCCGGCCGCTGGGTCTACGTCGCCGAGACCCCGACGGACGGTCCGTCGTGACGACGGTCCGCACCCGGACGGCCGCGGACCTGCCGGCGCTGGTGGACCTCCTCGCGCGGCAGCAGGCGGGGTCGCACTACCCGTTGCGGTGGCCGCTGCCGTTCCCGGTCGAGCAGTTCGTCGTCCGCGACACCGAGGAGGCCGCGTGGGTGGCCGAGGTCGACGGTGAGGTCGTCGGGCACGTCACCGTCGCGCGGGTGGCCGACCCCTCGGCCTTCCGGACCGAGGGGAAGCTGGCCGCGGTCTCGGTGCTCTTCGTCGCCGACGAGGTCCGGGGCGAAGGCGTCGGTGCCCGCCTGCTCGACACGGCGGTGGACTGGATCCGCGCGCGCGGGCGGGTCCCGGTGCTCGACGTCGTACCCCGCCACTCGCGGGCGGTCGAGGTCTACCGCCGGCGCGGATGGGTCGAGGTCGCGCGCCAGCGGCCGGACTGGCTGCCCGCCGCCGAGGCCGACCTGATCCTCATGGTGCTGCCGGCGCCCGCCGCGGGGTGAGCCGCACCGTCCTCAGACGCTGAGGATGACCGCCGAGCCGTGGCCGAAGAGACCCTGGTTGGCGGTGATGCCGACCCGCGCACCCTCGACCTGACGGCCGGTCGCCTGACCGCGCAGCTGCCAGGTGAGCTCGCACACCTGGGCCAGCGCCTGGGCGGGGACGGCCTCGCCGAAGCAGGCCAGCCCACCCGAGGGGTTGACCGGGATCCGCCCGCCGATGGTCGTGTCGCCGGCGCGGAGCAGCTGCTCGGCCTCGCCGCGCTTGCACAGCCCGAGGTCCTCGATCCAGTCCAGCTCCAGCGCGGTCGACAGGTCGTAGACCTCGGCCACGTCGACGTCCTCGGGGCTGATGCCGGCCTCCTCGTAGGCGGCGAACGCGATCGACTCCTTGAAGGTCCGCTCGGGGTCGCCGGTGGCCGCACTGGAGTCGGTGGACAGGTTGGGCATGTCCATCACGGTGTTCGGGAAGGTCGGGGTGACGGTCGAGACGGCGGCGACCCGCACCGACGAGTCCAGGCCGTGGCGTGCGGCGTAGTCGGCGCTGGTCAGGACCACCGCGGCCGCACCGTCGGAGGTCGCGCAGATGTCGAGCAGGTGCAGCGGGTCGCTCACGACCGCGCTCGACATGACGTTCTCGACGGTGACCTCCTTGCGGTACCGCGCGTTCGGGTTCTCCAGGCCGTGGCGGGCGTTCTTCACCTTGACCTGCGCGAAGTCCTCCTGCGTGGCGCCGTACAGGTCCATGCGGCGGCGGGCGTAGAGCGCGAAGTAGGCCGGGTTGGTCATCCCGAGCAGCCGGAACCGCAGCCAGTCCGGGTCGTCCCACCGCTCGCCGGCGTTCGGGGCGAGGAAGCCCTTCGGGGTGGTGTCCGCACCGACGACGAGCGCCACGTCGCACAGCCCCGCGAGGATCCGGGCGCGGGCGGTGTCGAGGGCCTGGGCGCCGGTGGCGCAGGCGGCGTACGACGTCGCGACCCGCGCGCCGTTCCAGCCGAGCGCCTGGGCGAACGTCGCGCCGGCGACGTACCCGCCGTAGCCGTTGCGGACGGTCTCGCCGCCCACGATGAAGTCGACGTCGCTCCACGCGACCCCGGCGTCGGCGAGCGCGGCGCGGGCGGCGTGCACGCCGTAGGTGACGAAGTTCTTGCCCCACTTGCCCCACGGGTGCATGCCCACCCCGAGGACGGCGACTGCGTTCGTGCTCACTGGTCGGCCTCCTGGCCCAACTCGACGACGGGCTTCCAACGCCAGATGCTGCGGTCGCCGCTGTCGTCGGCGTACAGCGTCTCGACCACCAGCTCGACCTCGGCGCCCACCTTCAGGTCCGCGACGCCGTAACCGGCCGCGACCTGGCCCAGCACCGTCAGCCCCTCGGCCAGCTCGACCGCCGCGAGGGCGAACGGCTCGAACGGGTCGGTGACGGGCACGTACGGCGGCGGCGGCTGGTACTGCGCGTCGGTGTAGGACCACACCCGACCGCGCCGCGACAGCTCGGTCTCGGCGAACTCCTCGCCGTCACAGGCCGGGTTGCGGCAGTACGCCCCGGCGGTCAGCGGCGGGAAGTACACCGTGGTGCAGGTCGTGCACCGCGACCCCACCAGCGCAGGCTCGGGCCCCGTCGTGAACCATCCCTCGACCGCGGGTGTCGCCGTCATCCGTCGCCTCCTGAGAGCTGCCGATTGAAACGCGTGTTGAGGATAGTCATCCTCCCCCGGGCCGAGTCCTCCTGGACGACCAGTCCCAGTGACTGGCAGTGGATTCGGCCTCGACCGACGCCGCCCCTCGACACACCGGGTTTCGAGGCTCCTCGCTGACGCTCGTCACACCTCAACCAACGTCAACCAACGCTGGTTGAGGCGCGAAGCCGCGCTAGCGGGTGAGCCTCGAAGCCCCGTACGCCGACCAGCAGCCGTCATCACCGACCGACTCCTGTCCACAGCCGCACGATCGCGCGGTTGCGACTCACGCAGCCCCGGGCGAGGCTCGCTCATGCCCTTCACCTACCTCCTCCGCTGTGCCGACGAGACCTTCTACGCCGGCAGCACCTGGGACCTGGACGCGCGGTTGTGGCAGCACAACCACAGTCCCGATGAAGGCGCGGCGTACACCCGCCGTCGCCGTCCGGTGCAGCTCGTGTGGAGCGCGTGGTTCGACTCCATCGAGCAGGCCTACGCCTTCGAGAAGCACATCCAGGGCTGGAGCCGCCGCAAGCGCGAGGCGCTGATCCGAGGTGAGTACGACGCGCTCCCCGACCTGTCGCGGAGGGCGTCCGTGCAGCGGCGGCTGCGCGAGCAGGGCGGCTGATCACCCGATCGATGCCGACGCTCGGCTCACCGGGTTTCGAGGCTCCTCGCTAGCGCTCGTCACACCTCAACCAGCGTCAGGGGCGGGCGTCGTACCTCGTCACAGCTCAACCAGCGTCCGGCGCGGGCGTCGTACCCCAGCCCCCCCGCACCCGACGCCGACGCTCGACTCACCGGGTTTCGAGGCTCCTCGCCAGCGCTCGTCACACCTCAACCAGCGTCTGGCGCGGGCGGTGTACCTCAACCAGCGTGGGTGTCAGGTGCCGGCGAGAAATCCGAGGAGGTCCTGGCGGGTGAGGACGCCGACGGGCTTGCCGTCCTCGTGGACGAGCACCGCGTCGGCGGTCTCGAGGAGGGCGACGGCGGCCGAGGCGTCCTCGCCGGACCCGATGGTCGGGAGCGGGGCCGACATGTGGTCGGAGACCGGGTCGGCCAGCTTGGCGGAGCCGGCGTACAGCGAGTCGAGCAGCGCCCGGTCGGAGACCGAGCCGACGACCTCGGCGGCCACGACCGGCGGCTCGGCGCGGACGACGGGCATCTGCGAGACGCCGTACTCCTGCAGGATCGCGACCGCCTCCGCGATGGTCTCGCCGGGGTGGGTGTGCACGAGGTCGGGCAGCCGACCGTCCTTGCCGCGCAGCACCTCGCCGACGGTGCGGACGGCGGGGGCGTGGCCGCTGGGGAAGCCGTACTGCGCGAGCCACCCGTCGTTGAAGATCTTGCCGAGGTAGCCGCGGCCGGAGTCGGGCAGCAGCACCACGATCACGGCGTCGGTGCGGCCCTCGGCGGCGAGCTCCTCGGCGAGCTGCTTCGCGGCGTACGCCGCCATCCCCGAGGACCCGCCCACCAGCAGCGCCTCCTCGCGGGCCAGCCGCCGGGTGTAGGCGAAGGAGTCGGCGTCGGAGACCTCGATGACCCGGTCGGCGATGTCGCGGTCGTAGGCCTCGGGCCAGAAGTCCTCCCCCACGCCCTCCACGAGGTACGGCCGCCCGCTGCCACCGGAGTAGACCGAGCCCTCCGGGTCGGCGCCGACCACCTTGATCTCGGGGTTCTGCTCCTTCAGGTAGCGCCCCACGCCGCTGATCGTGCCGCCGGTGCCCATGCCGGTGACGAAGTGCGTGATCCGCCCGTCGGTCTGCGCCCAGATCTCGGGCCCGGTGGTCTCGTAGTGCGAGCGCGGGTTGTGCGGGTTGGAGTACTGGTCGGGCTTCCAGGCACCGGGCTGCGAGGCGAGCCGGTCGCTGACGTTGTAGTAGGAGTCGGGGTGCTCGGGTTCGACCGCGGTCGGGCAGACGACGACCTCGGCGCCGTACGCCTTCAGGACGTTGCGCTTGTCCTCGCTGACCTTGTCGGGGCACACGAAGATGCACTTGTAGCCCTTGGCCTGGGCGACCATCGCGAGCCCGACGCCGGTGTTGCCGGACGTCGGCTCGACGATCGTGCCGCCCGGCTGCAGCGCCCCGGACGCCTCGGCGGCCTCGATCATCCGGGTGGCGATCCGGTCCTTCACGGAGCCGCCGGGATTGAGGTACTCGATCTTGGCCAGCACCAGCGGACCCTCGGCGCCCGCGAGCGCGTCGAGCGACCGCGAGAGCCGCAGCAGCGGGGTGTTGCCGATCAGGTCCAGGAGCGAGTTGGCGTACTGCACCCTCTCAACATAGGGCCGAACCACCGCCCCACGGCAAACCTCTCGGTGTGGGGCCCGTCGCGGTGACTCGTCAGTAGCCCTCCGTAGACTCGTGCCGTGGGCAAAGCGGGAGCAGCACGCAAGCTCGCCTCCGCTGCCGCGTACGGCGGAGGCGGCCTCTCCGTGCTCGGCGGAGCGCTGTACGGCGTCCTGACCGCCGAGGCGCGGCTGGCCCGCCGGACCATCGGCACCATCCGCAAGGACTCGGTCCCCGACCCCACCGGCTGGTACGGCCGCGGGCGCCCCGGCCCCGCGATCAAGCTGGTCGTGCTCGGTGACTCCAGTGCCGCAGGCTACGGCGTCGAGCGGGTCGAGCAGACGCCCGGGGCGATGCTGGCCAGCGGGATCGCCGAGCACGCCGACCGCCGCGTCTACCTGCGCGACTTCGCCGTCGTGGGCGCCAAGTCCTCCGACCTGGCCGAGCAGGTCGACCGCGCGCTGCCGATCGAGCCGGACATCGCGATCATCCTGATCGGCGGCAACGACGTCACCCACACCGTGGCCCCCTCCGCCTCGGTGCGCTATCTCCAGGAGGCCGTCCGGCGACTGCGCGGGACCGGCATCGAGGTCGTCGTCGGCACCTGCCCCGACCTCGGCACGATCAAGCCGATCGCCCCGCCGCTGAAGCAGGTCGCCCGCGCCTGGTCCCGCCGGCTCGCGGCCGGCCAGACCATCGGCGTCATCGAGGAGGGCGGGCGGACCGTCTCCATCGGCTCCATCCTGGGCCCGGAGTTCGCGGCGGCACCGGCGATCCTCTTCGGGCCGGACCAGTTCCACCCGTCTGCCCAGGGCTACCGCGCAGCGGCGGGCATCCTGCTGCCCTCGGCACTGGCTGCGCTCGGGGTGATCCCCGACGACGAGGAGCACCTGGAGGGCCTCCGCGGCGAGGCGATCATGCCGATCAGCGCCGCCGCCGTACGCGCCGTGAACACCCCCGGCACCGAGCTCGACGGTACCGAGGTCGGCGGCAACCGGCTCGGCGTCCGCGGCCTGTGGGTCGAGCTGCGACACCGCCGCCACCGGCCGCAGACCGAGGGCGAGTCGCCCGAGGAGTCCGACCAGCAGCCCGGAGAACACCCCGGAGAACGATCCGGCGACCAGCCGGACGAGCTCGAGCACGCGGAAGGGTAGGCCTAGACCCACCCCTCCTGGCGGTCCAGCACCATCGAGACCGCCGTCGCACGCTCCTAGCGTCGGGATCACCGAACCGATCCCACCCAGGAGCTCCCGATGAACCAGCACCCGCCCGCCCTCGAGGTCCACGACCTCGTGCACACCTACGGCGCGGGGGCCGCCGCCGTACGCGCCCTCGCCGGCGTCGACCTCACCTTCGAGCGGGGCACCTTCACCGCCGTGATGGGCCCCTCCGGCTCCGGCAAGTCGACCCTGCTGACCTGCGCGGCCGGCTTGGAGCGCCCGAGCGGCGGTCGGGTCGTCGTGGCCGGTCGCGACATCACCGGCTGGGACGAGGACGACCGCACCCGCTTCCGGCGCGAGCAGGTCGGCTTCGTCTTCCAGGGCTTCCACCTGATGCCCTACCTCACCGCCGAGCAGAACGTCGGGCTCCCCCAGCGCCTCGCCGGCGGCCGCCCCGACCGGGCCCGGGTGGCCGAGCTGCTGGAGCGGGTCGGACTGGCCGACCGCGCCGGCCATCTCCCGAGCGCACTCTCCGGCGGCCAGCAGCAGCGGGTCGCCATCGCCCGGGCGCTGCTCACCGACCCCGCCGTCGTACTGGCGGACGAGCCGACGGGCGCGCTCGACTCGCGTACCGCCGCCGACGTTCTCGACCTGCTCCGCTCCTGCGTGCGGGACCTGCGCCAGACGGTCGTGATGGTCACCCACGACCCGGTGGCGGCGTCGTACGCCGACCGCGTCGTGTTCCTCGTCGACGGCCGAGTGGCGGGCCACATGGACGCACCGACCGCGGACGCCGTCGCCGGCCAGCTGGCCCATCTCGACGAGCTGGTGGCGTGATGACCGCCCTCGCCCTGCGCTCGCTGCGCCACCGGGCACCCGCCTCGGCGGCGACCTTCCTGACCGTGCTGCTCGGCACCGCCCTGATGGGCTCCTTCGCCACCCTCCTGGAGACCTCCCGCGGAGCCGAGGTCTCCACCTCCGACGCCGAGGCCCTCGGCACCATGGCCGTGGTGGTCGGGGCGTGGGGCACGCTCATCGTGCTGTTCTCCGTGGCCTCCACGCTCGGGATCACCGTGCGGCAGCGGGTCGCCGAGATCGGGCTGCTGCGCACCATCGGCGCGACCCCACGACAGGCCCGGCGGCTCATCGGCCGCGAGGTCCTCGTGGTCGCCACCGTCGGCGCGCTGCTCGGCGCCCTGCTCGCCGCCGTCGGCGGTCGGGCCCTGCTCGCCCTGTTGACCGGTCCGCTGGTCGCCGACGACGTCGCGTACGACGCCGGACCGCTCTCCCTGGGCGTGACCGCGCTGGTGGTGGTCGGGACCAGCCTGCTCGCGGCGGCCGTCGCCGGGCGCCGCGCCACCCGTGCCCCGGCCGCGGTGGTGATCCGGGACAGCACGACCGAGACCGGCGGGATGCGGTGGTACCGGGTGCTCGCCGCCGTCGTCCTGATCGGCTACGGCATCGGCATGGGCGTCGTCACCGTGACGATCAGCGCCGACTCGGAGGACCCGATGACCGCGATGGCGACCTCCGGCTCCGCCTCCATCCTGGTCGCGGTGGGGCTCGCCCTGCTGGCCCCGCTGCTGCTGCGGTGGCTCGCACGCCCGGCGGCCCTGCTCCGCGGCCCGACCGGCCAGCTGGCGGCGTCGACCACCTCCCGCAGGTCGCACCTGCTCGCCGGCGTGCTCGCGCCGGTGATCGTGCTGACCGCGACGACGACCGGGGTCCTGATGCTGGTCGGCACCGACGGCCGGACCATCGACGACTTCGGCTACGTCAATCCGGAGGCCGACACGATCAACCTGCTCAACAACGTCGTGGTCGGGATGATCTCGCTGTTCGCGGCGATCATGGTGGTCAACGCCTTCGCCGCGGTGGTCAGTCACCGACGGACGGAGCTGCACCGGCTCTGGCTGCTGGGGGCGACGCCGCGTCAGGTCGAGCGCTCGATCCTGGTCGAGGCCGGCATCGTGGCAGCCGTCGGCGTCGTACTCGGGACGATCGCGGCACTCGCCACGGTGGTGCCGTTCGGCATCGCGCGCGACGAGGGTGTGCTCCCCGACGGCCAGCTGTGGCTGCCGCCGCTGGTGGTGCTCGGCGTCGTCGCCCTCACCCTGGCTGCGGCCCGCGGCGCGGTCGCCCGAGTGGCCCCGACTGCGGTCGTACGGTGACAGACTCGCTCGCGATGAAGCTCCCCGCGATCACCAGCATCCGGCCCGGGCCGGTCGACGAGCGCGGCCTCGTCGACCGGCTGCGGCTGACCCTGGTCGCGGCGGGGACGTTCTTCCTCGGCTTTCCGGCGTTGATCCTCGCCATCCTCACCCTGCTGTCGGTCGCGCTCGGCCCGCTGGGGGTCGGCTTCGTCCTCGCGAACGCCGTCGTCCCCGCGACCGAGGTGCTGGCCCGGCTGCACCGCCGGCTCAGCAGCGCGCTGCTGGGCGAGCAGGTCGAGGCGTCGTACGCCGCCACCGCAGACCGCGGGTTCCTCAGCCGGCCGCCGGTCTGGCTGCGCGACGGGAACCGCTGGCGCGACTTCGGCTTCCTCGCCTTCTCCGGCACCGGAGGGTTCGTGCTGTCGGGGGTGCCCGCGCTGCTGCTCGTCACCCCGTTCGTCCACCTCGGCGGCCTGATCATCGACGGCAGCCTGATCTGGCTGCTGACCCTCGTCATCAGCTCGGTCTGCCCGCTCGTCTGGTGGGTCGTCACCCCGCCGCTGGTCCGCGCCCGGGCGCGGACCGAGCGCGGACTGCTCGGCCACTCGCGGGTCGCTGACCTCGAGCGCCGGGTCGAGCAGGTCGAGGAGACCCGGGCCGAGACCCTGGACCACTCCGCGGCCGAGGTGCGCCGGATCGAGCGCGACCTGCACGACGGCGCCCAGGCCCGGATCGCGGCCGTCGGCATGAACGTCGGTCTCGCCGAGAAGCTGCTCGTCTCCGACCCCGCGGCCGCCGCCGAGCTGCTCCGCGAGGCGCGCGAGACCACGGTCTCGGCGCTGGAGGACCTGCGCTCGGTGGTCCGCGGCATCCATCCGCCGGTGCTCGCCGACCGCGGGCTCGCCGGGGCGCTCGAGGCGCTCGCGCTGCCGTTCCCGATCCCGGTCACCCTCCGGCTCCAGCTGCCGGCCGGGCTCCCGGCGCCGGTCGAGTCGGCGGCGTACTTCGCCGTCGCCGAGTGCCTGGCCAACACCGTGAAGCACTCCGGCGCCGCTCGCGCCTGGATCACCGGCGAGCACCGCGACGGAAGGCTGCGCCTTGTCGTCGGCGACGACGGCCGCGGCGGCGCCGATCCCACCTCCTCCGGTCTCGGCGGGGTGGGCCGGCGGCTCGCCGCCTTCGACGGCACGATGACGGTGCTCAGCCCCTCGGGCGGACCCACCGTGGTGACGATGGAGGTGCCGTGCCGGACGACCTGAGGGCCGTGCTCGCCGAGGACCAGGCGCTGCTGCGGGTCGGGCTGACCCGGATCCTGGAGACCTGCGGCATCCGCGTCGTCGAGGCCGTCGACAACGCCGCCGCGCTCGCCCGCGCGCTGGCGCGCGACGACTTCGACGTCGCGGTCGTCGACGTGCGGATGCCCCCGTCGTACACGAACGAGGGCCTGCTCGCCGCGGTCGAGGCGCGCGCGGCCCGGCCGGGGCTGCCCGTCCTGGTGCTGAGCCAGTACGTCGAGTCGCTCTACGCCCGCGACCTGCTGGCCGGCGGCGAGGGCGCGGTGGGCTACCTGCTGAAGGACCGGGTCGCCGACGTCGACGGCTTCGTCGGCGCCGTGCGCCAGGTCGCCGGCGGCGGCACGGTGCTGGATCCCGAGGTGGTCGCCGCGCTGGTCAGCGCCGCCGGGCGCGACCGGCCCCTGGCGCGACTCACCCCGCGCGAGCGGGAGGTGCTGACGCTGATGGCCGAGGGGCGCTCCAACGCCGCCGTCGCGGCCCGCCTCTTCCTGTCGGAAAAGGCCGTCGGCAAACACACCACCAGCATCTTCACCAAGCTCGACCTGCCTCCCGACACCGACGACAACCGCCGGGTCCTCGCCGTGCTGGCCTGGCTGCAGGGCTGAGGCGGGTCGGGTTTCAGGCGCACCCCGGGACAAGCCGAGGGGCCCCGGGCGGATCGCCCGGGGCCCCTCGTGGTGAAGCGGTGCTGCGTCAGTCCTGGCTGAAGATCGCCAGCAGGCGCAGCAGGTTGGTGTAGATCCAGACCAGGCTCACGGTCATCGCGAACGCCGCGCGCCACGACTCCCGCTCGGGGATCTGGTTGGCGACGCCCTGCTCGACGAAGTCGAAGTCGAGGATCAGCATGAACACGCCGAGCACCAGGCCGGCGATGGCGGTCAGCATGCCGAGGCCGCCGAAGCCGAACAGGCCGATGCTCTGGCCGAACATGCTGAGCACGAGCTCCATCAGGCTGAGCGCGACCATGCCGAACATGGCCGCCACCACGAAGGTGCGGAACTTGGCGCCGACCTTGATGTTGAGGATCTTGTACGCCGCGAGCGTGCCGGCGAAGGCCGCGAAGGTGCCGATCACCGCGCCCTGGACGACGCCCTCACCGAACTGGACGTTGAACAGCTTGCTCAGCGCACCGAGCGCGACACCCTCCAGGAGGGCGAACCCGATCACGAGGCCGGGGCTGATCACCCGCTTGAACGAGTTGACCATCGACAGCGCGAACGCGCCGAGGCTGCCGATCGTCAGCGCCGCGATCAGCGGGCTGAGGTCGTCGGCGTTCGAGGCGGGGGTGATCTCGGGCGTCAGGATCCAGGTCGCCATCGCCGCGACGATCACGACGCCGATGGAGATGCCGGTCTTCTGGACGACCGAGTCGATCGTCATCGGCGCGCCGGAGCGCGCGGGGGTCTCGACGGAGCCGGGCTCGCCCGTGCCCCACGTGGACGGGTCGGAACCGTAGCCCTGGTAGTTGGCTCCGTTCCCGGCGTACGTCTGGTTGCCGTAGGCGTTCGCGCCGGAGCGGGAGAACTCCTCCGAGCGGCGGAACACCGGGTTGTTGCTCTGCATGGTCTCCTCCTTGGAGGCCGGGGGGCGCCCGTCGCTCTGACGGGACACCGATACGGGGTCAGCCTAGTGACCTCACTGGACACAACGCACGGTGCGGGCCGTGCGTTCCCTGTCCAGGAGCCGAATAAGGACCACTCTCCTCCCCGTCGCGCGGATCGACAACCGCCTGCGGACAGGTGCGGCTACGCCCGGCGGACCGCCCGCACCACGGTGTCGGTCACGGTCGCGGTCCGGCCGTCGCGGGTCTCCTCACGGGTGGGCGCGTCGGCGACCTGCACGTCCCAGTCGGCGGGGTCGAGCAGCGCGGTCACCTTCTCCGGGCCGAAGAGCAGGTGGGCGAGCCGATCGTTGCGCAGGCCGGTGCCGATGTCGGCGGGGTGGTGGGCCGAGACGAGCAGGGTGCCGCCGGGTCGTACGGCGGCCGCTGCGGCGGCGTACGTCTGCGCGAACGCCGGGTCGGGCAGGTGCAGGAAGTGCACCGAGACCAGGTCCGCGCTCGGCAGCGGGTCGCCGGCGAGCAGGTCCACCCGCTGCCAACTGCAGTGCCGGGCGACGCCGTTCTGCTCGGCGTGCTCGGCGGCGCGATCGAGGGCGACCTGCGAGACGTCCACCCCGACGGCCTGCCAGCCGTGCCGCGCCAGCCAGACCACGTCGGCGCCCTCGCCGCAGCCGACGTCCAGGGCGGTGCCCGGCCGCAGACCCGCGACCTGCTCGACCAGGCGGCGATTGGGGTTGCCCGACCAGATCCGGTCGGAGCCGGCGTACCTCTCGTCCCAGAACTGCTGGGTGAACATCTGCTCCTCAGTCATGGGACAAGACTGCCGCTTCAGGTCCACCTGAACGCAAGTCCTCCCCGCGATTGTCGGCGGGCCCTGGCAGGGTCAGACCCGCTCGGCCCGTCGCCCCCGGACGACGGGCGTCCGTGACACATGATGGGATCAGCAACGTGGCAGCGACGTCGGCGGAGGTGAGCGTGTCGGAGGCTCTCTCGACCGGCATGCTCCTCGACGAGCGGAAGGCGTACGGCGCGTTCTACACGCCCACCGACGCCGCCCACTACCTCGCGTCCTGGGCCATGCGCCACGAGGGCGAGGTGCTGCTGGAGCCGAGCATCGGCGACGGCTCGTTCCTCGCCGCGGCCCACGAGGTCGCCGCCGCCCGCGGGTGGAGCCGGCCGTCCTTCGTCGCCTCCGAGCTGAACCCGCGCACGGCCGCCGAGATGGCCGGCCGCGGCCTGGTCGGCGCCGACGAGCTAGCCCTGGGCGACTTCCTCACCACCCCGGTCCGGAGCGTCGACGCCGCGATCGGGAACCCGCCGTACGTCCGACTCCGCGCGCTGCCCGACGACCAGGCCCGCTCGGCCCTCGACGCCAGCCGCGTCGACGTGGGCGAGCAGATGGCGACCAGCGGCAGCGTGTGGATGCCGTTCGTGTCCCGCGCCGCGCGGTTCCTGCGCCCGGGCGGCCGGCTCGCGCTGGTGCTGCCCTGGGACTTCACCTACGTCCGCTACGCCCGGCCGCTGTGGCGCCACCTGGGCGGGACCTTCTCCTCGCTGCGGGTCGTGCGCGTCCGCGAGCGGCTCTTCCCCGACATCAGCCAGGACGTCCTGCTGCTGCTCGCCGACGGCAAGGGCGGCCGCACCGACCACGTCGCGTTCGAGGCGCACCGCACCGTCGCCGACCTGGTCGCCGACACGCCCGAGATCTCCACCGCCGTGCCGATCGAGCGGGTCGTCGCCGGCGACCGCGCCTTCCAGGAGGCACTGCTGCCGCCGGGGGTGCTCGACGTGCTGGAGCAGACCCGGTCGCTGACCGTCCCGGCCCGCGAGCTCGCGACGTTCAACATCGGCTACGTCTCCGGCGACAAGGACTACTTCCATCCCGGTCCCGGCGCGGGCCTGCCCGTCACCAGCCTCCGCCCGGCGCTCACCAACGCCCGACGACTGCGCGGCGGTGGCCTCTACACCTCCGGCCTCGACGCGGCCGCGCAGTCACAGCTGTGGCTGCCCGGTGCCGAGCTGACGCCCGCCGAGGAGCGGTACGAGCGCCGCGGCCGCCGGCTCGGCGTGCACCGGCGCTACAAGTGCCGGGTCCGCTCGCCGTGGTTCTCGGTGCCGGGGGTGAAGGTGCCCGACCTGGTCCTCTCGGTGTTCTCCCAGCGGCCGATCCTGATGGTCAACGACGGCGGCCACGTCGCCTCCAACAGCCTGCTGTGCGGCTACCTGCGCACCGACGGCCCGCACAGCGTGGACGGCTCCCAGCCTGCCGCGTCCTTCGCCGCCGGCTGGTACACCTCGCTCACCCTGCTGCACGCCGAGCTGGAGGTGCACTCACTCGGTGGCGGCGTGTTCGTGCTGGTGCCGACCGAGGCCGGCAACGTCCGGGTGCCGGTGCCGGGCACCGTCCCGACCTCGGTGCTGCCCGTCGCCGCGGAGGCGCTCGCCCGCGGCGACCTCGACGGCGCCTACCGGGCCGGCGACCACGCGCTGGCCGGCCGGATCGGGACCGACGGCGTCCGGCTGGTCCAGGACGGCATCGCCACGCTCGAGGCCTGGCGCACCGCGCGCCCGCCGGTCAGCTGATCGCGGGCTCGAAGACGTCGAGCCAGATGTTGCGCTCGGTGAAGGTCGTGATCAGCCGTTCGACGAACGTCTCGATCCGCAGGTCGGCCTTGTCCAGCGACACCCCGGCCTGCACCACCTCGTCGCGGATGCCGGGCAGCGGGACCTGGTCGAAGTCGACGACCAGGTAGGCGAACTGGTCGTAGATGCCACGCAGGTCCTTGTACGCCTTGCCGTCGCGACCGGTGACCGCTGCGTACATCCGGGCGTAGCGCGGGTGGTCGGGGTGCTCGGCGCGCAGCACCTTCTCCCCCTTGACCGTGCCCCACTTCTTGCTCAGCAGCGGGTGCAGGTAGACGTAGCCGTAGACCGCCATCGGGAACCGGTCCTGCAGGCTGATGCACTCGCCGATGATGCCCTGGTAGTACTCCAGGACGTTGTTGCCGATCGAGGTCATCTGGCTGCGCACGCCGACGCTCAGCAGGATCCCGTTGTCCGGGTGCACCACCGCCACGTCGACGTCCTTCGGCTTGTGCGAGCCGAAGACCCGGACCTCCTCCTTGACCACGATCCCCTGCCGCCGGGCGTCGTCGGTGAGCCGGTCGCGCAGCCCGTCGGCGACGTACTTGTGCAGCATCTTGATGAAGCCCTGGCTGCGTACGGCGGCGACCGGGTCGGCGTCGTACCGGACCTTCATGTCGGACAGCACGTCCTCGAGGGTCGGCTTGCTGAAGGGCAGCTGCGCATCGGTCATGTGCCCCCGGTGGGACTCGAACCCACACCACGCCGCTTTTAAGGCGGCTTCCTCTACCGGTTGGGATACGGGGGCCGGCGGACGTCATGCGTTGCGAACCAGCGGAGGCTCGGTTCGCATGACGTCCGGCTGAGGCTACAAGTAGGTCTTGCGCGGGTGGATGGCGTGCGCCCCGGCGGCCCGGTCGAGGAAGAGCAGACCCGAGCAGTGGTCGATCTCGTGCTGGAGGGCGCGGGCCTCGAAGGCGTCCGTGGTGATGACGACCTCCTGCCCCGTGCCGGGGAGCCGGCCGCGTACGACGACCCGCGTCGCGCGCTTCACGTCACCGGTGAGGTCGGGGACGCTCATGCAGCCCTCGCGGGCCTTCTCGTTGCGGCTCGCCTCGACCACCTCCGCGTTGCACAGGACGAAGGTGCCGTGGTGGGTCCGGGCCTTGGGGTGCGCGGACACGTCGACGCAGAAGACGCGGGCCGAGACGCCGACCTGCGGGGCGGCCAGGCCCACGCAGCCGGGGCTGACCCGCATGGTGGCCACCAGGTCGGCGGCCAGCTGGACGGTGGCCGGCGCGGCCGGGTCGACGACCTCGCCGAGGGTGGACAGCACGGGGCGGGGCGCTCGCACCACGTCGAGGACCCGGCCCTCGACGCGGAGGCCGGTCTCCGTCCAGGCCGAGACCAGCTCGTCGTCGGAGCCACTCACAGCTCGTCGGCCTCCGCCGGGCGCAGCGTCGCCCCCACTCCGAGGGCGGCGGCAGCCGCCCGGATCGCGGTGGCGACGGACTCGACGTCGGTGTCGGCCGGCAGGTCGATCTCGGCGATCAGCAGGTAGAGGTCACCGGCCAGCCGGGTGGTGAGGTCGGTGATGTTGCCGCCGACGGCCGCGACCTCGCCGACCACTGCGGAGACGATGCCCGGCCGGTCGCCGCCGTGCACGGTGAGCACCCAGGAGCTGCCCTCCGTCGCCGGCGCGGCCTCCGGCGGGATCTCGCGGACCGTGACGGTCAGGGTGCCGTCGGCGGTCAGCGGCGCGAGCGCCGTACGCACCTCGTCGGCGGGCACGTCGCCGGCGCAGACCAGCGTCATCGCGAAGTGCCCGCGCAGCAGGGTCATCGTCGAGTCCTCGAGATTGAGCCCGAGGTCGGCGAGCACCCCCGTGGTCTGGGCGATGATGCCGGGCCGGTCGTGCCCGAGGACGGTGATGGCGTGCAGGGTGGTCACGGCGCCATTCTCGCAGCGGACGCCGCGCGACCGAGTACGTCGTCCAGCATCGCCTCGGTGAGCCGGCCGGTGAAGGTGTTCTGCTGGCTGGGGTGGTAGCAGCCGAGCAGCAGCACGTCGTGCGCCGGACCTACCCCAGGCGAGCGCAGCAGCGCCTCGGCCCCGTGCCCGAACCGCGGCTTGGGCCGCGGCACCTCCCAGCCGAGCGAGCGGAAGGTGCGCAGCGTCGCGTCCCAGCCGATCGACCCGAGCGCGACCGCCACCCGGACCGTCCCGGCGAGCAGTCCGACCTCGGCCTCGATCCACGGCGCACAGGTGTCCCGCTCGGCGGTGGTGGGCCTGTTCAGCGGCGGGGCGCACCGGACGGTCGCCACCATCCGGGTCCCGACCAGCTCGAGACCGTCGGCCGCGTGCTGGCTGGTCCCCCGGGTCGCCAGCCCGACCCGGTGCAGACCGGCGACGAGCCAGTCCCCCGAGCGGTCCCCGGTGAAGATCCGGCCGGTGCGGTTGCCGCCGTGCGCGGCGGGTGCCAGCCCGACGACGAGCACCCGGGCCGCGGGGTCGCCCCAGCCGGGGATCGGCCGACCCCAGTACGGCTCATCGGCGTACGACGCCCGCTTGGCCACCGCCACGTCCTCGCGCCAGCGGACCAGCCGGGGGCAGGCCCGGCAGACACTCACCCGGGCGTCGACCTCCGTGAGGTCCACGCCCCGGGCGAGGCGTCGTACGGCGGCCGGGGTGCGCGCCTGCGGGGTGTCCGGACGCGCCGGATCGCCGGGCCATCCCGAACCGGGCGGCACCGGCGATCCGAAGAGCTCCCCGGTTGCGGGGTGCGGCTGCAGGCTCAGGGCGCGGGCTGGATCGAGGCGTCGCGTCGTACCTTGTCGGCGGCCGTGGACGCGACGTCGCCGACCTTCTCCTTCACGACCCCGGCCGCGGCCGTGGCCTGGGTGGCCGCCGTGTCCTGCGCCTTGTGGGCGGCGTCCTGGACCTTGGGGTTGCGGGCGACCTTCTGCGCCTGGGCCTTGATCTGCTCGTAGCGCTCGCGTCCGGCGCGGGCGCCGAGAACGTAGCCGGTGGCAGCGGCGGCCAGCAGGGTCAGCTTGCTCATGTGGTGCTCCTCTTGGTGGTGTGATCAGTGGGAACGGCGCCGGTACAGGAGCGCCCCGACCAGCAGCAGGGCGCCGCCGGCGACGCCGATCACTGCCGGGGTGGGCTTGCCGGAGTCGTCGGTCGCGCGGTCCTGGAGCTCGGCGACCTTGGCCTTGGCGCGGGCCTTCACGTCCAGGCGGGCCTGGAGCTGGTCGACGGTGCCGGCGAGCGCCTCGCGCTGCCGGGCGATGTCGGCCTCGATCTCGGCTGGGGTCTGGCTCATCACTGGTGCCCGCCCTTCACGGTCGCGACGTCCTCCTTGAGGCCGGCGACCGCGCGCTCGGGCATCGCCGGCGTGGCCTGCTGGACCTCCTTCTTGCCGAACATCGCGATGCCGCCGGCCAGCAGGAAGATCACCGCCGCGACGATCAGCGCCGCGGCCCAGACCGGGAGCGCCAGCGCGAGGGCCGCGATCGCGGCGGTGAACACCGCTCCGAGGCCGTAGAGGGCCAGTACGCCGGCGGCGCCGAACGCGCCGAGGCCGACGCCGGCCGCCTTGCCCTTCTGGGTCAGTTCGGCCTGGGCGAGGCGTACCTCGCTGCGCACGAGCTCCGGCACCTGCTCGGAGAGCCGGTGGACGACTGCTCCGAGCGGCTCGTCCGTGGGGGTCCTGACGGGATCGCTCATAGCGGTCCGGTGACCCGACGCCATTCGGCGCAAACGCCGGATCAGCGAGCGATCGACCAGGCGATCCCGTCCAGGATGTCGGCCTCGGACACGACCAGCTCGTCGACGCTCGCGCGCAGCAGCACCCGGGAGAGGATCAGCGCCCCCGCGTCGATCACGTCGGCGCGCCCGGGGTGCATCCAGGGCAGCTCGAGCCGCTCCGACACGGTCATCCCGACCAGGCGGCCCACCATCGCGTGCACGTCGTCGAAGGAGAGCCGTACCTGGTCGATCGCGTCCCGGTCGTACGCCGGGAGGCCGAGCACCCCGGCGGCGATCGTGGTCACCGTGCCGGCGACGCCGACGACGGACGCCGCCGCGGCGATGTCGACCGGAGCGGACTCCAGCGCCGTGTCGATGTCGCGGACGCAGGCGTGCACCTCGTCCATCGACGCCGGGTCCGAGCGGACGTGCCGCTCGTGCAGCCGGACCGAGCCGATGTCGAGCGAGCAGGCCACCTGGGGCGAGGTGTCGCCGAGGATCAGCTCGGTCGAGCCGCCCCCGATGTCGACGACGAGCACCGGCTCGACCGGTCGGGTACGCAGCTCCCGGACGGCGCCCGCGAAGGAGAGCGCCGCCTCCTCCACGCCGCTGAGCACCTCGGGGTCGACCCCGAGCCGCTCGCGCACGCCCGCCGCGAACACCGCCGCGTTGGCCGCGTCGCGGGTGGCCGAGGTCGCGCAGAACCGGATGTTCTCGACCGGGACGTCGTGCCGGCGGACGAGCTCGGCGTACTCGTCGAGGGCCGCGAAGGCCCGCACCAGCGCCTCGTCAGCGAGCCGGCCGGTCGCGTCGACGCCCTGGCCCAGCCGCACCATCCGGGTCTCGCGTACGGCGACCTCGGGAAGGTCCCCGACGAGCAGCTTGATCGTGTTGGTGCCGCAGTCGATCGCCGCGACCGGTCCGGCTACCGGTCCACGCACGGCCCCGCCTCCCACCACGGACCCAGGAGCTCCAGCACCTCGTCACCGAGCGGGTTGACGCCCGGGCCCTGCGCGAGCGCCTGGCCGGCGAGGACGTGCAGGCACTTCACCCGGTCGGGCATGCCGCCGGCGGAGATGCCGTCGATCTCGGGGACATCGAGCCCGGCCTCGGAACCGATGGCGGCCCGCGCGGCGAGGTAGCGCTCGTGGGCGGCGCGGTACGCCGCGGCCAGCGCCGGGTCCTCGCTCAGCCGGTCCTGCATCTCCTTCATCGTCCCCGTGCCCTCGAGGGTCCCGATCCGGGACGCCGCGCGCGGGCAGGTGAGGTAGAAGGTCGTCGGGAACGGCGTGCCGTTGGGCAGCCGCGGCTGCGTGGTCACCACGTCGGGGTTGCCGCAGGGGCAGCGGTGCCCGATCTCGTGGATGCCCCGGGGCTCCCGCCCCAGCTGGGCCGCGACCGCGTCCTGGTCGCTCGGTGAGATCACTGGTCTTGCTCCTCCGAACCGTCGATCTCCGTGAGTGGCACCGGGTCCCCCGGCTTCGGCGGGTTGCCCGCCAGCTCGACCGAGCCCCAGGCGCCGGACCACCACGCCTCGGGCTCCTCCGGGTCGACCTCGTCCGGGTCGCTGAGCGTCGAGCCCGGCTCGATCGGGTCACCGTCGGCGTCGAGGGCGACGTACGCCGTCTCGCCGGGCATGACGTAGCCGAGCCGCTTGCGGGCCTGCTGGACGACGTACGCCGGGTCCTCCCAGCGCCGCTTCTCGCGGGCCAGGTCGTCGATGTGCTCCTGGCGCTGGGAGATCTCGGCCTGCAGGTCCTGCATCTCCGAGCGCTGCTGGAGGAAGGCCCGCATCGAGGAGGCGTAGGACACCACGAGCACGGCCAGCACCAGGACCAGGATCGCGAGCCGGCCGGTGGGCCGGGTGCGGGCCCGCCCGGCACCCGCGGCCGTCCGGGCCGCGCCCGTGCGCGGCGGCTGACGACCGGTCCGCCCGGCACCCGGGGTGCGCCCGGGTCCGGTGCGGCCGCGGGGGCGAGCCCCGCGAGCCGGGCGGCGGTCGTCGGCCATCTGTCCGGTGCTCCCCTGTCCTGTGCTCCTCGCGTCTCAGCCCTGGTAGCGCGGGAACGCGCCGGCGCCGGCGTACCGCGCCGCTTCGCCGAGCTCGTCCTCGATGCGGAGCACCTGGTTGTACTTCGCGACCCGCTCGGACCGGGCCGGGGCGCCGGTCTTGATCTGGCCGCAGTTCGTCGCGACGGCGAGGTCGGCGATCGTGGTGTCCTCGGTCTCGCCGGAGCGGTGGCTCATCATGCAGCGGTAGCCGCTGCGGTGCGCCAGCTCGACGGAGTCGAGGGTCTCGGTGAGCGAGCCGATCTGGTTCACCTTCACCAGCAGCGCGTTCGCCTGGCCGCCGGTGATGCCGCGCTGCAGCCGCTCGACGTTGGTGACGAACAGGTCGTCGCCGACGAGCTGGGTCTTGGTGCCGAGCTGGTCGGTGATGGCCTTCCAGCCGTCCCAGTCGTCCTCGTCGAGGGGGTCCTCGATCGAGACGATGGGGTACGACGCGACGAGCTCGGCGTAGTAGGCCGTCATCTCCTGGGCCGACTTCGAGCCGCCCTCGAAGGCGTAGGCGCCGTTGTCGCAGAACTCGCTGGCGGCCACGTCGAGCGCGAGGGCGATGTCGCGGCCCAGGGTCAGGCCGGTGGCGCTGACCGCCTCGGCGATCAGGTCGAGCGCGGCGCGGTTGGAGTCGAGGTTGGGCGCGAAGCCGCCCTCGTCGCCGAGGCCGGTGGCCAGGCCCTTCTTCTTCAGCACCGACTTCAGTGCGTGGTAGACCTCCGTGCCCTGGCGCAGCGCCTCGCGGAAGGTCGGGGCGCCGATCGGCGCGATCATGAACTCCTGGATGTCGACGTTGGAGTCGGCGTGCGACCCACCGTTGAGGATGTTCATCATCGGCACCGGCAGCACGTGGGCGTTGGGGCCGCCGACGTAGCGGTAGAGCGGGAGCTCCGCGGAGTCGGCCGCGGCGCGGGCGACGGCCAGCGAGACGCCGAGGATCGCGTTGGCGCCGAGCTGGGCCTTGTTGGGGGTGCCGTCGAGCGACAGCATCGTCTGGTCGACGAGCCGCTGGTCGGCGGCGTCGAGGCCCTCGATCGCGGGGCCGATCTTGTCGATCACGCCGCCGACGGCGTTCTGGACGCCCTTGCCGAGGTAGCGGTCGCCGCCGTCGCGCAGCTCGACCGCCTCGAACGCGCCGGTGGAGGCGCCGCTGGGGACCGCCGCGCGGGCGAACGAGCCGTCATCGAGGACGACCTCGACCTCGACGGTGGGGTTGCCGCGTGAGTCGAGGATCTCGCGCGCGCCGACAGCTTCGATGGATGCCAAGGGACCTGCTCCTGAGGAAGACGGGTGGGTGCCCGGCCAGCCTAGACCTCCGCCGCCGGGCTTCCGCGCAGGCCGCGCCCGCGCTGGACAGGGCGCCGAGTCAGCATCAGTGGTGCTGACTCGGCCCGCTACTTCTGCTGACTCGGCGAACGGAGGGGGGTCAGAGGAGGAGGCGGCGTACGACGTCGCGCAGCGCCTGCTCGGGGTCGACACCCGCGGCGCGGGCCTCGACGACCAGGGCGAGCAGCCGCTCGCCGAGCCCGTCCCCCTCGGGGACGACCGGACGCCCCGACCGCGCGAGGCGGTCGAGGACCTTGTCGGCGTACAGCAGGGCGGGCAGCGACGCCGGCAGGCCCTCGGTGACGGAGGCCCGGTCCTTCTCGGCCGCCTTGATGGCCTGCCAGGCGTCGTTGATCTCGGCCGAGGTGCCGCTCGCGGCGTCGCCGAAGACGTGCGGGTTGCGCCGGACCATCTTGGCGTTGACGTCGCGGGCGACGTCGTCGATGGTGAACCCGCCGGCCTGCTCGGCGATCGCGGCGTGGAGGTAGACCTGCAGCAGCAGGTCGCCGAGCTCCTCGCGCAGGTGGTCGGGATCGCCGGACTCGATGGCCTCGACGGTCTCGTGGGCCTCCTCGAGGAGGTAGCGGACCAGCGAACGGTGCGTCTGCTCGGCCTTCCAGGGGCACTCCGCGCGCAGCCGCCGCATCACCTCGCGGAACTCCAGGAGCGGCTCGTCGGTCATCGGGAGGTCACCGGGCAGGTCGACGGGGACGTCAGCCGCCGCAGCGCTGCGACTCCGGAAGCTCGGCGGCGAAGCCCTCCGGGGTCTCGGCGGTGCTCGCCTGGACGGCGAACTCGCTGGTCGCCACCGAGAGGTCGTCGCGGGTGCTGAGGATCTGGGTCTCGCCGATCTCGACCGCCTCGAACAGCGGGTTGGTCACGATGTCGGCGTCGGCCTGCCAGGCACGCACCTTCTCGACGCCGGCCGTGATGATCGCGTCGTCGCCGGCATCGGCCCCGACCTCGTCGGTGCCGACGGCGACCAGGACGTTGCTCAAGTGCTGGTCGGCGGTGAACACGGGCTCCGCGGCCTCGACGTCGGCGGGGTCGGCGCTGCCGTAGGCGGAGCGATAGGCGTCGGCGCCGTCGGAGGCGGTGGCGGGCAGGGTGAGGTCGAGGTCCTCCAGGACCTGGTCGGCCATCGTCCTCAGGGCGAGGCTGCGCTGGGCGGCATTACGCACCGCGGTGCCGGTGATCACCTGGCCCTCGAACTCCGGATTGGACCGGAGCACCGCGCACGCGCTGCCGGCGACGTCGTCGACCTCGGCGACCGAGATCGTCTCGCCGTTGATGCTGGCCGCCTGGCCCGGGTGCACGCCGGTGGCGGTGACGCCGCACCCGGTGAGCGCGAGCACCGAGACGGCGAGGACGGCGGCGAGCGGACGGCGCAGGCTCACGAGGGCTCCTGATCAGGAAGGGGGCGAGGCAGGTGGGGGCGGGTCGATGATGTCGTCGATCACATTGCGGGCCCATTGAAGCAGGGCCACCCCGTCGATGGGGCGCCCGCCCACGACCGCGGTCTGCGGGCGCGGCACCAGGATCGTGTCGACCTGGGTCTTGACGATCGACTTGGGGTAGACCCGCATCAGGCGTACGACGCGCGACTCCGGCAGGCTCACCGGCGCGAACCGGACGTTCTTGCCCGCGATCGTCACCTCGCCGACCCCGGCCGCGCGGGCCCGGGCCCGGAACCGGGCGACGAGCAGCAGCGACTCGACGACCTGGGGCGGGTTGCCGTACCGGTCGAGCATCTCCTCGCGGATCGAGTCGACGTCCTCGTCGAGGCGGACCTCGGCCAGCCGCTTGTACATCTCCAGGCGCAGCCG
The DNA here is from genome assembly GCF_022919075.1 of Nocardioides sp. W7. Lineage (NCBI taxonomy): Bacteria > Bacillati > Actinomycetota > Actinomycetes > Propionibacteriales > Nocardioidaceae > Nocardioides > Nocardioides sp. W7. The sequence goes on along the minus strand of NZ_CP095078.1, from coordinate 2,120,319 downwards.
CTCCGAGGAGATGTAGTCGTGCGGGAGGTGGGCGTCGACCGGCAGCTCGATGCGGACCTCGTTGAGCTCGGGCTCGGTCTCGCCCTTGAACTCGTTGACCGCCTCGCCGACCAGCCGGACGTAGAGGTCGAAGCCGACGTCGGCGATGTGGCCGGACTGCTCGCCGCCGAGCAGGTTGCCCGCGCCGCGGATCTCGAGGTCCTTCATGGCGATGGCCATGCCGCCGCCGAGGTCGGAGTGCTGGGCCAGCGTCGCGAGCCGCTCGTGGGCGGTCTCGGTCATCGGCTTCTCGCCCGGGTAGAGGAAGTACGCGTACGCCCGCTCGCGGGACCGGCCCACCCGGCCGCGCAGCTGGTGCAGCTGGCTGAGGCCGAGGGTGTCGGAGCGCTCGATGATCATCGTGTTGGCGTTGGACACGTCGAGGCCGGACTCGACCAGCGTCGTGCAGACCAGGACGTCGAAGCGCTTCTCCCAGAAGTCGAGCATCACCTGCTCCAGCTGCTTCTCGTTCATCTGCCCGTGGGCGGTCGCGACCCGCGCCTCGGGGACCAGCTCCTTGATCCTGCCGGCGGCCTTCTCGATCGAGTTGACCCGGTTGTGGATGTAGAAGACCTGGCCCTCGCGGAGCAGCTCGCGCCGGATCGCCGCGATCACCTGCCGGTCCTCGTAGGCGCCGACGTAGGTCAGCACCGGGTGCCGCTCCTCGGGCGGGGTGGTGATCGTCGACATCTCGCGGATGCCGGTGATCGCCATCTCGAGCGTGCGCGGGATCGGCGTCGCACTCATCGACAGCACGTCGACGGAGGTGCGCAGCCGCTTCATCTGCTCCTTGTGCTCGACGCCGAAGCGCTGCTCCTCGTCGACGATGATCAGGCCGAGGTCCTTGAACCGCATGTCGGGGTTCAGCAGCCGGTGGGTGCCGACGACGATGTCGATGGAACCCTCGGCGGCGCCCGCCATCACCTCCTTGGCCTCCTTGTCGGACTGGAAGCGGCTCAGCGCCTTCAGCACGACCGGGAAGCCGCTCATCCGCTCCGCGAAGGTGGAGAGGTGCTGGGTGACCAGCAGCGTCGTCGGCACGAGTACGGCGACCTGCTTGCCGTCCTGGACCGCCTTGAAGGCCGCGCGCACCGCGATCTCGGTCTTGCCGTAGCCGACGTCGCCGCAGACCAGCCGGTCCATCGGGACGACCTGGCGCATGTCGGCCTTGACCTCCTCGACCGTCGTGAGCTGGTCCGGCGTCTCGTGGAACGGGAAGGCGTCCTCGAGCTCGCGCTGCCAGGGGGTGTCCGGCCCGAAGGCGTAGCCCTTGGTGGCCTGGCGCGCGGCGTACAGCTTGATCAGCTCGGCGGCGATCTCGCGGACCGCCTTGCGGGCCCGGTTCTTCCGCTTGCTCCAGTCGGCGCCGCCGAGCCGGTCGAGGCTGGGCTGCTCGCCACCGACGTAGCGGGTGACCTGGTCGAGCGCGTCCGCCGGGACGTAGAGCCGGTCGGGCGGGCCGCCGCGCTTGGAGGCGCCGTACTCGAGGACGAGGTACTCGCGCACCGCTCCCCCGGCCTCGCGCTGCTTCATCTCCACGAACCGGCCGACGCCGTGCTGCTCGTGGACGACGTAGTCGCCGGCCGACAGCTCCAGGGGGTCGATCTGCTTCTTGCGCCGCGCCGGCATCTTGCGCATGTCGCGGGTGGAGGCGCGCTGTCCGGAGATGTCCTCGCCGGTGAGCAGCACCAGCCGGTTGGTGTCGTCGACGAAGCCCTGGGTCAGCGAGCCGCACGTGACGGTGACCGTGCCGAGGGTGGGCTCCCCGTCGAGGGCGGCCGGTACGTCGTGCTCACCGAGCACCTCGACCATCCGCTCCGCGGGTCCGTGGCCGAGGTGCAGCACGACCGTGCGGTAGCCGTCGCCACGCCAGGCGTCGAGGTCCTTGATGGCCTTCTCGACGTCGCCGCGGTAGGCGTCGACCGGGCTCATCGGGAGACTCCGGCTCGGCACGCCGGCCGGACCGTCCGCGACCGCATCGTCGGTCTCGATGCCGAACGGGCTCACCGTCCACCAGGCCTGCGACCGGCCCAGCGCGTGGTCGCGCACGTCACCGAGGCTGCGGTACGACGCGGCGCCCAGGTCGATCGGGGAGGTGCCGCCACCGGCGGCCGCGGCCCAGCTGGCGCCGAGGAACTCGTCGCTGGTCGCCACCAGGTCGTGGGCGCGGCTGCGCGCCCGCTCGGGGTCGAGGACCAGGACGTGGGTGTCCGTGGGCATCAGGTCGACGAGCAGCTCCATCTCGTCGACCAGCGCCGGCGCCAGCGACTCCATGCCCTCCACGGCGATGCCGTTCGAGATCTTGTCGGTGAGCTCGAGGAGCTGCGGGTGGGAGCGCCCGAGCTCGGCCGCCCGCGCGCGCACCTCGTCGGTGAGGAGCAGCTCGCGACACGGCGGCGCCCAGAGTCGCTCGACCTGCTCGTGGGTGCGCTGGTCGGCGACCGAGAAGGAGCGGATCTCCTCGACGTCGTCCCCCCAGAACTCCACCCGGAGCGGGTGCTCCTCGGTCGGCGGGAAGACGTCGACGATGCCGCCGCGGACCGCGAACTCGCCGCGCTTCTCGACCAGGTCCACGCGGGAGTACGCCGCGTCCGCGAGGCGTCGTACGACGTCGTCGAGCGAAGCGGTCTGGCCGGGCACCAGCTCGACCGGCTCCAGGTCGCCCAGGCCCTTGACCTGCGGCTGCAGGATCGAGCGGACCGGAGCGACGACGACCTTCAGCGGGCCGTTGACCGGCCCGGCGGTCGAGCCGGTCGCGACCCCGGGGTGGCAGAGCCGGCGCAGCACGGCCAGCCGGCGACCGACGGTGTCGCTGCGGGGGCTGAGCCGCTCGTGGGGCAGCGTCTCCCAGCTCGGGAAGTAGGCGACGGTGTCGGGGTCGACCAGGTCGGCGAGCGCGGCGGTCAGGTCCTCGGCCTCGCGCGACGTAGCGGTCACCGCGAGGACCGCGCGACCGGCCCGGACCAGCCCCGCGACCACGAACGGTCGCATCGCCTCGGGGGCGGTGAGGTCGAGCGTGGAGACGAGGGCACCACGGGCGTCGTCGAGGGCACCGCTGAGCGTGGCGTCGGCCAGGACCGCGTCGGCCAGGCCCGCGAGTGCGGGCGAGCGGGGAGGGGACACGACGCTGGACACGGGGGATGCTCCTCGGGGCGACACAACACGGAAGCCCCCGGTCACGGATGACAGGGGGTGGTCGACGCCGATTCTACGGGTCGCGGAAGCGGAGATCCCCGGGCCCGATCCCCAGCCTGGGTGACGACGCCCCACGAACTGCTCGCGACGACCACGCAATTTGGGGATGCCTCTTAGTCCGCTCGGGCGGATGCTGATATCCGGACGTCCAGACCGGCTTGGCGTGTCGCGTCTCTCAGGCCTAATCAAATTGTGGTATCCGCCATCGAATGGCTGTCGGCCTCCCCTACCCCGTCCTACGTTCCTTGTCGTGGCACGGATCGGGACGTCCACGGGGATACGGAGGGTCGAGCACGCGGCCCCCCGAGGGAGGTCTAGGAGTCGCACGGCTCCCGGATCAGGTGGGTTCCGGGCACCCGGAACGCAAGAGGTCTTGCGAGGGGACAAATGGCCACGATGCGGTACCCCGGAGAAAGTTGGAACTGGCGCGGAAGCGCCCTCGTCTTCGCTCTGGCGGCCACGCCGCCGGCACTCATGTGGTGCCTGGACCCGGAGGTCCGCTCCTGGAGCGCGGCGGCCACGGCCAGTCAGCTGACCATCGCACCGTTGGTGCTCCTGGCCGCGGCAGCGCTCTACATCCAGTACAAGGTCGTCGGCGACCGGATCTACGCCTGGCTCAGTCTCGGCATCGCCCTGGTGGGCGTACAGAGCCTCAGCCTGGCGATCATCCGACTCGGCGGCCCGGACGCCTTCCTGAAGCGGGGCAGCCTGGTCGAGCTGGCCGACATCGCGCTCGCCCTGCTCCTGCTCTCGCTGGCCCGCGCGCCGTTCCGGGAGCGGTGGCGGATCGACCCCCTGGGCGTGGGGCTGCTGGCCGGCCTGGTCCTGACGGTGCTGCACCTGCGGCTCCTCGAGCAGATCCCCGCACTGGACCTCTCCGGTCGGCTGATGCTCGTGCTGCACGCGGGCACTGCGGTGGTCGGCGTCGTGGTCGCGCTCCGACTGGCCCGGACGCGAGGGCTGCCCGCCTGGGCGACGGCCCGGCTGACCTTCGCCGTACTGCTCTTCGTGCTCAACCGGGCGGCCACCTGCCAACCGACGGACACTGCGGTCGCCGGACTGATCACGGTCGGCAGCGGCATCGCCGCGACGGTCCTGCTCGTCGGGGTCACGGCCGGCTCCCTGCGCCTGAGCATCTGGGCCCAGATCGCCCGCCTGGAGCGGGTCAGCGACCAGCTCGCCGACGCCGAGGGGCGGCTGCGCGAGCAGCGGGCCCGGCTGCACGAGATCACCAACAGCATCGCCGGCATCGCGTCCGCCTCCAGCCTGATCCGGCGCCGGGTCGACCTCACGCCACCCCACCAGGTCCGCCTGGAGCAGATGCTCGAGCGCGAGTCGGCACGACTGGCCAGGCTGCTCATGAAGCAGCGCGAACAGCAGCCGGAAGCGGTGCCGCCGCTCTCACCCCCGGCGCCGCCGCCCACCCGGTCGGCCCGGACGGCCCGTGCGGTCGTCGACCTCGACGACACCCTGACGCCGCTGGTGGTCGCCCAGGAGGCGGTGGGCCATCCGGTGGCCTGGGTCCCGAGCGGACTGCGTGCCTCCGGCAACCCCGACGACGTGGCCGAGGCGGTGAACATCCTCCTGGACAACGCCCGCAAGCACGCCCCGTCGGCGGCCGCCCGGCTCGGGGTGCGCGCCGTGGAGGACCGGGTCGAGATCATCGTCTCCGACGACGGACCCGGGGTCGCACCGGAGGTCCGGGGCGACCTCTTCACCTGGGGCCGGCACGGCAACGACTCACGCGGGCAGGGCATCGGACTCCATCTCGCCCGCCGGCTGCTCAACGATGCCGGCGCCTCCCTGGTGCTGGCGCCCTCGGCCGTCGGCACGACGTTCGTCATCACCCTCCCGGCGCTCGAACGGCTCGCGTCGTGACCCGCGGCAGCACGGGCACCCGGACCCTCATCGTCGAGGACCACACCCTCTTCGCGGAGTCCCTGGAGATCGCCCTGTCGATCGAGGGGTACGACGTCCAGCGCCTGGCCGTTCCCTCCTCGGCCACCACGACCGCGAGCCTGCTGGCCAGCGTCGCCCGGGTGCGCCCGCGCATCGTCCTGCTCGACCTCGACCTCGGGTCCTTCGGGGACGGCACCCGGCTGATCAACCCGATCGCCCGGATGGGCGCCAACGTCGTGGTCGTCACCGCGTCCCTCGACCGGGCCCGCTGGGGCGAGTGCGTGCGCTACGGGGCGCGCAAGACCATGTCGAAGGCCCAGCCGCTCCAGGAGATCCTCGCCGTGGTGCGCCGGATCAACCACGGACTGCCGGTGATGGACGTCCAGGAGCGCGAGGACCTGCTCGCGCTGTGGCACCACGAGCGGCAGGACCGTCAGGAGCGCCGGCGTCGGCTCGAGGAGCTCACGGCGCGGGAGCGGGAGGTGCTCGGGCACCTGATGGCGGGACACCCCGTCCGCGACATCGCCCGGCTCAGCGTCGTCTCCGAGGCGACCGTGCGGACCCAGGTGAAGTCGATCCTGGCCAAGCTGGAGGTGAGCTCCCAGCTGGCCGCGGTCGGCCTGGCCTTCAGCCTGGAGTGGCAGCCTCCGACGGTGCACCGGGTGTCCTGAGGTGCCTGCCCCCCTCGACCTCCGTCGGCTCCCCGATTTCGGGGAACCCGGCGGCCGCGGACCCCTCGTGGCCTTCAGGTGCGCTGTGCTGGAGGCACGGAGAGGGATCCGGCCGGACCGGCCGGGAAGCTGCCCCGGCCGGGTCCCCTCCGTCCAGCTCCGTCCCGGGTCCCGGTGACCGGCCGTGTATCTCTCGCTGCGGGACCGGCCCGCGGCCGGTCCGACCGTTCCCGCTGACACCTCCGAGCCCGACGCCCGTCCGTCCGGCCGGCCGGTGGGCCGCACGGTCGTCGTACTCGGGTTCGTCAGCCTGCTGACCGACATCTCCTCGGAGTCGGTCTCGGCGATCCTGCCGCTCTACCTCGCCGTCGTCGTGGGGCTCTCCCCCGCGGCGTACGGCGTGGTCGAGGGGCTCTACCAGGGGGTCAGCGCCCTCGTCCGCGTCGGCGCCGGGTGGGCCGCCGACCGCACCGGCCGGCCGAAGTGGGTGGCCCTGAGCGGGTACGCCGCCTCGGCCGCCGCCCGCGTGTTGCTGCCCTTCGCCTCCGGTCTGGGGGCGATCTCCGCCGTGATCACGGCCGACCGGGTCGGCAAGGGGATCCGCACCGCGCCGCGCGACGCCATGATCGCCGCCGACGCGGATCCCGAGCACCTCGGGCGGGCCTTCGGCGTACACCGCTCCCTGGACGCCGTCGGCGCCTTCATCGGACCGGTGCTCGCGTTCGTCGTGCTCTGGCTGATCCCCGGCGGCTACCGCTCGGTGATGGTCCTCTCGCTCGCGTTCGCCGTGCTCGGCGTCGCGCTGCTCGCGCTGTTCGTGCCCGCCGGCGCCGGCGCCGTGGCCCGCCCGCCGGTGCCCGTCGCCGAGAAGCCCGCCCGGGTGCGCTGGCGCGACGTGCCCACCCCGGAGCTGCTCCGGGTGACGGCGGTGGCCGGCGCGCTCGGCCTGCTGACGGTCGGCGACGGCTTCGTCTACCTGGTGCTGCTGGAGTCGGGCGGGTTCGCCGCACACTGGTTCCCGGTGCTGTACGTCGCGACCAGCGCGTCGTACCTCGTGCTCGCGCTGCCGCTCGGTCGCCTGGCCGACCGGTTCGGACGGGCCCGGGTGCTGGTCCTGGGACATCTCGCCCTCGCCGCCGCCTACGTCTGCGCGAGCCTGCTCGCCGGTGGGTCCGTGGTCGTCGGCACGCTCGCGACGGTGCTGCTGCTCGGCCTGTTCTACGCCGCCACCGACGGGGTGCTCGCCGCGGTCGCCGGGCAGTCCGTGCCGGCCCGGGTGCGCGCGAGCGGGATCGCCCTCGCCCAGACCGCGGTCGCGCTGGCCCGGCTCGTGGCGGCCGTGGGCTTCGGCGTGCTCTGGCTCCTGGCCGGGCCGACCGCCGCGCTGCTCGGGGTGGCGGCCGCCCTGGTCCTGGTGGTCCCGGTCGCGCTGCGGGTGCTGACGCCGGTGCCGGCCCGATGAGCAGCCGCATCCGCCTGGCCGGGTTCGTCGGGCTCTGCGCGGCGGTGCTCGGGGGCAGCACGGCGTACGCCTTCCACGAGCGCGCCGACAGCGAGGCCCGCGAGCGCACGCCCCCGAGCGTCCCGACCGCGGTCCCCAGCCCGACCGACGGTCCGCTCGTCGCCTTCCGGCACACCGGCGTCGACCGGGAGTACGGCGTCGTCGCCACGGTCCCGCTGGCCGACGCGTCGGGGCCGCGCGCGTTCACCGACGTCGTGTGCGACCGGATCGACGTCACCGCCACCGCCCGCTCCTGCCTGCGGACCGGCCGCGGCGTCGTGACGTCGTACGACGCCTTCGAGCTCGACACCGCCTGGGCCGAGACCGGGTCCGCGCCGCTGCCCGGCCTGCCGAGCCGGACCCGGCTCTCACCCGACGGCAGCCTGGTCGCGACGACGGCGTTCGTCAGCGGCCACTCCTACCTCTCGCACGGCTTCTCGACCGCCACCGAGATCCGCCGGGTCGGTGGGGACGATCTCGGCAACCTCGAGGACTTCGCCCTGGAGATCGACGGCGAGAAGGCCGCCCCGCGCGACCGCAACCTGTGGGGTGTCACGTTCGCCGACGACGACCGCACCTTCTACGTCACCGTCGGCACCCGCGGACGCACCTACCTGGCCCGCGGCGACCTCGAGGACCGCACCATCGAGACCGTCGCCGCCGACGTCGAGTGCCCGTCCCTCTCTCCCGACGGCACCCGGGTCGCGTTCAAGCAGGCCGACCGTCGTGGCGAGGGCCGCAGCTGGACCCCCGCCGTCCTCGACCTCGCCACCGGGAAGCGCACCGTGCTGACCGGCGAGGAGCGCAGCATCGACGACCAGCTGGAGTGGCTCGACGACGACACCGTGCTCTACGGCGTGCCCCGCGACGACGAGGCAGGCGTCACCGACGTGTGGTCCCTCGACGTCGCCGCCGACGCCGAGCCCGCGGTCTTCATCGAGCAGGCCTGGTCCCCGAGCGTGGTCCGCTGAGGTCGCGCAGTGAGTACGGAGTCGGACGGGTCGAAGCCAGTCGCCTCGGCGCAGCTCAGGCGGTAGGGCACCCGGCGTGGAGGACTTCCACCCGTCCGGCTACGCACGCCTCGGCCGGTGGTGCGCCCTGTGGAGGGCCGGTCGCGCCGGGTCCGCTCAGCATCGACCATGGTCGGGTGTCGGTCGTCGAGGTGCTGGTCGAGCTCGGAGGGGTCGCGACTCGCGGATCGCTGATCGCCGCGACCTCGCGGGGCGAGGTCGACCGGGCGCTCGCGGCAGGCGGCGTGGTCAGGCTGGGTCGCGGACGCTACGCGCTCCCGGCGGTCGAGGAGGCAGTGGCCGCCGCCCACCGGCTGACCGGAGTGGTCTCGCGGCTCAGCGCCGCCCAGCACTGGGGATGGGCGGTCCAGACGGTGCCGGAGCGGCCGCACGTGACCGTCAGGTCGAGCCGAAGACTTCGGCCCGGGCAGGGCGACGGTGTCGTGCTGCACTACGTCGACCTCGGTCCCGACGACGTGGACGGCATCGCGACGAGCAAGGACCGGACTCTGCTGGACTGCCTGCGCACCGAGCCGTTCGACAGTGCGCTGGCCGTCGCCGACTCGGCGTTGCGCGCGGGGTTTCCACCCGCGCGGCTGCGCGCGATCGGGCGCGACGCGCGGGGGCCCGGGGCTCCCCAGGTGCTCGCGGTCGCTCGCGCGGCCGACGGGCGAGCCGCGAACCCGTTCGAGTCGGTGCTGCGCGGGATCGCGAGCCGGGTCCCGGGCCTGGCCGTCCAACCCCAGATCAGCATCCGGGACCCGGACTTCCTCGGCCGACCCGACCTGGTCGACGAGCGGCTGAGGGTCATCATGGAGGCGGACTCCTTCGAGTGGCACGGTGGCCGCGACGCCCTGGCCCGCGACGCGCGCCGCTACAACGCCTTCGTGGTCGCCGGCTGGCTGGTGCTGCGCTTCTCCTGGGACGACGTGATGTTTCACCCCCTGGAGGTGCAGACCGTGATCGAAGCGGCCGTAGCCGGACGGGTGGAAGTCCTCTGCCCGGGGTGCCGTGCCGCCTGAGCTGCCCCGAGGCGACGAGCGTCCACCCGTCCGGCTACGCGCTCAGGCGCCGAGGGCGTGGTCGCGGTGGACGGCGGGGAGCGGGCCCCGGGCGAGGACGAAGCGGGCCAGCTCCTCGTCGGAGTCGACGTCGACGAACGCGGTGGCACCGTCGTCGCGGGGGATCTGCTGGAGGTCGCGGCCGGTCAGCTGGTCGTAGACCCCGACGTACGCCGCCGCCTGGGGCCGCCAGTCGAGCTCCTCGCTGACGCGGGTGCGGGCCGTCCGGGCCATCCGGCAGCGCAGCTCGGGGTCGTCGAGGATCCGCTCCACGGCGTCGGCGAAGGCCGCGACGTCGCCGGAGGGCACGTAGAGGCAGGCGTCCGCGCCGGAGACCCTGGTCTCGGCGAGGTCGAAGGCCACGGACGGGAGCGCGTAGGCCATGTACTCCATCGTCTTGTTCATGGTCGAGAGGTCGTTGAGCGGCGTCTTGCGGTCGGGGCACAACCCCACGGCGGAGGCGCTCAGCTGCTCGGCGATGGCCGGCAGGCCGACCCGGCCGGTGAAGGTCACCACGTCGTCGAGCCCGAGCTCGCCGCTGCGGCGTACCAGGTCGTCGTAGCAGTCGCCGAAGCCCATCAGCACGGCCTCGACGTCGGACCGGCCGCGGCCGTGCACCAGCTCGTGGACGACCTCCAGGACCACCTCGACGTTGTCCTGCGGACCCATGATCCCGAGGTAGGCCAGCCGGTGTCGCTCCCCCTGGCGGGCGTCCGGCCGGGGCAGCACCGGGCGCATCGTGCGGGTGTCCGGACCGCTGCGCACGACGGTGACGTCCGAGGCGCTGCGCCGACCGCGCTCCATCGCGATGCGCTGGTAGGAGCGGTTGGTGGACACGACGTGGTCGGCGGTGCGGTACGTCATCCACTCCAGCCACCGCAGCAGGCCGAGCTGGGCGCGGCCGGCGCCCCCGCTGGGCTCGCCGAACCGGGAGAGGAACAGCTCCGGGTTCAGGTCGTGCTGGTCGTAGACGAACCGGACCCCGCGACGCTTCCACAGCCGGGCCAGCGCCCAGTAGGTGTCCGGCGGGTTGCAGGCCTGGAGGAGCTGGAAGGGCTGCTCGCGCCAGACCTTGCGCGACAGCAGCGCGGTGCGCACCCAGCTGTAGACGAACTCGACGAGGTAGCCCAGCGCCCCCGAGGCCTCGGGGGCCGGGCGGTACTTGAACACCCGTACGCCGTCGATCCGCTCGCGGGCGGGATCGCCGGGGCCCTTCGGGCAGATCACCGAGACGTCGTACCCGGCCGCCCGCAGTGCCTGGCACTCGAGCCACACCCGGCGGTCGAGAGGGACCGGCAGGTTCTGGACGATGATCAGGACGTGCGGCGGGCCCGCAGGGGTGGTCGTGTGTGCCATGGCCACACCCTGCGAGCCCGCCCGACCCGCTCAGCTGGAGCGGGATCGACTTTCCCCAAAACTGGTCAGGGGCGGATCTGACCCCCGTCCTGCCACACGTTGTTGGACCACACGTTGCCCGGCGCCGAGCTGTTGAAGTCCATGATCGGGGCCCAGTAACCGCACTTCCCGCCCGATCCCTTGACGAACACGTTGTCGAGGAAGCGGATGTTCGCGGCCTGGCTGGAGTACGGCTTGCCGCCCGAGGACCCGCCGTAGGCGCAGGTGCCGCCGGTGGAGGGCGGGAACAGGTTGCCCTGCACCAGCACGTCCCGGACCGCGGCGAAGTCGCCGTACCCGGTCAGGCCCGCGGAGCAGCCCGCGTCCGGTGGCACGGTCGGCGCGTCGCAGACGATCGTGTTGCCGGTGATCGTCGAGCCGGCGCCCATCCGGATCCCGGACTCGTGGTAGGTCCCGGTGGCGTCCCGGAACTGACCGTGCACGTACGAGTCACGGATCGTGCAGTTCATCCAGCAGTTCACCGAGCGGTTGCCGCCGGTGACCTCGACCCGGGTGGCGACGAAGTCGCGCGAGCCGATGCCGGTGCCGGCGCGGCTGCCGACCCGTACCTCACTGTCGGTGATCGTGAACGAACGACCCGAGGTGTTCTCGTCGTTGCCGACCGTCCCCTCGATCACCGAGCTCTTGATCTGCACCCCCGTGGTGCGGATCTCGAGACTGCAGTTGACGGTCTTCTTGTCGATGACCGTGTTGGCCGCCGTGATCGTGCAGGGGCCGGTGTAGGCCGTGAGCGCGGTGCCGGCCGGTACGCCCGTGTTGGCCGCGTCCGGGAAGCCGTCCGGGTCCGGTGTGGTCGTGGGGTTCGGCGTGGCCGACCCGGACGGGGTGGGAGTCGACGTCGGGGACGTCGGCGTCGAGGTCGGCGTCGAGGTCGGCGTGGACGACGGCGGCGTGGTCGGGGACGTCGGTCCCGTGGTCGGCGTGGTCGGCCCCGTGGTCGGCGTGGTCGGCCTGGCGGTCGGCGACGTCGTCGGCTTCTTGCTCGGCTCGTCGGTCGGATCCGTCGGGCTCGGACCCGGGGTGCCGGAGTCCTCGTCGGGCGCGAACAGCACGTCCACGTAGTAGTTCGAGTCGCGGTAGGTCTGCCTCGGCACCGCACCGTCGCGGCCGTAGACGCCCTGCCACGCGGTGAGGGCCCGGTTCACGACCGGCGCGTCGGGGTCGAGTCGCCAGTTGTCGCCGGCGTACCCGCCCCGGGGGGCGTCGTACGACGCGACGTAGCGACGGCCCGGCTCGAGCCGGACCGGCTCGGACAGCGTGGCTGTCACCCAGCCGGCGGTGGACGACGCGGCGAACTCGGCGCTCGCGAGCCGCGTCCCCCTCGACGACCACAGCGTGCCGTCCTCGGGGACCGCGCCGCCGCGGCCGCGATAGACCTCAACGGCCGTGACGACGCCGGGGACGCTGGTCGAGAAGCTCACCCCGAGGGTCGCGGCGTCGGTGTCGGTGTCGACCGCCGAGTCGGGCACCAGGCTCGCGGGGAAGATGCCGTACCCGGCAGGTGGGGCGGCGGACGGAGCCGCATCCTGCTGGACGACGGCCGCGTAGGCGGTGATCGTGCCGGAGACGACGAGCGCGGTCGCCAGCAGGGCGACGATCACCGGCGAGCGGCGACGACCGGCGGGCCGAGGGGCCGGGACCTTGCGGTGCGCGGCGCTCATGCCTGCACCCGCCCGCCGCCGACCCAGCGGTTGCCGGTGAAGGCATTGCCGGGTGCCGAGCGGTCGAAGTCCATGACCGCGGACCAGTAGCCGCAGTTGCCGGACCTGCCGTGCTGGAACCGGTTGCCGATGAACCGGATCCCGGAGGCGCTGTCGGAGTGCGGCTTGCCGCCGGACGATCCGCCGTAGGCGCAGGTGCCACCGGTGGTGGCGACGAACAGGTTGCGCTCGACCAGGTTGTTGCGGACCGGGCCGAAGTCGCCGTACCCGGTCAACGGGGCCGAGCAGCCGGCGTCGGGAGCGACGTTCGGCGCGTCGCAGCTGATCCGGTTGTAGAGGAACCGGCCGTTGGTACCCATCCGGATGCCGGACTCGTGGGTCTGCCCGCTGGCGTCGGTGTCCTGCCCGTGCACCCAGGTGCGCCGGATCGTGCACCGGTCCCAGCAGTTGATGCTGCGGTTGCCGCCGCGGATCTCGGAGCCGACCACGCGGAAGCGCACCTCACCCACGACGGTCACCATCCGCGACCCGGTGGGCGAGGCGTCGACGGTGGAGCGGATCAGGCGGAAGGAACTGTCGCCGCGATCGCCGCTGCTGCCGATCGTGCCGTGCACGAGCGAGCGACGGATGACGACACCGGACGCCTGGATGTCGAGGTCACAGGTGACGTGCCGCCCGACGATCCGGGTGTTGTCCCGGGTGATCGTGCAGGAGCCGCGGTAGGGCCGCAGCTTCTGGCGGGCGGGCACGCCGGTGTTCGCCGCGTTGGCGATCCGAGGACGGGCGCGTCGCTCGGCAGCGGAGGACACGGCCGCCAGTGCGGGTGCGAGAGCGGCTGCAGCGGTGGGGGTCGCGGCAGCCGCATCGGCGGGGGAATCGGCGGACGCCACGCCGGCACCCGGCAGCAGCGCGACGAGCACGACCAGTGCGACCGCGGCAAGCGCGGCCGGCAGCAGTCGGGTCCGCCTTCGGTGGATGGGGGATGTGGTTTGCATGACACTCCGGCCCGGGGCAGGCCGAGGTCAGCACGCTCCGGGCGGTGTTGGTCGGTGGAATCCGCGAGTCAGGTCGACCCACGCTCAGGGACCGGCAAAAGGTCCCTGCCTCGCGGCGGAACGTAGCCAAGGCCGGAGCCCGAGTAACTACTTACTCCCTCAAATGGGTGATGCGCCTGATGCGGGGCGGACGCTCGCCACCGTGGTGGCGAGGGTGACATTCACCATGAACGCCGTACTCGCCGGGTCCGGTACGACGGCGCCCGAGACCACCCGGTCGAGCCATTCCTCGCGGAGCAGGCCGGTGCTGCGGACCGGGTCCAGGACCTCGGGACGGTGCCGCCAGTACGCCGCGACCCCGCCCGCGAGGGCTCCCCCGCCGGCCGGTGCCCGTCGCCCACCCGACAGCCGTTGCGCCGCCTTGCGGCCCGCGGCGGCGCCGGTCGCCCGCGCGCGCGCGGCCGCGGCGCCCCAGCCGGCCTCCGCGTAGCTGCGCGGCGATGGCCGCCCGTCGAGCGGCAGGTCGGCCAGCCCCGGGTCGAGAGTGACCGAGAGCCGGCCGAGGAAGCGCGATCCGCGCTTGTCGGCCGGTGCCAGCGCGCCCACGGCTGCGACGAACCGGTCGTCGAGCATCGGGTTGGCCACGGCCGTGCGCTGGCACACGGCGGTCTCGGTCGCCCCGGCCCAGCGCTGCATGCGCTCCTCCAGGTAGAGCCGGTCGGTCGCGGCGAACCAGGGGTCCCCGGACGCGGCGAGCACCCGGTGCACCTCGTCGAGGGCGAACTGCTGCGCCCAGGCACCGAACTCGGGGGCCAGCATGTCGGGAGCGACGGCCTCGTTGACGTACATCCGCCAGCGCGCCAGCCGGTGCGCGCGCCGGGTGGTCACGGGCGCATCCGCACCGGTCCCGAGGTAGTAGAAGCCGCGGGCGACCTCGCCGCCGAGGCCGGAGAGGCGCGCGCCGGGCCGAGCCCGGCTCTCGGCCACGTCCAGCGCGGCGCGGGCCACCGGGTCCGCGGCCAGCTCGAGGGCTCCGGCCGCCGTCGCGGTCAGCGCCCAGGCCTCCTCGGGAGCGAGTACGTCGAGGCCGGTCAGGTCGAGCACCTCGTGGCGCATCCCCTCGCGCCGGGCCAGCTCGGCCGCCATCGCGACATCGGGGCTGCCGGGCACCCCGAGGGTCAGCACCCGCAGCCCGCGGCGGCGGGCCGGGTCGATCGCCGACAACAGCAGCCGGGAGTCCTGGCCGCCGGTGAGCTGGAGCACCGGGTCGGGATGGTCGTCGAGGTACGCCGCCAGGTAGTCGCGCAGCAGGTCGCGGGTCTCGGCGACCGTCGTGGCGGCGTCGGCGGGTCCGGCCGGACCGACCGGCCGGAGCTGCTCGGGCGAGCGGGTGTCGCGGCGGTGGACGGTGCCGCCGTACAGCCGCAGCAGGCTGCCGGCGGGCACCTGCTCGACGCCGGCGAACAGGGTGCGGCGGCCGAGCTGCCAGCCCAGCCGGCTCTGCACCGCGACCGCCTCCAGGTCCAATCCCACCGGCAGCAGGCCGGCGAGGACCCGCGCGGACGTCGAGACCGCCGACCACCGCGGGCCGCGGCGCACGTAGAGCTGGCGCATCCCCAGCGGGTCGACCACCGCGAGCACCGTGTCGACGCCGTCGCGGGTGACGGCCGCGAACGGAGGCAGCACCTGAGCCAGCAACGGGAGGTCGGGGGTCATCAGGGCCCGGTGCACGTGGGCGGCGGTGAGGGCCTGCTCGTGGCGGCGCGCCTCCGCGGTGAGGACGAGGGCACGCTCGGGTCCCGGCGGCCGAGCGTCGCCCCAGGTCGCGAACGCGACCGTCCCCGTGCACGAGCGGTCGGCGGGCACGTCGAGGACGTCCAGGCCGCGGTCGAGGAGACCGCCCAGCTCGTGGACTGCTCCGGGTCCGACGGTGACGGCGACGAACCCGGCCGCCGGGCCCAGGGTGGTCACGGCCCGCCGGTCCGGTCGGCGACGTAGTCGGCCAGGCTGCCGACGGTGGCGAACAGCTCGCCGGTCACGTCGGCGTCGTCGACGACGATGTCGAACTCCTCCTCGAGGGCGACGGCCAGCTCGACGACAGCGAGCGAGTCCAGCTCGGGGAGCTCGCCGAGCAGCGGGGTCGAGGCGTCGAGGAGGTGCTCGCGCTCCTCGATGCCGAGGACGCGCACCAGGACGCCGCGCACCTGCGGGACCAGGTCGGGGCGGGTGACGGGGTGGGACACGGGAGTCTCCTTCGACGACGGGACGGATCAGACCAGTACTCGGACCAGGACTCAGACCAGGACCTCGGCCGGAGCCGGGTGCCCGAGGAACTGCTGGGGGCTCGCGGTCCGGCCGTAGGCACCGGCCTGGAAGACCACGACCAGGTCGCCGACGTCGGCGACCGGGAGCTCGACCCGGTCGCCGAGGACGTCGAGCGGGGTGCACAGGCAACCGACCACGTCGACGGTCTCGCGCTCGTCGCGGTCGAGGCGGTTGCCGACCACGATCGGGTAGTTGCGGCGGATGACCTGGCCGAGGTTGCCGGATGCGGCCAGCTGGTGGTGCATGCCGCCGTCGACGACCAGGTAGGTCCGGCCCCGGGACACCTTGCGGTCCACAACGCGGGTGACGTAGACGCCGGCCTCCCCCACCAGGTAGCGACCGAGCTCCAGCACCACCCGGGCGTCGGGCTGCCGTGGCCGGACCCGCTCCTGGACCAGCCGGGCCAGCGGGCGGCCGACCTCCTCGGGGTCCAGGGGCCGGTCGCGATCGGCGTACGGGATGCCGAGGCCGCCACCGACGTTGAGGTAGCGCACCGGCTCCGGGAGCCGGTCGGCCAGGTCGAGCAGCAGGTCCACTGTCCGCTCGTGGGCCTGGCGGACCAGGTCGGCGTGCAGGTTCTGCGAGCCGGCGAAGAGGTGGAAGCCCTCCACGGCGAGGTCCAGGTCGGCGAGCAGCACCAGCAGGTGCGGCACCTCCTCGACGTCGACCCCGAACTGCTGGGGTCCGCCGCCCATCCGCATGCCCGAGCCCTTCACGGCGAAGTCCGGGTTGACGCGTACGGCGACCCGCGGCCGGACCCCGATCGCCTCGCCGGCCCGCAGCACCCGGGCCGCCTCCCGAGCCGACTCCAGCTCGATCAGCACCCCGGCGGCGACCGCCATCGCCAGCTCGGCGTCGGTCTTGCCCGGCCCGGCGAAGGTGACCCGGTCCGGCGACTTCCCGGAGTCGAGCGCCGTCGTCATCTCGCCGGCCGAGGCCACGTCGAGCCAGTCGACGACGCGGGCCAGCTGACCGACGAGCGCCGGCATCGGGTTGGCCTTGACGGCGTACCCGATCTCGACGGCGCCGTCGAGCGTGGCGCGCAGCGCGGCCACCGCGGCGATCACGGCGGACCGGTCGTAGGCGAAGTACGGCGTCGACCCGACCCGGGCGGTGAGTCGCTCCAGCTCGATCCCGCCGACGAGCAGCTGGCCCCCCGCGGTGCCGAAGCGGTTGAGGTGCCGGGCGACGGGGGCCGCCTCGGGCATGGTCTGCGCGGTCACGAGACCTCCTCCTTGAGCAGGACCCGGTCGAGCTTGCCGTTGGGCGAGCGCGGGAGCTGGGCGCGGACCCGGATCTCCGCGGGCACCATGAACAGCGGCAGCCGGCGCCGCAGCAGCGCCAGCAGCGGGCCGGTGTCCGCGAGGTCGGCGTCGGCCTCGGAGCGCGGGCTGACGATCAGCACGATCCGCTGGCCGAGCCGCTCGTCCTCGACCCCGATCGCGACCGCGTCGCCCACCATCCGGGTCTCGTACGCCGCCTCCTCCACCTCGGTCGGGCTGACCCGGTAGCCGGAGGTCTTGATCATGTCGTCGCGGCGGCCGACGAAGAACAGGAAGCCCTCCTCGTCGGCGACCACCGTGTCGCCCGACCAGACGGCGAGCTCGGGCGGCCGCCAGCCGGCGACCGTCCCGGGCAGCGGGCGGAACCGCTCGGCGCTGCGCTCGGTGTCGTTCCAGTAGCCCAGCGCGACGAGCGGGCCGCGGTGCACCAGCTCGCCCTCCTCGCCGGGCCCGGCGGGCGTCCCGTCGGGACGCAGCACCAGGATCTCGGCGTCCGGCACCGCCTTCCCGATCGAGTCGGGCCGGCGGTCGACCTCGTCGGGGTCGAGGTACGTCGAGCGGAAGGCCTCGGTGAGGCCGTACATCAGGTAGGGCCGCGCCTGCGGGAAGAGCTCGCGCAGCCGGGCCAGGGTGGCGCGCGGGAGCCGGCCCCCGGTGTTGGCGACGTAGCGCAGCCGGATCCCCTCCGCCGGCCAGCTGGCCGCGGCGAGCTGGGTCCACAGCGGCGGCACCCCGGTGAGGCCGGTGACGCCGTGCTCGACGCAGAGCCGGACGACGTCGCCGGGCAGCAGGTAGTTGACCAGCACCACGTGGGCACCCACGGCGAACGCCGTCGTCAGCTGGCTGAGGCCGGCGTCGAAGCTGAGCGGCAGCGCCGCCAGGATCACGTCCTCGGGCCCGTTGCCGAGGTAGCCGCTGACGCTCTCGGCGCCGACGATCAGGTTGCGGTGCGTGAGCACCACGCCCTTCGGGCGGCCGGTGCTGCCCGAGGTGTAGAGGATCGCGGCGAGGTCGCCCTCGACCCCGCGGTACGACGCCGGCGCGGACCCGCGCCCGGCCGCGAGCACCTCCGACCAGGGCACCAGCGCCGGACCGTGGGAGTGGGCCGGCCGGGCCTCCCCCGCGTCGTCGACGAGCAGTACCTGCTCCAGGGTCGGCGGCAGGCCCGGCTCGGCCGCGAGGGCCTGCCAGCGCTGGGTCGAGGTCACCAGCACCCGGACGCCGCAGTCCGCGAGCACGTGCCGGACCTGCGGAGGCCGCAGCAGCGGGTTGACGGGGACGAACACCCCGCCGGCCGCCGAGGTGGCGAAGAGGGACTCGACCGTCTCGATCCGCTTGTCGAGCAGCACCGCGACCCGGTCGCCGCGGTCCAGGCCGATGGCGTGCAGCCCGGCCGCGAGCTCGTGCACGCGCTCGGAGAGGTCGGCGTACCGGACCGTGCGGTTGCTGTCGGTCAGCGCCGGCCGGTTCGGGTGCCGGCGGGCCTGCTCGTCGAGCAGATCGTGGAGGTGGACACGCATGTGGGGACTCCTGAGCAGCGGCAGGGGCAGGGGCGGGTGGGCGGTCACGGGGTCACCAGGCGACGAGCACGAGCTCGCTGTAGAGGCTGTCGACGGCGTCCGGGGACACCTCGGCGCCACGGACCTGCTTGGGTCGCGGGTGGCGCAGCAGCACCGACCCGGCCGGGCGCTCGCCGACGACGCGCAGCTCGGCGAGGGTCACCGGCAGCCGACGCGCGAGAAGGTGCCGGGCCAGGTCGGGCCGGCAGCGGCGCAGCAGGCGCGGGTCCGAGACGTGCAGCAGGGTCGCGAACAGCCGCATCCCGCGGCGCCGGTCGCTGCGGTACATCACGTAGCAGTGCCCGCGCGGGCCGGCGTCGAGGAGCACGTGGTGCGCCGCCCCGGCACCGCGGTGGTCGCGGAACAGCACCCGGTCGACACCCTCGAGACGGCGGTCGATCTCGTCGAGGTCGGTGACGACCCGGGCCCGGCGCCGGCCGGGAAGGTTGGCCACCAGCGCCGTGGTCGTGTCGAGGCGCCGGAAGCGCAGCCGCTCGTTGATCGCCACGACCGAGCCGCTGGGCGAGAGGTCGGTGAACACGTGCCCGCGCTGCGCCAGGGCGGCCCGGAGCAGGCGCAGGCCGTGACCGCGGTAGGGCTCGAGGACGCACCAGGCGCCGAGGTTGCAGAAGCGCACCGGCCGCCCCGCGACCTCACGCTCGGCGTAGAACGCGAGCTGGACCCCGACCAGCCGGTCGCCCGCTCGCAGCAGGAAGCCGTGGTTGGGCGCGTCGACCCGCCAGGTGGGTACGGCGGCCACCGCCCACTCGGCCGCGCTGAGCCGGGGGTTGAGGTGGTCGTGGAGGAACGCCCCCACCTCCGGCAGGTCGGCCGGACGGATGGGCGCGACCCGGACGGTGTCGTCGTCGAGCATGTCCACGACGGTAGGGAGCGCAGCCGGGAGTAACGGGCGGCTGTGCCGGCGCGTACCCAATCCTGGGGAGCGACTCGAGAGGCCGCCCGAGGCCGCGGTGACCGCGCCCAGGCTGGCTCCATGAGCGAAGCCAGGAGCGAGCCCGCCACGCATCCGGCCACGGCGCGCGCGAGCGTGGTGGTGGCCGCCCACGACGAGGAGCAGGTGATCGGCCGCACCCTCAGCGCGCTGCTGTCCGGCTCCGGTCCCGGCGAGCTGGAGGTGGTGGTCGTCGCGAACGGCTGCACCGACCGGACCGCCGACCGGGCCCGGCAGTACGCCGGGGTCACCGTGCTCGAGTGCGAGCGGCCCAGCAAGACCGAGGCGCTGCGCGCCGGCGACCGGGTCGCGACCGCGTTCCCGCGGGTCTACCTGGACGCCGACATCCCCGCCACCGTCGCGACCGTGCGCCGGCTCTGCGAGGTCCTCGACGGGCCCGGCAGGCCGCTGGTCGCGGTGCCGTCGCGGCACGTCGAGGTAACCGGGCGACCCTGGCCGGTGCGGGCCTACACGGCGGTGCACCGGCGGCTCCCGGTCTTCGAGCGCGGCCTGTTCGGCCGGGGCATGATCGCCCTCTCGGAGGCCGGCCGGGGCCGGTTCACGACCTTCCCCGACATCGTCGCCGACGACCTCTTCCTCGACTCCCTCTTCACCGACGAGGAGCGGGTGCAGCTCCCGGACGTGGCCACCACCGTGGCGGCTCCGATGCGCACCGGCGACCTGGTCCGGCGCCTGGTCCGGGTGCGCCGCGGGAACGCCGAGCTGCGTCGTACCTCTCGCGGGCGCCAGCCCGGGGCGGGGGTACGCCGCTCCGACCGCGCGGCCTGGCTGCGCGAGGTGGTGCTCCCCCGGCCCTGGCTCGCCCCCGCGGCCGTCGTGTACGTCGCGCTCACCGGCTGGGCCGCCCTCCAGGCCCGACGAGTGCCACCGAGCGGTGCCGCGGCCTGGGGTCGCGACGCCTCGACCCGGACCGGGGTGGCCCGATGACCACCGTGCCGCCGGAGCCGTGCCTCAACCTCTGCTTCCACGGGATCGGCGCCCCGGCTCGCGAGCTCGAGCCCGGCGAGGCGCCGTACTGGATCGGCACCGAGCTGTTCCACCGGATCCTCGACGAGGTGGCCGACGACCCGCGGGTCCGGCTGAGCTTCGACGACGGCAACGCCTCCGACGCCGAGACCGGCCTGCCGGCGCTCCTCGAGCGCGGGCTGTCGGCCACCTTCTTCGTGCTCGCCGGCCGGCTCGACCAGGACGGCAGCCTGAGCCGCGACCAGGTCCTTCAGCTCCAGCAGCGCGGGATGCGGATCGGCACCCACGGGATGGACCACCGACCGTGGCGGCGGATGGACCCCGCCGTGCGGGAGCGCGAGCTCGTCACGGCCCGGGACCGGCTCGAGATCCTGCTCGGCGAGCCCGTCGAGGACGCCGCCCTGCCGCTGGGCCGCTACGACCGAGCCCTGCTGCGGCGGCTGCGCTCCCTGGGCTACCGCAGCGTGCACACCAGCGACCGCCGCTGGGCCCGCGACGGCGACTGGATCCAGCCGCGCTTCAGCCTGCGGGCCGGCGACACCCTCGACGGGCTGCGCACGAGCGTGCTGCGCCGACCGCCGCTCCCGCACCGCGCCCGCGGCGAGCTGGTCGGCCTGGCCAAGCGCCTGCGCTGAGAACGCGGCGGAGCAACCTCAGGGGCGTGGCGGCCTGATCGTGATGCGGTCGCGTCCGGCCACCTGGCCGTGGGATCGGTAGACGACGGTGACCCGATCGCCGGGCGTGAGGCGCGGCAGCCGCAGCCTGGCGACGCCGACGCTGTCGGGCCGGATGCGCAGGGTCTTCGAGCCACCCGGCCACCTGACCTTGAACCGTCCTCGCGGACACCGTGCGGCATTGGTGATCTTCAGGACGGCTCCACCCCGGGTCGCGCGCTCCGACTTCAACAGCTGAACGCGGACGCCGTAGACCTTCGTGCACGGCTCCTCGGCTGCCGAGGGCCGGGCACTCGCAGGTGCGAGCAGGGCAGGCGTGGCCAGCAGGGCCGACGTCGCGAGAATCGCTGTCGCCCTGCGTCTGATTCCGTTCGTCTCGCTCATGAGATGTTCGCCCTTCCACTCCCGACCGGACCAGCAGCACGGCTTCGTGACGGAGGCTAGGGCCGGCGGCTCGCGCCCTCAATAGCGAGGGGAAGCACTGGGACAGATCCTCGAGAACTTGTCACACGGATAGCAAAGACGGCCCACAGCTGACGCACCGGCACCCTGCCTGGTCCCTGACCTTCTGCAGGTCGCCCGCCGGCACACCGTCAGGGACCATCCCGGATCAGCGCAGCCATCCGGGACCGGCGGGCTCGCGCAGCCGGACCGGGTCGAGCAGCGCCCACAGCGCGGCCTTCGACGCGGGCCGGCCCAGGCAGGCCCGACTCCCCTCCCGCAGCACCAGGACCGCCCAGAACAGCACCGCCGGCAGCCACCCCCGGCGACGGCGGAACAGCCGCACCCGGTTGACGACCAGCAGCGGCCACAGGCGGGCCGAGCCCGCCGAGCCGCCCTCCAGGTGCACCGCGCCGGCGGTGGGCACGTAGCGGGTCGCGAACCCGGCGTCGCGGGCGCGCAGGTCGTAGTCGGCCTCCTCGGAGTAGAGGAAGTACGACTCGTCCCACGTCCCCACCCGCGCCCAGCAGGCCGCACCGATCAGCTGCGTGGACCCCTCGGCCCAGTCGGTGTCGGTGGCGCCGTCGTACGCCTCGGGGTCGGTGACGACCTCGCCGAGCCGCCCGTGCCGCCCGGCCCGCTCGGCGCCCACCACGGCGTCGGCGAGAGCACGCACCAGCGTGGGCTCGCGACGCAGCGAGTCGATCCGGACGCCGCGGGCGTCGCGCAGCCGCGGCACGGCGATCCCGACGCCGGGCTCGCGCAGCGCGGCCAGCAGGGCCGGCACGCAGCCGGGGTCGAGCCGGACGTCGGGGTTGAGCACGAGGACCGCGGTGTGCGGGCCGCCCGCGGCGACGGCGGCGTTGATGCCGGCGGAGTACCCGCCGTTGCGCCCGGTGGCCACGACGCGGGCATCGGGCGCGAGGCGCCGGACGACGTCGATGCTGTCGTCGGCGGAGTCGTTGTCGACCACGACGGTCTGCCACGGTACGCCGGCCATCGCCGCCGGCAGGCTGGCCAGCAGGCCGGGCAGCACGTCGGCGCTGTTGTAGGCCACGACGGCCACGAGCACCCGCTCCTCGGGCGTCACGGGGTCGTCTCCTTCACGGCGCCGCCGGTGCCGGCAGGGACCTCGAGGTGCTCGCGCGGGCGCTCCTCGAGCGCGAGCTGCGCGGCCGCACAGGCCAGCCCGATCAGCAGGAAGGAGCTGCCCGCAGCCATCGGGAACCCCCAGGCGTCGAAGGTCACCATGCCCACCGCGCTGCCGAGGATCGACGCGGCGAGGGCCAGGCCGAGGTGCCGCGACCGGGCCGTCCGCGCCCACCGTCGGGCGCGGTGGCCGTTCGCGAAGCCGGTCAGGATGAGCAGCATCGTCGCGACCAGGCCGAGCACACCCAGCTCGAGCAGGATCATCAGGTACTGGTCATCGAGGATGCGGTAGTGCCGCGGCACGAAGGTGAACAGCCCGCGGCCCAGCCACGGGTGCTCGCCGTAGAGCTCGAAGACCACGCCGTAGTCGTCGGTGCGCCCGCTCACGCTGGGGTCGTTCTGGACGTTCTTGAACAGCGAGACGATCGTGCCGACCAGGCCGGGGATCGCGAGCCGGAGACCGACCACGACGAACGGCGCCAGCATCAGCGCCCGGATCCGCCAGGCGTTCGGCCACCCGAGGAGCAGCACGACCATCGTCACCGCGAGCACCAGGATCGCCGATCGCGACACCGACAGCGTCGCGCCCACGAGCACCAGCCCGACCGGCAGCAGCGCACCGCGCCGGCCCCACCGGTGGATGCTGTAGTGCAGCGCCAGCGGGAAAATGCTGGCGAGCACCACGCCGAACTCGATCGGGTGCACGGCCGTCCCGGACACCCGGTTCAGCGTCGAGCGCGCCAGCACCGCACCGAAGTCGGCGTTCGGGGTGAGCCCCGGGATCTGGATGTAGCGCGCGATGTCGATGCCCCAGAGGAACTGCGCCAGCCCGAGCGCGGCCAGCAGCGTCCCGAGCCAGGCCACCACCGCGACGACCAGCTCCAGGTCCCGCCAGGAACGGATCCCCTCCGCAGAGATCAGCACCACCGCCATCCAGCCGGCGAAGGAGAGCAGCCCGCGGTCGGCGGCCTTGATCATCGTGGCGGTGATGTCGGAGACCGTCGGCGGCACCAGGGTCCACAGCTCGTCGGTCACCTGACGAACGTCCGGCGGGGCGTACCAGCCCGACACGGTCCCGTTGGCGTACGCAGCGAGCACCGCCACGGTCAGCATGCCGACGGCGATCCGGGTCGCGGTGGCGCCGCGCACCGGGTTCAGGCCGCCGACCGTCGCGCAGATCCAGCACAGCAGCCCGCCGAGCGCCCAGAGGTTGGCGGGAGTGCCCGGGGCACCGAGCGGCGCCAGGATCAGCTGCGAGGGCACGGCCAGCAGCAGCACGGCGTACCCGACGACGAAGAACGCCGCGGCCCGGGGCGCACCGCGGTGCTCGCCCAGCCCCAGCCTCCTGATGACCCACCGCATCGGGGTCAGCTCGCCATGGCCGAGGTTCCACCGGCCTCCTTGTGCTCGCCCGCCACCCGCATCCGGGACGGAGAGGCAGCCGAGGCCTCCTCGTCGGCCGCCGCCTCCGGGTCGCCCTTGCCGCGCTCGGCGGCACGCGCGCGGCGCTCCCGGCGGAGGTTCGCGATCCGGTCGGTGCCGAAGGCGAGCAGCAGGGTGAGCAGCATGCCGGCACCGGCAGCACCGGCGAGGGCCCGCATCCGGCTGCCGGGCAGCACCTCGGCGTTCTCGGAGGTGCTGCTGATCTGGGCGGTGATCATCTGCCGGTTCGGCACCCGGGCCGTGGTCTGGATCGCGGCCAGGTCGGCGGAGATCCTGTCCATCACGGCGTCGCGGGTGGCCAGGGCGACCGCGGGGTCCTTGTCCTTGCTGGTGATCACCAACAACGGCCCGGCCTCGGGGGTCAGGGCGACGGCGTACTCCGCGCTGTTCCCCTCCGCCGCGAGCTCGCGCTGGGCGTCCTTGGTGGCCACCCGGCCCGCGACCAGCGACCCGGCGGTGGACAGGCCGGCCTGGAAGTTCAGGAACGGGCTGGTGGGCGTCGACTCGCCCGACGCCTCCGGCGGCAACAGGAACAGCATCTGGCCCGAGGCCTGGTAGTCGGGTTCGACGTACTTGATCACCGCATAGCAGGCCCCGCCGGTGAGGAGGACGCCCAGCAGGACGACGACCCAACGGCGCAGCAGGACGGTCAGCGCGTCAGCGAGGTACATGGCACTTCCCCTTCGGAGTTGTCGCGGATGTCGGGTGCTACACCGCTCCGGTCGGGCGCGACGGGTCGGGCGACCACGCGCAGCAGGGCCTGCTCGACCTGGGCGCCGGCCCGGTCCCAGCCGACGTCCTCGACCGAGTCCGCCGCCGCCAGGGCCCGGACCCTGCGTGCCGTCGGCGGCTGGCCGACCAGGTCGGCGAGCGCGTCGGCGAGGTCGCGCGGGGTCGGTGTGGCGTAGCGGACCTGCGGGTTGTCGAGCACCGCCCGGTGCTGGGCGGCGTCGTTGACGACCGGCACGCAGCCGGCGGCGAGCATCTCCAGGGGAACCAGGGAGACGTTGGTCGCCGAGAGCACCAGTCCGGCGACGCAGCGCCGGTACAGCGCGCCGAGCTCGACCGGTGAGAGCCGGCCGTGCTGGATCGCCGGGAACGGCAGGTCGGCGACGACGGTGCCGTAGCAGTGGATCGGGACGTCCGGGTGCAGCCGGGCGAACCGGGTGAGGGCGAGCAGCGCGAGCTCGTGCGCGCGCCGGGGGGTGCCCGGACGGCAGTAGTAGGCGATGCCGTCGCGCGGCACGGTGGGCTCGTCCTCGCGCGGCCGGTAGACCGCGAGGTCGCAGCCGAAGTCGAAGTGGTCGGCCGTCATGCCGTGGTCGGCCCGCAGCCGCTCGGCGAGCCAGGGCCCGGCCGTGAGGCCGTGCATGCCGAAGTTGTAGGTCGCCTCCGCGAGCAGCGCCGCGCTCCCGGCCGGGTAGAACATCGGCTCCAGGTCCTGCACCAGGTAGCAGCGGCGGCCCCGGGCCGGCGAGGCGAGCACGGCGTACGCCGACTCCCAGGCGGTCGCGACGACGGCGTGCGAGTCCGCGATCCCGCCGGCGAGGTCGTGGACCCCGGCGCGCACCTCCGGCCAGTGGGTCCGGATGATCTCCCGGTGCTGGTCGAGTGACCAGCCGTGCCGGTCCCGGAGGTAGAGGTCGCACCGGTGTCCGGCCTGCTCGAGTGCGCTGACCAGACGGAACATGGTCGTGTGCCCGCCCGAGCCCGGGGCCGGCGGCGTGCAGACCCACGCCACGCGCATCGGCTCGCCCGGCCGCCAGGGCAGCGGCCCGGGAGCCGGTACGACGCCCGCCGCCACCGCCGTCGCGCGGTCGACCTCCTCCTCGCTGACGGCGAGGCCGGTCGAGCCGGGGGGCACCAGGGCCTCGGCGAGTCGCAGCCGCACCCGCCGGCCGAGCCCGGCGGTGCCCTCGGTGGCGAGCAGCCGGCGGACCTGCCGCCAACGATCGCCCACCCCAGCGGCGGGCCGCATCATGATCCGAGCTCCGAGACCGCGGCGACCAGCGCAGCCGCGACCCGCTCCTGCTGGACGGCGGTCAGGCCGGGGTACATCGGCAGCGACAGGATCTGGCCCGCAGTGCGCTCGGCGACCGGGAAGCTCCCGGGACCCAGGCCCAGGTCGGCGAAGGCCGGCATCAGGTGGATCGGGGCCGGGTAGTGCAGTCCGGTGCCGATCCCGGCGTCGGCCAGCGCCTGCTGCACCCGGGCCCGCTCCGGCACCCGGACGACGTAGAGGTGCCAGACGTGCTCGTTGCCGGCCACCGTGCGCGGGAGCACGACCTGCGGGAGGTCGCCGAGCAGGGCGGCGTAGCGGTCGGCGACAGCGGCCCGCTGCGCGTTCCACTCCTTGAGGTGGGTGAGCTTGATCGAGAGCACCGCGGCCTGGATCGAGTCCAGCCGCGAGTTCGTGCCGACCACCTCGTGCCGGTAGCGCTCGACCCCGCCGTGGTTGCGCAGCTTGCGCAGCTCGGTGGCGAGGTCCGCGCGATCGGTCGTGACGGCGCCGGCGTCGCCGACCGCCCCGAGGTTCTTGCCGGGGTAGAAGCTGGTCGCCGCGACGTCGGCCAGGCTGCCCGTCGGACGGCCGTGCCGG
This sequence comes from Nocardioides sp. W7, assembly GCF_022919075.1. Lineage (NCBI taxonomy): Bacteria > Bacillati > Actinomycetota > Actinomycetes > Propionibacteriales > Nocardioidaceae > Nocardioides > Nocardioides sp. W7. Next base: position 2,093,459 of record NZ_CP095078.1, on the reverse strand, counting down.
GCGCCGCCCTGCGACTGGGCGCCGTCCTCGACCAGCAGCACGTCGGGCCCGACGACGGCACGCAGCCGCTCGAACGGCGCGGCCTGACCGTAGAGATCCACGCCGACGACGGCGCGGGTCCGCGGGGTCAGCCGGGCCGCGGCCGCGTCGACGTCGATCAGCAGGTCCTCGTCGCAGTCGACGAGGACCAGCTCGGCGCCGGCCAGGACCACGGCCTCCGCCGTGGCGACGAAGGTGTTGGCCGGGACGATCACCTCGTCGCCGGATCCGATGCCGGCCGCCCGGAGGGCCAGGTGCAGCGCGTCGGTCCCGTTGCCGACGCCCACGCAGTGGTCGGTGCCGCAGAAGGCGGCGTACTCCTCCTCGAAGCGCGAGACGGGCGGGCCGAGGACGTACGCGCCGCTCTCGAGCACCGCCTGCACCGCGTCGCGGACCTCGGTGGCGACCCGGTCCTGCTGCGGCCGGAGGTCGACCAGGGGCACCGGGTCCTCCGGGTGGTCGGCGCGCGTGAGGTTGCTCATGCGAGAACTCCTTCGTCAGTACGGGGTCGAATGGCGGGGCTCGGTGCACTCATCGCGGCGTCCCCCCGGTCAGCAGGACGGGAACCCGTCGACGGGCGTCGCTCCGACGCAGTTCGGCGATCCGGCGCAGCCACCACGGGCCGAGTGGCAAGGCGTAGGTCGCGAGCGCGACGAGGCTGCCGGCGGCCAGCACCAGCAGGGGCGGGCCCGACCGGGTACCGACCCACCAGCAGGCCGCCGCCGCGGGAACGGCCGCGGCGATCGGCACCAGTCCGGCGCGCAGGAAGGCGGTCGTGTCGACGCCGGCCCGCCGCAGGCACACGCTGTACGCCGGGACGACCACGACGAGGGTGACGAGGACGTGGCTCCAGCCGGCTCCCGAGAGCCCGAAGCCGACCAGGCCGACCCATATCGTCGGCACCAGCGCCACCATCCACAGAACCTGGACCGCCAGCACCGCGGTGGTCGCGCCCACGGCTATCAGGAACGTGGCGACGAGGTCGAGCAGGACTCGCAGGGCGCCGAAGACCGCGAGGCCGGTCAGGGCCTCGGCCGCGCCCGACCAGCGCTCGCCGTACAGCACCGCGACCAGGGGGTCGGCCAGCGTCGCGAGGGTGAGCCCCATCAGCACAGCGACCGTGACGGCCGGCGCGACCGCGCGCAGCAGGGCTCGGTTGCGCTCGCCCGGGTCCTCGACCTGGGCGAAGCCGGGCAGCGCGACGACGCGTAGGGCCTGGCCGAGGGCGCTCATCGGCCACGACGACACGTTGAAGGCCAGCAGGTAGAGACCGAGCTCGGCGGGCCCGAGAACCCGGGCGACCATCAGGTTGTCGACGCTGAGCAGCGCCCACGAGACGAGGTTGGCCAGGGCCAGCGGCAGGCAGAAGGCCAGCGACGCCCGGGCGATCTCCCGGTCCAGTCCGAAGCGAGGCCGGCGGCGGGTGGCCAGGTGCAGCCCGACGACCAGGACGACCTGGTTGGCCACCTGTCCCCAGGCCAGCGACTCCGGTCCGACGTCACGCAGCGCCAGGGTGGTCATCACGATCGCCGAGCTGAGCAGGCCGGCGGCGTTGACCCAGAGCAGCGTCTGTTGACGGAACTCGCGCTGGAGGCGGGCGGCTGGGACGATGGTGAAGCCGAAGACGGCCATGCCGAGCGCCATCACGACGATCACGCCACGCGCCTCCGGGCTGCGGAACGCCTCGGCCAGTGGACCGGCGGCCAGCACCATGCCGACGGCCAGCGCGCCACTGGTCAGCACGCCGAGGGTGGCGACGGTCGGCGCCCGGCGCTCCGGGTCGCTCGACCGCACCAGGTCGGAACCGAGCCCGAACTCCGCCAGGGTGCCGAGGATCGCCCAGACGGTCAGGGCGACCGCGAAGACACCGAGCTCGTCGGGTGCGATCAGGCGCGCCATCAGGATCGACATCGCGACGTTGCCGACGCGCAGCACGACGTTCCCGCCCAGGCTCCACCCGAGGCCCCGGCCGATCCGCGCCGCGCGCGACGAGACCTCGGCGCTCATGTGCCGTACCGCCGCTCGTAGCGCCAGCGCAGGTGGCGCCCGGCCCGGCCGGCCGCCCGCAGGGCGGCTCCCCCGGGCAGCGGACCGGCGGAGCGGGCCAGCAGCGCCTCGAGCCGCCAGCTCAGGTCGCGCTCCGTGGTCGAGCAGACGGACCGGGCGAAGGCGCGATAGGCGTCGGCCTCGGCGGGCCGGTCGTCACGACGGGCGGCCAGGGCACGCCGGGCCGCCTCCCGGCACAGGGCCCGCTGGGCGATGGGCTGCTGGGCGCGCGCGGTCGATGGGTCGGCCACCTCGGCGAAGAAGAGGTCGAAGGTACGCCGCCGCTCGACGAGGTCGGTGAGCCAGCCGGCGTACGTGGTCAGATGCATGTTGGCGTCGTGCACGCGGTACCAGGCCTGGATCGGGCCGTTCACGCGGGCGACGTCCCAGTGAGCCGCGGCCCGCAGCCACAGCGCGAAGTCCGCGGAATGCGGGAGCCGCGCGTCGTAGCCGCCGCCGGCGAGCACCTCGCGACGCACGACCGCCTCGGGGCTGCTGATGAGACACCGTCCGCGGCGCGCGGTGAGGTCGAGCCACTCCCGGCCCGCGTACACGCTCCAGCTGCGCACCCGTGGGACCGCGACCGGCACCTCGCCGGTGAACGAGCGGGCGTAGCCGTAGACGAGGCCGACCCCGGGGTGCGCCTCGAACAGGGCGGCGGCCCGGGTGAGCGAGCCCGGCGTCAGCAGGTCGTCGGCGGAGAGCAGGCTGACGTACTCACCCTCGGCCAGGGCGAGACCGTCGTTGTAGGTCTGGATGTGACCGCGGTTCTGCTCGTGGACCAGGACCCGGACCCGTGGGTCGGCGGCGGCCAGGGCACGGGCGACCTCGGCGCTGTCGTCCGGGGAGGCGTCGTCGACGACGATCACCTCGACCTCGACCCCCGGCTGGTCCAGAGCGCTCGCGACCGCGGCAGGCAGGTAGCGCCCGTAGCGGTAGCAGGGCACGACCACCGACACGGTGGGCGTCGAGCGAAGCGGGCGCGGGCGGCGGAAGCGCATCAGGCACCCCCCACGCCACCGGCCACGAGCGGCCCGGCCGGGACGCCGGCCCAGGTCTCGCCGGCGGGCAGCGACCGGACCAGCGCCGCTCCCATCCCGAGCACCGCGTCGGGCCCGATCTCCACGCCCTGACGCACGCTCGCGTTCATGCCGACGTACGCCGCCTCGCCGACCAGCACGCTGCCGCCCAGGCTCGTCCCGGCGCACAGCGTCGCGTAGTCCTCGACGACGACCTCGTGGGTGAGCGTCACGTGCGGCATGGCGACCACGTGCCGCCCCACCCGCACCGCTCCGGTGAGCACGGTCTGGGCCAGCAGGATGCTGCCGCCGCCGACCCGACAGCCTGTGGGGACATCGACGCTCGGGTGGACCACCGGCGGGTAGCGGTCCGGCGAGACCCCCAGCTCGGCCAGCCGCGCCACGATCCCGCGCCGGACCGCGCCCTGCCCCGCGCACACGACCAGGTCGGCGTCGCGGGCACCCGCATGGGCGAGGTCGCCGAGGACCAGGACGTCGTCGATGGTCGAGCCCCACAGCCGGCGGTCGTCGTCGACGAGGAACATCCGGCCGTAGCGGTCCAGGGTCCGCTCCACGGCGATCACCTCGCGGGCCAGGCCGCTGGCGGCCACCAGGATCAGGGTGCGTTCGGAGGTGCTCACGTGCGGCGCCCCGATCGGCGGAGCACGTCGACGACCCGGGCCTGCTGGTCCTCGCCCAGCTCGTGGAACAGCGGGAGGATCAGGGTGGTGTCGCTCAGCCGCTCGGTCACCGGCAGGGCGCCGGTCCGCAGGCCGGCGCGGGCGTACGCCGGCTGCCGGTGGATGGCCATGATCCCGCGGCGGGCCGAGATGCCGGCGGCGGCCAGCGCGGCCATCAGCGCCTCGCGGTCGAGCGGGTAGCCGCTCTCGACCTCGACCCAGAAGGACTGGAAGTTGCTCTCGCCGTACGCCGGGTCCGCGACCGGTCGCAGCCCGGGGACGCGGGCGAGCGCGTCGGCGTACGTCGCGGCGAGCTCGCGGCGACGGCGTACCACCTCGGGGAGCCGGGCCAGCTGCACGATCCCGACGGCCGCCTGGAGGTCGGTCATCCGGAAGTTGAAGCCGACCTCGGTGTACTGCTCCGGCGGCGCGAGGAGGCTGGCGTGCCGATCGGCGGCGGAGACGCTCATCGCGTGCTCGCGCAGCAGCCGGGCGCGCTCGGCCCAGGCCGCGTGCTGGGTGGTCAGCATCCCGCCCTCGCCGGTGGTGAGCACCTTACGCGGGTGGAAGGACCACGCCGCGACCTCGGCGCCGGCACCCACCGGGGCGCCCCGGTAGGTCGACCCCGCGGCACAGGCCGTGTCCTCGACGACGACGATCCCGAGCGGGTCGCACAGCGCCCGCACCTCGTCCAGGTCGACGGGCACCCCGCCCTGGTCGACGACCACGACGGCCCGCGTGCTCCGGGTCAGCGCCGGCTCGATCGTCGCGGCGGTGAGGTTGCCGGTGGTGGCGTCGACGTCGGCGAAGACCGGGCGCGCGCCGACGTACGTCGCTGCGTTGGCCGTCGCGACGAAGGAGAAGGACGGCACCACCACGTCGTCGCCCGCCTGCACCCCGGCGGTGAGCAGGGCGAGGTGGAGCGCGGTCGTGCAGCTGGAGACGGCCCGGGCGTGCCGAGCGTGCTGGCTGAGGGCGAAGGCGGCCTCGAACTCGGCGACCCGCGGTCCCTGGGCGACCCAGCCGGAGCGGAGCACCGCAGCGACCGCCTCGACCTCCTCCTCGCCCAGCCAGGGGCGCATCACGTCGATCCGCCCCAGGTCGGTGGCGGGGGCGATGTCGGCGGTCATGACCGGGCCGCCATCGGCCGGCCCGCGGCGATCTCCTCACGCAGCGGGCGCCACCAGGCGACCAGCTCGCGCAGGCCGTCCTCGAGCCCGATCTCGGCGACGAAGCCGAGGTCGCGCTCGGCGGCGCTGGTGTCGGCCAGCCGGCGGCTGACGCCGTTGACCGCGCGATCGGGTCCGTGCTCCACGGGCAACGGGCTGTCCATCACCCGCAGCAGCGCCTCGGCGAGCCCGAGCAGGCTGGTCTCGGTGCCGCTGGCGACGTTGTAGACGCCCTCGCGGACCGGCGCGGCGGCCGCGAGCAGATTGGCCCGGGCGATGTCGCGGGAGAAGACGAAGTCCATGGTCTGCCGGCCGTCGCCGAAGACCAGCGGCGGCAGCCCGTCGGCGATCCGCTCCATCCACCGGACCAGCACCTCGGTGTAGAGGCCGTGCACGTCCATCCGCGGGCCGTAGACGTTGAAGTAGCGCAGCGAGACGTGGTCGAGCCCGCGCATCGCGCCGTAGCTGCGGAGCAGTCCCTCGCCGAAGGTCTTCGCGGCGCCGTACAGGGTGTCGTTGTCGTGGTGGTGGTGCCGCTCCGGCGTCGGGAACTCCTCCGCGAGGCCGTAGACCGAGGCCGAGGAGGCCGAGACGATCTTGTCGACCATGGCGTCGGAGGCCGCCTCGACGACGTTGAACGTGCCGTCGACGAGCACCTCGAGCGCGAGCCGCGGCTCGTCGGCGCACTGGGTGATCCGGATCGCCGCCTGGTGGAAGACCAGGTCCTGCCCGCGGGTCACGTCATGGACGAGGTCGCGGTCGCGGATGTCGCCGGGCACCAGCCGGACCCGCTCGTCGGCGAGGGCCGACTCCAGGTTGGAGATCCGACCACGCACCAGGTTGTCCAGCACGTCGACCCGTGCGACCCCCGCGTCGAGCAGCTGGTCGACCAGGGTCGACCCGATCGTCCCGGCGCCCCCGGTGACCAGCACCCGGGCCCCCTGCAACGCGCTCATCGGACGATCTCCAGCGGCCGGTCCAGGATCGCGACGTCGACCAGCGCACCCCGGGCGCGCAGGCTGGTCGCCGCGGCCTCGAGCACCGACAGCACCCGGAGCCCCGCCTCCCCGTCGGTGGCCGGCGCCCGCTCCCCGCGGATGCTGGCCGCGAACTCGCGGACCATCGCGCCCAGCGCCTCGCGCTCGGGCAGCGCCGGCGACCAGGTGTCGCCGAGGCGGTACGACACCGAGGCGGTACGCCGGTCCGCGCTGTCCACCGACTGCTGGACCAGGTCGACGCCCCGGTCGTAGACGCTGATTCGCTGCTGCGGGTTGAGGTCGTCCCAGACCAGGGTCCGCTCGCTGCCCCCGATCACCATCTGGCGGATCTTGGTCGGGCTGAGCCAGTTGACGTGGACGTGCGCCATCGCGCCGCCGGGCAGCGGCAGGCTCAGGTAGCCCACGCAGGGCCGCCCGGCACCGACGGGGTCGGACCCCTGGGCAGCGACGCCGAGCGGCCGCAGGCCGCCGGGCAGCACGTGGTCGAGCACCGACAGGTCGTGCGGCGCCAGGTCCCAGAAGACGTCCACGTCGGGCTGGATCAGCCCCAGGTTGATCCGCACCGAGTCGACGTACAGGATCTGGCCGAGGGCGCCCTCGGCGACCAGCTCGCGGATCTTCTCGACCGCCGGTGTGTAGCAGTAGGTGTGGTCGGCCATCAGGACCAGGCCCTGCTGGCGGGCCAGCTCGACCATCGCTCGGCCGGCCTCGACGCTGTCGGCGAGCGGCTTCTCGACCAGGACGTGCTTGCCGGCCCGCAGTGCCGCCACCGCGATCGCGTGGTGGGTGCGGGCCGGGGTGGCGATGGCGACCGCGGCGACGTCCTCGCGGGCGAGCACCTCGTCCAGCGAGTCGGTCACCTGGACCGGCCGGCCCGCGGCGACCTCCCGGGCCCGCTCCTGGTCGAGATCGCACACGGCGAGCAGCTCCCAGTCGGGCGAGGCGGAGAGGTTGCGGACCAGGTTCGGGCCCCAGTAGCCCGCCCCGACGACCGCGATCCCCGAAGGGGCGTCGGGCGCCGGGGCGGACGTGGACGGGTGCTGCGCTGCGGACATCGGTCGGGCTCCTGACGGATGGTGGCCGGGACACCCCCATCGAAGTTCGCGGGCACCGGGCCCGGGCCTGTGCCGGGGTGCTATCCCCTCAATTGGGGAGACCGTCCGAGCGGTCCTCAGGGCTTGCGGAGGACCGCCCCGACGAAGTAGTTCGTCCCCGCCCAGCTGAGGGTCGGGTACGCGCCTCCGAGCAGGTAGCGGTAACGCCCGTTGTCCGTCGCAGGCATGGAGAACAGATCGTCTCTCAGCGGACTGGAGCCCGTGAAGTAGTTCGGCGTCGCGCTGTAGTGCCCGTTCGGCGCGTAGTACGACACGACGTACGTCGTCCCCGCCGTCAGCCGGTACGGCGTCGACAGCTCGGCCGTCTGCCAGCCGGTCGCGGTCTCGTCCTGGAACACGACCTGGGCCTGGGGATAGGCCCCGTGCGACCACAGGCGACCGACGTGGGTGCCGGTGTTCCCCGGCCCCTTGTAGAACCGGATCGCGGTGACGTCCACGTCGTAATCGGGAGTGAAGGCGACGCCGACCTCGATGGGATCGGAGTCGTTGACCGACGCCGTCGCGGGGGTCATGCCGTTGAACATCGTGACGGTGGTCCGGTAGGACGGGTGGGTGTGGAAGGTCCAGCTCTCGTCGGGCAGCACCGCGTCGTCGGTGGAGACCACCCCGGAGAGCGCCACCGTGACCTCTTGGTCGTGCGGCAGCGGTCCGTACGGGACGAACCTGAGCCGTCGGCCGTTCTCGGAGAGGCTCGCGGTGCCGGCCACCGGCTGACCGCCGACGAGCACGCGGATCGTCGACGTCGGCCGCACCGGCACGCTGAACGACGCCGAGGGATGGACCTCAGCCGTCACGTCCGTGGCCCCGGAGGCGGGCGAGCGCGAGCTCACCGTGATCGTGGCCGGGTCCGGGAGGTACTCGACGTCGGCGAAGTAGCTCGACGAGCGGAAGCTGTAGGTCGGGAAGCCGCCGCTGGCGCCGTAGAGGAACTGGCCGTTGTCGCCGGCCGGAGCCACCAGCTGGCCCGAGGTCACCGGCTGGGCGAAGTGGTCCAGCGAGTAGGAGTAGTGGCCCTGCGGGGCGAGGTAGGAGACGACGTACCGCTTCCCCGCCTCGACCCGGACGGGCGTGGACAGCCGGGCCCGCTGCCAGCCGAGCGGCGTCTCGTTGGCGAAGGTCACCCGGGCCAGCACGCTCCCGGTGTCGCTCCACAGGGTGCCGACGTGGGTGCCCCCGTTGCCCGCGCCCTTGAGGAACCGCAGGGCGCGCACCGTCCCGTCCCGGCTCGGCACGAAGGCGGTGCCGAGCTCGACCGGCGTCGAGGAGTCGTCGCTCGGGACCGTCGGCATCGAGTCGCCGAAGATCGTCTGGGCAGGAGCGCCGGGACCCTCGGTGGTGAAGGTCCAGCTGCGGTCGGCGAGGACCACGCCCTCGGTCGAGCGGACCCCCGCCAGGTTCACCGTCACGACGCTGGCCGCGGGCAGCAGGGCGCTCGGGACGAAGGAGAGTCGGGTGCCGTCACCGGAGAGCGCGGCGGTGCCGGCTACCGGCTGGCCCGCGACGGTCGCGGAGAGGGTGGCGCCGGACTGGATGGGCGTGCTGAACCAGACCCGGACCGGGTTGTTCCGGGGCACCTCCAGGGCACCGGCCGGCGGGTCCTGGGCCTCGATCGCGATCGTCGCGGGCCGCCGCTCGAAGACGACGTCGACCAGGTAGCTAGACGACGACCGCGACGACGGGAATCCGGTGCCGTAGGTGAAGCTGCCCGCGGTCGAGTCGACCCGCAGCGGGGGGCGCGACAGGTTGGATCCCGAGAACGCTCCCGCGGTCAGGGAGTAGCGCCCGGTGGGGCTGCGGTACGACACGATGTACTCGGTGCCGGGGGTGACCTCGACCGGTTCCGCCAGCACGAGGGTCTGCCACCCCGCGGTGGACTCGTCGGTGAAGGTACCGACCGCGAGCCGTTCGCCGGCGCCCGACCACACCGCGCCCTCGTGGGTCCCGGTGTTGCCCGCGCCCTTGTGGAAGCGCACGGCGGTGATCGTCCCCGCGACGTCGCTGGTGAAGCGGGTCCCGAGGGTCACCGCCGTCGGCTCGTCGATCTCCGTGCCGGGCACCGTGTCGTCGGAGAACAACGAGCACGGGCAGACTCCCGGCGCACCCGCGGGCATCGCCGTGGTGAACGACCACGAGGGCGAGCCGGTCAGCCCGAGCCCGTTCGAGTCGGTGCCCGCCGCCGTGGCGGTGAAGCGGACCCCGCCCGCCAGCGCGGCCGTGGGCGTGAAGGTGACGGTGCGGGTCGCGGCGTCGTACGCCCGGGTGCCCGGGACGGGGTCGCCGGCGCTGTCGACCAGGGTGATGGTGGCGCTCGCGGGGGTCACCGGCCGCGAGAAGCGGGCCGTGAGCTTCGTGCCGCGCGGCACGCTGGACGAGCCCGCGACCGGGGTCCGCCCGACCAGGGTCAGCGGCGAGGAGTCGGTCACGCTGTAGACCGGCTCGACGAAGTAGCCCGTGTTCGCGTGGGACTCCTGCGGGAAGTTCCCGGGCGCGCCGTACACGCCGGATGGCGGAGCCCCGAACCCACCGGGGACCCGGAACGGCGCACGAAGCCAGGCGATCGAGGAGAACGCGTCGGTCTCGACCGAGTACCGACCGTTGGGTGCGGTGTACGACGCGACGTACTGCTCCCCCGCGGCGACGGCGACCGGGGAGGCGAAGTCCACCCGCTGCCAGCCGGTCGCGGTCTCGTTGCCGAACGTCGCCGTCGCCAGTCGCTCACCGGTCGGGCTCCACACGGAGCCGACGTGGGTGCCGCCGTTGCCGGTGCCCTTGAAGAACCGGACGCCGGTCAGGTAACCGTCCTCGGCCATGGTGAACCGCAGGCCGAGCTCGACCCCGGAGGAGTCATCCGCCGGGGCGGTCTGGGGCTCGTCGGCGCCGTACACCGTGCAGGGACAGGTGACCGTCACCCCGCGACTCGTCGCGGCACCGATGTTGCCGCTGTCGTCGATCGCGCGGGCCCGGATCGTCTCGGACCCCACGCCGCGCTGCGGAGCCGTGTAGGTCCAGGCGCCGGTCAGCTGGTCCAGCGTCGTGGCCGGGTGCCAGGTGTCCCCGTCGTCGGTGCTGACCTCGATGCCCGCGACGCGGCCGCCGCCCGTGTCGGTGGCAGTGCCGGTCACGGTGAGCCGGGCGCCGTTCGCCCGGGAGGCACCGGCCGTGGGACTCGTGATGCTCGTCGTCGGGGCGGCCGTGTCGGTGGAGGCGGTGGCGAGGGTCAGGTCGCTGCTGAGGGTCTTCGGCTGCGCGCCCATGTCGGCGAGCAGGTTGACCTGCGCCTGCTGCATCCGCTTGTCCGCGGGCTCGGGGGCGAAGGGCGTGTCGTGCTCGGCGTCGAGTCCCCACGTCCACTGCACGCTGCCCGCGCTGAAGACCAGCGCGCCACTGGCCGCGCGGTAGAGCGTGAGGTGGTGGGTGGTCGTTCCGGGCACCACCGTGTTTCCGTAGTCGGTGAGGTACTCGGGGGTCGGCCCGTTCGTCGTGGACAGCCGCACCAGGCCCGGGGGGCGGAAACCGTTGTCGACGTCCTCGTTGGACTCGTAGCCGATGGTGTGCGGCGCGAGCGTCGCCGTCGTGCCGGCTGCCAGGCTGGTCAGGGTGGTGCCGCGCCACAGCCGCAGCCGGCCCTCTGCGGCACTCACCTTGACCGCCAGATCGTCGTGGTTGACCTGGTACTGGGTGCCGATCAGGCGGTTCTCCGGCAGCCCACCACCGTCGGACTGGGCGGCGTACCGGGGATCGCGCCAGGTGCCGGTCCACTGCGCCGAGCTGGTGTCCGACTTCCTGCGGTCCCAGGTCTCCTTGTAGCTCACCAGGGTCCGGTACGGCGTGTGGCCGGCGTCGGCGGACGGCTCGTAGCGGGTGCGCCAGTAGACCTCGTTGCCGCTGAGGAACTGCAGGTTGACCCCGGCGTCGCGGGCGGCCTCGACGTTGGTGCGCTGCGCACCGCTCCAGTACTCGTCGTGGCCGACGGACAGGAAGGTCTTGTGGTTCGTCAGCAGGTGGCCGCGGCGGTCGGTGTCGACGCCGGCCTGGTAGCTCACGTCGTACCCGTTCTTCTCGAGGAAGCGGATCAGCGGGTACTCGTTGGCGAAGAAGAAGTCCCGGCCGCCGGTGCCGCCCCGGGTCAGCATCGGCCGGTTGTAGCTGACCTTGTAGGCGCGCCCGTTGGCTCCGCCGTTGTAGAAGTTCGACCCGCCGTACAGGTTGTAGGCCTGCCAGGTCGTGTCGGAGGTCTGGAAGACGACGTCGGAGTGGCTCGAGTCGTCCCGCACGACGAAGGTGATCTGACTCGCGGCCCCGCTCGAGGGGATCTCCAGGCGCGCGACGTAGACGCCCGAGACGGCCGTGCTCGGTACCTGCCAGGAGGCGGAGACCCCCCAGTTGCCGCAGTCGTAGAGCTCGGTGGTGACGTCGGTGATGCACGCGGGCTGGTGCTGCGGCAGGGAGGCCGTGACCGGAACCGTGGTGATCCGCCGTGCGCCGTCGCCGTCGTAGTAGCCGATCCGGTAGATCGTGACTGTGTACGCCGTGGCGGCGGTGTCGATCTTGAAGTCGACCCGGTTGCCGACGTTGACGCTGATGTCGGTCGAGAAGCCCTGGATGTCGTCGCTCCCGGCCCCCCACTGGTCATCCCACACGTCGCTGGACGTGCCGGCCTGACTGTTCTCGCAGGTGATCTTGTTGCCCTGGGCGCTGCACGGGTCGACGGCGGCCGCCGAAGCGGGCGGGCTCGCGACCGGGGCCAGGCCGAGGCCGGCCAGCACAATGGCGAGCGCGAGGGTGAGGCGCGGGAATCGACGGGTGGTCCGGCCGCGCCGGGGGTGGGTCCGGTTCACGAGGATGCCTTCTCTGCTGGAGCGGACCCCCACCCTCGGGGCCGGACTCCTCGCGGGCGCTCGTCGAGCTCCCCTTTCCCCCGAATGGGGTAACTCCCCCGGGGGCCGCCTGTGACCCGGGCCGGGAGCGGTGCGATGACGACATGAGCGAGCAGACCGTGTCCGACCTCCCGCACCTCGTCGAGCCGAGCGCCGACGTCGATCCCCGCGCGCAGCTCGGCGCCGGCACCCGGGTCTGGCACCTCGCGCAGGTGCGGGAGGACGCCAGCGTGGGCCGGGACTGCGTGATCGGTCGGGGGGCCTACGTCGGTCCCGGCGTCCGGGTCGGCGACCGGTGCAAGCTGCAGAACCAGGCGCTGGTCTACGAGCCGGCGGTGCTGGAGGACGGCGTCTTCGTCGGTCCCGCCGCGGTGCTGACGAACGACGTGTTCCCCCGGGCCGTCACCCCGGAGGGCCGGTTGAAGACCGCCGACGACTGGGACGCCGTCGGCGTCACCCTGCGGGAGGGGGCGAGCATCGGGGCCCGGGCCGTCTGCGTCGCGCCCGTCGTGGTCGGGCGGTGGGCGCTGGTCGCCGCCGGGGCGGTGGTCGTGGCCGACGTGCCCGACTTCGCGCTGGTCGTCGGGGTCCCGGCCCGGCTGATCGGCTGGGTCGGGCACGCCGGCGTACCCCTGGTCCGGGACGGGGCGACGTGGCGCTGCCCCGAGACCGGCCGCCGGTACGTCGAGTCCGCCGCCGGTCTCGCCCCGCTCACCGACTGAGTCCCCGGCTGACTCACCGACCGACTTGCCGGCGCTCGCCTCAGCCGCCGTCCCCGCCCAACAGCCCCAGCTGGGCGTAGACGGCGACGGCGGACAGCTGGGAGCTGACCCCGAGCTTGCGCAACACGGACCGCACGTGGCTGCGCACGGTCGCCACGGCGACGCCGGTGCGCTCGGCGATCTCCTGGACGGACTCGCCCAGGTAGAGCATCCGCAGCACCTCGCGCTCGCGCGGGCTGAGGGAGGCGAGCCGCGCGGCCAGCTCGTAGCGCTCCTGGACGGTCCGACGCCACTCGTCGACCAGCTCCTGGCGTCGGCGCGGGGGGACCAGGAGCGCGCCGCGGACCGCTCCGCGCAGGGCCCGGACGACCTCGTCCAGGGTCGCCGACTCCGGCAGCACGACCGACGCGCCGCTCTCCAGCACCGCACCCCACTCGACGTCCCCCTCGGTCCCGGACAGCACCACGGCGGGGAGCTTCAGGTCGTCGATCATGGTGCGCACGCCCTCGAGCCGGCTGGAGCGGGAGAGGTCGGAGATCACCAGCAGGACGGTGGAGTCCAGCTGGAGCAGCCGGGCGGTCTGCGAGGGCGAGATCGGCCCCCGGCTCACCGGGGTCGCGAACGCCTCCAGTCCCTGGCTGATCAGCGCCGTGTGGACCGCGTCGGCGACCAGGGGCTGGTCGGACGCGACCAGCACGGCCAGGTGGGCCGGCCGCAGCGGCCGGGAAACCTGCGGGGCGGAGCACGTCGCCGGCATGTGTCTCCCTCTCGTCGTTCTGTCCGCCTCGTCGTCACAGGCACGCGCATCGTGCGCGAGCCCGGTCCCAGCGAATGGCCTTCCGGCCTCCGCGTCCCCACCTCTGGGGACGGTTTCCCCAGAGGTGGGTATCTCGACCGGGGTCCGGCACCCGGTCAGGACGGCTTCCCTACGGTGGTCCGACGGGTGCTCCCCACAGAGTTCCGTCGGAAGCAGATCAGATGAGCATGCGGTCGCCCACGCGCGTCGTCGTGGCGGTCGGCCATGCCCTGCTCGCGGAGTCCATCGAGCTGGCGCTGCGGGCCGCGGGGCACGTCGCGCGACACGTCGTGCTCTCCGCCACGGCCGGCACCCTGGCCCGGGTGATCGCCGACATCACCGACGACCCACCGGACATCGCCCTCGTCGACATCGACCCGGGCTCCTTCGAGGGCATCCGGCTGGTCGCCCCGCTCTCCCGCAACCAGATCGAGGTGGTGGCGCTCACCACGTCCCCCGTGGGCGCGCGCTGGGGCGAGGCCGTGCGGTACGGCGCCAGCGCCGTACTCAGCCGCTCCCGACCGCTGTCCGACATCCTGGGCACCGTGGACCGGCTCGCCGCGGGCCTGCCGGTGATGTCGCGCGAGCAGCTCGACCGGTTGGTCGACGAGTGGCAGCGCGGCCAGGCCGAGCGCCGAGCGGTGCTCGCCCGCCTGGACAGCCTCACGGCCCGCGAGGCAGAGGTCCTCGGGCAGCTGCTGGCGGGCCATCAGGTCCGCCGGATCGCGGCGGACTCGGGGGTCAGCGAGTCGACGGTGCGGACCCAGGTCAAGGCGATCCTGACCAAGCTCGGCGTCACCACCCAGATCGGAGCCGTGGGCCGCGCCAACCAGGTCGGATGGCGTCCCCCCACGGCTCCGTGAGCCGGTCCGCTCCGGCAGATGCCCCATTTGCGGCATGAAGGGGGGCCCGTCCCGTTCCTACGGTGAGCGGACCCCGACGGAAGGAACCCCAGTGGTCACGACGACTCCCGAGGCACTGCCCCGGTCAGTCTCCACCGCCCCGGCGTCCGTGACGCTCGTGGCGGCTCCGCCCGACGACTGTGTGGCTCCGGCTCGGGGCCGGTCGCTCCACCGCCACCGGCTGGCCGTGGTCGGCGCGGACGCCCTGACGGCGCTGGTCGGCACCCTGCTCGTTGCGTTGCCCGCGACGACACCGGAGTCCGGACTGCTGCTGGTGGTGCCGGTCCTCTGGCTGGTGCTGCTGGCCGCGACCGGTGCACACCGGCACGGTGGCACCCGTCCCGTGCTCCGGGCCGGGACGATGCTCGGGCTGACCTGCTGGGTCGCCTCCGCCGTCCCGGCCGGCCCAGCCGGCCCGGCGACGGCACTCCGGCTCATCGTGCTGACCGCGGTGCTGGTGCTGACCGCGCTCGCCGTACGCCGCCTGCTCGGGGCGCCGGACACCCGGGTGCTCCTCGTCGGCGAGCGCAGTGCGGTCGACGGCGCCGTCGACGAGCTCAGCCGACCCGGCCACCGGTTCGTGCTCGCCGGGGTCGCGACCGGCTGCACCGACGGCCCCGGCACGCTGGCGGACCTGGCGACCCGCGGCAACGCCGACGCCGTGCTGGCCCTGCCGGGCTCGGGCCTCGACGCGGTCCACCTGCGGCGGCTCGGCTGGGAGCTGGAGCGGCGCGGCCTGGACCTGTACGTCGGCACCGGACTGCTCGACGTGTGCGCGACGCGCACCTCGCCCGACCGGGTCGGCGACCTCGGGCTGCTGCACGTGCGCGGCAGCGTCCGGCGTGGTCCACAACGGGTGACGAAGGAGATCGGCGAGCGCGCGCTGGCCGCGGTGGCCCTGCTGCTGCTGAGCCCGCTGCTGCTCACCCTCGCGGCCGTGGTCCGCACCTCGACCCGGGGGCCGGCGCTGTTCAGGCAGACCCGGATCGGACTGGAGGGCCGTCCGTTCACGATGCTGAAGCTGCGCACGATGAGCGCCGGCTCCGACCGGCCGGACGCCGCGCTGACGAGTCGGAACGAGGGCGCGGGCGGGGTGCTGTTCAAGCTGCGCGATGACCCGCGGGTCACCCGGGTCGGCCGGGTGCTGCGGCGCTACTCCCTCGACGAGCTGCCCCAGCTGGTGAACGTGCTGCGCGGCGACATGTCCTTGATCGGCCCTCGGCCCGCCCTGCCCCAGGAGGTGGAGCGGTACGCCGTCGACCCGTTGCGACGGCTCGCCGTCCGCCCCGGGCTGACCGGCCTGTGGCAGGTCTCGGGACGCTCCGACCTCTCCTGGGACGAGACCGTCCGTCTCGACCTCAGCTACGTGGACAACTGGTCGCTCGCCCTGGACGCGCGCATCGCCCTGCGCACCGTCGGAGCCGTCGTCAGCCATCGCGGGGCGTACTGAGCAGCAGGGCCACTCGGTCCCCCGACCCTCTCGCTTGATGCCGCACCAGACCGGGGGTGCGGATTGCCTCGCCGTCGTCTAACGTCCACATCGTGGGATTTCTCGAGGGCAGCTGCTGCCGTCCAGACCTGAGGAGCAACTGAGCAGCAGAGACGCACGGTCGGGAGGGGAGCCAGACGTGTCGAAGTTCAGCGTGCCCGGAGGAGTGTGGAGCCGTAGCGCGACGGTGTGCACGACCGCCGTGATCGTCGCGCCGTTGGTCATCCTCGCGCTCTCCCGCGGGGTGCCCGGCCTGGCTCAGCTCACCGCCTCGTCCGCGCCCACCGTCAACCTGGTGGGACTCGTCGCCTCGCTCCTGCTCCACCTGCACTGGCGACTCACGCGCACCGCCTCCACGGCCTGGCTCTGCGCCGGCGTCGCGCTGGTGTCCCTGCAGGGGCTGACCGTCGCCGTCATCGCCCAGCGGACGTCGGTCGCCGGGGTGTCGTCGTACCTCGCCGCGGCGAGCCTGGTGGTGGCGCTGCTCCTCGTCCTGCTCGCCTGGTTCCCGCCGACCGTGCGGGGCCCGGCCTGGCTCGACCCACTCGGCGTGGGGCTGACCCTGGGCGCGCTGGTCGCGGCCTGTCACCTCGTGGTCCTGAACGGCGAGCGGAGCTGGGCGCTCCCGCCGGGCGCCGGCGTGCCCTCCGCCGTCGTCCTGGTCGCCAGCGGAGCCGCGCTCGCCCAGGCCCTCCCCCGCCGCTCCGACCTGCCGCCCTGGGCGCAGGTGCGGTTCCAGGTCGCCATCGTCGTGAGCTTCCTGTGGCAGGCGCTCGCGCTCCAGGACGAGTCCTTCCCGCTCCACAGTGACCTCGTCCTCAGCCTGGGTCTGCTGTCCGGCCTGGTCGTGGCCGTGCTGACCTCGACGACCTCCCTGGCCCTGCTCCGACTGGGGATCCGCGACCAGCAGCGGATGGTCAGCGCGGTGCGCGACCGCCTCGACGACCTGGAGGAGAGCACCCGGGCCGACCGCGAGCGGATGCACGAGGTGATGGGGTCGATCGCCGGGATCGCGAGCGCGACCGAGCTGATGAGCTCCCCGCACGTCCTGACCGCCGAGGAACGGCCCGAGCTGGAGCGGATGGTCACCCACGAGGTGGCCCGACTTCACCGCATGCTGCACAACGTCCATCCACCGCGGGCGGTCGACATCGCCCTCGACGACGTGCTGCAGCCGCTGGTCGTCGGGCACCGGGCCCAGGGCAACGAGGTCCGCTGGGCGCCCGACGGTCGCTGCGTCTCGGTCGTCCCGGACGCGCTCGCGCAGGCGGTCAGCGTGCTGCTCGCCAACGCGGCCCGACACGCGCCCGGGTCTCCGGTCGAGATCCGGGTGACCGACGAGCCGGGCTGGGTGATGATCCGGGTCACCGACGAGGGTCCGGGGGTGTCGCCCTCGGTGGCCGACGCCATGTTCGACTGGGGCGCCCGGTCCGGCACCTCCTCGGGGAGCGGGATCGGCCTCCACCTCGCCCGGCGGATGCTGGTCGACGGCACCGGGCGGCTGACGTACGACCCCGCGCACCGTCCCGGTGCGTCGTTCGTCGTGGGGGTACGTCGGGTCGTCGCGGAGCCGTCGTACCGAGCACTCCCGTGAGCCAACGGATCGCCGTCGTCGACGACCACCAGCTGTTCGCCGAGACGCTCGTGCTGGCCCTCGAGCAGGAGGGCTACCCCACCCGCCGCTTCGCCGTACCCCTCCAGCCGAGCAGCGCCGACGCACTGCTCGCGGAGATCAGCGACTTCCGGCCGACCATCGCGCTCCTCGACCTCGACCTCGGTCCCTTCGGCAGCGGCCTGCGCATGGTGCGGCCCCTCGCCGAGGCCGACGTCGCGGTCCTGGTGCTCACCTCCGCGCCCCGGTCGCAGTGGGGCGAGTGCCTGCTCCACGGGGCGAGCCGGGTGGTCGCGAAGACGACGGCACTCCACGACATCACGCAGGACGTCCGCAGGCTCAGTCGCCGGGAGGCCGTGCTGGCGCCCGGGGAGTACGAGGAGCTGGTCGCGCAGTGGGAGTCGGGCGCGCGGGCGGCCGCCGAGCTGCGGGCTCGGTTCGCCGTCCTCAGCGCCCGCGAGCAGGAGGTCCTGGACCAGCTGATGGCCGGACGCACGGCCCGCGACATCGCCCACCAGTGGGTGGTCTCCGAGGCCACCGTGCGGACCCAGATCAGCGCCATCCTGGGCAAGCTGGAGGTGTCCTCGCAGCTGGCCGCGGTGGTCCTGGCCACGCAGGCCGGGTGGCGGCTGAAGCGGGACTGAGCCCGCTCAGCCCTCGGTGGCGGCGAGCTCCTGCTTCCAGCTGCGGAAGCCCTCCTCGGTGCGGCCGCGCCGCCAGTAGCCGGAGATCGAGGCGTCCTGGCGGGGCACCCCGCGCTCCTTGATCACGTAGGGGCGGATCCCGTGCATCGTCACCTCCGCCTCGCCGTGCACGAACACCTGGACCCGGCCCTCGCGCCACGGCAGGGCCCGTACGGCGCCCGCGAGGTCGCCGTCGTGGTGCCAGCTGATCTCGACGCCCGCCGGACCGGTCAGGGACTGGACGTGGTCGGCGCCGTACGCCTCCACGACGGCGTAGCCCACCGCGTCCGGGGGCAGCGCCGCCAGCGCCGCCCGGATCGCCGGCAGCCCGGCCTCGTCCCCCGCGAGCAGGTGCCAGTCGGCGGTCGGGTCGGGCGCGTACCCGCCCCCCGGCCCGCGGACCTCCAGCACGTCGCCCGGCTTCGCGGACGCCGCCCACGGACCGGCGTACCCCTCGTCGCCGTGGACCACGAAGTCGATCGCCAGCGTGCCTGCGGCGACATCGGGCGCCACCACCGTGTAGGTCCGCAGGACCGGCTCCTCGGGCGTGCCGAGCACGAGCTTGACGTAGCGGTCGGTGTCGGCGCTGGCGGTGAAGGCCGAGAGGTCGTCACTGCGGAAGTGGACCCGGACCATCCCGGGGCTGAGCTGCTCGGTCGAGGTGACGACGAGGGTGGTGGTGCTTCTCGGCACGAAGGCTCCTGACGATGGGTGTTAGGCCAGCCTAACTCGGTGTTCGCTGCGCCGACGGACAGCGGTGCCACGCAGTCGCCTGGTGAACGTGGGCACCGCTAGGTGGCCCGGGCGTGCCTGTAGCCCTGACAGGCGGGTCGGTGGCCGTCAGGGCTGAGGCTTCGAGGTCGGTCAGGTGAGCTCGGTGGTGCCGATGTGGTCGCGCTTGAACAGCAGACCGTTCGGGGTTTGCCACGCGAAGGTGGTGTCGTCGAGCTTGTCGTAGCGCCATCGGGTGTGGGTCTTCGCGCGATGGTGGCGGCGGCAGAGCGGGGCGATGTTGCAGTCGCAGGTGGGTCCGCCGCGGGCGGCGGGGTCGATGTGGTCGCAGTCGCAGCGTCGGGCCGGCTTGCGGCACCACGGGAACACGCAGCTGTGTTGGAGCAGGACCTGGCGTTCGCGGAGCCGGTCCGGGGTCTCATAGGCGTCGACGTGGACATGGCCGTGGAGGTCGATGACCGGCTTCACGACCACCTGGGTGTCGGAGTTCGCGCACCACGTCTTCACCTGCTCGGCGGAGACGAAGGACCGGGTCTCCTCCACGCGGGCCAGGTGCAGGTCGTCACCGCCAGTGGTGCCGAGGGCGGCTTCGGAGACGTGCACGTGCAGGACCACCTGTCGCGGCCGCTTCCGCTGCCGGTCGTCGGGCTCCCCGGTGTTCAGCTCTAACGACAGCTGGCGGCGGGCGAGGTCGCCGACGGCGATGGAGCGGCGGATGTCGACCGGCACATCGAGGCCGAGCTGGCCGAGCTCGCGGGCGCGGCGGGCGACGGCGTCCTCGAGGTCGAGGGCGTCGGCCAGGTCGAGGGTGCCGTGGACGTCGACGGTGCCGTCGAAGGAGACCTGCTGGGACTCGATGTCGAAGTGCCGCTTCTCGAACGCCGCCTCCCACCGGGCCTTGGCCTCGGCGGGGTCGTACGTCACCCGGGCTTCCTCGACGGTCCGGTCGAGCTGGGCGATCGAGACCTTGTGCGCCACCGCGTGCAGGTGCGCGTCCACGTAGGCCGCACCCTCCATCGGAAGATCGGCCGTGGACTTCGCGATCCGACGCGCCTTCCACGCCGGCAGGTCCAGGGCCTGGACCCGGCCGTAGAGGTTCGGGAGCCGGTGCGCCAGCTCGACCGCATCGCCGAGGTAGATCCGCCCAGCGTCGGTCGAGAGTCCGAGGGCGGCGGCGAACTCCAGGACGGAGAACTCCGCCACCAACGGGGCACCTTCGCCGGCGATGGTGGCCGCGTCCTGTGCGCCGAAGACGGTTACCGCAGCCACGTCGAGGGCGTCGGTCGAGTGCATCGCCGCCCAAGCGACCGCGGAGGCAAGGAGATCGGCTTCGGCCTGGGCCGCGACGGTGCGGCGGGCGCGCACGAACGCGAGCAACGCAGCTGCGTCGTCGCCGTCGTGGAACTCACCGTTGGCCATACCAGTAATGTATTCGAGGTCACCGACAGTCCGGGGTGTTCCTCCACAGCGGTGACCACAACGGTGGACCCGAAGCCACCGTAAGCCGACAAGCAACCGCGACCAGGTGCGACGAGTGCTGCGAACGACGAGCCCCCTATTTCATTGAAAGTCTTCGAACCAGCCTGGTGCCAAGAGGACACCCCAACCCACCGCCATACGGAAGCTCACCGGATCTCGACAACGTCAGGCGCCAGGGCGCCTGACCTGCTCGACTACCGGCCAGCGTCGGGAGCGGCGCTCAGCCGCCGGTCCGCTCGGCGTAGGAGGTGGCGGCGGAGTGGACGGCGTCGACGTACGCCTGGGCGTGGTTGTAGGAGAAGATCGCGTCCGCCCAGCCCTGGCCGGTGGTGAGGTCGTGGCCGTCGGCGCACAGGTAGCGGGCTGCGGCGTAGGCGGCGTCGTCGAGGTCGTTGGGGTCGGCGGTGCCGTCACCGTCGCCGTCGGCGCCCCAGGTGTCCCAGGTCGTCGGGATGAACTGCATCGGGCCGACGGCGTGGTCCCAGCGGTCGTTGCCGTGCCAGGCCGAGCTCTCGGGGGTGGCGGGGATCGCCGCGACGCCCTCGCCGTCCAGCGCGGGGCCGAGGATGCGCGAGGAGGACTGGCCGTCGGTCTGCAGGATCCGGCCGTCGATGGTGCCGTGCTGCGACTCGACCCAGCCGATGCCGGCGAGGGTCGTCCAGCCGAGCGCGCAGGACTTCGCGAGCCGGAGCTGGGCGGTGGCGTACGCGCGCAGGGCAGTCTCGGGCACCCCGGCGGCCTCGGCGTTGGTGGCGACCCAGGCGGCGTCGACGACGGGCAGGCCGACCGGCTCCCCCGCAGGCGCGACCGGAGCCGCCGCCTCGGCCGGGACCGGTGCGGCGACGTACGCCTGCTGCGGGGGCACGGGGATCTGGGTCGGGGCCAGGACGGTGATCGAGGCGAGGTAGCCCAGGCCGGCGACCGTGACCAGCAGCGCCGCCAGCAGGCCGATCAGACGGGCAGGGCTCACCCGAAACGACCGTTGACGTAGTCGTTGGTGCGCTGGTCCTGCGGGCTGGAGAACATGGCCCCAGTATCCCCGTGCTCCACGATGACGCCGGGGGTGCCCTGGGCGGCGAGGAAGAAGGCGCAGGTGTTCGACACCCGCGCGGCCTGCTGCATGTTGTGGGTCACGATGACGATGGTGACCTCCTTGGCCAACTCGAGCATGGTCTCCTCGATCACCCGGGTGGAGGTCGGGTCGAGGGCCGAGCAGGGCTCGTCCATGAGGAGGACGCGTGGCTTGATGGCCAGCGACCGGGCGATGCAGAGGCGCTGCTGCTGACCGCCGGAGAGCCCGCCGCCCGGGGCGTCGAGTCGATCCTTGACCTCGTTCCAGAGGCCGCCGCGGACGAGGCAGTACTCCACGAGGGCGTCGCGGTCGGACTTGGCGGCCTTGGTGCCCGTGAGCTTCAGCCCCGCGAGGACGTTCTCCCGGATCGACATCGCCGGGAACGGGTTGGGCTTCTGGAAGACCATCCCGATGCTGCGCCGAGCGTCGGTGAGCCGACGCTGCGGGTCGTAGATGTCGGCACCGTCCAGCAGCACCTCCCCCGCGAGCTGCGCCGACGGCACCAGCTCGTGCATCCGGTTCAGGATCCGCAGGAACGTCGACTTGCCGCAGCCGGACGGGCCGATCAGCGCGGTGATCTGACCCGCGGGCATGGTCAGCGAGACCCGGTCCAGCACCTTGTGGTCGCCGAACCAGGCGGTGATGTCGCGCGCCTCGAGGTCCGCGAGCGGCTGGCTCGGCGGCGTCGCGGTGTACGCCTCGACGGCGGGGATCTGGGTGGTCGGGGCCTCGGACGAGGTGGTCATCGGCGTTCTCTCAGCTGGTGTGGTTCAGGAAGGCGGTCCGGGCGGACGCCGTGAGGCGACCGCCCGGACCGGGGTGGTGCGGAGTTGCTACTTCTTCTTGGCCTTGGCGACCTTGACCTTGGCGGCCTTCTGCGAGCCGACGGCGTTCGCGTCACCGGACCAGACGACCTTCAGCTTGTTGACGCCGGACTTGAGCCCCTTCTTCAGGGTGATCTTGGCCTTGCCGTTCACCAGCTTGACCCTGGCGATCGTCTTCTTGCCCTTCAGCACCTTGACGGTGCCCGTGGCCTTCGAGGAGACGCCGGCCAGGGTGACCTTGACGGTGCCCTTGACCTTCTTGCCCGCCTTGGCGGCCTTCTTCGGGAAGGTGACCTTCAGCGTCGAGGAGGTCTTGACCGTGCCGACGCCGGTGCCCTGCGAGGACTTGAAGTTGGTGCCGGCCGCGGGACGGTAGACCGCCCGGAAGTTCTGCGCACCCAGCGCCGAGTCGACGGAGAAGGACGCCTGGCCGCCGGCCACGGCGACGTTGCGGGACAGCACGGTGCCGTCGGCCTTGAAGAACGACACGCTGCCCGACGGGGTGGTGCCGCCGGCGATCTTCGCGGTGATCCGCGCCTTGCCGGCGGCGTCGCTGGCCACCGCCACGGCGGTGGTCGTGTCGACCGGGGTGGCGTCGTTCAGGTCGAAGTCGGTCGTCGCCGCCTGGGTGGTCGTACCGCAGACACCGCCCTTGGCCGGCGTCGCGAACTGCTTGAAGCCGGCACCCTCGATCAGGGGCTTCGCCTCGGTCGAGCACAGGAAGCCACCCGTGCCGAACACGTCCTGGACCTCGGGCTTGCCGATGTCCGAACCGCGGACGACGTTGTAGACCGCGCGGTCAGCCTTCCAGCCCGCCGCGAGCTTGACCTGCGGGGCGCGAGCGGCGCGGCCCGCAGAGAACGGGACGACCGCGTTCGGGTTGCCCTGGATGTCGGCGACGCTGTGCTCCTGCGTGGTCGGCAGACCCGTGGTGCTGACCGCGGTGCCGCCGTTGAGCTTGGTCAGCTCACCCTCGAAGAAGCTGCGGGTGCCGGAACCGGCCTGCGGGATGTAGGCGGTGATCGCCGCCGTGCTCGTGAAGCCCAGGTCGTCCCAGCTGTTCACCGGGTCGCCCTCGGCGTCGACCCGCTCGTAGATCGCGAGGATCTGGGCGCCGGTCAGGGTGTCGGGGGCGTTGGAGGTGGCCGCCTTGGCGATCTGGATCGTGTCCAGGGCGAACGGGAACGCCTGGAGACCGGCACCGACCTCCGCGGTGTTGAGCCCCGACGACGAGCGCGCGAAGTCGATGTCCGCGACGTTGCCCGTGCCGTAGAGCAGCTTCTTGCCGTCACCGGAGCCGTTGACCCGGTTGGTGGACCCACTCGGGATCGCCACGGTGTCGCCGGTGCCGGCCTGGTAGGTCGCGACGCGCGAGGCGGGCTGCGTGGCGTTGTACGCGTCGGCGGCGGCCTTCACGACCTCCTGCGTGGTGTCGGATCCCATGCCGACCAGGTCCGCTGCGACGGGCGCGAAGGTCGTGTCGTTGGGCTGGACGGCGGCCTGAGCCGGCGCAGCGGTCAGGGCGATCCCCGAAGCCGCCACCGCGGCGGTGGCCAGGCCAGCAAGCAACTTGCGTGCGTGCATCAGTTGGATTTCCTTTTCGTTTTGGCCACGGTCGCGGCCAGATGGAGGTGCGGCTCGATCGTGAGACGGATGTCCCGGTGCCGCCGTCGGTTTGGTCTGGAGTTGGGTGAGGCGTCGCCTGACGTTCAGACGAGGTTGGGCAGAAGCCGCATGACGACGTCCGTCGCCTGCCATGCGAGGGCGATGGCCACCGGCGTGGCCACCACCCAGACCAGGAGGGCCGACCACCGCTGCCGTGCAGCGACGACCGCCAGGGTCAGCGCGAGCAGCAGGGCCATCCACAGGACGAGCAGCGGCATCGCGTTGGCGGAGTCGTCGGCCATCGGCCGCTCCGATTCCGGCACCGTCACCGCGGCCGCCGGAGGCGCGGGGAACGCCTCGGGTGCCTCGGCGTCGATGTAGACGACCTCGCCGGGCCGCAGGGCCGACAGGCTGCCCTCGCCCTCGCCCTCCGCACTGATCAGCGTGAGCCGAGCCGTGCCGACAGGGCGGGGCTGCGGGAGCGGGTCACCGGTGCGTCGTACGCCGAGGACGGTGAAGGTCTTGACCCCCTGCGCGGAGGTGACGGTGATCGGGTCGCCTGCCTTCAGCGTGCTGATGTCGCCGAACGGCCCGCCGTACGACGCCGCGCGACCCATCACGACGCTGGTGCCCTCCTGTCCGGGAAGGACCGTGCCCCGCAGGTGCCCGGGACCGACGAGTAGGTCTCCCGACGCGGTGCCCTCGATCACCACCTGCTCCAGGTCGAGCCCCGCGATCTCCATCAGCGCGACCGGGACACCTGGTTCGATCGGCGTGTCGCCGACGGGGGCGGTGGCCGCCGCCAGCTGCTCGCGGAAGTCGCCGTACAGCAGCGACTGGTCCCGAGCCTGCGACAGGCCGCCGAGCACCAGCATCTGCAGCACGATCCAGCAGGCCACCAGGCCGAGCATCGTGAACGCCGAGCTGGCCGCCGCCAGGGCGTTGTCGTGGGGATGCGGTGCCCTCGGCGGGCGGGCCGGACGGGCTCGTTTGGTCCGCCCGGGCCGCTGGGGCAGCCGCCCGCGCTGCCCCTGCTCGGCCACGTCAGCGGTGGCTTCGGACATCGTCTGCGTCATCGCAGCCTCGGGCGCTGGAGCAGGAAGCGGAGCAGGCTCGCGATCGCGATGCCCACCAGCCCGATGATCAGGAGGGACGGCACCACGCCGCTCGCCGTTCGCGAGCTGATCGACTCGGTCGCCGGCATCGCCACCGGAGCGGCCGCCACGGGCACGTCGGGCACGCCGGTCGGAGCCGTCGAGACGCTCGGCTCTGCGGCAGAGGGAGCTGCGTCCGGAATCACGACTGGTGCGGAGGCGCCGTCGTCGGGGGTCGCCGACGCGCTCTCAGCCGGCCGGACCGATGCCGGCTTCTGTGCCTCGACCGCGTCCGCGACCTCCTTGGCGGACCGGTAGAGGGCGGCCGTCGCACCGCTCTTGCGGAGAGGCAGGAAGCCGCCGGGTAGCTCGCCGTTGCCGAAGCCCTCGCGCTGGCCCTCCGTCGTGGCGGTGCGCATGAACAGCGCGACCTTCTCCGCGTCCTCCTCCGGCAGGTTCCGCAGGCGGGCGGCGGTGTAGACGACCATCGTGCCCGGGTAGGCCTTCCTGGACTTGCGGACGTCGGCCTGGTCCAGGACGAACGGTGCCAGCTTCTTCTTCTGCTCCATCAGCTGGAGAGCAGACCTCAGCGACGAGGTGGTGGCCTCGACGTACTGCTTGGACGTGGTCTCCAGCGCCGCCGTGCGCAGGCCGTAGCGCTCGGCGTCGCCGAGGCTGACCAGGCCGAGCATGAAGCGTGAGCCGTACGACTGACGGTCCTTGCGCCCGAGCTTCCAGCCGCCGGTGGTCAGGTCGGCGTCACAGCGCGTCTGCACGTTCGGCCAGGCGTCGATGAGCGCCTCGGAGATCTTGCGCAGGGTGGTGACGGGCGCTGCCAGCTGCGTGAAATAGACCCCGGGGTTCGCCTGGAGGCAGGGGTCAGGCGTCTTCGGGGCGTACTCGTCGAGTAGCGGCCATCCCTCTCGCGGCAGCTCGATCTTCTCGTACGCGGGGTTGACCTTCATGCCCCACCGGTCGGGCTTGCCACCGATCCACCTCATCGCGTCCTTGTCATGGGCGATGTAGTCGGTGAGCTGGTGGACGATGTCCGAGTCGTTCGACAGGGAGAGCAGCGTCGCGCCTGCCTCCTGGCTGTTGCGGGTCAGGCCCGGGTTCAGCGCGATGAACTCGGGGTCGTTCATGAGGCCGATCGGGTTGCCGCTGATGCCGGGATGCCCGAGCCCGAGCGCCGAGCCGAGGTAGGACTGGGTTAGCAGCTTGGCGATGAGCCGGGCGCTCAGGCGCAGGTTGGTGTACTCGCCGTTGTTGTCCGGCTTGTCGATCGCGTAGCCGATGCCGAAGCCGGTCACCGCGGTCGGGGCGTAGCCCACCGGGTCGTCACCGGTCCGCTTGTGCTCCGAGGACACGATCGCGGCCGCACCGCTGCCGCCCTCCATGAATTTGAAGCCCGCTACGTCGGACATCAGGTTGTGCTGGAACTTGAACCGCTTCTTGTCCAGGCAGTACGCCGGCGCCCACTGGATAGAGGCCTGCGCGAGCAGCTCGGAGCCGTAGAAGCCCGTCGGTGCCCGCGGGTCCCTGATGTCGCACGTGCTCGGCGGCAGGCCGAAGGTGATCGGCACGACGAACCGGTTGCGCCAGTTGGACTCCGACCACCACAGCAGCGGCGAGACCGCTTGGTCGACACCGACGCCGGCGAAGTTGCTCGACCCCGGGGCGAACTGGCCACCGAGCCGGCAGGCCTCGTCCGTGAGCTTGGTCGAGTCGCCGGGAGCGACGCAGGACAGACCCTTGATCGGGACCACCACGATGGCGCACGCGGTCCTCTCGTTGCAGCCCAGCGACTCGTTCTCGACGTCGCTGCGGACCTCGAACTCGACCGACCCGGCGCCGTCCTCGTCGGAGAAGGCGGAGATCTCATTGGGCGGGAATGCTGAGTCGACGGCCGCCTCGGGGGGCATGTGCGCGGAGTCGCAGGCCGGGTAGACGACGCCCTTCTTGGACACGAACGGCGTCAGGTGCGTGAAGTAGTAGTCCGGCGCCACGTCCTTGCAGGTCTCCAGGCCCGGGAAGGGCTCGATCCCGGACAGCCGCTGGGTGTCCTCCGGGCCCGCGTGGAGGTCACGGGTCCAGGTGGCCTCATGCAGGTCCTTGTTGATCTGGGAGCGCTGCACGACTGAGCTGGTCCAGCAGGTCTCCGGCCGGACCTGCTGGGCGAGCGGAGCCGCCGGGTCGTCGACGCCACGGCACTGCATGATGACGACGGGGTACTCCTGCTGCATCCCCTTCTCGCCGTACGGGTCGGCGGTCCGCCCGCCGCTCTGCGGAGCGCCGGCCCACTCGACCCGCACGCGCTGGCGCCCGCGCAGGTTCTCGGTCTCCTCGACCTTCACGCTCATCGTGTTGGGCTCCGCCTCGACGTCGCCCTCGACCGGGTCGACCATCGTCCGGGTCAACGTCTTGGTCTGCGTGTACGCCGGCTTGTCGGCGGCCACCCGACCGACCACGCTCTCGACTGCGTCAGCCGGGGCCCAGGCCAGGGTCGCGGCAGCCATCAGTGCGGCGCCAGCGACAGCCAGTGGGCGCTTGCTGCGCCCGGACCACCACGAACCAGTGGCACTCACTTGGCACCTCGCGAGACCGAACGGCGACGCAGGGACCCGGCGTACACCCCTGGCAGCACGACCAGACCGATCAGCAGAGCGACCGCCAGCAGGCTGAACGCCTTGGCGTCCCCGGGCCGATCTGCGGACAGCTCCGTGGGGTTGGCGTAGATCGCCTCGGTGGAGGTCTCACCGGTCGTGCTCGCAACCGGGACGGTCGACTCCCCCGTGACCGGGTCCACGACCGCCGGCGCCGCCTCGACGGGCGCCGCGCCCGGATCGGCGGCCGGCACCTCGCCACCGGCGGCGGGCGCCGCCTCGTCGGCCGGTGCCGCCGGCTGGTCGGTCGACGGCTGGCCGGTGCCGGTCTTGGTCCCGCAGGGGCCCGCGCCGGCCTTGTCGCAGGCGGCCGGCTGCGGCGCCTTCTCGGCGAGCAGGTTCTTGCGCAGGTTCTTGCCGTCGAAGGTCGGGTTGTTGCACGACTTCACATCGCGGTTGGACAGCTCGACCGCCGGGTCGGCCACCTTGAGCTTGGCCAGCTGCTCGAAGCCCGCCTGCACCAGGTTGACCGGCAGTGGGCTGTAGCCGTAGGCGCCGGCCTTCGACTGGCCCGAGCACAGCGAGTAGAACATGAAGTCGGCGAGCGTCTGCCGCTTGGCCGTGCTCATCCGGGTGTCGGTCGCGCCGGTCGGAATGACCATGTACGAGTACGACGAGATCGGATAGGCCCGCGGGTCGGGGTTCGTGTAGACGCCGTCCAGGATCTGGGTCAGGTAGAGCTGCGACGCCTTGTCCTCGTTGATCTTCGCCTTGGTCAGGGCCACGGCGGTGTTGAACTCGGTCGGCTCAACGAAGTAGCCCGCCTGGTTCAGCACCTTGACGACCGGGAAGTCCTTGTCGAGCGGGTAGGCGTACTCGACGTACCCGATGGTGCCGTTGCCGGCGTTGCTGGCGATGTAGTTCATCACCTGGTCGGATCCGGACTGGCTGACCGCTCGCCCCTTCCGCGGGAAGTACGACGTCAACCCGGCCTTGCCGAAGAAGGCGCGCCAGTCAGCCGGGTGGGCCTTGTCCATCCAGGTCGTGAACTGGGCCGTGGTGCCGGAGCCGTCCGAGCGGACCACCGGCGTGATCGGGAGCTTGGGGAACGAGCGGCCGTTGTTGTCCTTGGCGATCGCGGGGTCGTCCCAGCTGGTGATCTTGTTGGTGAAGATCTTGGTCAGGGTGTCGCCCGACAGACGGAGGTTGTCGACCCGTTTGTTGCCGATCTTCAGCTGGTAGGTGAACGCGGTGCCACCGGCCACGATCGGCAGGTAGGCGTACTCGCGACCGGCGCTGGTGTCGGCGTTGCCCTGCTCATCGGTGCCCTGGTAGGGGATCTCGGAGATCGCGAAGTCGGTGCTCTTCAGCGAGAAGTCCTTGCGGCCCTTGGAGGAGCCGCCGCCGGTGTAGACGACCTTCATACCGTTGGCGCTGACGTCGGCGATCCACTGGTCGACGATCAGGCTCGACCAGGTCGAGCCGGTGCCCTCGATCTGTGCGTAGACGACTCCGGACGCGGAGCCGGGCACGCTCAGCACGAAGCCGAACGAGAGCAGAACGGCGACCAACGAGCGGCCGAGAGCGGACAGGCGCTTCACGAGCGGTCCTCCGGAGTGGACGTGGTGCCGGAGATCCGGCGCGGGACGAGACGGGAGAGCAAGGGCGGCTTGTTGCCGCGCGGGCGGGCGAGCAGCCGCGCGATGACGAACAGGGCGAGCACCAGGACGAGCAGCACGGTCGCAGCCGCGAAGGCGCGGTCCTCCGCGGCACCCTGGCCGCTGCGGACGTTGGTGTAGATGAACAGCGGGAGCGAGTTCATGACCCCGTCGGTCGGGTCCGCGACGAGGAACGCCGCGGCGCCGGAGGTCAGCAGCACCGGGCTCGTCTCCCCCGCACCCCGGGCGATCCCGAGGATGAGCGCGGTGGCCAGGCCGGACCGCGCGGTCGGGAGGACCACGTGCCAAACGGTCTTCCACTTTCCGGCGCCGAGCGCGAGGCTCGCCTCGCGCAAGCCGCCGGGCACGACGCGCAGGACCACGTCGGCCGCGCGGGCGATGATCGGCAGCATCATCACGCCGAGCGCCAGGCCGGCGGCGAGGCCGGAGCGCGGGTAGCCGAGAGCGACGATGAAGACGCTGTAGATGAACAGGCCGGCGACGATCGAGGGCAGCGCGGTCATCGCCTCGACCACCGTGCGCACCACGGTGGCGAACTTGCCGCCGACCTCGGTCATGAAGACCGCCGTGCCGATGCCGAGCGGCAGGGTGATCGCCACCGCGATCGCCAGCTCGATGACCGTGCCGACCAGCGCGTGCAGCACCCCACCCTTGTCGAAGGAGTCGGACGGACCGACGCCGCTCATGTCCTTGAGGTAGAAGTTCGCATGCGTCAGCGGCTCCCAGCCGCGGTAGAAGATGTAGCCGATCGTGCTGACCAGGGCTGCCCCGACGAGGACGGCCCCTCCGACGATCACTGCGCCGACCACCCGGTCGCTCACCTCGACCGAGCGACCCTGCATGGCGGCGGTGACGCCCGACATGACCAGTCCGCAGGCGAAGAAGAAGATCAGGAACCACGGGATGCCCGCCAGCGGCAGGATCTCCTGCGTCATGACCCAGGCCAGGCCGAAGGCTGCGGCCCAGGTCCCCCAGGCGACGAATCGCTCCTCCGGGCTGAGACGGCCCAGTGACCCCCGCGGGACCGCGGGCGCGGCGTCGTCGTCGAGGATCGGGACGTACGTCGTACCGACCTGCTGCACGGTCGTCATCAGGCGTCCGTCCCGGCGCCCGAGCGGCTGCGGTTCACGATCAGGGCGGCGAGGGTGTTGACGATCAGGGTGATCACGAAGAGCACGAAGCCGGCGGCGAGCAGTGCCGAGAGCTGCCCGGCGCTCGCCTCACCGAAGCGGTTGGCGATCAGCGAGCTGATCGTGGAGTGGCCGACCTCGAGGATGTTGAACTTCACCTCGAAGGCGACGGACAGGATGAGGGCGACCGCGATGGTCTCGCCGAGGGCCCGGCCGAGGGCCAGCATCGTCCCGCCGATGATGCCGCCGCGACCGAAGGGCAGCACGACGCTGCGGATCATGCCCCAGCGGGTCGCGCCGAGCGCGAGGGCCGCCTCCTTCTCGCCGGGCGGCGTCTGCGAGAACACCTGGCGCATCACGGCGCAGGCCATCGGCATCACCATCATCGAGACGGCGATGCCGGCGCACAGGGCGCTCGAGTAGTAGCGCGAGACGTCCCAGTACGCCGCGTCCGGGTCGGCACCGCGGACCTGGAAGATCGGGATCCACCCGAGGTTGCTCTCCAGCCACCGAGCCATCCGGGCGGCGTACGGCATGATGAGGAAGAAGCCCCACAGGCCGTAGACGATCGACGGCACAGCGGCCATCAGGTCGACCATCGACACCAGTACGCCGCGCAGCTTCGGCGGGGCGTACTCGCTGATGTACAGCGCCGTCGTCAGGGCCAGCGGAAAGGCGATCACCATGGCGACCACGGCGACCGCGAAGGTGCCGGTGAGGACGCCGGCGATGCCGATCCGGTCCTCGTCGGGCAGCCACTGCGACTCGGTGAAGAAGCTGAAGCCGTAGCGCTGCAGCGTCGGGTAGCCCTGCCAGCCGAGGAACAGCCCGACCCCGCCGGTGATCACCAGGACGGAGGCGCCGACGGCGCGGGCGGACCACTCGAACACCGCGTCGGCTCCGGTGGCCTTGCGGGAGATCTTCCGTGGACGGACGGCGTCGACGTCGCCGAGGGCGTCCAACGCGGGAGTGGTGGTCACGTAGTCCTGCTTCTGGTGTTGCGAGCGTTGCTGGAAACGCCAGAAGTGTCAGGAGCGGACCGGAACGGATACGCCCTCCGGGGTGAACGCGAGGCGAACAACCCGGCGGGCTTTCCGGAACAGGTCCGGGCGACGCAAGTCGCCTAGTCCGAACGGGCCATGCCCACCTAGTCAGACCCGACGATGTCGACCTGGGGAGATGGATCAGGGGTGAACGGAGGGTGTTCCCGCGGCTCTCTCCGCCTCGGACCGGACGAGGCAGAACTCGTTGCCCTCGGGGTCGGCGAACGTCACCCAGCCGGTGCCCGGGCCGCCGATCCCCCGGTGGTCGGCGAGCACCGTCGCACCGTGCGCGACGAGCACCTCCACCTCCGCGTCCCGGCTCGCGTCCCGGGAGGCGAGGTCGAGGTGCAGCCGGTTCTTGACGGCCTTGTCGTCGGGCACCTCGATGAACAGCAGCCGGTGACCGGTCTCGGGGTCGCGGATCATGCACTCGTCGTGGCCCGGCAGGTTCGGGTCACCGTCGAGGTCGACGTAGCCGAGGACCGGCTTCCACCACTCCGACAGCTCGTAGGCGTTGTGGCAGTCGATGGTCGTGTGCGAGATGAAGGCCGTCATGCCGCCACTCTGGTCCGGTCGGTGTGGGAGTTCAAAACGGCTTCGACCTCGGGCGTTCGGGACGGGTGCGCGGGAGCCGCCCGTCAGCCGTGAACGAGCACCCCGTGGCCGGCGAGCAGCTCGCGCAGGACCGCGTGCCCGTCGGCGAGCTCCCAGCGCTCGGCGACCAGGCCCGCGGAGCGAGCGCCGTCGACGTTCTCCTGTCGGTCGTCGACGAAGAGCACGGACCCGGGCTCGGCGCCGATCATCGCGACCGCCTTGTCGAAGTACGCCGGGTCCGGCTTCGCGAGCCCGATGTCGCAGGAGTAGACGGCGACGTCGAAGCGGCCGTCGTCGAAGCCGAGGTCGGCGCGCATGAACCGGGCCCGGTGGTGCTCCTGGTTGGTGCCGAGGTGCACGCCGTACCCGGCCACTCGGAGCCGCGCCACCAGCGCCGTCGAGTCGGGGTCGACGACGATCGAGCGCCACGCCTGCGTGAACAGCTCGGCGGGGTCCAGCTCGGCCCCGTGCCGCCGGGCGATGGCGGCGGACTCCGCGAAGAAGTCGATCTCACCGCGCAGTGCCGGCCACTCCAGCGCCCACAGGTCGGCACGGAGCTCCGGGGAGACCCGCTCGGCAAGCTGCCCCGCGGCGGCCTCCAGGCTCACCGGGGTGTGCTGGAGGACCTCGTCGGCGTCCAGCAGGACGTGCCGGATCTCGGGTGCGGTCATCCCGCCGAGGTGACGCCGTGGCGGCGTACGAAGTCGACGATCTGGTCGGCGAGCTCCGGGCGGCACACGATCAGGTCGGGCAGGTAGACGTCGTCCTGGTTGTACTCCAGCGGGCGCCCGTCGATGCGCGAGGTGAACAGCCCGGCAGCGCGGGCGACGGCGACGGGCGCGGCGGAGTCCCACTCGTACTGGCCGCCGGCGTGCACGTAGGCGTCGGTCAGGTCGCGGACCACCGACATCACCTTGACGCCGGCCGAGCCCATCGGCACCAGCTCCGCGTCGATCTCGTGGGCGAGCACGGTGACGAACTCCGGCGGGCGGCTGCGCGAGACCGCGATCCGGGGCCGCCCCGGCGTGCGCGGGGGTACGACGGGGGCGGCGGATCCGGTCGTGAAGGTCTCCCCCAGGCCCGGCTGCGCGACCGCCCCGGCGGTGAGGTCGGCCGGTCCCCGCTCCCACAGCGCGACGTGCACGGCCCAGTCGTCGCGCGGCGGCTCGGAGAACTCGCGGGTGCCGTCGAGCGGGTCGATGATCCAGACCCGGTCCGCGCCGAGCCGGACCTTGTCGTCCTTGCCCTCCTCGGACAGCACCGCGTCGGCCGGACGGTGCTCGGCCACCAGGGCCATCAGCAACTCGTGGGCGGCGGCGTCGCCGGCGTCCTTGAGCTCGCGGCCCGTGAGGCCCTCCTCGCGGACCTCGAGCAGCCGACGGCCGGCGACCTCGGCCAGCCACGCGGCGAGCACGTGGTCGTCGTGGGCGGCGGCGTCGGGCGGCGTACCAGGCTCGAAGGTCACGGCGACACCTTAGGTGTCGCTCAGGAGTTGAATTTCTGCTGGGTGCGCTCGAGGCCCTCGGTGACCAGGCACTCGACGGCGTCGGCGGCGGTGTCAACCGTGAACGGCACGACCTTGCGTTCGGTGCTGGAGTAGTTCGACAGCACGAAGTCGGCCACGTCCTGGCGGCCCGGCGGCCGGCCGATGCCGACCCGGACCCGGTGGAAGTCACCGGTGCCGAGGGAGGAGCGCATCGACTTCAGGCCGTTGTGGCCGTTGTCGCCGCCGCCGAGCTTGACCCGCATCGTGTCGAACGGGATGTCGAGCTCGTCGTGGATCGCGACGATCCGCTCCGGCGGCACCTTGTAGAAGGAGGCGAGCGCCTTGACCGACCCGCCGACCTCGTTCATGTACGAGCGCGGACGGGCGAGTACGACGCGCGGGCCCGGCAGTCCGGGCGCGCCGAACCGGCCCTCGACCACGTCGGCGCGGCCGGTCTTGTGCGCGCGGAAGGTCGCGCGCATCCGGCTGGCGAGCTCGTCGTTGACGAGGTAGCCGATGTTGTGACGGTGACCGGCGTACGCAGGCCCGGGATTGCCGAGCCCGACGACCAGCCACACGGGCGTGCTGGAGTCGGTCACGGAGTCCCGGGCCTTTCGACGTAGGAAGCGGAAGGTCACTCCTCGGTGGAAGCGGCCTCGCCCTCGG
Organism: Nocardioides sp. W7; assembly: GCF_022919075.1. Lineage (NCBI taxonomy): Bacteria > Bacillati > Actinomycetota > Actinomycetes > Propionibacteriales > Nocardioidaceae > Nocardioides > Nocardioides sp. W7. Next base: position 2,059,305 of record NZ_CP095078.1, on the reverse strand, counting down.
CGGGCGCAGCGGCGGCAGCCTCGTCGGACTCCTCGCGCTCGATGCCGGCCTCGGCCTCGGCCTCCTCCAGCTCGGACTCGAGGGCCGCGGCGCTGATCTGCTCGGTGATGTTGACGATGAGCGTGTCGGCGTCGAGCAGCAGCGTCGAGCCCGACGGCAGGGTCAGGTCGGAGGCGTGGATCTGGGTGCCGGCGGCCAGGCCCGCGATCGAGACCTCGATGAACTCGGGGATGTGGGTCGCCTCGGCCTCGAGCTCGATCTCGGTGGTGTCGGTGACCACGAGCGTGTCCGGGCCGGCCTCGCCGATGATGTGCACGGGCACCTGCACGGTGACCTTCTCGCCCTTGACCACGGCGACGAAGTCGATGTGCTCGATGACCCGGCGGATCGGGTCGACCTGGACCTGCTTGGTCAGCGCGAGCTGGGTGCCACCGTCGACGTCGAGCTCCAGCAGCGCGTTGGCGCCGAGGTGCTTGAGCGCCATCATCGTGGCGTGGCCCGGCAGGGTCAGGTGGATCGGGTCGTTGCCGTGCCCGTAGATGACGGCCGGGATCTTGTTGTCGCGACGGATCCGGCGGGCGGCACCCTTGCCGAACTCGGTCCGGGTCTCGGCGGTGATCTTCTCAGACATGGTGACTCTCCTCAGTACTGGCTTCTCGAAGGCTTCGGGCCCCGGCTCGACGGCACGGCGCATCCCGGAGGAGAGCCAGCCCTGTCGATCACGGAGCGGCCTACGTTCGGTGCAGCCGCTCCCTCGCCGAGGCAACCGCAGCAGTCTAGCCAGCGACCGTCCGCACGTGAAATCGAAGCGTCAGACCCGCGTGAGGGTGTCCAACCGCCGGCTCTGCTGCTCCAGGAAGCGCAGCAGCACGAGGCCGAGGACGGCGTACACCGCCCCGATCGCGAGCTCGGTCAGGACCAGGTCGGCCACCGAGCCGAGCGCGGCCCCGTCGGCGAGCTGCCGCGCGGCCTGGATGCCGTGGGTGAGCGGGAGCCAGTCGCCCACTGCGGCCATCCAGCCGGGCAGGTCGTCCTGGGCGACGTTGACCCCGGAGAAGACCAGCAGCACGCAGAAGATCACGTTGCCGAACGTCGCCGCCTCCCGGACCCGGAGGCAGACCGCGCCCATCGCCAGGCCCAGGCCGGTGCAGGACACCGACGTCGCGACCACCACCAGCAGGATCGCCGGCCAGGCGGCACCCGGGATGTGCACGTCGAGCAGGAGTACTCCGGCGAGGACCCCGACCATCGCGACGCACCAGCCGTTCACGACCACCGGCAGGGCCCGGCCCAGGAACAGCGGGAGCCGGCGCGCGGGCGTCGTGAGCACGATGCTGAGCGTGCTCGCCTGCCGCTCCCCCTCGATCGTCGCGGACATCGCGAACAGGCACGGGATCGCGGCGTAGTTGAGCGCGTTGCCGATGACGTAGAACTCGTCGTCGCCCACGCCGGCGCTGCGGCCGATGAAGGCGAACAGCAGGATCTGGCAGATCGGCGAGATCAGCAGCGACGGGATGAGGACGCCGGGCGTGAGCCACCCGAACATCGCGCGGTAGCTCATCAGCCCGCCGACGAAGAAGATCCGCAGCGAGGTCACGTCAGCGCCAGGGTGGCGTGGCGGCGGGCGGAGTCGACCAGGCGGCCGCCGAGCCAGGCGGCCAGGACGGCGTACGCCGCGCCGGTGGCCGCGCAGAGCGCCAGGTCACCCCACGGGCTGCCGCCGTCGGCCGCCGACCGGATCGCGGCCATCCCCCAGGTCGTGGGGATCACCCACGACAGCGGCTGGATCCACACGGGGAGCAACGTCACCGGGACGAGGAAGCCGCAGAGGATCCAGCCGGGGTACTCCAGCGCCGCCCCGAGTGCCCACGAGTAGCGGAACCGGACCGCGGTGACGGCGAGGAAGAAGCCGACCAGGGCGACCGTGAGCGCGGTGGCGAGCACCGAGACCAGGAACAGCGGCCAGCTCTCGATGTGCAGGCGCAGGTCGAAGACCCAGCGCATCCACACGATGGTGGCGACCACGCTGTAGAGGCCGATCGTCGACATGGCCAGGGTGACCGGGACGATGACCCGCGCGATGGCGACCGGTGCCGCGACGACCAGCTCAAGCGTGCCGGCCCAGCGCTCCCGGGTCAGCAGCGAGGACGCGACCACCCCCTGGCAGGTCCACATGCCCATGATCGCGGCGCCGAGGCCGGCGTACTGCATGGCGTCGGGGTCGTCCTGGACCCGGTAGACCAGCAGCGCGGAGGTGGCGAACATCAGCGGGAACAGCACCGCCAGGAAGCCCTCGAAGGCCGACGTGGAGAGCACCTTCAGCTGCAACCGGTAGCAGGTCCACTGCTGGTGCAGCAGGGCGTTCATCCGGTGACCAGCTCGACGTAGGCGTCCTCGAGGGTGGGTTCGCGCGCCGTGACCCGGCCGACCCGGACGTCGCCCAGCCGGGCCAGCACCGCCTGGGTGATCTCGGCGTCCGGGGCGACCTGGAGGAGCAGCACCTGCTGCTGGCCGCGATCCTCGACGGCCACGTGGCGGACCCCGGCGAGGGTGCCGAGGCGCTCGACGGCCTCGGGCGGGGCGCCGTACGTCTCGACCTCGAGCACGCGGTGCCCGTTGACCCGCTGCTTGAGCTGGGCCGGGGTGCCCTCGGCCACGATCTCACCTGAGCGGATGACCGCGATCCGGTCGCAGAGCTCGTCGGCCTCGAACATGTAGTGCGTCGTCAGCAGCACGGTCTTGCCGACCGCGGTCAGCGACGCAATGGTCGCGCGGAGGTCTCGGGCGCCGACGGGGTCGATGCCGATCGAGGGCTCGTCGAGGAAGATCACGTCCGGGTCGTGCAACAGCCCGCGAGCGATGTGCAGGCGCTGGCGCATGCCGCGGGAGTAGCCCTCGACCCGCTCGCGCTCGCGGCCGGTCAGCCCGACGAGCTCGAGCAGCTCGGCGATCCGGGTGCGCTGCTCGCGGGGCGCGACGCCGTACAGCTCGGAGAAGTAGCGGAGGTTGTCGATGCCGGAGAGCCGCTCGTAGAGCCCGCGGTCGCCGCCGAAGACATAGCCGATCCGGCGGCGCACCTCGCGGACGTCGCGGACCACGTCGTGCCCCAGCACGCTCGCCGACCCCGAGGTCGGCAGCAGCAGGGTAATGAGCATCTTGATCGTGGTCGTCTTGCCCGCGCCGTTGGGCCCGAGCAGGCCGAACAGCTCCCCGGGCTCGATCGCGAAGCTCACGCCCCGGACGGCCTCGGTCTCCTTGACGCTGCGCCGCAGGACGCCGGTGGACGTGTGGAAGGTGCGGCGCAGGTCCCGAGCCTCGACAGCGGTCACCCGCGCGAGCCTAGGGATCTTCGGGGACGGCCGCCCCCTCTTTACCGCGAAAGCTCAGGCGTGACCGTCGAACATGGAGGTGATCGAGCCGTCCTCGAAGACCTCGCGGATCGCGCGAGCCACCAGGGGCGCGATCGAGAGAACGGTCAGCTTGTCGAAGTGCCGGTCCGCCGTGATCGGCAGGGTGTCGGTGACGATGACCTCGACCGCGGAGCAGTTCTTCAGGCGGTCGACGGCCGGGTCGGAGAGGATCGCGTGGGTCGCGGCGATGATCACGCCCGCAGCTCCCTCCTCCATCAGCGCCTCGGCGGCCTTCACGATCGTCCCGCCGGTGTCGATCATGTCGTCGGTGAGCACGCACATCTTGCCGGCGACCTCGCCGACGACCCGGTTCGCGACCGTCTCGTTCGGGCGGTCGGTGCGGCGGGTCTTGTGGATGAAGGCCAGCGGTACGCCGCCGAGCTTGGCCGACCAGCGCTCGGCGACCTTGATCCGGCCGGCGTCGGGCGAGACCACGCAGAGCTGCTCGCGGCCGTACTTCTCCCGGACGTACTCGGTGAGGATCGGCAGCGCCATCAGGTGGTCGACCGGGCCGTCGAAGTAGCCCTGGATCTGGTCGGCGTGCAGGTCGACGGTGATCAGCCGGTCGGCCCCGGCGGTCTTGAACAGGTCGGCCATCAGCCGGGCCGAGATCGGCTCGCGGCCGCGGTGCTTCTTGTCCTGGCGGGCGTAGCCGTAGAACGGCATGACCACGGTGATCCGCTTGGCGCTGGCCCGCTTCAGGGCGTCGACCATGATCAGGTGCTCCATGATCCACTCGTTGATCGGAGCCGTGTGGCTCTGGATCACGAAGGCGTCGCAGCCGCGGACCGACTCCTCGTAGCGGACGTAGATCTCGGAGTTCGCGAACTCGTACGCCGACGTCGGCACCAGCTCGGTGCCGAGGAGCGTCGCCACCTCCTCCGACAGGGCCGGGTGCGCCCGGCCGCTGAAGACCATCAGGTTCTTCTCGGTGGTCTTCTTCATGCCGGTCACGATGCAGCTCCAGGGCGCCGAAGGGAGGAGGGAACTCTCAGGATTCTGCCCCCGCCTACCCCGCGTCCCCAACTCCGGGTCCGCCGTTGTGAGACGCGTCTCCACCAGCGGGCCTCGCACCGCCGGCCGCCTCCGCCGCGGCCGCCTGGGCGGTGCCGGAGCGGCGGGTCTGGGCCCAGCCGGGAATGTTGCGCTGGGCGCCGCTGCTGACCGCGAGCGCGCCGGGCGGGACATCGCGTCGTACGACGGTTCCGCCGGCGGTCGAGGCGCCGTCGCCGATGGCGACCGGGGCGACGAAGGTGTTGTTGGAGCCGGTCCGGGCGTGCCGGCCGACGGTGGTGCGGTGCTTGTTGACGCCGTCGTAGTTGGCGAAGATCGTGCCGGCGCCGATGTTGGTGCCCTCGCCGATCTCGGCGTCCCCGACGTACGACAGGTGCGGCACCTTGCCGCCGGCGCCGATCTGCGCGTTCTTGGTCTCCACGAAGGCGCCGATCTTGCCCTCGGCGCCGAGCTGGGTGCCGGGGCGCAGGTAGGAGAAGGGCCCGACCGTCGCGCCGGCGCCGATCACGGCGAGCTCGCCGTGCGTGCGGACGACCCTGGCCCCCGCCCCGACCTCGCAGTCCTTCAGGGTGGTGTCCGGGCCGACGACGGCATCCTCCGCGACGACCGTCACGCCGAGCAGCTGGGTGCCGGGCAGCAGCGTCACGTCGGGGGCGAGTACGACGTCCGCGTCGACCCAGGTGGTCGCGGGGTCCATCACCGTGACGCCCTCGCGCATCCAGCGGTCGAGGATCCGGCGGTTCAGCTCGGCGCCGAGCACGGCCAGCTGGGCGCGGTCGTTGACGCCCTCGGTCTGGCGGACGTCGTCGAGCACGTGCGCGCCCACGGTCAGCCCGGCCTCGCGGGCCAGGTGGACCACGTCGGTGAGGTAGTACTCGCCCTTCGCGTTGTCGTTGCCGATCCGCGGCAGGGCCTCGGCGAGGAACGCGGCGTCGAGCGCGTAGATGCCGGAGTTGATCTCGCGGAGCTCGCGCTGGTCGGCGTCGGCGTCCTTCTCCTCGACGATCGCCACCACGTCGCCCTCGGCGTCGCGCACGATCCGGCCGTAGCCGAACGGGTCCTCGACCACCCCGGACAGGATGCTCACCGCCCGCTGGGCGGCCTCGTGCTCCGCGGCGAACGCCCGCAGCGAGTCGCCGGCCAGCAGCGGGGTGTCGCCGCACGCCACCACCACGGTGCCCGAGGTCCGGCCCGCCGCCGCCATCGCCATCGCCATCGCGTGGCCGGTCCCGAGCTGCTCCTCCTGGACCGCCAGGACGACGCCGGGCAGCAGCTCCTCCACGTGCGGCCCGACCAGCTCGCGCTGGTGCCCGACGACCGCGACCACGCGGCGCGGCTCGAGGTCCTGCACCGCGGCCAGCACGTGACCCACCATGCTGCGGCCGGCGAGCTCGTGCAGGACCTTGGGGGTCTTCGACCTCATCCGGGTGCCGCCCCCGGCGGCCAGGACGACGACGGTCAGGTCAGTGGGCACGCGACTTTCCTCCAAGATCGGCGACCGGTTCACTGTAGAGGGCGGAGCTGACGCGGCCCCGGCCCGGCCGCATGGACCGCCCGTCCGGTGCCCGCTGCGCCCACGTCGGGGGAGCACGAGTCCGCCGCCCGGGGCGGGCCGTCGACAGCTGTGTCGAGACAGCTGAACTGACTAGCCCGCCAGGTGGCCGTGGTCGACGACCTGGACGCTGCCGTGCACGGCGGCTGCGTCGTCGGAGGCGAGGAAGGCCACGACGGCCGCCACGCTGTCGGCGCTCATGAAGCCGCGGGCAGCCGAGATCCGCATGACGAGGTCGAAGTCGGCGCCCTCGGGCACCTCGATGGTGTGCACCTGCGGGGTGTCCATGCCGCCCGGGCACACGCAGTTGACCCGCAGCGGCGAGCGGACGTACTCCACCGCGAGCGCCTTGGTCAGCCCGACCACGCCGTGCTTCGCGGCGGTGTACGCCGCGGAGTACGCCTCCCCCACCACGCCGGCGACGGACGAGACGTTGACGATGTTGCCGGCGACCTCGAGCAGGTGCGGGATCGCGGCCTGCGAACAGAAGAAGGCACCGCCGAGGTTCACGGCCACGTCCTGGACCCACTGCTCCTCGGTCACGTCCGGCGTCAGCCGGAAGTCGTGACGCCCCGCGTTGTTGACCAGTACGTCGAGCCGCCCGCACGCCTCGACCGCGGCGGCCACGGCCTCCCGGCACGACGCCGGCGAGGCCACGTCGAGCGGACCGAACAGCACCTGGCCGGGCAGGTCGGCGCACGACGCGGCGACCTCGGCGAGCCGAGCCTGGTCGCGCGCCGCGGCGTACACGGTCGCGCCGCCTGCCGCGAAGCGCCGGACGGACGCCGCACCGAGTCCTGACGACGCGCCGGTCACGAGGACGGCCTTGCCTGCGAAGGTGCTCCCTGCTGCGGACATGTGCCGCAACCTAGCCACTGCGGCGCTCCCCGGGGCAGGAACCGGTCCGACTTCCCGGTGGGCGGGCGCGTGCGGACACGGGCTAAGACAATTGCCGAAATTCGCGGACGAGAGGTCCCCCCGCGCCATAGCCTGCAGATCTCGGGCATCAAGGGGGCGGTCCGTGGAGACGGAGCGGGAAGCGACGACGGCGGCGCCGGCGTTCCTGCGCTTCGCCGACGCCGCACTCGACCGGGCGCTCGACGGCGACGGCACCCGGCTCGAGCAGGCCCGTGCGGAGCTCGCGGACCCCGGCGACGAGGTCGACGCCTTCGGCGCCCTGTGTGCGAACGTCGGCGCGCACGGGGTCGTGCGCGAGCTGCTCGCCCTGCTCCTCGCCTGCGAGACCGACCTCAGCCGGACGGCGCGGCTGGCCACCCTGACCGGCAGCGGCCGCCCCGGCCGGCTCACCCTCGGGGCGGCGGCGCGGCTGCTCGGCGGAGTCGGCCCGACCGTGGTGGCGACCGGACCCGCCTCCCCGCTGCGGCGCGCGGCGGTCGTCGAGCTGGTCGAGACCGGCCCGTGGTCGACCACGGAGATCGTGCTGGCCCCGAGCGTCGTCTGGGCGTTCGGCGGGGACCCGTCGCCCGACCCCGACCTGCCCCTCGGCGCCTGGATGATGGCGGCTCTGCCCGGCTCGGTCACGTACGACGACCGGCTCGTCCTGGTCTCCGGCCCGACCCCGTACGCCGGCGCGCCCTCGCGACCCGCCGCCGCGCGGCGTCGGCGTACGTCGTCTCGCCGGCCCCGAACAGCGACGAGGGCTGGTCGGCCCTCGTCCGCGAGGCGACCCTCACCGGTGCCGGCGTCGTGGTCGAGCTCGGGGACGACCTGCCCCCGGCCGGCCGCCGCTGGATCGACCGGGCCACCCACCTGCCCTGGGTGCTCTCCTGCCGCGACGAGATCCCGCTGGCGGAGCTGCCCTCGCGCGAGCGCGTCGAGCTGCGGGCCGGCGACGAGGTGGTCTCCGAGGAGGAGTGGCGCGAGGTCTTCGGGGACGACACCGCGCGCACCCACCGGCTGAGCGCCCACCAGCTCGAGCAGGTGGGCTCGGCGCTGCCGGCCGTCGGCGACCTGGATCTCGCCGTCCGGCGGCTCCTCGCCGGCCCCCTGGCCCGCCTGGCGCGGCGGGTCCGGCCGCGCAAGACCTGGGATGACCTCGTGCTCGGCGAGCCCCAGCTCGACCAACTGCGCACGATCGCGGCCCGCTTCCGCCATGCCGGGACCGTCTACGACGACTGGGGGGTGACCTCGGCGTCCGGCCGCGGCATCGTCGCGCTCTTCACCGGCCCGTCCGGCACCGGCAAGTCACTGGCGGCCGAGGTCGTCGCGCACACGCTCGGCCTCGACCTCTACAAGGTCGACCTGTCGGCGGTGGTCAGCAAGTACATCGGCGAGACCGAGCAGAACCTGGAGAAGCTCTTCAGCGCCGCCTCGGCCGGCAGCGCGGTGCTGTTCTTCGACGAGGCCGACTCGCTGTTCGGCAAGCGCTCCGACGTCAAGGACGCTCGCGATCGCTACGCCAACCTCGAGGTCTCCTACCTGCTCCAGCGCCTCGAGAGCTACGACGGCATCGTCGTCCTGGCCACCAACCTGCCCAAGAACCTCGACGACGCGTTCCTGCGACGCATCCACGAGGTCGTCTCGTTCACGCTCCCCGCCGTCGACGAGCGTCGGGCGATCTGGGCCCACCACCTCGCCGACGGCGACCTGCCGGTCGACCGCGGCGTCGACCTCGCCCGGCTGTCGAAGCAGTTCGAGATCTCGGGCGGCATCATCCGCAACGTGGTCGTCGGTGCCGCGTTCCGGGCCGCCGACGAGGGCCGGCCCATCACGATGGCGCACCTCCTCCAGGCACTCTCCGGCGAGTACAAGAAGCTAGGACGCCTCCTCAATCCGGAGGACTTCGTGGTCACCGGTTGAGCCCCGCCTCATCCCTTCGGGCGATACCATCGGCCGTCTCGGCGGCACGGTCCCGACCCGGACGACGGGCTGTCCACCCCGTTCTCAGCGTTGAGGACATCAGGCCGGCAGCATGCGGAGGAGCTTTCGATGTCAGGACGTGAACGACACCCCCGGTCCGCGCGACGCCGTCCGGACGGCGAGCGCGACACAGCTCCGGGCTCGCTGAAGGTCGGGGCCGCCGACGACCACGCCGAGCGCGACGCCGACCGGCGCGCGCACGACGCCCTCGGCTGGTTGGCGGCGCAGGATCCCGCTCCCCTGGGCCCGGTCAGGACGACCACGCCGGCCGAGCGGCCGGCGAGTGACGTACGGCGTCGCCACGCTCCCGGGCAGGACAGCGTCATCGGCGCCGCCGGCGGCACCCTGGACGCCGGCACGGAGCGGGAGATCAAGGCCGCCGCCGGCCGCGGCACGGCCCTCGAGGCACCGGTGCTTCGCTCCATGGAGGCGGCGTTCGGTGCGGATCTCGACCGGGTCCGAGTGCATCGCGGCGCCGACGCCGACCGACTCTCGCGGTCGATGTCCGCGCGGGCGTTCACGACCGGCAACGACATCTTCTTCTCCCAGGGCGCCTACGCCCCCGAGACCGAGCAGGGCCGCCACGACCTGGCCCACGAGCTCGGCCACGTGCTGCAGGGCGGTGGCGCCGTACGCCGGCTGCTGTCGATCTCGACCCGCGACCTCGACGCCGTGGGCACGGCGGGCCCGCGGGCGATGACGTCGTCGTTCGCGAAGGTCCGGGAGGCCCTCGCCGACGTCTGGCGGGCGAAGACGCCGGAGAAGCGGATGCAGTTCATGCACAAGCTGAACAATCTCTGCCTCGACTACCTCAACACACACAAGCGCAGCGACGACCCGAAGGGCGCCGAGCGGCGCCGGCTGGTCGACGCCCTGGCGGACCAGCTCGCGGCCGAGCTGGCGCGGGGCAGCCAGGACGAGGCGCAGGCCGACTACCTCCAGGCCGCCGGCGGCAAGGCGAAGGGCGCTAAAGAGCGGTTCAACCTCAAGGCCATGTCGCACAGCTCGCGCGTGACCGCCCGTCGGGAGGACTCCACCCCGGACCTCGTGGCCGCCAAGTCGATCGGCCTGAGCCAGGCGGAGTACAACGCCATCACCACCTTCACGGGCGAGGACTACAAGTACATCAACCCCGCCACGGCCAACAGCCCGGGCTGGATGGACACGACCAAGAAGAACGCGCGGACCGTGGTCGACCACGACATGCTCGACAACGACACGGCGACCCTCGTCGAGGAGGGCACCCTGCACACCGGGGTCGCCATGCAGGGTCTGGCCCGGATGCCGGAGTACACCCAGACCGTCTACCGCGGGCAGCCGATGGACGACCAGCAGCTCGCCGCGCTGCGCCGGTCGAAGGCGTGGTCGTGCGCCAGCATGGCCAGCGCGACCAAGGCGCGCCACATCGCCGAGAGCTTCAGCGTCCGCAATGCCCAGGACAAGACGCACCGCGTGGTCTTCGCCATCGAGGACAGCGGCGGCCGCGACATCGAGGTCTTCTCCCAGGTCAAGTCCGAGAAGGAGGTGCTCCTCCTCGCCGGCTCGAAGTACGCCGTCACCAAGATCGAGCGGACCGACGCACCGTCGTACTACGAGAAGGTGAAGGCCAGCGACGGCACCGTGCCGCGGTGGTGGCTGGTCACCCTGAAGTCGACCAAGAAGGGAGCTCGCGCCCCCGAGGCCGCCCCGGCAAGGCCGGCCCGACCCGCGCCCGGGAAGCGGCCGTCCGGCTCCTGAGGTCGGCACCGCGGGTCGCCGCGGCCGAGCTCCCCGGGTAGGAGTCGAACCTACGTCGCTAGTCCTGATTCAAAGTCAGGCGGGCCCTGCCGGCAGACCAACCGGGGATTGCGGGATACACCCTAGGTCCAGCGCCAGCGGTCATGCGAAAGGCGTCCCTGGCGCTCGACGCGCGTGACGTCCGCGTCCGGGGCTCCTCGGCGGGCCGGTCGGCGGATAGGTTGCTCAGCGTGGACCTGCCCGTGCTGCCGCCCGTCCGGCCGATGCTCGCCAAGTCGGTGTCCGGCATCCCCGACCCCGACAAGTACGGCGGGCTCAGCTTCGAGCCCAAGTGGGACGGCTTCCGGTGCCTGGTCTTCCGCGACGGCGACGAGGTCGAGCTGGCCTCGCGCAACACCAAGCCGCTGACCCGTTACTTCCCCGAGGTGGTCGCGGCGATCAAGGAGCAGCTGCCGGAGCGCTGCGTGATCGACGGCGAGCTGTTCGTCGCCGTCGACCAGCGACTGGAGTTCGAGGTGCTCCAGGAGCGGGTGCACCCGGCCGCGTCGCGGATCGCGATGCTCAGCGAGAAGACCCCCGCCGGGTTCGTGGCCTTCGACCTGCTCGCACTCGGCGACGAGTCGTACCTCGACCGCCCGTTCGCCGAGCGCCGCGCCGCCCTGGAGCGGGCCCTGCCGGGCCTGACCGGCCCCTGCCACCTGACCCGCACCACCACCGACCCGGCTGTCGCAGAGGGCTGGTTCGACCGGTTCGAGGGCGCGGGACTCGACGGCGTGGTCGCCAAGCCGCTGGGGGCGCCGTACTCCCCCAACGGGCGGACGATGCTGAAGATCAAGCACGAGCGCACCGCGGACGTGGTGCTGGCCGGCTACCGCGAGCACAAGACCAGCACCCCGGAGCGGCCGTTGATCGGCAGCCTGCTGCTCGGCCTGCAGACCGACGAGGGCCTGCAGCACGTCGGCGTCAGCGCGAGCTTCACCGAGAAGCGACGCGCGGAGCTGTACGACGAGCTGCAGCCGCTGGTCTGCCCGATCGACGAGCATCCGTGGGGCCACTGGGCGGAGTTCCTGACGGCGAACCCCGCTCGGGTCCCCGGCACCCAGAGCCGCTGGAGCCAGGGCAAGGACCTCTCGTTCACGCCGCTGCGACCCGAGCGGGTGCTGGAGGTGAAGTACGACCACATGGAGGGTCGCCGGTTCCGGCACACCGCCCACTTCAAGCGGTGGCGGCCCGACCGCGACCCGGAGTCGTGCGGCTACGGACAGCTCGAGGAGCCGGTCGGCTACGACCTTTCCGAGGTCCTCGGCGGCGGCGCCGAGGACTAGGATCCGAGACATGAACGACTACGACGTGGTGCTGCTCATCGAGCAGGCACTCACCCCGGCCGACGCTGCTCAGGTCCGGTCCCTGCACGAGGGACTCGAGGAGCCGGTGACCTACCACGTGCTGCTGCCCCTGGAGGACGCCGCGGCCCGGATCGAGGCGGCCATGGGCTCGCTCTCGGCCGGCGAGATGATGGCCTCCCCCGTGCTGGCGATGTCCGACTCCGAGATCGAGGCGCTGCGCAAGGAGTGCGAGGACCGCTCCTCCACCGAGCTGCGGGCGACTCTCGACGCCCTGGCCGGCGCCGGTGCGGACGCGACCGGCCAGGTCGTCTCGGGGCCTCCGATCGGAGCGCTCGCCGAGAAGGTCAAGGAGGTCGACGGCCGCGAGGCGATCATCCTCACCCGCCCGCACGTCGTCGCCGAGTTCTTCCACCTGGACTGGACCTCCCAGGCCCGCCGCAAGATCGGCGTACCGGTGCTCCACCTGCTCGAGCACGAGAACTTCGACGAGCAGGCCGGCGGCGGCGAGGGCGTCACCGGCGCCTGAGCCGCTTTGTTACCGAACGATGGGTCTCGTGTGGATCTTTCGTGGAGTACCGCCGCTTACCGTTCTAGCGTCAGCAAGGCCTGGACACGAACTAGTACGAGCTGACGACGCCGGACGGCCGGAGCTTCGGGGGGAGCGCTGGCGTACCGGACCCGCAAGGGTTGAGCGTCCACGGAATTCCGGGGGGAGTTCCAGGTTCTTCGGAGCCACGGACGCTCACCAGTAGGAGCCCGCCCGGCGCTGTCCAGAGCAGTGCCAGGCGGGCCTTCTGCATTTCTGCGGCGGTTCGCGGGCCCGGTCAGACCTGGCGCTTCGGCGAGACGTAGTCGCTCGGCTCGTCCTCGATCATGTAGTTCGGGTCCGCCTCGATGGCGGCGACCGTGCGCCGGAGCCACTCCTCGTCGGAGGTCTCGATCTCGCGCTCGGCGAGCTGGTCGCGCAGGTAGCCGATCAGGTCGTCGGCCTCGCCGGTGTCCTTCGCGATCGACGTCGCGTCCACCGCAGCCTGCAGGTCAGAGTCGTAGACAGCCATGACGGGCTAGTACCCAGCGGCTCACGGCTCGACCCGGTTGCCGTCCTCGTCCCAGTGCGAGGCGACCTTCTTGCTGGGCTGCACGCGCGGCGGCTCGCCCGGCATCTTCGGGTAGTCCGGCGGGAAGTTGAGCTCGACGGCACCCTGCTCCTCCCACAGGTCCAGCAGCGGCTGGAGGGAGTACGCCACCTCGTCGATGCCGGCCCACGCGTCGCCGGTGTCGGCGAGCCGCTCGGGGACCGTGAACAGGTTGAGCTCCTTCGGGTCCTTCGTCTCGGCGAGCTCGGCCCAGCTCAGCGGGGTGGAGACGGGCGCACCGGGCAGCGGGCGCAGGGAGTACGCCGACGCCATGGTGCGGTCGCGGTTGTTCTGGTTGAAGTCGACGAAGATCCGCTCGCCGCGCTCCTCCTTCCACCACTCGACGGTCACCTGGTCGTCGCGGGCGGCGAGCGCGCGGCCGAAGGCGATCGCCGCGTGCCGCACGTCGACGAACTCCCACCGCGGCTCGATCCGGACGAAGACGTGCACGCCGCGGTTGCCGGAGGTCTTCGGGTAGCCGACCAGGCCGAGCTCCTCGAGGAGCTCCTTGGCCACGCCGGCGACGCGGACGGAGTCGGCGAACGTCGTGCCGGGCTGCGGGTCGAGGTCGAGGCGCAGCTCGTCGGGCCGGTCCACGTCGGCGCGGCGTACCGGCCAGGGGTGGAAGGTCAGCGTGCCCATGTGGGCGCACCAGACGGGGACGGCGATCTCGGTCGGGCAGATCTCCTCCGCGGTGCGCCCCGAGGGGAAGGTGATCTCGACGGTCTCCAGGAAGTCGGGCGCGCCCTTGGGCACCCGCTTCTGGTAGAACGCGTCGGCGTCCTTGTCCTGCGGGCCGGTGGCCAGCTTCATCCCGGGCCGCACGCCGGACGTCCACCGTTCCAGCGCGGTGGGCCGCTCGCGCAGCGCGCGCATCAGGCCGTCGTCGACGCTCGCGAAGTACTCGGCGACCATCAGCTTGGTCACCTCGGGCGTCTGGTCGGTCGCCTCGTAGATCACCCGGTCCGGGCTGGAGATGCGGACGGCGCGGCCACCCGCCTCGACCTCTACCGCGGGAGCCTTTGCCATGGCCACACGCTAGCGCCGTACGCTGGACGACATGGGTTACGACGTGGAGAAGTCCGACGCCGAGTGGCGCGAGCAGCTCTCGCCCGACGAGTACGCCGTACTCCGTCAGGCCGGCACCGAGCGCGCCTTCACCGGCGAGTACACCGACATCGAGACGACCGGCATCTACCGCTGCAAGGCCTGCCAGTCCAAGCTCTTCGAGTCCGACACCAAGTTCCACTCCGGCTGCGGCTGGCCGAGCTTCTACCAGCCGATCAGCGACACGATCGAGTACATCGAGGACGTCTCCCACGGGATGAAGCGGGTCGAGGTCCGCTGCGCGAACTGCGGCTCGCACCTGGGCCACGTCTTCCCCGACGGGTACGGCACCCCCACCGGCGACCGCTACTGCATCAACTCGATCAGCCTGACGCTGGAACCGGTCGACCCCGCTTGAGGCGAGCCGGCCGCGAGAGTTTCATCGGTTAGCCGACAAACCTCCCGCTTGGACGATGAAGCTTCGTCGTCCCAGCATGAGTTTCATCGGTTAACCGATGAAACTCCCCCACGCCCTCGTCAGGCGAACCAGCCGGAGGGGCTGAGCTCGGAGCCCATCCGCGGGACGTACTGGTCGAAGTAGACCCGGGAGATCAGCTCGCGGCGGCTGCGCACGTCGGCCTTGTCGAAGACCGACTTCAGGTGGTCCTGGACGGTGTACGTCGAGACGTGCAGCGTGGCCGCGATCTCCTTGGTGTCGACGCCCTGCAGCACCAGCTGGGTGACGTCGCGCTCGCGCTGGGTGAGCCCGAAGGCGGCCACGACCAGGGTCACGATCTCGGGCGGGCGGGCCTCCTCGATGGTGACCACGACGTCCCCGTCGCGGTCCCCGAAGGAACTCAGCGGGGCGGCGTGCACCACCAGCCACATCCCACTCACGGCACGCACCCTGGCCCGGGGAGGCAGGCTGGACTCGCCCCGGGCGTAGCGGCGCGCGGCACCGACGAGGGAGCCGATGACAGCCATCGGGTCGCCGGCGGCCGCTCCGCCCATCAGGTCGGCGACTCTGGCCTCGGCGCCGAGGCTCATCTGTGCGACCTGGTTGTCGGAGCCGATGATGAGGACGGCCGGCCCGGCGGGTGAGTCCGGCGGCGGGGTGTCGGCCAGCCGGGTCAGCATGCCGGTCCGGACCCCGCGGGCGAACTGCGTCGACAGCGAGGCCAGGAACTCCACGTCGGCGGGGGCGAACGGCGGCTCGTCGGAGCCGCGGAACAGCGCCATCGCACCCCAGGTCTGCGCCCCGTCCCGGAAGACCATCCGCACCTCGTCGCCGAACCCGAAGTTCGGCACCATGAACGAGCTCATCCGGCCGGAGCGCTCGATCTCGCCACCGTGCGTCAGGTGGACGCCGGCCGCGGGTCGCGCAGCGACGGCGAGCTCGGTGAAGGCGGTCGGCTCGACGGTGCCGTACTCGATGAGCCCGAACTCGTGGTCGTGGTCGTTCGCGTCGCGGTCGAAGCCGTACTTGCGGGCGCTGGTGAGCATGTGCGTGCCGGGGTCGTGCGTGGCCAGGCAGGCGGCCGCCCACGGGACGGCCCGGCGTACCGACTCCACCGCCTCCTCCAGGAAGGCGTCGAGGTCGAGCCCGGCCCGCGCGACGACGTCGACGTCCTGTCGCACGCGCTCGGCGGTCAGTCCTCGGGCCATGCCAGCCAGTGTCGGCACGAGGACGCCGATCGCACATCCCAGATATCTGGGTGGACCAGACCACCAGTTCCGACGGCGCCGAACTCCCCGCCCGCTCGGGATGGGCCGAGACCCCGTTCACGGCCGAGGGTTCTGCCATGACCACGATCTCCCTCACCGGCCCCGTCGACGACGCCGGACGCCTGCTCCACGAGGACGACCTCGTCGCCCAGCTGGCACTCTCCCTCGCCCGGCTCGAGGACACCCTGGCGGCCCGCGGCCGCGAGCCCGCCGACCTGGCCACCCTGCGGGTCCTGGCCGTCGACCCGGTCGCCGCCGCCGGCGTACGCGACGTGCTCACCGAGCGGCTCGAGGCCACCGGCGCCGATCCAGCCATCGAGGTCGTCCCGGGTGACCTGCCCCTCCCCGGGATGCAGGTCGCGATCGAGGCCGAGCTCTGGGCGCGACTGCTCGTCGTGGTCGCCCACCCCGACGACGAGGCCTTCGGCACCGGCTCGGTGCTCGCCCACGCGAGCGCCCACGGTGCCCGGACCGTCGTCGTCTGCGCCACCCGCGGCGACCTGGGCGAACCCGCCCCCGGCAGCGGCCTCTCGCGGAGCGACCTCCCTGCGGTCCGCGAGCAGGAGCTGCGCTCGGCGTGCGCCCTGCTCGGGGTGGAGCGCGTCGAGGTGCTCGGGTACGTCGACTCCGGCGTCGACGGCGACCCGGCGCCCGGCTCGCTGGCGGCGGCGGACCCGGCCGAGCTGCGCGCGCGGGTCACGGCGTACCTGGACGAGGTCCGGCCGGACGTCGTCGTCACCCTGGACGCCAGCGACGGCCACCGTGACCACGCCGCCGTCCGCGACGCGGTGATCGCTGGTCTGGACCATGCAACCGAACGTCCCGCTGCGACGTATCTGTCCTGCTTGTCGCGTGTCCTGATGCGCGAGTTCACCGGAGCCGAGCTCGGTACGCCGGACGAGGCGATCACCACGATCGTCGACGTCGCCGACCTGCTCGATCTCCGGTGGCAGGCGATCCGGACGCACGCCTCGCAGGTACCGCCGTTCGACGCGATGGACAAGGAGCTCCAGCTCGGGTTCCTCGCGACCGACCGGCTGCTCCGGGTCGACCCGGCCTGGGGCGGCGGCCCGGTCGAGCGCGACTGGCTGCCCCGCACGAACCCCCGCACGAACCCCAACAGAACCCCCCACCCGAGCTCCAGCACGAGTCACCCCGACCAGACCCAAGGAACCCGCATGTCCATCGCCACCCCCTCCTCCCCCGCCGCCACCCTGCGCGGGGCCTGCGAGGTCCACCTGCCCGGCGACCCCGGGTACGACGTCGCGCGCCAGGCCTGGAACCTCGCCGTCGACCAGCGACCCGCCGCGGTCGCGATCCCGACCTCGGTCGCCGAGGTGGTCGCGGTGGTCCGCGCCGCCGTCTCGGCCGGCCTCCGGGTCGCGCCGCAGAGCACCGGCCACGGCGCCTCCGCCCTCGCGGAGCAGGACCTCTCCGAGGTCGTGATCGTGCGGCTCTCCTCACTGACCGGCGTCAGCGTCGACGCCCCCTCGCGGACCGCGTCGGTGGTCGGCGGCACGCTGTGGCAGGACGTCGTGGCGGCGGCCGCGCCGTACGGCCTGACGGCGCTGCACGGCAGCGCGCCCGACGTCGCGGTGGCGGGCTACGCCCTCTCGGGCGGACTCTCCTTCTACGGCCGCAGGCACGGCGTCGCGGCGAACTCGGTCCGCGCCGTCGAGGTGGTCACCGCCGACGGCTCGCTCGTGCGCGCCGACGCCGCCGAGCACGCCGACCTGTACTGGGCGGTGCGCGGGGGCGGCGGCAACCTCGGCGTCGTGGTCGGCATGGAGCTCGAGCTGCTCCCGTACGCCAACGTGTACGCCGGCATGCTGCTCTGGGACGTCGAGCGGGCTCCCGAGGTCGTCCGCGCCTGGGCGGCCTGGACCCGCGAGGCACCGGAGTCGGCCACCACCTCGCTGCGGGTGATGAGCTTCCCGCCGCTGCCCGAGCTGCCGCCGTTCCTCAGCGGCCGGAGCCTGATGATCATCGACGGCGCCGTCCTGGAGGACGACCAGCAGGCCGCCGAGGTGCTGGCGCCGCTGCGGGCCCTGGACCCCGAGCTGGACACCTTCGGCCGGATCCCCTCCGCGGCGATGCTGGAGGTGCACATGGACCCGCCGGCCCCGACCCCGGCGGTCTCCGACCACAGCGTGCTGGGCGAGCTGACCGACGCGGCGATCGACGCCTTCCTCGGCCAGGTCGGTCCCGGCACGGCGAGCGGGCTGATGTTCGCGGAGCTGCGGCACCTCGGCGGCGCGTTCGCGCGGCCGGTCGAGGGCGGCGGCGCCGTGTCACACGTCCCCGGCAGCTACGCGCTGTACTGCGTCGCGATCGCCCCGTTCCCCGAGGCCGCGGTGGCCGGCCGCGCCGCTGCGCAGGCCGTGGTCGCGGCGATGGCGCCCTGGTCCCAGGCCAGCCTGGTCCCGACCTTCGCGGAGAGCGCCGTCGACACGAGCACGTTCTTCGACGGCGAGGACTGGGCGCGGCTGGCACACCTGCGGACCCAGCTCGACCCCGCCCGACGGATGGTCGCCAACCACAGGGTCTGACTCAGAGACGGCTGCCGACGACCAGCATCTGCTGGCCCAAGACACGCCAGGCCGGCCGGATCCTCAGGTAGTTGCGGACCATGAACGGACGCACCTCGAACCGAGCGTCCTTGACGGTGTAGGGCAGGAAGCGGCCGACCTGTTCGTCGACGGTGTAGCCCGAGATGTCCAGCGCCTCCGCCACGCTGGCGTCGGTGAGCGGCAGGTGGTGGTCGAGGTAGTCCCAGTAGCGGCCACCGACGTAGCGGATGTTCGGCATCAGGATGACGATCCGGCCACCCACCCGGGTGACCCGACGGCACTCGGCCAGCGTCGTCATCAGGTCGTCCTTGCTCGGCAGGTGCTCGAAGAAGTTCGAGGTGAAGACGGTGTCGACAGAGCCGTCCTCGAGCGCGCTCATGTCGTCGGAGCGGGTTGTCAGCACCTCGACCCCGGGCGAGGCGAGCCGGACGGTGTCGGGGTTGAGGTCGACGGCGATCCGTCGGGCTGCCCGCACCTGGTTGACGAACTCGCAGTTGCCGGCGCCGAGGTCGACCACGGTCCCGTCCTGCGGCACGTAGCGCTGGAAGAAGTCCTCCACGAGGACCTTCCACAGCACGAGCTTGTTGTCGAGATCGCGGTCGTCGAAACGCTGGCGATAGATGCGGATCAGGTCATCGGCGTCTGCGGACTCGGTCATGCCGCAGGATTATCCAACATCGAACGGGCTCTCCGCTCCAATGTCGAGCTTCCGGCTTACGGACGGCGGCATTGTCGCGCTGACGTAGCCGTCGTCGCAGGCGACGCGGGCAGGCCGTCGTCGGCCTCCCCGGCAGCCGCCTCGACAGCACGGATGGCCCGCCCCTCCCACCTGCGAGAACAGCTCGACCCGCCCCGGTGCGACAGGCGCGAACCACCCGAATCCGAGTCGGGGACACGGAAATCACGATGCTGCGGGCGTTCGCGCCGCTGTCGGCGTGTCGAGCCCGGAGGGAACGTGAACGTCCGACGTGGATCCCCGCCGCCGCCTCGACCGGACCTGCTCGGTCTACGACCGGGACACGGGCGACCGATAGCTTCGGGACGTACGACCCCGAGCTCGGCTCCTCCGTCACGCGGACCTGACCGGATGTCCACATGCTGAGCGTCGATCTCACGCGGACCAGAGCCGCCACGGCCGCCGGATCGCCACGCGACCCGCTGCGAGCCACGCGCGGCACTCGGTTCGCCCCTATGCGCCCGCTGCCGCACCCGAACGGCCTCGGACCGAACACCCGGAGGCGCCCGACGGCGCGGCCGAGGGCTCGCGGCGGACTTCGGCGAACGACGCCCAGCCCCTAGAATGACCGTCGGCGTGGCGCCGATCGCCCATGTCGACCACGAAAGACCTACGGGAGTGTGAACAATCGTGACGGAGTCGAGCGGACCCTTCGATCTCGACGCCGTGGTGGTCGGCGGCTGCGGCCATGTCGGTCTCCCGCTGGCGATCGCGTTCGCATCGCGCGGCATGCGGGTCGGCATCTACGACATCAACCAGGCCGCCGTCGACACCGTCAACGCCGGTGAGCTGCCCTTCCAGGAGGACGGCGCGCTCGACGTGCTCCGCAAGGGCCTGGCCGACGACCTCCTGCACGCCACCACCGACCCGGCCGTGATCGCCCGGGCTGCGGCCGTCGTCATCGTGGTCGGCACCCCGGTCGACGAGCACCTCAATCCCAACCCGCACGCGGTGGGTCGGTCCATCGAGGGCGCCATCGAGCACTACCGCGACGGCCAGCTGGTGGTGCTGCGGAGCACGGTCTATCCCGGGGTCACCCGCAACGTGGAGCGTCTCTTCGAGCGCCGTGGCGTCGAGGTCGAGGTCGCCTTCTGCCCCGAGCGGATCGCCGAGGGCAAGGCGATGACCGAGCTGTACTCCCTCCCGCAGATCGTCTCCGGACGCTCGCAGGGCGTGCGCGACCGCGCCGGAAAGCTCTTCGGCAACCTCACCGACCAGATCGTCGAGCTCGAGCCGGAGGAGGCCGAGCTGGCGAAGCTGTTCACGAACACCTGGCGCTACATCAAGTTCGCCGCGGCCAACCAGTTCTTCGTGATGGCCAACGACCACGGCCTCGACTTCGAGCGGATCCGCAGCGCGCTGTCCCACGACTACCCCCGCGCGGCCGACATGCCGGGTGCCGGGTTCGCGGCCGGGCCGTGCCTGTTCAAGGACACGATGCAGCTGGCCGCCTTCAGCGACAACTCCTTCGTCCTGGGCCACTCGGCGATGCTCGTCAACGAAGGTCTCCCGCTGTACGTCGTCACCCACCTGGAGAAGAAGCTCGACCTGGAGAACCTCCGGGTCGGCATCCTCGGGATGGCGTTCAAGGGCGAGAGCGACGACATCCGGTCGAGCCTGTCCTACAAGCTGAAGCGGATCCTGGAGTTCCGCGCGGCCGAGGTGCTGTGCACCGACCCCCACGTGACGGTCGACGACACCCTGCTGCCGCTGGAGGAGGTCCTGGAACGGGCCGACGTGCTGATCCTGGCCGCCCCGCACCGCGCGTACCGCGGCCTCGACACCGGCGACAAGCAGGTCGTCGACATCTGGAACCTCCTCGGCCGGGGCACGACCGTATGACCACCGCCGTCACCGTCGTCATCCCCGCCTACAACGAGGGCGCCGACATCGTGCCCGTCCTCGACCGGATCTTCGACTCGGTCCACTCCGAGTGCCACGTCGTCGTGGTCGTGGACTTCCCCGAGGACACCACGGTCCCGGTGATCGAGGCCTACCAGGCCGACGAGCCCCGGCTGACGTACGCCGTAAACACCTACGGCCGCGGACCGGCGAACGCGATCCGCTACGGCATCGCCCAGGTCACGACGCCCGTCGTCGTGGTCACCATGGCCGACGGGAGCGACGACCCGCGACAGATCGACCCCCTCGCCCGCCTGGTCGACCGCGGCGTGGTGGTCGCAGCCGCGTCGCGCTACTCCCCCGGCGGTCAGCAGGTCGGCGGCCCGCTCGTGAAGGGCCTGATCTCCCGCACCGCCGGGAAGTCGCTCGGCATCTTCGGCCGGGTCGGCACCCGCGACGCCACCAACAGCTTCAAGGCCTACTCGACCGAGTTCGTTCGCGAGGTCGACATCCACTCGCGCAGCGGCTTCGAGATCGGACTCGAGCTGACCGCCAAGGCGCGCCGGCTGCGACGCCCGGTGGCCGAGATCTCCACCATCTGGCTGGACCGTACCGTCGGCGAGTCGAATTTTGACCTCAAGACCTGGTTGCCCAAGTATCTGCGGTGGTACCGCTTCGCCTTCGGGCCGGCGCTCACGCCCGAGCAGGTCGCAGAGCAGTCAGCCCGGATCGCCGCCCTCAACTACCAGGCCACCGCCGAGTGATAGCCGCCGCAACCACACGAAGAGAGCACACGCATGTCTGAGCAGCAGAAGGTCCTCGTCTCCGGCTCCGCCGGCTTCATCGGCGGCTACGTCGTCGAGGAGCTCCTGAGCCGCGGGTACGCCGTCCGGGGAATCGACAACTACTCGAAGTACGGCAAGGTCGAGAAGTCCTACGACAACCACCCCGACTACGACTTCGTCGAGGATGACGTCCGCAACACCGACGTCATGAAGAAGCTGCTCTCCGACTGCGACCACTTCGTCGCCGGCGCGGCGCTGATCGGTGGCATCTCCTACTTCCACGCCTACGCCTACGACCTGCTGGCCACCAACGAGCGGATCATGGCCTCGTCCTGCGACGCCGCGATCGAGGCGATGCAGCACGGCAAGCTGAAGAAGGTCACCTACCTCTCCTCCTCGATGGTCTTCGAGTCCACCGAGCACTGGCCCTCGAAGGAGGGCGACGAGCGGAAGATCCCGCCGCCGCTGTCGTCGTACGGCTTCCAGAAGCTCGCGGTGGAGTACTTCGCGAAGGCGGCCTGGGACCAGTACAAGCTGCCCTACACGGTCGTGCGGCCCTTCAACTGCGTCGGCATCGGCGAGGGCCGGGCCCTGGGCGACGTCGAGGTCGCCTCCGGCAACGTGAAGCTCGCCATGAGCCACGTCGTGCCCGACATCGTGCAGAAGATCGTCAAGGGCCAGGACCCGCTGCACATCCTGGGCGAGGGCAACCAGGTCCGCCACTACACCTACGGCGGCGACCTCGCCAAGGGCATCGTCGAGGCGATGAGCCAGGACGCGGCCTACAACAACGACTTCAACATCTCGACGGCCGAGTCCACGAACGTGCGCGAGCTCGCCGCGGTCATCTGGAAGAAGATCAAGGGCGACGCCCCGCTCACCCTGGTCAGCGACGAGGCCTACGAGTACGACGTCCAGAAGCGCGTCCCCGACGTGCAGAAGGCCAAGGACGTGCTCGGCTTCGAGTGCACCACCAGCCTGGACGTGATGCTCGACGAGGTCATCCCGTGGGTGACCCAGGCCGTGCACGACGGTCGCTTGTGACCCAGGGACCGGGCGGCTGTCGGTGAGGAGGGCCGGGATCGAACCCGGGCGGCACGCGGGTGCGCAGCACCAGGACGATCCCGTGCCCCTCGCTCCCCTCGCCAGCATCCTGCGCGCCGACGGCGGGCGACGCATCGCGTGGTGGGAGAGCCTGCTGGTCCTCCTCGGCGCCTCGTGCGTCGCCTTCTTCCGACTCGGCCGGGAGGCACTGGACGGGAAGGTCTGGGCAGAGGACGGCAGCACCTTCCTGCACTGGGCGTTGCACAGCAACGTGCTCACCGGCACGTTCGAGCCGTACGCCGGCTACGGTCACCTGCTGCCGCGACTCCAGGCCGAGACCCTGTCGTGGCTGCCGGTGACGTGGTACGGGCTGGCTCTGAACCTCACCGCCGCCGCGACCCAGGGCGCCGTCGCCCTCCTCGCCTACCACGTGGTCAACTCCCGGTCGTCGTTCCGGGCCACACCGGTCTTCGCCGCGCTGGCCGTCGTCGCGGTTCCCGTCGGCTCCGAGGTGGTCGACAGCATCGCCAACGACCAGTGGTTCCTGCTCATCGGCGGCACCTTGGCCCCGCTGTGGGCGCCCCGGCGGCTCCCGGGCAAGTTGCTGTCGGTCGTGACCATCGCCGCCGTCGCGGGGTCCTGCCCGTTCGGCTTCCTCTGCGTCGCGATCGGCGTCGCCGTGTGGCTCGTCAGTCGCGACCGGGCCGCCCTGGTCGTAGCGGCGGCCGGCCTCGCCGGAGGGCTCTTCCAGCTCGTCGTCATCGTCACCAGCCCGCCCCGGGGGCCGACGCCGTCCAGTCCGGACTCGGACCTGGTCGCGGGCTACCTCCGTCGCGTCCTCGGTGACGGCGTGCTGGGGACCTGGCGTCACGACGACCCGCTGTCGACCAGCGTGGTCGCCGGTTGTGGGGTTCTGCTCCTCATGGTCGCCGCGACGGTTCACGTCGCGCGGCGCGGGCGCGGCGCGGCCCTGGTCGTCCCCGCCCTGCTCGTCGGCGTCTCGGTCGTGCTGTACGCCGCGCCGATCCTGATCAGCCACGCACCGACGAACCACACCCTGATGTCCGGCCGCTACGCGGTGGCGCCCGTCGCCCTCCTCCTCATCGCCGTGGCACTGGTCGCCGACGCCTCGGTGCCGACGGGCGGCTTCTCCCTTCCCGATCTGGGAGCCGTCGCGGCCGGCGTGCTCGTGGTCGCCGCCCTGTTCGCGATGGTCAGCTCCTGGCAGGTGCCGTCCGAGGATCCCCGACGCTCCGCCCCCGGATGGCAGGAGCAGATCGAGATCGCCCGCGACCGGTGCGAGGGCAGGCCGGAGGGCACCGTGCAGAACATCGAGATCAGCCCACCCGGATGGCTGGTGCCCCTCACCTGCCGGGAGCTGCGATGACTCGCGGGCCCGGCCCCGCGGGTCCCGCGCAGCCGGACTCCCCCGGACCGGAGAGGCCATCTGACATGGACCTGAGCTCCTACGAGATCGCCGCGATCGTTCCCTGTCACAACGAGGCCCTTGCGGTCGCCTCAGTGGTGCGCGACCTGAAGGCGGCCGTCCCGGGGATCACCGTCTACGTCTACGACAACCTGTCGACCGACGGCACGGCCGAGGTCGCCGCGGCGGCCGGGGCGATCGTGCGCCGGGAGAACGTCAAGGGCAAGGGCAACGTCATCCACCGCGCCTTCGCCGACATCGAGGCCGACATCTACGTGATGATCGACGGCGACGACACCTACGACGCGTTCGCCACCCCCGACCTCGTCCGGACCCTCATCGACGGCCCGCACGACCACGTCCTCGGTGTCCGCGAGCAGCTCACCGAGAGCGCCTACCGGGCCGGGCACGCCGCCGGCAACCGGGCCTTCAACCGCCTGGTCGGGGCCATCTTCGGGATGCCGGTGACCGACATGCTCAGCGGCTTCCGCGTCTTCTCGCGACGGTTCGTCAAGTCGTTCCCGGCGGTCTCACGGGAGTTCGAGATCGAGACCGAGCTGACCGTGCACTGCGTCAGCCTGCGGGTCTCCACCGTCGAGCGTCCGGTCGGCTTCGGTGACCGCCCCGAGGGCAGCGAGTCCAAGCTGAGCACCTACCGCGACGGCCTGAAGATCCTGCGCCTCATCGTGCACCTGATGCGGCTGGAGCGGCCGGTGCTCTACTACGGCCTGATCGGGAGCCTCGTCGTCCTCGCCGGGCTGGTGATCGGCGTACCGGTGGTCCTCGACTTCATCGACACCGGCCTGGTGGCGAAGTTCCCCTCGGCCTTCCTGGCGGCCATCCTGGTCACGCTGGGCATCGTGACCTTCATGATCGGCATCGTGCTCGACGCCGTCACCAAGGCCCGGCGGGAGGCGGCCCGCCTCAACTACCTCGGGCTCCGGGCAGTCCGATGAGCACCGGGTCGACGAGGGCGTCGATCGCGACCCGGATCTCGCAGCGGCGCGCTGCCTGGCAGGCGCGGGTCACCCCCACCGCCGCCGGCCTTCCCAACGCGATCGTGTGGTGGTCGTTCCCCGGCCTGGTGCTGCTGGGCTTCGGGGTGCTGGTGCTGCTCTCCGTCTCGGGATCCTCGACCGGAGTGTTCTGGCAGTACTTCGGGCAGGGTCCCGATCCGGACCTCCTCGCCGGCACCCCCCGCGGGGTGCGCAGCGACGAGTGGCTGGTGCAGAGCAGCTGGGTCATCTCCCAGGTCTCGCAGGGGTTCCCGAGCATCAACCATGTCTTCCCCGGCGGCACCGATGCCACGGTGATGAACGACCTTCCCTCATGGGACTGGTCGACGCTGTTCCGTCCGCACACCTGGGGCCTGCTGTTCCTCGGGGTCGACCACGGCATGGCGTTCCGCTGGTGGCTGCCCGCCGCACTCGTTGCGGTGACCGTCTACTGGTTCGTCGTCTCGGTACTGCCCCGGCGCCCCCTGCTGGGGGCCGCGCTCGCCCTCGTCGTGATCCTGCAGCCGATCGTCCAGTGGTGGTGGTTGCCGGTCGTCCTGCTGCCGGTCGCCTTCGCCTTCGCCACCGCGACCGCGGTCGTGTGGGCGGTCCGCGCGTCGACCTGGCGCAGGCGGCTCGTCCCGGCCGTCCTGGCGGGCTACCTCGCTGTCGACATGGCGATGAGCATCTACGTGCCGTCCATGATCGCGGCGATCGTCGCGACGGCCGCGTTCGCCGTCGGCTACCTGGTGCTCGAGTGGCGCTCCGGCACCGCGCCACGTGTCCTGGTGCGGCGCATGGTCCCGCTCCTCGGCGCCGGTGCGGCCGCGGCCGCCGTCCTGGTCGCCTGGGTCCTCACCCGCCGCGACACGGTCGACGCCCTGCTGTCGACCGTCTATCCCGGGCAGCGGCTGACGCCCACCGGCACCGGCACGTCCGACGACCTGCTGAGTCTTCTCAGCGCCCCGTTCCAGCGTTCCCTGCAGTACGACGACCTGGTCCCGTCCTTCGGCGCGAACGCATCCGAGGGCTCCTCCGTGCTGCTGGTCAGCCTGTTCCTGCTGCCCGCACTGGTGAGCGTCGCCTTCGTCGTCTGGCGCCGGAACCGCCGCGTCGACTGGCTCGTCGCGGCGCTGGTCGCGGTCCAACTGTTCCTCCTCGCCTTCCTGTTCGTGCCCGGCTGGGACTCCCTGGCCCACCTGATCGGCATCGACCGGGCAGTCCCCCAACGCACCCGACTGGCCTTCGTCGTCCTCGCCGTGATGGTCGTGGTCGTCCTGGTCGAGCGGCTGGACGAGCTGGACCTGCGCGCGAGCTGGCCGGGCTCGCTGCTCGGTGGCGCCGTGGCGCTGGCCAGCAGCGCCTGGGTGTGGAGACGACTCGCCGGCGTGGACTCCGCCGCGGTCCCGTCCGTCTGGTCGGTGGCGGTGATCGCGCTCCTGGTGGTGTCCGTGGTGGCCTTCGCGCGCCGGGCCGTCCTCCTCGGAGGGGTCGCGCTCCTGGTCGGCAGCCTGGTGGTGGGGGCCGGAGTCAACCCGGTCTACCGCGGGGTGTTCGACCTGCGCGAGCAGACCGAGGCCGGCCGCGCCGTCGTACGCATCGCCGGCGCCGAACCGGACGGCGCCTGGGTCGGTGTCGGCTCCTACGTCTCGATGGCGACCCTCGTCGAGGCCGGCGTCCGGGCCTACAGCGGAGTGCAGACCTATCCGTCACGCACGATGTGGAGGCACATCGATCCCGACGGGCAGGCCGAGGACGCCTGGAACCGCCTGGCGCACGTGTACTGGGAGGCCGGGACGGGCGACCCCGATCCGCGCCAGCCGCCCAGCGGCCAGGCTGACGTCATCCAGTTGACCTTCGACTCCTGCACGGCGTTCGCCCAGGAGCACGTCACCTTCGTCCTGGTCGACGGACCACCGATCGACCAGCCCTGCGTCAGCCCCCTGCGCCGGGTGCGCCAGAACGGCGCCCTCCAGTGGATCTACCGCGTCGTCCCGCCCCCGGCCGGCTGACCGATCCGGTCACGTGCGCTTGGTGGCCACCATCAGGACGTTCTTGCCGAAGACCTTGCCGGTGACGGGGTGCAGCGCCCGACTCAGCGGGAACAGCGCGCGGTCGTAGAACTTCAGGGCCCCCGTCGGGATCGAGCCGTCGTCACTGCCGCGACCGTCCCGCGCCTTGTAGGCCAGCGTGGCGAAGAAGCCGATCGGGTCGCAGTAGAGCGAGTCGGTGATGTCCAACCCGGCGTTGCGCAGGATCCGCTCGAGCGGCTTGCGTCGGTAGCGTCGGTAGTGCTCGACCTTGGTGTCCATCGAGCTGTAGAGCATCTCCAGCGCCGGCACGTAGACGACGAGACGGCCACCTGGCTTCAGGAGCACCGCCAGGTCCTCCGCCGCCTCCTGGTCGTTCTTGATGTGCTCGAGCACGTTGAGGGTGTAGATGACGTCGAAGGAGTCGGCCTGCGAGCGCAGCGCGTCGTCGTCGAGCACCTCGTAGCCGTTGGCGCGCAGCTTGGCCTGCAGCGTCGGGTCGGGCTCGAGGCAGAAGGGCGACACCCCGTGCTCACGCATCATGTCGGCGTACGTGCCGGCGCCGGCGCCGAAGTCCAGGACCCGGGCACCGGGGGTCACGTGCTGCAGAACGGAGTCGACCAGGAACCGGTTGTAGCGGACCGCGTCCTGCATGACCTCGAGGTTGTCGCAGCCCGTGTAGGCGAAGTCGCCCGTGTCCATCCCAGCCCTCGAATCTGTCCGGCGCGACCAGCTCGGTCGCTCGC
This sequence comes from Nocardioides sp. W7, assembly GCF_022919075.1. Classification (NCBI taxonomy): domain Bacteria; kingdom Bacillati; phylum Actinomycetota; class Actinomycetes; order Propionibacteriales; family Nocardioidaceae; genus Nocardioides; species Nocardioides sp. W7. Next base: position 2,031,284 of record NZ_CP095078.1, on the reverse strand, counting down.
CGTCGGTCGCTTGCCGGCGGTCGTCCGCGCTCAATGTAGTCGAGGCGACAGGGTCGCCTGCGTCCAGCCAGGAAGCCGCTCCGGTAGCGTGGCGTGGACGCTCGAACACCGGCGACCTGGTCGGTTCCGCTCAGAACGAAAGCAGGCACCACGTGTCGCAGTACGACGCCGAGATCGATCTGGACAACGCCAACAACAGCCAGACCCAGGCGGTCTACTTCGTCGGTCGTGGCAAGCGAGTCCTCGACGTCGGCTGCTGGAAGGGTGCCCTGGGACGCGCCCTGATCGCCCAGGATTGCCAGGTCAGCGGACTGGACATCGACGAGGCAGCGGCCGAGGTCGCCCGTGAGTTCCTCGACGAGGTGGTCGTCGCGGACCTCGACAAGACCAGCCTGTCGTCGTGCTTCCCCGAGAAGTCCTTCGACGTCATCGTCTTCGCCGACGTGCTGGAGCACCTGGTGGACCCGGCCGCGGTCCTGAGGGACGCGAAGCAGCTGCTGCGGCCCGGTGGCTTCGTCGTGCTCTCGATCCCCAACATCGCCCACGGCTCGGTCCGCCTGGCCCTGCTGCAGGGCCTGTGGGACTACACCGACACCGGCCACCTCGACCGCACCCACCTTCGCTTCTTCTCCCGACGCGGCCTCGTGGACCTGGTCCGCGGCAGCGGCTACGCCATCGACGAGCTGCGCGCCACGGTCGTCGACGTGCTGAGCCGCGAGGTCGTCTACGACCCCGAGCCGCTGCCGCCCGGGATCATCGAGTGGGTGCGCGACCAGACCGACGCGATGACCTTCCAGTTCCTGGTCCGGGCCCACCCCGACGACGACGCCGCCACGGCAGCCGTACCGCCGCTCGAGCCCGTCGTCCCCTTCCGGACGCTGCGTCCGGAGGACCGATGGACCGAGCAGGCCGAGGCCGAGCGGACCAAGACCCACAAGTTGCTCACCCAGCGCGATCACATCGTCGGCCTCGAGGCCGCCACCGCGGCGGCCCGGGCCCGCGTCGCACACGCCGAGACGGCCAGGGCCAGCGTGCGCCGCCGGCTGGACTCCAGGAACGCCACGGTGGAGCGGCTTCGCAAGCGTCTCCGTAGCGCCGAGCGAGAGCTGCAGGAGCTGTCGGCCGCCCCCGCACCCCGGGGAGTCCTGGTCCGGGCGCGCGGGTGGGTCGGGCGCCGGCTGCGGCGCATGGGAGGCAAGGGTGCCTGAGGCTGTCGGAGCCCCCCTCTTCTCCATCGTCACTCCGGTCTACAACCCGTCACTCGACGTCCTGCAGGACACCATCGACTCGGTCCTGGCCCAGACCGACCCGAGATGGGAGCTCGTCCTCGTCGACGATGCCTCGCCGGACGAGAAGGTTCGCCACCTGTTGCGCCGGGCCGCTGCCGCCGACCCCCGGATCCAGGTCGTGGAACGGACCACCAACGGGCACATCGTGGCGGCGTCCAACGACGGCATCGAGGCGGCCCGGGGTGAGTTCATCGCACTGCTCGACCACGACGACCAGCTGACGCCGCACGCGCTCGAAGCCATGGCGGAGGCGATCGAGGAGCACCCGGACGCCGACTACCTGTACTCCGACGAGGACAAGCTCGCCGACGACGGCACCTTCTACGACGCCTTCCCGAAGCCCGACTGGTCGCCCGAACGGCTGCGCGGCCAGATGTACACCGGCCACCTCTCGGTCCTGCGCACGTCGCTGGTCCGCGAGGTGGGCGGCTTCCACCACGGCTTCGACGGGTCCCAGGACCACGACCTCGCGCTGCGGGTCAGCGAGCGGGCCCGCAACGTCGTGCACGTCCCGGAGATCCTCTACCACTGGCGGGCGGTCGTCGGCTCCACTGCGCACCAGGCGGAGGCCAAGCCGTACACCTGGGAGGCGGGGGTGCGCGCCGTCCAGGCCCACTGCGACCGGGTCGGCATCGACGCCACCGTCGAGTTCGGCCCCTGGACCGGCACCTACCGGCTGAAGCGGCGGCTCGACCCGACGCGGCGGGTGAGCGTCATCATCCCGACCCGCGGGTCCGAGGCGATCGTCTGGGGCGAGCGTCGGTGCATGGTCGTCGAAGCGGTGCGGTCCCTCCTCGAGTACGCCGGCCACGACAACCTCGAGATCGTCGTCGTCCACGACGTCGGCACCCCCGATGCCGTGCTCGACGAGCTAGCGGCCCTCGCGCACGACCGGCTCCGGCTGGTGCGCTACACCAAGGCGTTCAACTTCAGCGAGAAGTGCAACCTCGGGGCGCTGGCCGCCACCGGCGATCTGTTGCTGTTCCTCAACGACGACGTCGAGGTCACCTCCGACGACTTCGTGCCCGCCCTGTGCGCACCGCTCCTCGAACCAGGCGTCGGCATCACCGGCGCCAAGCTGTTCTTCGCCGACACCTCCATCCAGCACGCCGGTCTGATGCTGTACGGACGGCACTACCGGCACGCCTACAGCGGCTACGCACGCACCGACCCGGGACCGTTCACCGCCCTGTCGGTGAACCGGGAGTGCACGGGTCTCACCGCCGCCTGCGTGGCGCTCACCCGCGAGGTCTTCGACGAGGTCGGAGGGTTCAGTGAGCAGCTGCCCAACAACTTCAACGACGTGGACCTGTCGCTGAAGATCGGGATGCGCGGCTACCGCCGGGTCTGGATCAACGACGCCCAGGCGTTCCACTTCGAGTCGCAGACGCGGGAGGCCGTGGTCTCCGCTGCCGAGCTGCACTTCATGCACCGGCGCTGGGGCAACCTCCCTGCCGACCCCTATCTCCACCGGTCGAGCAGGACCCGGTCCTAGCGAGTCGTCACGGGGGTCAGGCGTCGACGAGGAGCGAGGACACCAGCACGACGCCCGCGCCGTACTCCTCGTCCGCCCAGGCCTGCAGCGAGCCGTCGTCGTACATCACCTCGGCGGTGACCGTCGTGCCGTTGCTGTAGCTGCCCTGGGCGCCGGGGAGGTCGCGCACCTCGGTGGCGACGGCCTCCAGCTCGGCCTCGGAGTACGACGCTGCCGGGGTCGGCATCGTGCTGGGTTCGACCGCAGGCGCGTCGTACAGCGGGCCGGGGACGGTCTCGGAGACCTCGAAGGCCGTGCCGTCCCAGGTGCCGGTGACCGCGAAGGTCCCCCAGCGGATGTCGCCCTGCTCGTCGAACATGTCGTGGCCGTGCTGCGCCCAGTCCCAGTTGGTGATCGCGGGACCGCCGCACTGGGGCGGGTACGACTCCGCGACCGGCCCCAGGCACAGCTCCGGGGTGCCGGTGTCCATGACCGTCGCCAGGTGGGCCGACCGGACCTGACCGGAGGGCACCGGCGGGTCCGTCGGCATCGCCGGCGAGTCGCCGGCGGGACCGGGGTCGGTCGCGGCGTCCTCGCCGTCGGACCCGCAGGCGTTCAGGGTGAGCAGCAGGGCAGCCAGGGCCACGAGGGTCTTCATGGTCGTGGGACGCCCGCGGGCGACACCGGGTTCCGGGCTCAGTCGACGGGCTGCAGCGCCGACCAGACGTCGACCAGACCGTCGCCGTACTGCTCGTCGAGGCGTTGCTGGAGGCTGCCGTCGTCGTGGATCACCCCGAGCTGGACCTGCTGGCCACCCACCCCGATCGAGAGCAGCCCCGGGGACTCGCCCAGCCGCCGCTGGATCCGACGCAGCTCCCGCTCGGTGTGCTCGGCCCGGGTGACGCAGAGTGCCCCCTGCCAGACCTCGCGCAGACGCGCCTCGGCGGCCGCGGGGTCGCCGGTCACCCGGACGTTCACCGTCCAGAGCGAGACGTCCTCGGCGCCGGTCGCGTGCTGCTGGTCCACCTGCTCCGGCGTCCGCGGGTCCCGCGACCTGTCCTGCCAGGCGTCGGCGTACCCCTCCAGACGGCGGGCCGCGGCGAACGCCCGGCTCACCGTCTGCTGGTCCGCGTCCGGGTGGACCGGCCAGCCGCCGGCCGGCTCGGGGCACGGGCTCGCGGACAAGGCGGACACGTCGATCTCGGGCCGCTCCTCCGCGACGGCCGCCGCGACCACCTCGGTCGGGGTCATCGTCTCCCCGTCGTAGGTCCCGGTGACGACGAACTCGCCCCAGCGGGTGCCGCCGGCCTCCTCGAAGCGGCCGGCGTGGTCCGCCCAGTCCCAGCCGACCAGCCGCGGGCCGTCGCACTGCGGTGGGAGGGAGAACCCGACGGCGCCCAGGCAGAGCTCCGCGCCGTCACCGTCGTCGATGACCGTCACGGGGTACGACGTCGTCAGCAGCTCCTCGCCGACCGGTTCGGCTGCCGGCGGCTCCGCGCCCTGCTCGGTGCCGCACGCGGCCAGGGGCAGGAGCAGCAGGGCCAGCGCCGTCAGGATCCTCATGACGCTGGGACGCTAGCGGACGAGAGCGGGTTCCCGCTAAGGAAGTCGGTCGATCAGGTCGGCGATCGGGGTGAGCGCGCCGGTGTAGAAGGGGATCTCCTCGCGCACGTGGCGACGGGCCTCGGAGCCGCGCAGGTGCCGCATCAGGTCGACGATCCGGTAGAGCTCGTCGGCCTCGAAGGCGAGGATCCACTCGTAGTCGCCGAGCGAGAAGCTGGCGACCGTGTTGGCGCGCACGTCGGCGTAGTCACGGGCCATCTTGCCGTGGTCGGCGAGCATCTTGCGGCGCTCGGCGTCCTCCAGGAGGTACCACTCGTAGGAGCGTACGAACGGGTAGACGCTGATGTGCCGCTTCGGCTCCTCGTCGCTGAGGAACGCCGGCACGTGGCTCTTGTTGAACTCCGCCGGGCGGTGCAGCGCCAGCTGCGACCAGACCGGCGCGAGGCGGCGGCCGAACGCCGTACGCCGAAAGCGGTGGTACGCCGCCTGCAGCTCCTCGGAGGTGGTCGCGTGGATCCACACCATCACGTCGGCGTCGGCGCGCAGGCCGCTGACGTCGTAGGTGCCGCGCACGACCACGTCGGCCTCGGCGAGCTCGGCGTACAGCTTCTCGACCTCGGCGGCCTCCCCCGCACGATCGGCGTCCTCGCCGAGCACGTCGGCGAGCCGGAAGACCGACCACATGGTGTAGCGGATGGAGTCGTTGATCTCCTTGACCCGGGCAGCGTTCGACGTCATGGGCTCATTCTGCCTCGCACCGCGCGACCGACCGGAGCGGGCACGGATGATCGGGACGTGGGTCACTCGGACCGACGACGATCGACCTGACAGGAAGGAGGGGCCGTGATCGCGGAGCTGAACCGGGTGGTCAAGGCAGTCGAGGAGCACCTCACGACCGAGGCCGGCGATCTGGACGTCGCCGCACTGGCCCGGACGCTCGCCACCACCGAGCACCACCTGCGCCGGATGTTCGCGGCGCTGGCCGGGATGCCGCTGTCGGCGTACGTCCGGCGGCGCCGGATGACGGTGGCCGCGGGCGACGTGGTGGCCGGGCGCGAGGACCTGCTGACGATCGCGGTGCGGCACGGCTACGGCTCGACCGAGGCCTTCGGGCGCGCGTTCCGCTCGGTGCACGGCGCCGGGCCCTCGGAGGTACGACGCGACGGCGGCCCTCTCCAGACACAACAACGGCTCAGGTTCGTCCTGAGCGTCGAAGGAGACACCCCCATGGACACTCGCATCGTCGAGTCCGACGCCTTCCGCCTGGTCGGCCACGCGACCCGGGTGCCGCTCGTGCACGCGGGAGCGAACCCCGACATCCAGGCGTTCGTCACCGCGATCGCGCCGGCCGAGCACGCGCGTCTGAAGGCGCTCTCGGACCGGCAGCCGGCCGGCCTGCTCGCCGTCAGCGACGACCTCGACCCGGACCGGGCCGAGGGCTCCGAGCTGACCTACCTGCACGGCGTCGCCCGGGCCGGTACGGCGCCGGACGACCTCGACTCGATCGAGGTGCCTGCCGGGACCTGGGCGGTGTTCCGCGCCAGCGGCCCCTACCCCGCCGTGCTGCAGGAGACCTGGGCCGCGACGGCCACCCAGTGGTTCCCGTCGAACCCGTGGCGGCTGCGGCCCGGTCCCGAGATCGTGGCGGTGCTGGAGCGCGCCGACGACTTCTCCACCGCCACGACCGAGCTGTGGCTGCCGGTCGAGCCTCAGGCCTCCCGGCCGTAGCCGGGCGACGGAGCCGCGGCTAGCCGGTCGCGGCCTCGGCGCAGCGGCACCTCCGCCTCCGGCCCGGGCACGAGCGGGTTGCGCGCGCGGACGACGGGGACGAGCAGGGCGACCAGGGTGGCGATCGCCAGGGCGATCGCCAGGAGCAGGAAGCCCACGGTGTAGCCGGACTCGACGGGCAGCCCGTCGGCACGGGCACCGGAGGTGATCACGCTGGCCACGACGGCAGAGCCGATCGCGCCGCCGACCGTGCGGATGTTGGCGTTCATCCCGCTGGCGACCCCGGTCTGCGCCGGCGGAACCGCGTCAACGACGAGGTTGGCCATGGCGGCGAAGGCCAACCCCAGCCCGAAGCCGAAGCCGGTGGCCTCGACCACGACGTACCCGAGCTCGCCGTGGGCGAGGGCCAGCCCGAAGAGGCTGACGGAGGCCAGGACCGAGCCGACCACGAGCAGTGCCTTGGAACCGAAGCGGGCGGCCAGTCGGCCCGAGAGGACGCCCATCAGGAAGGACCCGATGGTCTGGGGCAGGAGCAGCAGCCCGGACTCGGTGACGGTCGCCCCGAAGCCGTAGCCCGCCGCGGACGGGGTCTGCAGGAAGGCGGGCAGGAACGCGAACAGGCTGTACATGCCGGCACCGAGGAGCAGGGCGACCAGGTTGACCGTCCACACGGTCGGGATCCGCATCATCACCATGTCGACGAGCGGCGACTCGCTCCGCACCTCCGCGCGCACCCAGAGCGGCAGCAGCACCGCGGCGGCCACGAACAGGCCGACCACCTCGGGCGAGCTCCAGCCCCAGCTGTGCCCCTGGCTGGCGGCGAGCAGCAGCGCGACCAGCCACGCCGAGAGCAGCAGTGCCGAGCCGACGTTGATGCGTCCCGGGGTCCGCACGGGCGACTCGGGGACCAGCACCGCGGCGGCGACGGTGGCGATCACGGTCGCGACCATCGGCAGCCAGAACAGCCAGTGGTAGCTCAGCGCGTCGACGAGCGGGCCGGCCACGACCAGGCCGATGCCGCCGCCGACGGCGAGCAGGGCGGACGACGTACCGATGGCGCCGGCGATCTTCTCGCGCGGGAACTCGTCGCGGATGATGCCGAAGGTCAGCGGCAGCACGCCGCCGCCGATGCCCTGGATGACGCGGGCCGCGATCAGCACGCCGATCGACGGCGCCAGCGCCGCGACCAGTGAGCCCACCGCGAGCGCGCCCAGCGCGACGACCAGCATCCGCTCCTTGCCGACCTTGTCGCCGACCCGTCCGATGATCGGCGTGAACACCGAGGCCGAGAGCAGGTACGCCGTCAGCACCCAGGTCGCGGTCGCCTGGTCGGTGTCGAGCTCGCGGGCGATGGTCGGCAGCACCGGGTTGACCAACGACTGCAGGAGCGAGAACGTCGCGACCCCGAGACAGAGGACGACGAAGGTCACCCGGTAGTCGGTGCGGCGGTCGAGGGTGTTCATCGGGCTCCTGAGACGTGGTGAGACAGCGACAAGTTGTAACCGTCAACCAAGGAGCGGCATTCCTCGATCAGCCGGTGACCTGGGCCACCGCCAGCCGCGCGGAGCCGATCACGGCCGGGATCCCGACGCCGTCGTACGACGCGCCGCAGACGGCGAGTCCGGGCACCTCCGCGACCGCGGCCCGGACGCGGGCGACCCGGTCGAGGTGGCCGAGGGCGTACTGCGGCAGCCCGCCGCCCCAGCGCTGCACGTGCACGTCGACCGGGATCGCCGTCAGACCGGTGGCGTCGGCGAGGTCGGCCAGCGACCAGGCGACCAGCTCCTCGTCGGTGGCCTGCAGCGCCACCTCCTCGCCGTGCCGGCCGAGCGAGGTACGACAGAACAGCAGGTCGTCACCGTCGAGCGCGCCCCGTCCGGCGGCCCGGACCCAGCCCCACTTCGCGAACGAGAAGGTCGAGGCCTTGATCCGCCTCCCCTCGACCGGCGGGACCAGGAAGCCGGACGAGCCGAGTCCGTCGACGGCCGACGCGTCGGCCGCGCGGAACGCGATGGTGACCACCGCCATCGACGCCGACTCGACGCCCGCGAGCTCGGCCGCCGCGACCGAGGCGACCCCGGCCAGGAGCCGGGCGCTCGGTGCTGCGGGGGTCGCGAGCAGCACCGTCTCCGCCTCGACGACCTCGGGCGCGGTGGTCGGCCCGGTGACGAGCCGGAAGCCCGTCGCGGTCCGCTCCAGCGCGCGCACGGTGACCCCGGTCCGGACGTCCAGCCCGGCCGCCAGCGCCTCCGGCAGCCGGCCCATCCCCCCGGGCAGGCCCGCGAAGACCGGCCCGTCGTACGACGGAGGCAGGGCCGCGGCCCGCTCCAGCAGCGACCCGCGGCGGGCCAGGGCGAGCAGCTGCGGGACGGCCGCGCGGGCGGAGATGCGCCGGGCCTGGCCGGCGTACACCCCGCCGAGCAGCGGCTCCACCAGGCGGTCGGTGACCTCGGGGCCGAACCGGCGGTCGACCAGGTCGCCGACCGACATGTCCTCGTCGAAGGCCTCCGGCGGCTCGGGCGGCAACGAGGGCTCCTCGCGCACCCGGGCCAGGCCCTCCGGGCTGAGCACCTCCGAGGCGGCGAGCTGGTCGAGGTCGAGCGGCACGCCCATCAGCGAGCGCGGCAGCGGCCGGAGCACACCCCGCGACCAGATCCGCGAGGACACGACCGCCGGGTGCTCGACCTCCAGACCCAGGGCGCGGGCCAGGTCGACGCCCTCGGCGCGCCGGTTCAGCATCGCCTCGGCGCCGACGTCGACGGCGACCCCGGCGACCGACTCGCGGCGCAGCTTGCCGCCGACCCGGTCGGTCGCCTCCAGCACGGTCACGTCGTGGCCGGCGGCGACCAGGTCTCGGGCGGCGGTCAGGCCGGCGACACCGGCCCCCACGACGACGGCTCGGCGAGGCTGCACCCTGTCAGGCTAGTGGTCGTCGCTGTCGATTTCCGTATGGCGGTGGGTTGGGGTCTCCTCCTGGCACCAGGCTGGTTCGAAGACTCTCAATGAAATAAGGGGCTCGTTGTCCGCAGCACTCGTCGTACCTGGTCGCGGTTGCTGGTCGGCTCACGGTCGCTTCGGGTCGACCGTCGCGGTCACCGCTGTGGAAGAACAACCCGGACTGTCGGTGGCCTCGAATACATTACTGGTATGGCCAACGGTGAGCTCCACGACTGCGACGACGCATCCGCGTTGCTCGCGTTCGTGCGCGCTGAGCGGCAGGCCGAGGCCCGGGCCGCTGCGAATCTGCTGGCCTCGGCGGTTGCCTGGGCGGCGATGCACTCCACCGAAGCCCTGCACGAGGCCGCGGCGAACTGGATGCCCGGGCACGACGAGGAGATGGCCATCGCCGGTCCCGGTGCGCCGTTGGTCTCGGAGTTCAGTGTTCTGGAGTTCGCTGCCGCGCTCGGTCTGTCCACCGATGCTGGGCGGATCTACCTGGGCGATGCGGTCGAGCTCGCGCACCGGCTCCCGAAGCTCTACGGCCGGGTCCAGGCCCTGGACCTGCCGGCGTGGAAGGCCCGCCGGATCGCCAAAGCCACCAGCGACCTCCCCATTGAGGGTGCGGCCTACGTGGACGCGCACCTGCACACGGTGGCCCACAAGGTCTCGATCGCCCAGCTCGACCGCACCGTCGAGGAAGCCCGGGTGACGTACGACCCCGCCGAAGCTCGGGCCCGGCGGGAGGCGTCGTTCGAGAAGCGACACTTCGACATCGAGTCCCAGCAGGTCTCCTTCGACGGCACCGTCGACGTCCACGGCACCCTCGACCTGGCCGACGCCCTCGACCTCGAGGACGCCGTCGCGCGGCGCGCCCGCGAGCTCGGCCAGCTCGGCCTCGACGTGCCGGTCGACATCCGCCGCTCGATCGCCGTCGGTGACCTCGCCCGCCGGCAACTGTCGCTGGAGCTGAACAACGGTGAGCCCGCCGCGGACGACCCGCGGCGGAAGCGGCCCCGGCAGGTGGTGCTGCACGTGCACGTCTCCGAAGCCGCCCTCGGCACCACTGGCGGTGACGATCTGCACCTGGCCCGGATCGAGGAGACCCGCTCGTTCGTGACGGCCGAGCAGGTGAAGACCTGGTGCGCCAACGGCGACACGCAGGTGGTCGTGAAGCCGGTCATCGACCTCGACGGGCACGTCCACGTCGATGCCTACGAGACCCCGGACCGGCTCCGCGAACGCCAGGTCCTGCTCCAACACGCGTGCGTGTTCCCGTGGTGCCGCAAGCCGGCCCGTCGTTGCGACTGCGACCACATCGACCCCGCCGCCCTCGGCGGACCGACCTGCGACTGCAACATCGGGCCGCTCTGCCGGCGGCACCACCGGGCGAAGACCCACACGCGATGGCGTTACGACAAGCTCGACGACACCACCTTCGTGTGGCAAACCCCGAACGGTCTGCTGTTCAAGCGCGACCACACCGGCACCACCGAGCTCACCCGACCGACCCCACAGCCTCAGCCCTGACGAGCGCCGTCCAGTCAGGGCTACCGGCACGCCCCGACCTACCGCCGCACGTCGGCCACGGGGGTTCGAGGATCGCTCGCACCTATCCAGCGTCACGCGTCGGCCTCGTCGCGGCGGTGACCACGACGGTCGACCCGAGGCGACCGTGAGCCGAGAAGCAGCCGCGACCAGGTGCGACGAGTGCCGCCGACGGTGACCTCCCTGCCTCAATGGATCTTTGAGCCAGCCTGGTGTCGACAGGAGAACGCCGCCAACCGCGCGCTCGGCGCCGCCCACCCGGCATGTGAGGCCGGCTATCTAGGCGGTCTCGGAGAGCCGTCCGAACGCGCTGCGGTGGAAGACCAGCGGCAGCGAGGTGTCGGCGTGCTCGACGGCGTGCAGCTGGAGCAGCACGATCGTGTGGTCGCCGGCCTCGACCTCGCGGTAGATCGTGCAGTCGAAGCGGGCCAGCCCCTCGTCGAGCGTCACGGCACCGTCCTCGCTGACGCTCACCGGCACCCCGTCGAAGCGGTGCGCGACCGGCCCGGCCAGCTGGCGGCAGATCGGCCCGTGGTGGTCGGCCAGGATCGTCACGCCCAGGTGGCCCGCGCGGCGCAGGTCGGGCCAGGTCTTGGAGCTGTTGGCGATCGAGAAGGACACCAGCGGCGGCTCCAGGCTGACCGAGCTGAAGGAGCTGGCGGCGAGCCCGGTCAGGCTCCCGTCGACCTCGGCGGCCACCGCCACGACGCCGCTCGGGAAGATCCCGAATGCCTCCCGCAGCCGGGTGGGGTCGAGGTCCTGGTTGGTGGTGAGGCGGGTGGTGAGGCCGTCTGCCAGGGAAGGGGCGGTCATCGGAGAGCTCCTGTCGAGAGGTACGGCGCGAGTCGGGCGCGCGCCTCGGCGAGCCAGTCGGCGTACGCCGCCGGGTCGTCGTGCTGGGCGTCGAGGACGTAGAGCCCCCGGACCGGGATCGTCGCCCCGATCTCGCTGAGCACCGGGCGCAGCGTCAGCTCGGGCGCCAGGGCGTGGGCGGGCCCGCCCCCGAGCATCAGGGGGACGGCGACGCCGCTGATCCCGGTGGTGGAGAACCGGTCGAGGAACAGCTTCAGCAGTCCGGTGTACGTCGCCTTGTACGTCGGGCTCGCGACCACGACCAGGTCGGCCTGCCCCACCTCCGCGACCAGCCGGCCCACCTCGGGGTCGGCCCAGTCCAGCAGCGCCGGCCCGACGGTGCCGAGGTCGACCACCAGGTCCGGCTCGGTGCCGGTGAGCTCGCGGGCGAGGTACGACGCGGCGCTCAGCGTGCGGCTGGCCGGCTTGGGGTTGCCGACGACGACGGCGACGCGGGCGCTCACGACGCGGCCACCTTCGCGGGCGCGCCGAACGGGACGGAGGCGCGACCGACAACCGGTGCGGGGTGCTCCCACAGCCCGCGGCGGGTCAGCTCGGGCAGCACGCCCTCGCCGAACCAGTACGACTCCTCCAGGTGCGGGTAGCCGGAGAGCACGAACTCCTCGATCCCGACGGCGGCGTACTGCTCGATGAGGTCGGCGATCTCGCTGTGGCTGCCGACCATGGCGGTGCCGGCCCCGCCGCGGACCAGGCCGACGCCGGCCCAGAGGTTGGGGTGGATCTCGAGGCCGTCCTTGCTGCCCTGGTTGAGCTCGAGCATCCGGCGCTGGCCCTCGGACTCCGAGCGCTTCAAGCCCTCCTGCACGCGGGCGATGTCGTCGGCGGAGATGTTCTCGAGCAGCCGGTCGGCCTCGGCCCAGGCTGCCGCGGAGGTGTCGCGGGCGATGGTGTGCAGGCGGATGCCGTACTTCAGCTCGCGGCCCTCCGCGGCCGCGCGCTCGCGGACCCGGGCGATCTTCTCCTCGACGGCGGCCGGCGGCTCGCCCCAGGTGAGGTAGACGTCGGCGTGCCGGGCGGCGACGTCGAGGGCGGCCGGCGAGGAGCCGCCGAAGTAGATCAGCGGCTGCGGGCTCGGGATCTGGGTCAGCACGGCGTCCTCGACCCGGTAGTGCTCTCCCTCGAAGTCCACGGTCTCCCCCGCCCACAGCCGGCGGACGATCTCGAGGAACTCGTCGGCGCGGGCGTAGCGGCCGTCCTTGTCGAGGAAGTCACCGAACATCCGCTGCTCGTGGCCCTCGCCGCCGGTGACGACGTTGAGCAGCAGCCGGCCGCCGGAGAGGTTCTGGAAGGTGCCGGCCATCTGGGCGGCCAGGAAGGGTGCGGTCAGCCCGGGCCGGAAGGCGACGAGGAACTTCAGCCGCTCCGAGAGGCTGCTGAGCATCGCGGTCGAGATCCAGGCGTCCTCGCACCAGGCCCCGGTCGGCGTCAGCGCCGCCTCGAAGCCGAGCTGCTCGGCGCTGCGGGCGATCTGGCCCAGGTACGGCACCGAGGCCGGTCGGCCCGAGGCGCCGGCCTCGACGCCGTGACCGCCGCCGACGACGTTGCGGCCGTCGCCGCCGTTGGTCGGCAGGAACCAGTGGAACTTCAGGGTGCTCATCGCGATGCCTTTCGGGGAATTCGGTGGTTGAGGTGCGAGCGAAGCGAGCCTCGAAACCTCAGATCTGGCCGTGGTTGGGCGGGAGCGTCCCGTCCACGGCGTACCGGCCGAGGTGCTGGACCTTCCAGGCGACCGGGTCGTGCAGGGTGTGGGTGCGGGCGTTGCGCCAGTGCCGGTCGAGGTTGAGCGAGGCGAGCGCGGAGCGGGTGCCGGCGACCTCGAAGAGCCGGCTGCTCACCTCGACCGCGGCGCGGGCCGTCGACGCGCGGGCCGCGGCGACGGCCAGGCTGGCCGCGCCCACGCTCTCGGCCGACAGGTGCCGGTCGGCGTGCTCCACGGCACGCCCGGCCTCGGCGAGCAGCGCCTCGGCCGCCCGGACCGCCAGCTCCAGCTCACCGAAGGCCTGGACGACCAGCGGGTCCTCGGCGGCGCGCTCGACCCCGGCGTCGGGGTACGGGCGGCTCCTGGTGGTCACGAACCGCGCCGCCTCGTCGAGCGCCGCCCGGGCGATGCCGGCGTCGATGGCGGCGTGCAGCAGCTGGGCGAACGCGCCGTACGTCTGGGGGCCCTCGAACGTCAGATGGAACGGCGTGATCCGGGATCCGGGCACGCTCGCGCCCGCCAGCCGCACCGTGCCGCTGGCCGTGGTGCGCTGGCCCATGCCGTCCCAGTCATCGACGACGGTGACGCCGTCGGCTCCTCGCTCGACCCACGCGACGTGCATCGGACCGTCCTCCCCGAGGTGCGCGAGCACCGGGATCCAGTCCGCGAAGAGCGCGCCGGTGCTGTAGCCCTTCTCACCGTCCAGCAGCCAGTGGTCCGCCCCCGCCGGCCGCAGCGTGGTGCGGAAGTCGCGGATGTGCTTGGTGCCGACCTCGGACTGGGCGTTGCCGAACCGCTTCCCGGCCAGCACCTCGGCGAAGAAGAACTGCTGCTGCTCGGGGGTGCCCTGCTCGCGCAGCGCGTTGACGTAGACGAAGTGGCTGTGCGGGATCTGCGCGACGCTGGGGTCGCCCGCGGCCAGCAGCCGGAACACCTCCGCGACGGTGGCTGCGCCGAGGCCGGGGCCGTCGTACGCCGTCGGGACGGTGATGCCGAGCAGGCCCGAGCGGGACAGGGTGTCGAGCTCGCGCGCCGGCAGGATGCGCTGCGCGTCGCGGTCGGCGGCGCCGTCCGCGAGCTCCTCGGCGACCCGGGCGGCCGTGGCGACGGCGGTCTCGGCGTCGAGGACCGGCCCCCGCTCGGTGGTGAGGGTCGTCATCCCACCCGCTCCAGCTCGGCGGCCTCGAGCTCGCGCACGATCGGGAGCACGTGCCGGCCGAAGTACTCGACGTCCTCCAGGTAGTGCAGGAAGCCGCAGAGGATCAGGTGCACGCCGCGCTTCTTGTACTCCAGCATCCGCTCGGCGATCTGCTCGGGCGTGCCGACCAGTCCGGTGCGGAAGCCGTCGTTGTACTGGACCAGGTCGGAGAACTCCGAGTCCTGCCACATGCCCTTCTTGTCACCCGTCGCCTGGCCGGCCTGCTTGACCGCGGAGCCGAAGCCCTCGACGGCCTCCCGGTCGGCCTTGTCGATGATCTCGCGCAGCACGTCGCGGGCCTCGGCCTCGGTGTCGCGGGCCACGACGAAGCCGTTGACGCCGAAGTTGACCGAGCGGCCGTGCACCCGGGCGATCTCGCTGACGTCGCGCACCTGATCGGCGATCCCGTCGGGGGTGTTGCCGTTCATGAAGTACCAGTCCGCGACCCGGCCACCCATGCCGCGGGCGTCGGTGGAGTTGCCGCCCATAAAGATCTCGGGGTGCGGGCGGGTCGGGGTCGCGACCGGCTTCGGCCTCAGGTCGAAGTCGTGGAGGCGGTAGAAGTCGCCGGAGTACTCGGCGTGCTCGGAGGTCCAGATCTCGCGGAGGTAGCGGATGAACTCCTCGGAGCGGCGGTAGCGCTCGCCGTGCTCGAGCCAGGGCTCGCCGAGCTTGGTGAACTCGTCCTTGAACCAGCCGCTCACGACGTTGACGGCCAGCCGGCCACCGGTCATCACGTCGGCGCTCGCCACCAGCTTGGCGAGCACGCCCGGCTGCCACAGCCCGGGGTGGACCGCGGCGATGACCTTCAGCCGCTCGGTGGCCAGCGCGAGCGCGAGGCTGATGCTGGTGGACTCGTGCTGGTACGCCGCGCCGTACGACGCGATGTAGCGCACCTGGGAGAGGGCGTACTCGAAGCCGTTGTTCTCGGCGAGCACGGCCAGCTGCTTGTTGTAGTCGTAGCTCCAGTCGGTGCGCTGCTCGATCTTGCTGACGACCAGACCACCGCTGACGTTGGGGACCCAGTAGGCGAATCTCAGCGGCTCGTGGACGGGGGCGATCGGTGCGTTCATCGGGTGGCGCTCCTCTGCTTGACGCTTATGTTTATTAGATTGCTGGACTATTGGCGCAGATGCAAGGCGAGACGTGCCAGCAGGCGGCAGATGACCACGACCGGGTGATCGGCATTCCCGATCACCCGACCCGATCACCCGGGTCGTGCTGGCGGCGGACCTGGAGGGTGCGCCAGTGGACGCCGATCCCGCCGACCGACTCGGTGGCCGCCGAGCAGGCCTCCAGGCCGAGGTCGAGGGCGACGTGTCGAGCCGTCGTCGCGGCCACCTCGAGCTCGACTCCCCCGTCACCTCGCCCCACGAGCGTCGCCGCCCGGTCGGCGACCGCCTCGGCCACCCGCAGTCGGGCGCGCAGCTCGACGGCGTGCGGTGCGGCCGCCGCGAGCGCAGCGGCGGCGATGCCGAGGTAGAGGTTGGCGAAGACCAGGCGGACGACCGGGAACAGGCGGTCGCCGGGCTCGACGTCGCCGACGACAACCGGCGACACCCGGACGCCGTTCACCACCGCATCACCGGCGCCGGCGAGCCCCCACCGGGGAGCGTCCGGATCGCCCAGGAACCGGATCGCCGGATGACCGGTCGGCGCCACCGTGGCGACCTGCCGGTCGGAGCCGTCGACCGCGCCGACCAGGACCACGACGTCCGAGGCGCAGCCGCCGGCCGGGAGCGAGGTGGCTCCCAGGAAGACCAGCTCGCCTCCGTCCTCCCGGACGCGCAGGTCGCCCTCGCGCGGATCGCGGGCCCCGCTGACCAGCCAGGACTCCTCCGTCACGCGGGGCTCGACCAGCGCGTCGCCGGCCCAGCCCCACAGGTAGTGGTAGCCCAGCAGCTGGGCCACCGAGTCGTCCGCCTCCGCGACCGCGCGCACCACCCGCAGTGCCGTCACCCAGTCCTGACCGGCACCGCCGTGCGCGACCGGCCCGAGCAGCGTCACCAGCCCGGAGTCCTTCAGCAGCCGCACCTGAGCGTGCGGCGGCCGCGCCGACTCGCCACAGCCGATCGCCCCGACGGCGAGCTGGGCGGCGATGTCGTACGCGCGCGCGACCCAGCCCTCGGCGGGTGCGCGCTGGAGTGACCGGACGGTCATGTGGACCTCCTGGAACGGTAGAATCCGGGCTTAATTAATCTTTCTCGACCAATTTACTCGACTTATGTCGGAGAGCAAGAGGCACCCGTGCGCATCGAGCAGCTCGAGTACATCGCCGCCGTGACCCAGCACGGCTCACTGCGCAAGGCCAGCGAGCACCTCCACGTCTCGCAGCCGGCGCTCAGCGAGGCGGTCTCCAAGCTGGAGCGCGAGCTCGGGGTCACCCTCCTGGACCGGCGCCGATCCGGGGCGCGGATCAGCCGGCGCGGCCGGGAGCTGCTGCAGAACATGGTCGAGGTGCTCGAGGCCGTCGACCGGCTCCGAACCGCCGCGGGCGACCAGGCGGCGGGCCACCACGTGGTGCGGGTCGGCACCGTCAGCGCAGCGACCTCGACGGTGCTGGTCCCCGCGGTGCGCGACTTCCGCGCCGCCCACCCGGGCGGCACGGTCGAGGTGCTCAACATCCAGCAGGGCGAGATCGACCAGGGCCTCCAGGAGGGCGCCCTCGACCTCGGGCTGGTCAACGTGCTGGCCGGCGACGACACACCCCCCGACCTGATCGACCGCGGCCTGGTCCACGGGCGGCCGGTGGCGGTGCTGCCCACGGGTCACCCGCTCACGTCGTACGACGAGGTCACGACCGAGCAGCTGCGCGCCGAGCCGTTCGTGGCCATGCGTGCGGGCTACCTCATGCACCGCTTCGCGCACCGGCTGTTCGGCGCCGACATGCCCGAGGTGTCGTACACCACCGACGGTGCCGAGCTCGGGAAGATCATGGTGGCCGAGGGACTCGGCCTCACCGTGCTCCCCCACTACAGCGTCGTCGGCGATCCGCTCGAGCGGGCGGGCCTGATCACCCACCGGCCGCTGCAGCACGACGCGACGGCCGTCACGCTGGTGCTCAGGCAGCGCCGCCAGCAGCACGTCCCGTTGACGGTGCGCGACCTGAGCGCCGCCCTCGTCAGCCACGCGCGCGCCCACGGCGGAACCGTCCCCACCCGGGCGGCGTCCCAGAGCACATGAGACGCACCCTCGCCGCCGTCGCCGCCGCCTCCCTGCTCGCCCTCAGCGCGTGCTCGTCCGCCGGTGACGGCGAGAGCGACGCCGGCGGTGACGCCGGAGGGACCGCCGAGATCCAGGCCCCCGCCGGGGCGGCTGCTCCGTCGGAGGCGGAGGGTGGGCGCGCGGACCTGGCCAGGGACAGCCTGTACGACGCCGACCTGGCGTCGTCGGGCGACCAACCCGATCAACCCGCCGCCGACGAGCGCGCGATCATCTCGACCGGCAACGTCGCGCTGCGCAGCCCGGACGCGGCACAGGCGCTCTTCGACGTCGAGAAGGTCGTGGACCGCTTCCAGGGCGAGGTCGAGCAGAAGAACACCGAGACCGACAAGAGCGGCGAGGTGGTCCGTTCCCGGCTGGTGCTCCGGATCCCGAGCGACCGGTTCGCCGAGGCCATGACGGCGCTCGAGGGCACGGCCGACCTGATCTCCTCGGGCTCGGACAGCAAGGACGTCACGACCCAGGTCCTCGACGTCGACATCCGGGTGCGGGTCCAGCGCCGCAGCATCGAGCGGATCGCCCTGCTGCTCGACCGCGCGGAGAGCATCCGCGACATCGTCTCCATCGAGGCCCAGCTCTCGCAACGCCAGGCCGATCTCGCCTCGCTCGAGAAGCAGCAGGAGGTGCTGGCCGACCAGACCTCGATGTCGACCATCTCGGTCTCCGTCGAGCGCACGTCGAAGGAGCAGGCGGCGACCGAGGAGAAGGACGAGGCCGGCTTCCTCGGCGGCCTGGACGCCGGCTGGGACGCGCTCAAGACGTTCGGGGTCGGGCTCGCCACGTTCCTCGGCGCGGTGCTGCCGTGGACCGTCGTACTGCTCGTCCTCGCGATCCCCGGCTGGCCGCTCGTGCGCCGGCTGCGGCGCCGCCCGACCGCGGCCCCGGCTCAGAGCTCGTAGGACTGCACGAACTCCGTCAGCCGCGCCAGCTGGTCGGGGTCGGTCGACGGGATCACGCCGTGACCGAGGTTGAAGATGTGGCCCTTCGCGGCGCGCCCGGCCTCGATGACCTGCGCGGCGCGAGCGGTCATCACGTCGGTGGGCGCGAAGACCAGGGTGGGGTCGAGGTTGCCCTGGACGCCGCGGTCGCCGACCAGCGGGATCGCGGAGGCCAGCGGGGTGCGCCAGTCGACGCCGACGATGTCGGCCCCGGCCTCGCCCATCAGCCCGAGCAGGTTGGACGTGCCGACCCCGAAGTGGATGCGCGGCACGCCCAGCGCGCCGGCGCGCTCGAGTACCCGCGCGGAGTGCGGCATCACGTGCTCGCGGTAGTCGTCCGGGGTGAGCGCACCCGCCCACGAGTCGAAGAGCTGGACGGCGGAGGCACCGGCGGCGACCTGGACCTCGAGGTACGCCGCCGCCATGTCGGCGATCTTGCGCATCAGGGCGTCCCAGACGTCGGGTGCGCCGAACATCATCGCCTTGGTCTTCGCGTGCTCCTTCGACGGCCCGCCCTCGACGAGGTACGACGCCACCGTGAATGGAGCACCCGCGAAGCCGATCAGCGGCGTGCTGCCGAGCTGGCCGACCAGTCCGCGGACCGCCTCGGTGATGAAGGGGACGTGCTCGGGGGTGAGGTCGGGGATCGCCTCGACGTCGGCGAGGGTGCGCACCGGCTCGGCGACGACGGGGCCGATCCCGGGCTTGATGTCGAGGTCGACGCCGACCGCCTTCAGCGGCAGCACGATGTCGGAGAAGAAGATCGCGGCGTCCACGCCGTACCGGCGGACCGGCTGCATGGTGATCTCGGCGACCAGCTCGGGGTTCATGCAGGACTCCAGCATGCCGACGCCCTCGCGGAGCTTGAGGTACTCGGGCAGCGAGCGGCCCGCCTGGCGCATGAACCAGACCGGCGTGTGCGGCACCGGCTCGCCCCGCGCCGCCTTCAGGAAGGCCCCGTCCTGGGGGCCGGAAGGGTCAGGGCGGCTGTTCTCGGTGCTCACGTCGGCAAGGGTGACACCTGCCCCGGCGTGTTCGCACATCGGTTCGAGCGGTGCGGACCTACTGTGGAGCCATGGTCGTGCGTCAGGAGACGCGCCCGGACACGGGTGCGGCAGGCAGCCCCTCGGAGTTCCGGTCCGCCGTCGCCAGCATGCAGGCGGCCCGGCTGCGGCCCGAGGTGCTGTGCGAGGAGCTGCCCGCGCCGCAGCGGATCGCCCCGTACGCCGCCGCGGTGTCCGCCGACGTCACCGTCGACGACACCGATCTCGGCACCGGCCGGCTGATCCTGCTCCACGACCCGGCCGGCAACGACGCCTGGGACGGCACGTTCCGCTGCGTCGCCTACGCCCGCGCCGACATCGAGACCGACCTGATCACCGACCCGATGCTCGCCGACGTGGGCTGGACGTGGCTGACCGACGCCCTCGCCGGCCACGGGGCGTCGTACTCCGCCATCTCGGGCACGGTGACCCGGGTCGCGACCGAGAGCTTCGGCGGCATGGCCGACGAGGACGGCACCGCCCAGATCGAGATCCGCGCCTCCTGGACGCCGGTCGCCGTCGGCGACGGCCCGCTCGACGTGGGACCGCACGTCGAGGCGTGGGGCGAGCTCCTCTGCACGGCGGTCGGCCTGCCGCCCGTGCCCGACGGGGTCGCGGTGATGCCGAGCCGGCGCGGGCAGCGGGGCACGACCCGCTGATGACCGAGCCCGTCCCGGACGCGGTCGAGGCTCCCGCGGAGCCCGAGGCCGAACCCGCCCCGCTGCTGACCCTGCGCGACGGCCTGCCGCCGATCATCGACACCCCGCCGGCGCTCGAGGCCTTCTGCCGGCTGCTCGCCGCCGGCACCGGCCCGGTCGCGATCGACGCCGAGCGGGCGTCGGGCTACCGCTACTCCAACCGGGCCTATCTCCTCCAGCTGCGCCGTGAGGGCAGCGGGACGGCGCTGATCGACCCCATCGGCTTCGAGACGCTGGCCCCGCTGTCCGAGGCGCTCGCCGGCACCGAGTGGATCCTGCACGCCGCGACCCAGGACCTGCCCTGCCTGGCCGAGATCGGGCTGCGCCCCGACGCGCTCTTCGACACCGAGCTCGCCGGCCGGCTGCTCGGCCACCCGCGGGTCGGGCTGGCGACGCTGGTCGAGACGGTGCTGGGCTTCCGGATGAAGAAGGAGCACTCCGCGGTCGACTGGTCGACCCGCCCGCTCCCCGAGCCCTGGCTGGAGTACGCCGCCCTCGACGTCGAGGTGCTGGTCGAGCTGCGCGAGGCCCTGGGCCGGGAGCTCGACGAGGCCGGCAAGGCCGAGTGGGCCCGCCAGGAGTTCGACGCCCTGCGGTTCTTCGAGCCCACGCCGCGCGTCGACGCGTGGCGTCGTACCTCCGGCATGCACCGGGTCCGCGGCCGCCGCGGCCTGGGTGCGGTGCGGGAGCTGTGGCTGACCCGCGACGAGCTCGCCGAGCAGCGCGACGTCACGCCCGGTCGGATCATCCCCGACGCCGCGATCGTCGCGGCCGCCCAGGCGCTGCCCGAGGACCGGGCCGCCCTACTGGCCACCAAGGGCTTCCACGGCCGGGGCGCGGAGCGGTACTCCTCGCGCTGGGTCGCCGCCCTGCAGAAGGTCGCCGAGCTCGAGGAGCGCGACCTGCCGACCCGCTCACCACGCGGCGACGGCCCGCCGCTCCCGCGGGCGTGGGCCGAGAAGGACCCGGTCGCCGCCCGTCGGTTGGCCCTGGCGCGCGAGGGGATGGCGGCGCTCGCCGAGCAGCACCACCTCCCGGTCGAGAACCTGCTCACCCCCGACTACCTGCGCCGTACCCTCTGGGCGCCGCCGCGCACGCGCGAGCCCGAGCAGCTCGCCGTCGAGGTCGACGCCGCGCTCACGTCCCTCGGTGCCCGTCGCTGGCAGGTCGAGCTGACCGGTCCGGTGCTCGTCGACGCCATCGTGCGGGGCGACGAGGAGCCCCCGGCCGAAGCCGAGCCGGCAGCGGTCGAGTAGCTCTCCGCTACTCCGAGCCCTCGGTGCTCTCCGTGTCCTCGGGCTCGTCGGCCGGGTCCTCGGGATCGAGCACGGTCCGGGAGGCCTCGTCGATGCGGGTGGTGAGGTCCTCGAGGTCGTCGAGCACCGGCACCGAGAACATCTCGTCCAGCAACGGCGTGACGGCCTGGTCCAGCGCCGGCCACACGTCGAGGAGCGGCGGGATCCTCAGCGCCCGGATGCTCGAGGTGAACACCGCCGCGTGCTCGGGCTGGCGGTCCGGCTGCAGGAAGTCGTCGGTGAGCGCGACCTCCTGGTTGACCGGGACCAGGTAGCCGGAGCGGGCGACCAGCCGGACCGCCTCGGTCGAGAGCGCGTAGATGAGGAAGTCGGCCGCCTCGGGGACGCTCGCACCACCACTGGCGATGCAGGCGCCGGTGATGTCCCCCACCGTCGCGGGCGAGTCGAGGGTCGGCATCGGCAGCACGTCGAACCGCAGCCCCTCGACCTCGCGCAGCTCCGGCACCAGCGCGCGGGAGCCGGCGATCATGCCGAGCTTGCCGCGCTCGAACCACTCCAGCGGCGTCCGCCGCTGCAGCTGCTTCTCGGACAGGGTGACCGTCGGGTCGCGCAGCAGCGCCAGGGTGCGCGTCAACGCCTCGCGCGAGCTCTCGTCGGAGTAGGCCAGCGAGGTGGGCTCCTCCTCGTCGTCGAAGAGCTTGCCGCCGCCCGAGTAGATGAACGGCGCGAGTGCCCGGGTCGTCGGCTCGATGTGCACGCCCTTGCTGCCCCGGCGCTTGCGGCTGGCGAACCGGGCGGCTTCCTCGAACTGGTCGAAGGACCACCGGTTGTTGGTGTCGGAGGGCACCTGGAGGCCGCGGGCCGTCATCCGCTCGAAGTTGACGAGCTGGGTGTTGTAGAAGATCACCGTCGGCGAGATGGCGTACGGCATGCACTGCAACCGGCGCTCCGCGGAGAACGCCTCCAGCGCCGCCCGGGAGTACTGGTCGCCGAACTCGATGCCGCGCTCGTCGAGCAGCTCGTCGACGGGCGTGTTGAGCTCGCCCTCGCGCAGCCACACCAGGTCGTCGCGATCGGCCAGGAACACGTCCGGGGCGGACTTGCCGCCGGCCCGGACAGCCGCCTCGAGCGCGACGTTGTCGGCGTACGCCTGCACCTCGACCTGGCTCAGCTCGGAGGTCTCGTTGAATCCCGCGACCATCGACTCGTAGGCCGCGATCTCGGCCTGGTTGCCGAAGACCCCGAAGGTGAGTCGGGTCTTCTGCACCGGCGCGGTCGTGCTGGGCGTCGGGTCGGGGTCCGGTGCGGACTCGCTGTCGCACGCGGCCAGACCGAGCGAGACGGTCAGGGCCACGCTGGCCGCCAGGACCCGTCGTACACGCCTCGCCGTCACCGCACCCACTCCTGTCACTCCCGTCCCCCGCGCCGGGCACACCCTACCGACAGGTCACGAACTCGGACGGGCTCAGCCGAGGAACGGCCGAGCGGCGTTGATCACCCTGTCGAAGACGCCACGCTCCAGCGCGGCCCCCTCGCGGCGCACCGCGCCCGGGTCGAGGACCAGCAGACGGTCCAGTCGCGCCTCGCTCGGTCGTCCCTGGCGGTCCCACCCGCCGGCCCCGACGTCCATCCAGTGCCGACCGTGGCGCGCCTCGTCGGCGGCGTCGCGGTCGTGGTCCTTGCTGGTCAGCATCAGCCCGAGCAGCCGGTCGCCGCGGCGACCGATGACCAGCACGGGACGGTCCTTGCCCTGGCGTGGGTCGTCCTCGTAGGCCACCCACGCCCAGACGACCTCGCCCGGGTCGGGCCGACCGTCCGCCTGGGGCGCGTAACCGAGTTCGTCGCGGGCGGGCTTGGCGGCAGGCTTGGCGACGGGCTTGGCGACGGGCTTGGCGACGGGCTTGGCGGCACGACCGAGACGCGTGAGCAGGCCGAGGAGTCGGGACATGCCTCGAACCTAGGGCAGCGAGTGACGAGCACGTCGGACCGGGAGCGCCTCACGGCGCGTGGCCGCTCGTAGCGGCTTATTTTGGGACCCGGGGCTGCCACGGCCCGACGTGCTCAGTGGCCACCATAGGTCACGCCCGGTCGTTCCGGGAGGCATCCAGGCCGACCTGTGGGCAGGCTCTCAGGCGAGCCTCTGCTCGAGCTCCAGGTGGCCCGCCGCCTCGAGCTGCTCGGAGACCAGCAGCATCCGGCGCACGTCGGCGTCCTCGGTCCCGGGACGGACGGCGCGACCAGCCGCGACGACCCGCGCGAACGCCGCGGCCCGGAACAGCACGTCGGCGAAGTCGCCCGCCGCGATGCCGGTGAGCACCTGGTCGACCATCGCCTTCAGCTCGTCGGGACCGGGCGGGTCCGCCACCCCGGCGATGACCCTGGCCACCTGGGCCCGGGCCCGGCCATCCTCGAACTCGTGGGCGGCGGTCACCGGGTCGGCGTACACCCAGGCCCGGAGGACGAAGAGCCGCCACAGGCAGCCGGCCAGGGAGTCGGCCGGCGAGCCGGCCCAGAGCTCGGCGATGGTCTCGATGCCCTCCGTGTCAGCCAGCCGGAGCAGCCGCTCGGCCACGGCACTGTCGCCGCTCTCCCGCACCCCGCGCACCAGCAGCGCGGCGGCCCGGTCGGCGGCCTCGCTCACCAGGGCGGGGTCGGTACCGCCGAGCAGGTCGTCGAAGTACCGGTCGCCCGGCTTCATCGGACGGTGGTGGCGGCGCTCGCTCATCGGATCAGGCTACGACCCGAGGTCAGCCCAGGGCCTTGCGGATCCGCTGGTCGCTGACCGGCGTCGGGGTCCCGAGCTGCTGGGCCCACAGCGAGACGCGGTACTCCTCCAGCATCCAGCGCACCTGGCGCAGCCGCTCCCCCGGCGGCCGGCCCTCGGGGAGCGCGGCGAGCTGGTGGAGGTAGGCCTGCTGCAGCTCGCCGATCCGGTCCATCAGCTGACGGTCGCGGGCCGCGGCCTGGCCACCGTCGTCGAGCTTGGACCGACGCTGCTGGAGCGCGGCGAGGTACGTCGGGTAGCGGCGCAGCTGGGCGGGCCCGGCCTCGCCGACGAAGCCACGGTGCACGAGCCGACCGAGCTGGGCCTTCATGTCCGACAGTGCGGGCAGCATCATCATGTCGGCCCGGCCGCTGAGCGACTTCTCGGCCTGCCGCCACGCGTCCAGCACCCGGATCACGTCGGCCAGCAGGCCCCGCAGGGCGGCCTCCTGGTCGCGCGCCGCCTCGGCGCGGAGGGCGTCGTACGCCTGCTGGTCCCGGACGGGAGGGCGGGCGTCGACGACGGCCCCGACCACCGCGGCGCGGCAGTCCTCGAGCAGCTCCGAGACGGAGGGGTACGGCGAGCCCGCTAGCCCGAGCTTCTCGGCGTTGGTGAGCCCGTCGAGGACCGCCTTCACCGGAGACCCCAGCTCCAGGAGGAGCAGCCGTCGTACTCCCAGCCGGTGCCGGGCCTCCTGCTCCTCGGCGGAGCCGAAGACCTGCAGCCCGACGCTCGCGCCCTCGTCGACGAGCGCCGGATAGGCCTGTACCTCGTGACCGGCGCGCTTCTGCGTGAAGGACTTCTCGATGGTCCCGAAGGCCCAGGTCGTCTCGCCGGTGCGCGCCAGCCCGCTCTCGGTGGCCACCTCGGCCATCGCCTGCGCGAACTTGGGCCGCAGCGGCTCCTTCAGCGCCTCCAGGTCCTTGCCGCGGGCCTGCTCGCGACCGCTGTCGTCGACCACGCGGTACGTCGGCCGCAGGTGCTCGGGCACCTTCGCCCAGTCCCACGCCTCGCGCGGCACGACGACGCCGGCCGTCGACCGGCACCAGCGCTCGAGCGCGTCGAGCAGCGGCTCCTCCCCCGCGGGCACGCCGGCCAGGAACTCCCGCGCCTTGTCGGGGGCGGGCACGAAGCTGACCCGGAGGTTCTTCGGGAGGCTGCGGATCAGGCTGGTGACCAGCTCGTGGCGCAGGCCGGGGACGTTCCAGGAGAAGTCGTCGGCCTCGACCCGGTTCAGGGTCGCGACCGGCACGTCGATGGTCAGCCCGTCCTCGGCCGCGCCCGGCTCGAAGTGGTAGCTGATCGGGAAGGTGAGTCCCTCGTCGGCCTGCCACTGTTCGGGGTAGTCCCCCTCGGTCACCTCCTCGACGGTGTCGTGGGTGAGCATCGCCGGGTCGAACTTCAGCAGGTCGGGGTCGTCGCGGCGGGCCTGCTTCCACCAGGTGTCGAAGTGCGCCCCGCTGACGACCTCGGGACCGACACGGGCGTCGTAGAAGTCGAAGAGGGTGTGCTCGTCGACGACGATGTCGCGGCGTCGCGCGCGGTGCTCGAGCTCGGCTGCCTCCTCGAGGAGCCGCTGGTTCTCGGCGAACCACCGGTGGCGGCCGTTGTTGAGCTCAGCCCACTCGCCGTACACGAGGGCGTGCCGGATGAAGAGCTCGCGGGACAGCTCACGGTCGACCCTGCCGTAGGAGATGAGCCGGTCGGCGATCAGGGGTACGCCGTACAGGGTGGCCCGCTCGTGGGCCATCACGGACGCGCGCTTCTTGGACCAGTGCGGCTCGCTGTAGGTGCGCTTGACCAGGTCGCCGCCGAGCCGCTCGGCCCACTCGGGCTTGATCGCGGCGTTCTGGCGGGCCCAGAGCCGGCTGGTCTCGACGAGCTCGCCGGCCATCAGGTACTGCGGGTTCTTCCTGGCCAGGCCGCTGCCGGGGAAGATCGCGAAGCGGGCGCCGCGGGCGCCCAGGTACTCGCGCATCGGCCGGCGGCCGCCCCGCTGGCCGGTGGTCGAGCCTGTCGAGACCTCCTTCTCCTCCAGGAGGCCGATGTGGGACAGCAGCCCGGAGAGCAGGGCCTGGTGGATGCCGTCGGCGTCGGGGACGTCAGCGGGCTGGCCGAGGTCGATCTTCATCTCCTTGCAGACCTGGCGCAGCTGGGACTCGAAGTCCTGCCACTCCCGGACCCGCAGGTAGTTGAGGTACTCCCGCTTGCACATCCGGCGGAACGCGCTGCCGCTGAGCTCGCGCTGCTGCTCCTTCAGGTGCCGCCACAGGTTCAGCCAGGTGAGGAAGTCGCTGTTCTCCGCCTTGAACCGGGCGTGCAGCTGGTCGGCCTGCGCCCGGGCCTCCTCGGGTCGCTCCCGCGGGTCCTGCAGCGAGAGCGCCGCGGCGATCACGATCACCTCGCGCACGCAGCCGAGCCGCTCCGCCTCCAGGATCATCCGGGCCAGCCGCGGGTCGATGGGGAGCCGGGCGAGCCGGCGGCCGAGCTTGGTGAGGTCCTTCTCGGTGGTCGAGCCTGTCGAGACCTCCAGGGCGCCGAGCTCCTCGAGCAGCTGGACGCCGGACTGCACGTTGCGCTTGTCGGGCGGCTCCACGAAGGGGAACCGGGTCAGGTCGCCCAGGCCGAGCGAGGCCATCTGCAGGATGACGCTGGCGAGGTTGGTGCGCAGGATCTCGGGGTCGGTGAACTCCGGACGGCCCTCGAAGTCCTCCTCGGAGTAGAGCCGGATCGCGATGCCGGCCTCCACGCGGCCACAGCGGCCGGAGCGCTGGTTGGCCGAGGCCTGGCTGATCGGCTCGATCGGCAGGCGCTGGACCTTGGTGCGCAGGGAGTAGCGCGAGATGCGCGCGACGCCGGTGTCGACGACGTACCGGATCCCGGGGACGGTCAGCGAGGTCTCGGCGACGTTGGTGGCGAGCACGATCCGGCGGGTGGCATTGCCGTGGGAGGAGAAGACCCGGTGCTGCTCGGCGGCGGAGAGGCGCGAGTAGAGCGGCAGGATCTCGAGCCGCGCCCGTCGATCGGTCTTGTCGAGCTCCGCGAGGGCCTCGGCCGTGTCGCGGATCTCCCGCTCGCCGGGCAGGAAGACCAGGACGTCGCCGGGACCCTCGACCGACAGCTCCTTGACCGCCTCGACGATCGCCTCGGTCTGGTCGCGGACGACCGCCTCGCCCTCGTCGTCCTCGTCCGGGAGCTCCATCAGCGGGCGGTAGCGCACCTCGACGGGGTAGGTGCGGCCGGAGACCTCGACGACGGGGGCGTCGAAGTGCTTCGCGAACCGGTCGACGTCGATGGTGGCGCTGGTGATGATCAGCTTCAGGTCGGGCCGCTTCGGCAGCAGCCGCCTGAGGTAGCCGAGCAGGAAGTCGATGTTGAGGCTGCGCTCGTGGGCCTCGTCGATGATGATCGTGTCGTACTTGCGCAGCATCCGGTCGCGCTGCAGCTCGGCCAGCAGGATGCCGTCGGTCATCAGCTTGACCCGGGTGGCCTTCGAGGTCCGGTCGGTGAACCGGACCTGGTAGCCGACCACGCCGTCCGCGCCGCCCAGCTCGGTGCCGAGCTCGCTGGCGATCCGCTCAGCGACCGAGCGCGCGGCGATCCGGCGCGGCTGGGTGTGCCCGATCAGCGCCTTCTCCCCGCGACCGAGCTCGAGGCAGATCTTGGGCAGCTGGGTGGTCTTCCCGGAGCCGGTCTCGCCGGCGACGATCACGACCTGGTGGTCCCGGATGGCCTCGGCGATGTCGTCCCTGCGCTGACTGACCGGCAGCTCGGACGGATAGGTGATCTTCACGGCGGCACCATCATCCCAGGCCACGCCAGCGGGTTTCGCCACCTTCCCCCTAGCTAGAACCTGTTCTAGATTCAGCGCGTGACGCAGACACAGCAGTACGACGTGATCGTGGTGGGTTCCGGCGGCGGGGCGATGACCGGGGCGCTTCTCGCGGCTCGGGCGGGCCTGCGCACGGTGGTGGTCGAGAAGACGCCGCTGATCGGCGGCACCTCGGCGTACTCCGGAGGCGCCTGCTGGCTGCCCGGCAGCGCTGTCCAGCAGCGGGCGGGGATCCCCGACTCGACCGACGGCGCGCGGTCCTACCTCGGCGCCATCCTGGAGTCGGCCGACGAGGCGAAGGTCGAGGCGTTCCTCGCGCACTCCCCCGAGCTGGTGGCCGAGCTGGAGGAGGCGGGGCTGCCCTTCGAGTGGCTGCCGTTCGCGGAGTACTACGACGCGCCCGGCCGGGTCCCGATGGGCCGCTCGATCCAGCCGCTGAACGTCAAGCGCGGCGAGCTGCCTGCCGACGTCGCGTCGCTCGTGCGGCCGCCGGTCGAGCGGGACCGGGCCGGCGAGGGTGGCCGCAACACGCTCAGCGGCGGGCAGGCGCTGATCGCCCGACTCGCGACGCTGTACGTCGAGGCCGGCGGCGAGCTGCGCACGAACCTGCCGGTCACCGGGCTGGTCCTCTCCGAGTCGGGCGACCGGGTCGTCGGCGTTGCCGCGATGACCCCCGAGGGGCCGATCTCCTTGGGCGCGTCGCGCGGAGTGCTGGTGGCGGCCGGCGGGTTCGAGGGCAACGCCGAGCTGAGGTCGAAGCGCGGCGTACCCGGCGACGTGGCCTGGACGATGGCGCCGCGCGCCACCAACACCGGCGAGCCCATCGAGGCGGCGATCGCGATCGGCGCGGCTGCCGACTTCAGCGGGGTGGGCTGGTTCTGCCCGGGGCTGGCGCAGCCGGACGGCGGCGGCTCGTTCACGCTCGGCTTCCGCAGCGGGCTGATGGTCGACGCCCACGGTCGCCGGTACGCCAACGAGTGCCTGCCCTACGACCGGTTCGGCCGGGAGATGGCACAGGCGCCGGAGCGGATCCCGTCGTGGTTCGTCTTCGACTCCCGCGAGGGCGGCCGGCTGCCCGCGATCGCCATGCCCGAGGGCGACCCCGCCGAGCACCTCGCCGCCGGCACCTGGGTGCAGGCCGACACCCTCGAGGAGCTCGCCGCCGCGACCGGCGTCCCGGGCTCGGTCCTGGTGGAGCAGGTCGAGAGGTTCAACGTGTTCTGCGAGAAGGGCGTCGACGAGGACTTCGGGCGCGGCGAGGACGAGTACGACACCTTCTTCGCCGGCGGCACCGGCCCGAACAAGGCGCTGACCCCGTGCGACCAGCCGCCGTACTACGCCGCCCGGTTCGTGCTCTCCGACCTCGGCACCAAGGGCGGCCTGGTCACGGACCCCGCCGGCCGGGTGCTGCGCGAGGACGGCTCGACGATCGCCGGCCTCTATGCGTCGTCGAACTCGGCCGCCTCCGTCTTCGGCGGCGTCTACCCGGGCCCGGGCGCGCCGCTCGGGAGCGCGATGGTCTTCGCCTCGCTGGCCGTGCGGGACCTGCTCGGGTCGTGAGTTCCCGGCGTCTCGGGTGCCCCCGCCGTACTCGGACGCACACAAGTCGACGGCGCCGGCCCTCCCTGAGCGTCCGGCTCGTGGATCCGACGCGCTTGTGTCAGTCCGACTACGTGCGCGGAGCGACGGACGTTCGGACCGGTGATGCACCCAGCACAGACCATTCACAGACAACACACAGCTAACCTCGCGATCGTGTCCGGCATGGAGCTGACCCGACCCGACGGATCACCGTTGCGCGTCCTCGTCGTGGACGACGAGGTCAACATCGCCGAGCTGATCTCGATGGCGCTGCGCTACGAGGGGTGGCAGGTGACGACCGCCCACACCGGGGGCAAGGCGGTCGCGGCGGCCAAGGAGACCCAGCCCGACGCGGTCGTGCTCGACATGATGCTGCCGGACTTCGACGGCCTGGAGGTACTGCGCCGGATGCGCGGGCTCGACCCGGGCCTGCCGGTGGTGTTCCTGACCGCCAAGGACGCGGTCGAGGACCGGATCGCGGGCCTGACCGCCGGCGGCGACGACTACGTCACCAAGCCGTTCTCGCTGGAGGAGCTGGTCGCGCGGCTGCGCGGGCTGATGCGTCGCGCCGGGGCCCAGCAGGCGGCGGAGTCGTCGGTGCTCAGCGTCGGCGACCTGACCCTCGACGAGGACAGCCACGAGGTGTTCCGGGCCGGGCACGAGATCACGCTGACGGCGACCGAGTTCGAGCTGCTGCGCTTCCTGATGCGCAACCCCAAGCGGGTCCTCTCCAAGGCGCAGATCCTGGATCGGGTCTGGAACTACGACTTCGGCGGGCAGGCCAACGTCGTCGAGCTCTACATCTCCTACCTGCGCAAGAAGATCGACGCCGGGCGCGAGCCGATGATCCACACCATGCGCGGCGCCGGCTACGTCCTGAAGCCGGCCTCCTGAGCCATGCTCCCCCGTCCCCGCTCGCTGACGTCGCGCCTGGTTATCACCGCCGTCGCGCTCGTCGTGGTCGTCGCTCTTCTGGTTTCGGTCGCGACGACGCTCGCGCTCCGCTCCTACCTGACCGGCCAGCTCGACAACGAGGTCCACTCGACCCTCGACCGGGCGAGCCGGGCACCGGGTCCGATCGACCGGACCTTCGACGGTCCGCCGGGCGCTATTCCCGGCGGCGACGGCGACCGCCCGAACGTCTTCGGTCAAGGAGTCGGCACGCTGACCGCCTGGTTCTACGCGGACGACGAGCCCGGCCTCGGCGACGTCATTACGGAAGGATCCGACGGCATCGCGAGTCGACAAGACCTCTCGACCGAGGCGCTGGAGATCCTGGACGGCCTCCCGACCGACGGCACGGTCCACGTCGTCGACCTGCCGGCCCTCGGGACCTACCGCGTGGCCGTCACCGACTCGGGACCCGGCAACGAGAAGGTCGCCGCGGGGCTTCCCACCCGGGATCTCGATGACGCGGTCTCGACCCTGGTCACGACCGAGGTCGCGCTGATCGCGCTCGGCGGCCTGCTCGCGCTCGGCGCCGGCCTCGTCGTCGTACGACGTCACCTGCGCCCGCTGCGCGAGGTCGCCGAGACGGCCCACGCGGTGGCCAGCCTCCCGCTCGCGGAGGGCGAGATCGACCTGGCCGAGCGGGTGCCGGAGCACCTCACCGACGAGCGCACCGAGGTCGGCCAGGTGGGTTCGGCGCTGAACACGCTGCTCGCCCATGTCGAGGACTCCCTCTCCGCGCGGCACCGCAGCGAGATGCAGGTGCGGCAGTTCGTCGCGGACGCCTCGCACGAGCTGCGCACCCCGCTCGCGACCATCGCCGGCTACACCGAGCTGGCCCGCCGACGGCCCGACGACGCCGAGGCAGGCTCGATGGCGCTCGGCAAGGTCGAGGAGGAGTCGCGGCGGATGACCGCTCTCGTCGAGGACCTGCTGCTCCTCGCCCGTCTCGACTCCGGCCGGCCGCTCGTGCGCGAGCCGGTCGACCTGACCCGGCTGCTGCTCGAGGCCGTCTCCGACGCGCGCGTCCTCGCCCCCGGCCACCACTGGCGGCTGGACCTGCCGCAGGAGTCGGTCGAGGTGATCGGCGACGAGCAACGGCTGCACCAGGTCGTCACCAACCTGCTGACCAACGCCCGGAAGCACACCCCCGACGGCACCACCGTCACCGTCAGCGCCCAGCCCGGTGGATTCACCGTCCACGACGACGGACCGGGCTTCTCGCCGGAGCTGGTCGACCACGCCTTCGAGCGGTTCGCCCGCGGCGACGCCTCACGGCACCGCGAGGGTGGGGCCGGACTCGGCCTGGCCCTCGTGCAGGCGATCGTGTCCGCGCACGGCGGCACGGTGACGCTGGCGAGCACACCGGGTGACACGCGAGTCGTCGTACGGCTCGGCTGATCTCCAGAATCGGCCCTGCGGGCATCGAGTACCTGGCAGCATGTGCGCGCCTCGGCCGACCCACGGCCGCCCCCTGGGGAGCTCTTGATGCGCCGCGCCCTCACCATCCTGCTGAGTCTCGCCGCGCTGGTGGCCGGCCTCCTCACAGCGACCCCAGCAGTGGCACAGGCCGGTGCCGTGGCCGCCGACCCGGGGCCTGCCCAGGAGCGGCTGAACCGCGGCCGCTTCGAGACGGGCACCGTGCCGACACCGAACCCCTTCCCGACCGTCGAGCTCAGCGAGCGCGGTGTCTTCCACCTGCACTCGGGCGTCGTCCACTCCCAGTGGTTCGGCGCCCGCACCCCGTTCCCCGGCGCGGCGATCGACTGGTCCCCGGGGCCGCAGTCGGCCTCGGCCGCCAGCGGCACGGGCGACTACGTCGTCACGGCGACGGCCCTGACGGCCGACGGAGCCGTTCAGGTGCAGGTCCAGACGGTCGCCGTCGCCTCGACCACCGCCGACACCCGGACCTCACCATCCGTGTCGCTGACCAACGGCACGACCTCGCGCCGCCTCGTTCTCGCCGCGACCGGTGACCATGTCTTCCTTGCCGTGGTCCAGGGCAGCGCCGACGGCGACCGCTCGGCCCACCTGCTCCGCAGCCCCGACCGCGGCCAGACCTGGGAGGCCCCGGTCGACCTGCTCGCGCTTGCCGGCCTCGACGACGAGGGGGCCGTCCCCACGGTGAGCCTGGCGGCACAGGCTCCCAGCCTGGCGATCGTCGTGGGCGACGCCGACGAGGCGGGTTCGCTGCTGGTCAGCGACGACCGCGGCGCGAGCTTCGGCGCTCCTGTCGACGTCGACGCGCTGGAGGCCACGGCCCCGTCCGGCGCCGTACGGCGTCCGGCTGCGGTGGCAACAGACGGCTCGTCGGTCCGCGTCGCGTGGCTGCGGGGCACCGCCGGGTCCGCCCCGGTCCTGCTCAGCGCGCCGGTCAGCACCTCCGGCACGCCTGCGGCACCGGTGACGGTCCCGACCGCGCCGAGCACCTTCGCCGACGGAGTCGGCACCGAGGTCGTGCTGGCGGCGCTCGGCTCGACGTACTCCGTCCAGGTCGAGGGCGGCCGGCTCTTCTCCCTGGATCCGGACAGCGCCTGGCGGTGGCCGCTGCCCTTCGAGCCGACCGACTCCGACACCGACTGTGCCCCGTCGTGCCCGACGATCCTGCCCGCCGCCGTGTACGGCGATCGGCTGGTCCATCGTGGGTACGGCTACTTCTCGTACTGGTTCATCGACCGCATACCACCACAACTGGTGGTAGTGGAGGGCGCGGGCAAGTCGCTTCGGCCGTACGCACGTGTGACGGTGCGCGTGGTCGACGACGGCGCGATCAAGGAGGTCCTGTGCCGTCGCGACGTGGGCGGCGAGTATCTCAGCAGGTACCCGTGGGATTGCACCGCCGACAACGGCAACCGCGCGGGCGCACGCACACTCACCGCCGTGGTCACGGATCTGGCGGGCAACACGGTCGAACTCACCCACCACTGGGTGACCGACGGCACCGGGCCCCGGATCAGCCTCGTCCGGGACACGCCCCGGCTCGCGCCGGGACGACACGTCCGGTGGAGCTGGCGCTCGACGGACCCGGCCGAGGTGCGGGAGCAGGGCGCGATGGTCTGGCGCCTCAGCCGCGTGAAGGGCCAGACGATCCGCAGGACCCTGGCACCCACGCGGACGTCGTACTCGCCGCGTCTGAGGTCGGGCGAGACCGTCTGCATCGAGGTCCAGGCCCACGATGTCCTCGACAATCGCTCACGCGCGGGGTCGTGCGTGAGCGCGATGGCCGACGACCGGTTCCTAGAGGGTCCGGTCACGACGCTTCGCAGCCGAAAGTACCGCGGTGGCTCCGCCAGCCTGCTCGCCCCCGGACAGGCTGTTCGTCCCAGCGACGACGATCGCCAGAACATCTTCAACTGGGCGGTCCGCGTGCTCACCTGTCCGACGTGCGGCTCGCTGCTCATCGACGGTTTCCGGAAGCGGAAGGTTGACCTGCGTTCGTCGCGAACCCGCTTCCGGACGATCGTCCTGCAGCCGGGACGGAAGCGTCGGACGGGGCCGCCGCAGCTGGTGGCCTCCGGTCGCGTGATCGTCGACGGCTACTGGACGGTCAACGGTCTCTCGTCCGCCTTGCACTGAGGGCAGGGCCGGATCAGGTCACCTCAGTCCTCGACGCGGCGCTCCTTCAGCACCGCCACCGGGTCGACGGCGTCCCCGCCGTCGGGATGCACCTCGGCCCAACGGTTCGTGATCGGCGACGATCCGCGTTAGCCTGGACCCCAGATTGTCTGACAATCCTGACGGATGACCGAGGAGGCGAAACGATGACGGCCATGGCCACCCCCACGCAGCACGAGTCGAGCACCGAGCAGTTCCAGCGCGCGGAGTCCCGCACGGCGCACAACTACCACCCGCTGCCGGTGGTGGTGGAGCACGCGGCCGGCGCGTGGATGACCGACGTCGACGGCACCCGCTTCCTCGATCTGCTCTCCGGCTACTCCGCCCTGAACTTCGGGCACAGCCACCCGGTCCTGCTGCAGGCTGCACATGCGCAGCTCGACAAGCTCACGCTCACCAGCCGCGCGTTCGTGCACGACCAGTTCGCCGACTTCTGCGCCGCACTGGGCGACCTGTGCGGCAAGGACCTGGTGCTGCCGATGAACACCGGCGCCGAGGCCGTCGAGACCGCGATCAAGGTCATCCGCAAGTGGGGCTACGAGGTCAAGGGCATCGCCCCCGACCGGGCCGAGATCATCGTCGCGGCCGGCAACTTCCACGGCCGCACCACCACGATCGTCGGCTTCTCCGACGACCCGGACGCCCGCGACAACTTCGGCCCGTTCACGCCCGGGTTCGTGATGGTCCCGTACGGCGACCTGGCGGCCGTCGAGGCCGCGATCAACGAGAACACCGCCGGCATCATCATCGAGCCGATCCAGGGCGAGGGCGGTGTGGTGATCCCGCCCGACGGCTTCCTGCGCGGCCTGCGCGAGCTGTGCACCGAGCGCGACGTGCTCTTCGCCGCCGACGAGATCCAGGCCGGGCTCGGCCGCACCGGCAAGACCTTCGCCTGCGACCACGAGGACGTCGTCCCCGATCTCTACCTGCTCGGCAAGGCGCTGGGCGGCGGGATCGTGCCCGTCTCCGCCGTCGTCGCCGACCGGGAGGTCCTCGGCGTACTCCGCCCCGGCCAGCACGGCTCGACCTTCGGCGGCAACCCGCTGGCCTGCGCTGTCGGCACCGCGGTCGTCGGCATGCTGGCGACCGGCGAGCCCCAGGCCCGCGCCGCCGAGCTCGAGCTCGTGCTGCGCGAGCGGCTCGAGGCACTCATCGGCCACGGCGTGGTCGGCGTACGCGTCCGCGGCCTGTGGGCCGGCGTCGACATCGACCCCGCGGTCGGCACCGGCCGGGCGGTCTGCGAGGCGCTGATGGCCCGCGGCGTGCTCGCCAAGGACACCCACGGCTCGACGATCCGTCTGGCTCCCCCGCTGGTCGTCTCCGAGGAGGACCTCGTCTGGGGTCTCGACCAGCTGGCGGCGGTCGTCAGGGGCGAGTGAGGGTCGCCTCGACCAACGGACGCAGCGAGCCCGCGAGGATGCCGATCAGCTCCTCGCGGGTCACGCCGTTCGGCTCGACCTTCCAGGTCAGCACGAGCTCCTCGGTCATCGCCGACCAACCACGCACGACCAGCCGGGTGAGCGGTGTGTCGGGCAGGATCTCCCCCGCGGCGTCCTCGCGGAAGATCCGGTCGGTCAGCACGGACCGGGCCTCGTCGTAGATCTCGCGGAGCGCCTCGTTGCCGCTCGCGGCCGCCTTGACCAGCGACAGGTAGCCCTCGTAGTTGGCGCTCACGTAGTCGAGGTACGCCGTCACCGACACGAGCAGCCGCTCCTCCGGCTCGCCGTCGACGGGCGGCACGGTCTGGGCGATCAGGTCGTCGGCCGCACGTCGTACGACGGCCTCGCGGAACGCGTGCTTGCTGCCGAAGTAGTGGTAGAGCAGCCCGCGCGAGATCCCGGCCTCCTCGGCCAGGACGTCGATGCTCAGCTCCTCGATCGAGCGCTTCGCCAGCAGCCGGACGCCGAGGTCGAGCAGCTGGGCGCGGCGCTCGTCGGGGCTGAGCCTGGTGCGGGCGGGCTGGGTCACGAGGCCATCCTATCTATTGACAGCCATTCAATAGTGGGTACCGTCGAGGCATGATCCCCTCCCCTCTCGGAAGGTCGGGTGCGCCCCGCCGGGTCGAGCACCTGGTCGTCGGCGCCGGCTTCGCGGGCCTGTGCGCCGCGATCAAGCTGCAGGAGGACGGCGAGACCGACTTCCTCGTCATCGAGAAGGCCGGCGACGTCGGCGGCACCTGGCGCGACAACACCTACCCCGGGGCGGCCTGCGACGTCCCGAGCCAGCTCTACTCCTTCTCCTTCGCGCCGAACCCCGACTGGACCTCCTCCTTCTCTGCCCAGCCGGAGATCCACGCCTACCTCCGGCGGGTCGCCCGCGAGGCCGGCGTACTGGACCGGTTCCTCTTCGACACCCGTCTCGAGGACGCACGCTGGGACGACGCCGCCCACCAGTGGGTCAGTACGACGTCCGCCGGCGAGATCCGCTCGCGCACGCTGGTGCTCGGCGCCGGCGCGCTCTCCGAGCCGCGGCTGCCCGACATCGAGGGGCTGGCCGACTTCGGCGGCGAGGTCTTCCACTCCGCGCGCTGGGACCACTCCGTCGACCTGACCGGCAAGCGAGTGGCGGTGATCGGCACCGGCGCCTCGGCGATCCAGATCGTCCCCGAGCTGCAGCGGATCGTGAGCCACCTCGACGTCTACCAGCGCACCGCCCCGTGGGTGATCCCGCGGGCCGACCGGCGCTACTCCGCCCTCGAGCGGACCGCGCTGCAGAAGGTGCCCGGCCTGCAGCGGGCCTACCGCACGGGCATCTACCTGGCCCGTGAGACCTACGTCCCCGCCTTCACGATCCAGCCCAAGATCGCCTGGCCGGCCAAGCAGCTGGCGCTGGCCAACATCCGCCGCGGGATCCCCGACCCGGTGCTGCGCGAGCGAGTGACGCCGACCTTCGAACTCGGCTGCAAGCGGGTGCTGATCTCGAACGCCTACTACCCGGCGCTCGCCGCGGACAACGTCGACCTGGTCACCGACGGCATCGCCCAGGTCACCAGCGGCGCGGTCGTCGCCGACGACGGCACCGAGCGGGCGGTCGACGTGATCGTGGTCGCCACCGGCTTCTTCACGACCGAGCTCCCGATCGCCGAGCACGTCACCGGCCCCGCCGGCCGCACCCTCGCGCAGGTGTGGGCCGAGCGCGGCATGGCGGCGTACAAGGGCACCACCGTGCCCGGCTTCCCCAACCTGTTCTTCCTGGTCGGCCCGAACACCGGCCTCGGCCACTCCAGCATGGTCTTCGTCATCGAGTCGCAGGTCGCCTACCTGCGCGCCGCGGTGCGGGCGATGCGGGCCGGCCGGTACGCGGCGGTCGAGCCGACCCGGACCGCGACCGACCGATGGAACCGACGCCTGCAGCGCCGGATGGACCACACCGTGTGGAGCACCGGCGGCTGCTCCAGCTGGTACCTCGACCGGCACGGCCGCAACACCACGCTGTGGCCGCGGGCGACGTTCACGATGCGCGCGCAGCTGTCCCGCTTCGACCAGGACACCTACACCTGCACCCCTCTCCCCACCCCGACCCCGACCCGTGAGGACGTGACCGCATGAGGACCCTCGACGGCAAGGTCGTGGTCATCACCGGCGCCGGCTCCGGCATCGGCCGGGCCCTGGCGGTGAACTGCGCCGGGCGCGGCGCGCTGCTGGCGATCTCCGACGTCGACGAGAGCGGCCTCGCGGAGACCGTCGACCTGGTCAAGGCGGCGGGAGCGCGCGAGGTCCGGGCCGACCGGCTCGACGTCGCCGACCGCGCGGCGATGGCGTCGTACGCCGCCGCGGTGGCCGAGCAGTTCGGCCGGGTCAACGTGGTCGTCAACAACGCGGGCGTGGCGCTCGCGGGCGACTTCACCGACCTCGAGTACGACGACATCGACTGGATCGTCGGCATCAACCTCGGCGGCGTCCTGAACGGCACCAAGGAGTTCCTGCCTCACCTGATCGCCTCCGGTGACGGCCACCTGGTCAACCTGTCCTCGCTGTTCGGGCTGGTCGCCATGCCCGGCCAGAGCGCCTACAACGCCACGAAGTACGCCGTGCGCGGCCTGACCGAGGCGATCCGGATCGAGATGCTCTCCGGCGGGCACCCCGTCGGCGTGACCGCCGTGCACCCGGGCGGCATCAAGACCGCGATCGCCCGCAACGCGCGCGTCTCCGGCCGCGAGGACAAGGCGGCCACCGCCAGCTTCTTCGACAAGAAGCTGGCCCGGATGACGCCGGAGAAGGCTGCCTCGGTCATCGTGGAGCAGGGCATCGTGGGCGGGAAGGCGCGGGTGCTCGTCGGCATCGACGCGCACCTGCTGCACCAGTTCGGCCGGGTGCTCGGCGCGCGCTACCAGGACGTCGTCGCGCGGGTGTCTCGTCGGATGCTGCCGGAGAAGGCGAAGGTGGTCTGAGGGGCGGCGCGGCACTGAGGGGGGCCTGCGGATTCATCACGGTATGTCGGTGAGTTCGCAGTTCCCACGGCGTACCCACCGTGGGAACTGCCAGTCGACCTGCATACCGTGATGAGCCTGCGACTCGTGCGACTCGTGCGACTCGTGCGCCTCGTGGGACTGACCCCGGCGCTCAGCGCTTCCGCTTCGCGCGCGCCTCCTGCACCTTCGTCATCCCGGCCTTGAGCCGCTCCTGGTTCTGCGGCTTGCGGGCCTCGTCGTAGACCTTCTTGGCGATACCGATGGCGGCGACCTTGCGGAAGAGACTCATACCTCCCGGTACCCGCTAGAAAGGTGTCCGTGCTCCCCCGTCCAGGTGATCCGGCCCGCATCGAGCTGAGCAAGTGGGGCGACCGGCCGCACTGGGAGCTCGACGCGACGTACCTCGGCTCCGACGAGCACGGCGACTGGCTCGGCGTCCCTGCCGGCACCGCCCACTCCCGGCCGGGGGCGAGCTTCACGTCCGAGGTCGACTCGGTGACGCTCGCGCCCCGCGACCGTCCGTGGTGTGCGACGTTCCACGCCCCGGGGATCTGGTGCACGGTCTACGTCGACATGACCACGCCCCCGCACTGGGACGGCGCCGTCGTGCGCGCCGTGGACCTGGATCTCGACGTCATCCGCGGCTCGGACGGCCGGGTCCGGGTCGACGACGAGGACGAGTTCGCCGAGCACCAGGTCACGCTCGGCTACCCAGCCGAGATCGTGCGGGTCGCCGAGGCGAGCCGCGACGCCGTACTGAACGCCGTACGACGTGCCCAGCCGCCGTTCGACCTCGACACCTGCCGCCCGTGGCTGGCCCAGGTCGCCGACCTCACCCCGCCCTGACGGGGCGAGCGGTCACGAGCCGCCGCGCGAGCGGCGCCGCGACCGCGCCATGGTCCGGGACGCGCCGACCAGCCGCGGCCCGGAGAGCCGCGACTCGACCTTGCGGGCCTCGCGCTTGAGCGGCTGGGCGACGTACTCCCCGAGGATCACGCCGGAGGACAGGGCGATCGCCACCGAGGCGGCGGTGACCATGGCGAGCAGGCCCGCGGAGGTGTAGGCGCCGCCCTCGGCGAGCAGGGTGAGGCCGCGGTAGATCGACAGGCCGGGCAGCATCGGCACCACCGCGGACACCACGACGACCAGTGGCGGGACCCGCATCCGGCCCGCGACCGTGTAGCTGACCAGGCCGACGAAGAGCGCCGCCATCGCGACCGACCAGGT
Source organism: Nocardioides sp. W7 (assembly GCF_022919075.1). Lineage (NCBI taxonomy): Bacteria > Bacillati > Actinomycetota > Actinomycetes > Propionibacteriales > Nocardioidaceae > Nocardioides > Nocardioides sp. W7. The sequence goes on along the minus strand of NZ_CP095078.1, from coordinate 1,991,440 downwards.
GCGCCCGATGCCGGGGAACTCGACGGACTGCGAGATCCCGATCGCGATCGCCGCGATGACGGCGATCGGCAGCAGGATCCGCTTGGGGGCGTACGACGCGTACGCGAACGCGCCGGCACAGAGGGCCGACCCGACCGCGAGCATGCTGACGCTCTGGAGGTCGGCCGCGCCCGGGTCGAGCTGCGGGATCTCGACACCGAACGCACCGGCCAGGCTGAGACCCCCGCTGACGCCGCCGATGATGCCGGCGGTCGCGAGCATCGCCTCGGTCAGCCGGGCGGTGGCGGTGATGTAGAAGCCGGTGAGGGCGTCCTGCAGCGCGCCCATGAAGCCGATCCCGGCGAGCAGCATCACGATGTTGGCCGTGACGACGAGGGAGACGTCCACGTCCAGCGGTGTCGACGCGGCCGCGAGGGCGATCAGGGTCGCGACCCCGCCTCCGGCGACCTGCTGGTAGAAGGACGGCATCCGGCGCCGGGAGATCTGCAGCTGCAGCCGGTCGATGACGGCCGAGGCCAGGAACGCGAGCGCGACCACGACCGGGCCGCCGCCGAGCTGGATCGCGACGCCGGCGCACATCAGGCCCCAGGCGAGGGTGATGGCCCAGCGCGGCCGGTCGTGGCCCGACGAGGTGATCCGGGCCAGTGACGCCCGCGCCTCCTTCAGCGTCACCTCGTCGCGCAGCACCGCCCGGATCAGGTGGTCGACCCGGGTCAGGTGCTCGTAGTCGATCACCCGCTGCCGCACCAGCCGGGTGGCGTGCAGCGGCACCTCCTCGGGCCCCTGCTGCCAGCTCATCGACAGCGAGGTGAAGGTGACGTCGATGTCCGCCTCCCGCAGCCCCAGGTGATAGGCCAGCGTCTGCATGGTCGCCGTCACGTCGGCAGCACCCGCGCCCGAGGACAGCAGCACCTCCCCGATCCGGAGGCAGAAGTCCAGCCCGAGGTTGACCTCTCGTACGTCCGCCATGGGCGCGATGCTGCCAGAGCGGGTCGCCGCACCCTGTGGAAGGCTGGTGCCGTGCGCATCGACTTCCGAGGTTCGCCCGAGCCGACACTGGGTGTCGAGTGGGAGCTCGCCCTCGTCGATCGCCGTACCCGCGATCTCCGCAACGACGCCAGCCACCTCTTCGCCCGCGCCAAGCCCCGGCTCGCCGAGCCCGAGCGGATGCACAAGGAGCTGCTGAAGAACACCGTCGAGCTGGTCACCGGTGTCTGCCACACCGTCGACGAGGCGATGACCGATCTGCGCACGACCCTGGCCGCGGCCATCACCGCCGGCGACGAGCTCGACATCGACCTGTACGGCGCCGGCACCCACCCCTTCGCGTCCTGGACCGGGCAGCAGCTGACCGAGGGCCACCGCTACGAGGAGCTGATCAACCGCACCCAGTGGTGGGGCCGGCAGATGCTGATCTGGGGCGTGCACGTGCACGTCGGGCTGCCCGAGCGCGACCGGGTGATGCCGGTGCTCTCCGCGCTGCTCAACTGGTACCCCCACCTGCAGGCGCTCTCCGCCTCCTCCCCCATCTGGGCCGGGGTCGACACCGGCTACGCCTCCAACCGGGCGCTGATGTTCCAGCAGCTCCCGACGGCGGGGCTGCCGTTCCAGTTCGCGACCTGGGCGGAGTTCGAGTCCTTCGCGCAGGACCAGCTGACCACGGGCGTCATCGACGTACTCTCCGAGATCCGCTGGGACGTGCGACCGTCCCCGCACCTCGGCACCATCGAGAACCGGGTGTGCGACGGCGTCTCCAGCATCGACGACCTCGCCGCCCTGGTCGCGCTCGTGCACTGCCTGGTCGTCGACCTGGACACCCGGCTGGCCGCCGGCGAGACGCTGCCGACCATGCCGCCGTGGCACGTGCAGGAGAACAAGTGGCGCGCGGCCCGCTACGGGCTGGACGCGATCGTCATCCTGGACGCCCAGTCCAACGAGCGGCTGATCACCGACGACCTCGCCGACCTGCTCGTGCGGCTCGAGCCGGTCGCCGAGCGCCTCGGCTGCTCCGCCGAGCTAGCCTCGGTCGCCGACATCCCGCGGCGGGGCGCGTCGTACCAGCGTCAGCGGGAGGTGGCCACCCGCACCGACGGTGACCTGGTCGCCGTCGTCGACTCCGTCGTGCGCGAGCTGCGCGCCAGTCTGTGAGCTACCGCTCGTAGCCGCCCTCCGGCGGCACCATCTCCAGCCGTACGCCGAGCAGCCGCACCGGGCGGTCGCGATCGCGCTCCTCCAGCCGGTCGAGGAGGGAGGCCGCCGCCTCCGCGAGCGCTACGGGATCGTTGGTCGGCACCGGCAAGGTCAGGCTGCGGCTGACCGTGAAGAACGGCCGGAACCGCACCTTCAGCCCGACCCGGGCGGCCGGCCGGCCCTCGCGGTCGATGTCGTCCACCACGCGTCGGGCGAGGACCCGCACCTCCTCGGCGATCCGCTCGGGATCGACGAGGTCGTCCTGGAACGTGGTCTCGCGGCCGTGTGCGCGCGGCACCCACGGGGTCGCGTCGACCGGGCTCGTGTCGGCCCCGCGGCCGAGCCGGTGGTACCACGGCCCCATCGTCGGCCCGAGCTCCGCGGCCAGGACCCGGGCGTCGGACTCGGCGAGCTGGCGCACAGTCTCGATGCCGAGCGCGGCGAGCTTCTTCTCGGTCTTGCCGCCGATCCCCCACAGCGCCCGGGTGGGCCGCTCGCCCATCACCTCGAACCAGTTGTCCGCCGTCAGCCGGAAGGTCCCGCGTGGCTTGCCCAGGTCGGTCGCGACCTTGGCCCGCAGCTTGGTGTCGCCGATGCCGACCGAGCAGTGCAGCCGGGTCACCGCGAGCACCTCCTGGCGGATCCGGTCGGCGAAGGCCTGCGGGTCGAGCGCGGAGTCGGGCACGCTCGCGGCGAGGAAGGCCTCGTCCCAGCCGAGCACCTCGACGACGACCGGCGCGCCACCCCAGGTCAGGGTGCGCAGGCAGTCCATGACCTCGGCCGAGGCGGCGTCGTACGCCTTTTTGTCGACGGGCAGGAACACCGCCTCGGGGCACTTGCGAGCGGCCAGCCGCAGCGGCATCCCGGAGCCGACGCCGTGCTCGCGCGCCTCGTACGACGCCGTCGAGACCACGCCCCGCTCGGTCGGGTCGCCGCGGCCGCCGACGACGACGGGGCGCCCGGCCAGCTCGGGTCGGCGCAGCACCTCGACGGCCGCGATGAACTGGTCGAGATCGACGTGGAGCACCCAGGCCGTCGTCGGGGCGGTCATCGCATGCTCATCGAGGGGGCGGCGGGAGCGCCTCGGTGGTCTCCCGCTGGTCGAGCCCGGTGAGCAGGAGCAGGTCGACGACGACCGAGCGGAGCTGGACCAGGACCACCTCGGCCGTCATCTCCTCGGACCGCTCGACCCGCCCGGTCGCGTTGCCGACGGCGAGCAGGTCGTCGCGGGCCGCGACGGCCATCCGGTCGGCGGCGAGCTCGTCGGCGACCTTCTCGGCGGCCGCCGCCAGGTCGATCGCCAGCACGGAGTACGACGACGGCACCGGCCGTCGGTGGTACGCCGCCACCGCGACCTGCCGGACCAGCACGCGGGTGCTGCGCAGCGCCCGGTCGAGCGGGTCGACCAGGTCGGCCATCCGCCGGATGTTGCCCTTGTGGCGGACCCGGAACGGCGAGGAGGCGACCACCGCCATCCCCTCGTCGGCCGCGGCCTGCAGCTCCCGGATCAGGTGGTCGGTCGAGCGGGCGTCGGCGAGCAGGTCGAGACCGCGTTCGGCCTCACCGTCGACCATCACCTCGCCAGCGGTCCGGAGCAGCTCGGCGATCTTGCGCATCACCACCGCCGCCTGCTCGCGCGGTCGCCGCAACGGTGCCGCGGGCACCGCCGAGGCGGCGACCAGGGCGACCAACCCGCCGATGACCGCGTCGGTCCAGCGGGTGAACGCGGCGTCCGGGTCCGGGACCAGGGTGCTGACGATGATCGACTGCACCGCGGCCTGGGTGACCAGGAGCTGCCCGCCGTCGAGCAGGAACGCGCTCGACATCGCGAGTCCCACGATCAGGGCGATCTGCCACCCGCCGGTGCCGAGCTCCAGCACCAGCAGGTCGGCGATGAACACCCCGACCGCGACGCCGACGGTGATCTCCGCGACCCGACGCAGCCGCTGGCCGTAAGACGTCCCGAGGGCGACCACCGCCGCCACCGGCGCGAAGAACGGCGTCGGGTGGTCGAGCAGGTCCGCGGCGATCACCCAGGCGACGCCGGCGGCCAACGCGCACTGGGCGATCTGCCAGCGCTTGGAGCTCAGCCGCGCGATGCGGGCCCGCAGAGACAGCCGGCTGCGGCTCCACATCCTGTCGAGCGGTCCGGCCTCCATACCCCGATCGTGCCAGGTCTCGATACGCCCGCTCGTGCCTCACGGGCTACTCGACCAACGATTCGGGATTACGACGCGTGCGCCCAGTCGAGCGCCTGCTTCAGGTCACCGAGGTCGCGGTACCACGTGCGCACCTCGGTGCGGCAGCGCACCCGGGCGACGTGGGTGTCGTACTCGGCGCACTCGGCGCGGGCCTCGGAGTCGGTGGGCGGGTAGGCCGCCGAGCCGTCGTAGTAGTGGATCTCGAAGCCGTTGGCCTGGTCGCCGGTGACCGCCACGATCGTGTCGGGCGCCGGCGCCTGGGCGGTGCTGCTGCTGGCGGACAGGCCGCCGCAGAGCAGGAGCAGGACGGCGGCAGCGGCCGCGACGGCCAGGGTGAGGAGCTTGGGCATGGGTGGACTCCCGAGGGTCGGTGTGCCGGCGAGTTCCGGCGTACCGACGACGCTAGGGAGGACCGGCGACGGTCGGCGGCGACCGGAGACCGCCTGGGGAGAACCCGTGCGGGACCGGCCCCTGTGGACGGAGGACGGCCCGCCGCCCCCGGCCTGCCGCGCGTCCCTTGTGGCGACGGTCACCCATTGCGATAGTCGCCACTGCGTGGCAACACCTCAGCCCCGACAGCAGCCAGCGAAAGGCCCTCCGTGGTCACTCCGATCGACCCCACCTCGGCCGCGTTCCTGCTCGCCGAGAACCGCAGCCAGCCGATGCACGTCGGCGGACTGCAGCTGTTCGAGAACCCCGAGGGTGCGGGTCGTGGCTACACGCGGCGGATGTACGAGGCGATGACCGACGTGGCGGAGGTCCGCCCGTTGTTCCTCAAGCACCCGCACCGCTCGCTCTCGACCGCCGGCCAGCTGGTGTGGCGCGAGGACGAGCAGTTCGACCTCGAGCACCACGTCCGGCACAGCGCGCTGCCGAAGCCGGGTCGGATCCGCGAGCTGCTCAACCTGTGCGGACGGTTGCACAGCACCCGGCTGGCCTGGGAGCGGCCGCTGTGGGAGTCGACCGTCATCGAGGGGCTGCGCGACGGACGGGTCGCGCTCTACACCAAGACCCACCACGCCCTGCTCGACGGCATCTCGGCGATGCGGCTGATGCAGAGCGTGCTCAGCACCGACCCCGACCAGCGCGACATGCCGGCACCGTGGGGGGTCCGGCCCGAGCACTCTCGTACGCCGGAACCCGCCGCCGACGTACCGGCCGACCTGTTCCGCCACGCCCTCTCCACCGGGCTGGGGCTGACCGCGGAGGCGGCCGGCCTGCCCGCGGCCCTGATCCGGACCCTCAACGCGGGCGTCCGCAACGAGACCTCGGCGGTCTCCTTCCACGCTCCCCGCACGATCTTCAACGAGCGGATCACCGGCTCCCGGCGCTTCGCCGCGCAGGACTGGCCGATCGAGCGGCTCCGGGCGATCGGGAAGGCCAGCGGCGCGACGATCAACGACGTCGTCCTGGCGATGTGCTCCGGGGCGGTGCGGCAGTACCTCCTCGAGCTCGGCGAGCTCCCCCAGGCACCCCTCGTCGCGATGGTCCCCGTGGGGCTGAACGCCAAGCAGTCGCACGTCGCCTCCGCCGACGGCGGCAACGCCGTCGGCGCCGTCATGTGCCGGCTCGGCACCGATCTCGACGACCCGGCCGCCCGGCTCGCGACCATCCAACAGTCGATGAGCGACGGCAAGGTCGCCCTGTCCAGCATGACCCCGCTGCAGATCGTCGCGATGAGCGCGCTCGGGCAGGCGCCGGCCATCCTGCCGCCGCTGCTGCGCCTGCAGGGGATCGTGCGCTCGCCGTACAACCTGATCATCAGCAACGTGCCCGGCCCGCGCACGACGCACTATTGGAACGGCGCGAAGATGGTCGGCACCTACCCGCTGTCCATCCCGATCAACGGGATGGCGCTCAACATCACCTGCACGTCGTACGACGGGAAAATGGGCTTCGGGCTGACCGGCTGCCGCCGGACCGTTCCGCACCTGCAGCGCCTGCTCATCCACCTCGACGCGGAGGTCAGCGCGCTGGAGAAGGCTGTCGGGGCGTAGCGGCCTCGTCGTCGACCCACTCGAGGAGGTCGCCGGGCTGGCACTCCAGGACCCGGCACATCGCCTCCAGGGTGCTGAACCGGACCGCCTTGGCGCGGCCGTTCTTCAACACGGCGACGTTGGCCGGGGTGAGCCCGACCTGCTCGGCGAAGTCGCCGACCGACAGCTTGCGCTTGGCGAGCTCGACGTCGATGCGCACCACGATCGGCATCAGATGACCGCGTCGAGGTCGAGGCGCAGCGTGGTGGCCTGGTGGAGCAGGGCACGCATCACCACCATCACCAGCAGCACCACGCCCCCGGCGAGCGTCATGCCGATCACCAGGATGGGCGTGCCGGGGTCGTCGGACTTCGAGATCACGTACAGGGCGAAGCCGGCGAACAGCGCCCACCCGACCCCGAGCGCCGCCACGATCAAGTCGACCCAGCGGAACGCCTCCTCGCTGAAGATCCGGTCGGCCCGCACCAGGGACAGCAGCCGCCAGGTGCACACGACCACCACCTGCACGGCGGCGATCTCCAGGATCGACCAGATGGTCAGGGGCCAGCGCAGGTGGGCCAGGTCGGGCTCCTCGGTGGCCAGGTGGGCGAACTGCCCGGGCATGCTCACCACCTGGCCGAAGACGAGGCCGACGAAGAAGACCACCAACAGGATCCGGAGCGGGACCACGACGCGATCGAGCAGGTTCATGCATCGACTTTCGCTTGAGATCTATCGAAAGTCAACAGATCGCGTTGGATGCGAACCTCACGCGAGGCCGAACACGTAGGAGAGGTATGAGCAGACGCGAGCCCCGCGAGCGGGAGTTCACCGAGTTCTTCGGCTCGCACGCGCTCGGGCTGCGGCGTACGGCGTACCTCGTCGTCCGCGACTGGCACCTCGCCGAGGACCTGACACAGCAGGCCATGGCCAAGCTGTACGCCGCCTGGGGGCGCACCCGGCCGGACACCCGGCTGGCCTACGCCCGGAGGATCGTCGTCAACGAGTGCCTCAGCCACCTGCGCCGGCACCGGCCGGAGTCGGCCGTCGAGGCGGTCCCGGACCTGCCGTCCCCGTCGGCCGGTGACCACCCGCTCGACCTCGGCGCCGTGCTCGCCCTGCTCCCCGCCCGGCAGCGAGCGATCGTCGCGCTGCGCTTCCTCGACGACCTGTCCGTCGAGGAGGTCGGGCGGCTGCTCGGCGTCGCCGACGGCACGGTCAAGAGTCAGACGTCCCGCGCGCTCGACACCCTGCGTCGCCACCTGCCCGACCTCGCCGAGGAGCTCCGATGACCCACCACGACCTGTCCACGCTGCTGCGCGACCACGTCTCGCACGACGAGCCGCCCGTCCCACTGGCCACGCGGGCGATCGCCGGCGGCCGGCGCCGGATCCGCACGCGACGGCTCGCCGCGACCGGTGGCACGCTCGCCGCGCTCGCCCTGGCGGGCGCGGTCGCCGTACCTCTGTTGCCCGAGGACGACGCCGGGTCCCGCGACTCCGGGATGGATCCGGCCTCCGTCGACGCACTCGAGGAGTACGACGCGCTGCGGATGCCCGAGCTGATGGACGAGCACACCCGCCCGGTGCTGGAGCGCAGCGTGCCCGACCTGGGGCCGTCGACCTTCACGGCGCGCGACGACCAGTGGACCCCCATCCCCCGACGGCACTGGGACAAGGCCAGTCAGCTGTCCGTCAGCTACGGGACGCGCGAGCACGAGTGGGTGGTGTCGATCGGCCACGCCCGGGGGGAGGCGGAGGGCGGTGCGGAGGAGTACTGCGCCAGCGAACTCACTGGCGGCTATGCACTGGAGTGCACGGTGGAGCGAACCGCAGACGGAGACGTCGTGATCAAGCAGCTGACGGCGCTCACGATCCACCGAACATTCGGGAGAGTGGACCCGAACATGCCCTGGGGGATCGTCCGCGTCGACCGGATCCCGTCGACGCGGCTCGACGAGCTCTGGTTCGAGCACCGCGTCAAGGTGATCAAGTCCGAGACGCTGCTGACCTACGTCAAGGAGAGGGTCAAGGTGACCGACCGCGACCCGGCGACGGCGGGGTTCCAGACGTCGTACGACGACCTCGCCGAGATCGGGACCGACCCGACGATGGTGATGCCGCCACCACCGGACGAGAACGGCTGCGGGTGGACCTGGAGGATGGAGGTCAGGTGCATACGGCGCTGAGCTCCTGGTAGCCGCCACCGACCGTGTCGGCCACCGCCTGCAGCCGAGCCCGCGTGATGTCGGCGACCGTCGCGTAGCCCGCGACCTGGGCGTTGGAGCCGACCCTCGTCGGCTCGGCGGAGTTGATGCTGACGCAGCGACGGGTGCCGCCGTCGGCGGCGTTCTGGAGCGCGACGGCGTGGCCCGTCGTACCGCTGCCGGCGAAGAAGTCGAGCACCCGCGCGTCGTCGGGCATCGTGCCGAGCAGCCGGCGCAGCAGACCGGTGGGCTTGGGCGACTCGAAGACGTGCCCGACGATCTGCTTCAGCTCCGCGACCGCGGTGTCGGTCGAGCCGACCTCGGCGGCGAGCCAGATGGTGGTGAGCTTCTTGCGGCGGCCGCCGGACTCGTCGCGGTGCAGCCAGTCGCGCTGGAAGACGTCGACCCGTTCCCCCGCCCGCCCCTTGATCCGGCGACAGACGAGGTCGTCGGGGCGCTCGTCGATCCGCGGCCGGCTCCACCGCCACACGGCGGGCGTGCCGTCGCCGAAGACCGGGGTGATCTCCTGGGCGTCGCCGAACGGCTCGGTGCGGACCTCCCCGGTCTCGGGGTCGCCCCAGACGCTGAAGTGCAGGGTCCGCGCGGTGACCGGGTTGAACTTCTTGTTGGTGTTGCGCAGCGGCAGGTGCCGGAAGCGCCGCCCGTCCGGCGCGATCTGCGGGAAGTCGGACTCGCGGACGGTCTCGGCGCTGCTGGCGTCGAGTACGCAGCGGCGGGCGTCCTTGGCGTAGACGAGGAGGTACTCGTGACTCGTCGCGAAGCCCCTCCCCAGCTGGCGTCCCTTGGGGTTGTGGTTGACGACCACCTGGGCCAGCCGCTGCGGCTCGCCGTACACCTCGTCCATCAGCAGGCGCAGGTGCGCGGCCTCGTTGTCGTCGATGCTGACCGCGATCGCACCGGTGTCGGCGAGCAGCTCGCGCGCGTGCACCAGCCGGGGCCGCATCATCGCCACCCAGGCCTGGTGGCGGCTCGTGGTCGCGTCGCCCCGGATGTCGTCGCGGTAGGCGAAGTCGTTGCCCGTGTTGTACGGCGGGTCGATGTAGACGAGGTCGTACGGCGCCGCGTCGCCCGCGATCTGCGCCAGCCGGGGCAGCACGTCGAGGTTGTCGCCCTCGACGAACGTGTTCCACGGCTCGGCCACGCGCCGACCCTAGCCGCGACCGACCCTCGTCAGCGGTAGCCGACCAGCGTCGGACTCGCGGTCCGCACCTGGAGCGCGACCGGCTCGCCCTGCATCGTCACCGTGCCCAGCACCGGCTCCCACGCACCGCCGTTCACCCGGAACTCCGCGCTGTACGTCGTGTCCACGCTCGGCGTAATCGCTCCGGCTCGCGCGTACTCGTGCGTGATCTCCAGCGCCGGGTACGCCGCCCCCGGCTCCGTCGTGGTGGTCCCGCTCCCGTCGCCGAAGCGCCACCCGAACCCGCTCGGCCGGATCCGCAGATCCACCCGCTGCCCTACCAACGTCACCGACCGCTCGAAGGGCGCCGCCTCGGTGTAGAAGTTCGTCGCGAAGTTCACCAGGGTCTCGCCGCCCGGGGGCTGGACGACGAGCTGCGACGCCGGGAGGGGGATGCGTTTGAAGGCGCGCGCGACCATGGCGTTCGTGATCTGGACGGGTGTGGCGATCTCGCCTTCCTCCGGACACGCGTAGTAGCTGTCGATTCTCTCGCCTTCCACCTCCAGCCACCAGAAAGTCATCGGACTTCCGTCGTCGCAGCGCATGGCCTCGACGCACAACGCCGCCCCACCGAGTGCACAGGCAGGCTGCGAATGCCACGTACCGGGCGAACTGCCCACGCTCTGTGCGGTGGGATCAGGCTCCCCGCTGTGCTGGCCAGTTTGGGAATGCACCGAGAACGCGGTGCCCTTGGGCCCTACTCCAGTGTCGTCGTCGGCCCCCGCCGGTTGCGGGCAGAAGTGGAACGCTGCAACGGCGAAGACAGCGAGCCCTGCACGTCTCATGAGAGCGTCTCCCAGAAGCCAATGGCGAACCCGCTCTCCTGCCGTTCCACGAGAAAGCGAGTGCTTATGACCGCAGCGGGAAACACTTCGTCGTCTTTCGGTTCTGGCCAGTCCACGATCTGTTTCTCGTTGCGAACTCTCGCTCGTACCTCGAACCCCTCTACCGGACCCGCCTCGTATTCGGTTGAAACAGTGCTCGTGACTGTCGTCTCACCACCCTTGAATGACGCGCCCTGCGCGAACGCATCTCGTAGATAGTCCGTGCCGGAGCGACAGTTCCTGCAGGAGGTGCTCGCGAGAGCCTCGAGGCCTTCGACATCACCCGATGCCTGCGCATAGTGCGCTGTCTCCCAGTAGAACCGCACGAACGCCTCAGCAGCGGCAGCATCATCCCCCTCCGCCTCAGGCGGAAGCGTGGGCTCGACCGGACCCGTCGGCGTGGGCGTCGGCGTACTGACGGCAGACGAGCTGTTCGTGGGCGGGACCTTGGGCTCCGGATCGTCGCCGTCCGTACAGCCCGCGAGCAGCACCAGCCCCATGGCCAGGGTGACGGTGGACAGTCGCCTCATGTCGAGTCCTTCCCGAGAGCGCGGCATCCAGACCCGAGACGCCAACCCGGAAACTACCCACATCGTCCCGGGTCACGCACCACCGAAGGTGAAGCCTGTGGAGAAGGGTCAACGAGCCTCAACGGGACCATCGGGAACAACGCCGGGGACAATGGAGCGGTGAGCTTCGCGGAACGACGTGCGCAGCGTCGGTGGCGACGCGAGATGGAGCGGCGCCTGCGCGAGCTCGACCGGCTCGACGAGCGATACCTGCACGAGCACCAGATCCACCGGCCCGTGAGTGCGCCGGTCCCGCTGGGACGCGAACGACGCAGACGGAGAGGACGAGGCAGGGACGGCACTGGCGGCAGGCCGCGCAAGGAGCGCGGGCCCGTCGTACCCGGCCTGCTCATCGTGCTGGTCATCATGGTCGGGGTCTTCCTGGTCAACCCGTCCGACAACGGGCGGCGGCTGCGGGAGCTGGTCGGCTTCGACGGCCGACTGGGCGAGCTGGTGGGGGTGCCGGAGGGCGACGGCGAGTACGCGTTCGCGACCACCCAGCCGAACAGCGACGAGCCGGTGAGCTGGAACCCCTGCCGCCCGATCCGGTACGTCGTCAACCCGGCGGGCGCCCCCGACGACTGGGAGGAGCTGCTCGCCGAGGCGATGAGCGACGTCGCGGACGCGACGGGGTTCCGGTTCGAGGACACCGGCACCTCCGACGAACGGGAGTTCGGCGACCGCATCGACGGGCTGAACCGTCCGAAGCCGGTCCTCATCGGCTGGGCCGACGAGGAGGAGGTGCCGCGGCTGGCGGGCGACGTGGCCGGCCTCGGCGGCAGCACCTACCTGGAGCGTCAGCGGCACCGCACCTACGTCACCGGCTCGATCGCCCTCGACGCCGACCTGTTCGCCGAGCTGGCCGACGAGCGTGACGGCGACGAGGTGATGCGCGCGATCATCACCCACGAGCTGGGTCACGTCATCGGGCTCGACCACGTCGACGACGAGAACGAGCTGATGTACGAGGACAACATCGGACAGACCGAGCTCGGCCCGGGCGACCGCGAGGGACTGGCCCGGCTGGGCTCCGTCGACTGCGCCTGAGCCGGTTCAAGTAGGGACACACGAACCCGCCTGTCCGACCAGCGCCCGCGACCCGTTTAGCCTTGCGCAGGTGACCAAGCGCCGACTGACCCTGCCCGCCGGCCTCCTGGTGTGCGCCCTGACGATCCCCGGCACCGCGTTCGCCGCTGCTGCCGACGACCCGTACCCGCAGCACTCCTCCGACGGGGTCCGCGGACCGATCGCCCGGGATCTCCCGGCGTACGCCCGCAGCGCGGCGCCGCGCAGCACGACCCCGACGGGGTACACGGTCGCGCCCGGAGTGACGTACTCGACCTGGTCCGAGACCGACGCCCGCGGGCCGATCAAGGCGCACCTGCTGCGGATCAACTACCAGCAGCCGGGGCTCCGCCTCAACTACGCGAACCCCGGTCGGATCGCCAGCACCCAGCGGGTGCGCGGGATGCTCGACAAGAAGGCCGTGGCCGGCGTCAACGGCGACTTCTTCGACATCGGCGACTCCGGCGCCCCGTTCGGGATCGGCCAGGAGCGGGCCAAGGGGTTCCTGCACGGACCGAGCCCGTCATGGAGCGCCGGCTTCACGATCAGCAAGAGCGGGCAGCCCTTCATCGGCCCGATCCAGGTCCGGGCGCGCATCAAGCAGTACCGCGACTGGCCGCTAACCAACGTCAACTCCCCCAGCGTCCCCGACGGCGGCATCGGGATCTACAACGCCCGCTGGGGATCGACGCCCGGGTACGGCGTGACCGACGGCCAGAAGAGCCGGATCGTCCAGGTCCAGGTCGTCAACGGGAAGGTCGTCCGCAAGAAGGCCCGGCTCCGTGCCGGTCACCGGATCAAGGGCTTCCTCCTGGTCGGCCGCGGCTCGGGAGCACGGCTGCTCCGTCAGCTGCAGTTCGGGGACCGGATCAGCGTCGCCCGCGGCGTGACCGGCCGGCCCGGGATGGCGATCACCAGCAACAGCTTCCTGCTGCGCAACGGCCTGCGCACCGTCACCGACGACGGCCAGATGCACCCCCGGACCGCTATCGGGATCAGCCACGACACCTCGGAGATCCTGATGCTCGTCGTCGACGGGCGACAGGCGGCCAGCCGCGGCTACACGATGGTCGAGCTGGCCGAGATGATGCTCCGGCTCGGCGCCGAGGACGCCCTCAACCTCGACGGCGGCGGCTCCTCGACGATGGTCGCCCGCCGGCCGGGCGGGACGAACCGGGTCCTGAACACCCCCTCGGACGGTCGCCCGCGCAGCGTCGCGAACGCCATCCAGGTGCTCTACTCCGCGCCCCGGTAGCCCACCGCTCGACCAGCACCACGCTCGTCACCGGCACCCAGCACGGGCGGGCTCCGGGCCCGTGGCAGGCTGCGCGGGTGCCTGCCGACGCCCCGCGCCGTACCTTCACCCGCGCCGAGCTCGAGTCCTTCCGCGACGCCGAGGTGCCCGACCTGCTCCCCGACGCCGACGCGCCGCCGCTGCGGCTGCTCTTCGTCGGGATCAACCCGGGGCTGTGGACGGCCGCGACGCGCACCCACTTCGCCCACCCGGGCAACCGGTTCTATCCGGCGCTGCTGCGCGCCGGCATCGTGACCCGGCCGATCGACCCGGCGGCCGGGATGACCGACGAGGACCGCGACCATCTGCGCTCGCGCGGGATCGGCATCACCAACGTCGTACGCCGGGCGACGGCGAAGGCGTCCGAGCTGACGGCCGAGGAGTACCGGGCCGGTGGCGCCGCGCTCGTCGAGACGGTACGCCGGGTCCGGCCGGCCGTCGTCGCGATCGCGGGGATCACGGCGTACCGCGCCGCCTTCGGCCTCCCCCGGGCGGTCCCCGGCCGCCAGCCCGAGCCGCTCGCCGACGCCGAGCTGTGGGTGGTGCCGAACCCGAGCGGGCTGAACGCGCACGAGACCGTCGCCTCGCTCGCCGACGCGTACGCCGCCGCCGCGCGTGCGGCCGGGGTGATCTGAGCGTCCCATCGGCATCAGGGGTCACTGCGCTGTCGAGGAACTCGCGCTGATGTCGTGATGCTTCATGACACAGGACCGAGATTCACCGCCTGGGCGGAGAAATTGTCAGCTCCCCGGAAAAGCCTGGTCCTTCCCCAGCACCGTCAGCCCGTCCTCGACCAGGAACCCGTTCGCCCGGTCGGCGTCGTGGTCGACACCGATCTGCGCGCCGGGCGGGACGATGATGTTCTTGTCGAGGATCGCGTTGCGGACGACCGCGCCCGGTCCGACGCGGACGCCGTTCATCAGCACCGATCCGTCGACGACCGCTCCGGCACCGACGCTCACGGCGGGCGAGAGCACGGAGCGGGTCACGATGCCGCCGCTGACGACGACGCCGGGCGAGAGGACCGCCTCGTCGACGCGCGAGTCGACGCCGTCGGCGCCCTGCACGACCTTGGCCGGCGGCTGCGGGCCGTAGGAGGTGTAGGTCGGCCAGTCGAAGTTGTAGAGGTTGAAGACCGGCAGCGGTGAGACGACGTCCATGTGGGCGGCGTAGTACGACGACAACGTCCCCACGTCGCGCCAGTAGCCGCGGTCGCGGTCCGTGGCGCCGGGGACGACATTGTCCTTGTAGTCGTAGACGCCGGCCTGCGAGCGTCGTACGAACGCGGGCACGATGTCGCCGCCCATGTCGTGCTTGGACCCGGTGGTGGTCGAGTCGCGGGTCACCGCCTCGACGAGCGCGTCCGCGTCGAAGACGTAGTTGCCCATCGACGCCAGCACCTCGCCGGGGTTGTCGGGCAGGCCGACCGGGTCGGTGGGCTTCTCGAGGAACTCCCGGATCCGGCGCGGCTCGTCGGGGTGGACGTCGATGACCCCGAACTGGTCGGCGAGCCCGATCGGCTGCCGGATCGCGGCGACCGTGCAGGCCGAGCCGCTCTCGACGTGCTGGTCGACCATCTGCGCGAAGTCCATCCGGTAGACGTGGTCGGCGCCCACGACCACGACGATGTCGGGCTTCTCGTCCTTGATCAGGTTGAGCGACTGGTAGATCGCGTCCCCGCTGCCGAGGTACCAGTGCTTGCCGACCCGCTGCTGAGCCGGCACCGGGGCCACGTAGTTGCCGAGCATCGTCGACATCCGCCAGGTCTGGGTGACGTGCCGGTCCAGGCTGTGCGACTTGTACTGGGTCAGCACGACGATCCGCAGGTAGCCGGAGTTCACGACGTTCGACAGCGCGAAGTCGATCAGCCGGTAGATCCCCGCGAACGGCACCGCCGGTTTCGCCCGGTCCGCGGTGAGCGGCATCAGGCGCTTCCCCTCCCCGCCCGCGAGGACGATGGCCAGGACCTTCTTCCGGGAGGCAACCATGATGGCAACCTAGCGCGCCCGGGATAGGTTTCGGAGCGTGCGAGTCGACGTGCTGAGCAGGGAGTACCCGCCCGAGGTGTACGGCGGTGCGGGGGTGCACGTCGCCGAGCTGGTGCGGGCTCTGCGCGGGCTGTCTCGTGAGCTGGACCTCGACGCACGGGTGCACGCGTTCGGCGCCCCGCGGGCCGAGGCCGGGACGTCGTCGTACCCCGAGCCCGTCGAACTCACCGACGCCAACCCCGCGCTCCGAACCCTCGGGGTCGACCTCGCGATCGCCGACGCCTGCGGCGGTACCGACCTGGTGCACTCGCACACCTGGTACGCCAACATGGCGGGCCACCTGGCCTCGCTGCTGCACGGCGTCCCGCACGTCGTCAGCGCCCACTCGCTCGAGCCGCTGCGGCCCTGGAAGGCCGAGCAGCTCGGCGGCGGGTACGCCGTGTCGTCGTGGGTCGAGCGGACCGCCTACGAGTCCGCGGCCGCCGTGATCGCGGTGTCGTCGGCGATGGGCCGCGACGTGCTGGCTTCGTACCCCTCGATCGACCCGGCGAAGGTGCACGTCGTCCACAACGGCATCGACACCCAGGACTGGCAGCCGATCGTGGCCCCCGACCGAGTCCGCGAGCTCGGCGTCGACCCGGACCGCCCCTCGGTGGTGTTCGTCGGCCGGATCACCCGCCAGAAGGGGCTGCCGCTCTTCCTGCGCGCCTGCGCCCTGCTGCCGCCGGAGGTGCAGGTGGTGCTGTGCGCGGGCGCACCCGACACCCCGGAGATCCTGGCCGAGGTCGAGGGCCTCGTCGACGACCTCCGGGCGACCCGCACCGGTGTGGTCTGGATCGCCGAGATGCTCCCCCGGCCCGACGTCGTGGCACTGCTGACCGCGGCGACGGCCTTCGCGTGCCCGTCGATCTACGAGCCCCTCGGCATCGTCAACCTCGAGGCGATGGCCTGCGAGACGGCCGTGGTCGCGACCGCCACCGGCGGCATCCCCGAGGTGGTGCTCGACGAGGAGACCGGGCGGTTGGTGCCCATCGAGCAGGCCACCGACGGCACCGGCACCCCCCTGGACCCGGAGCGGTACGTCGCCGACTTCGCCGCCGCGCTGACCGAGGTGGTCGGCGACCCGGACCGGGCGGCCGCGATGGGCCGGGCCGGACGGCAGCGTGCCATCGACGCGTTCAGCTGGGCGACGATCGCCGAGCGGACCGTGGCGGTCTACCGCTCGGTGCTCTGAGCGCGGTCTCGCCGCAGCTCGACCACCTCACCCGGGCCGGCCCGGGGTCGGTCCTCGACGGCGAACTGCTCGTCGTCGAGCCGCAGCGAGCGGACCCGGCTGGCCCTGACGGCGATCAGCATCGGCGAGGGGACGTCGACCAGGACCCGTCCGTCGACCCGATGGTCCTGCAGGCCCACGGCCGCGGCGCGCTCCCGGGCGACCCGTGCGCGGGGACTGAGCAGCTCGCGGAGCAGGAACCGCAGCCAGTCCTCGGCGAGACCGGCACTCACGCCGTCGGCGAGGTCGAGGCAGCAACCGTCCGCGCACACCGACCAGGGCGAGCGGGGCCGCGGGCGGCCCGGCCACAGGCCGAGGCCGGCGACCAGATCGCGCTCGGAGGCGTCCAGGGGCGGGCTCACCACGAGCCGCTGCGGCAGCGTGAACGGGTCCGACACGACGGGCACCTCCGGTCCGAGAAGCGAGATGGCACTTCCACTCTTCCCGACGCGGTCCGAGCGCGACACGCGGGGTCGTCGTACCTGTGGAGGACGGGGCTGGTGGGAACGGCCTGTGGAGAGCGGTCCGGCCGCACCGTGCCCTGTCAGCGGGACCCGCTCGCCGCGGGCGGGCATCCGCCCTAGGTTGCGTCGCATGAGCACCGCGACCACGAACAAGCTGATGTTCGCCCTCTGGGGTGTCGACGCCTCCGCGCTGCGCGACGGCGCGCTGCACGACGCCCTGGCCGCGGCCGGGGTCCAGCGCCTCCAGCTCAACCTCGACGACGCCGACGTCGCGCCCGCGCTGCGGATCCCGACCGGCGAGCCGATCGCCGCGGTGGTCAGCGCCTGGTCCGGCTCCGCACCGGCGATCGCCGAGCTGCTCGGCGCGGCAGCCGCCCGGGTCGCCGGTTGGCGGGTCGACGAGCACCGCCGCCTCGACCCGCCGGAGGTCGCCGACGGCGAGCGCGCCGACGCCCTCGCGAACGTCGCGGTGCTCCGCAAGCCGGCCGAGCTGGAGAACGCCGAGTGGCTGCGCCGCTGGATGGTCGAGCACACCCCGATCGCGATCCGGACCCAGGCGACCTTCGGCTATCTCCAGAACGTCGTCGTCGAGCCCGTCACCGATGATGCGCCGTACGTCAGCGCGTTCGTGGAGGAGCTCTTCCCGAGCGCCGCGCTGAGCGACGTGCACGCGTTCTACGGCAGCGGCGGCGACGATGCCGAGCTCGGCCGACGGATCGAGACGCTGATGGCCAGCGTCGCGCGGATCGGCGCGGACCGCGACCTCGACCTGGTGCCGTCGAGCCGCTACACCTACGTGCTGGGGTCGGGCCGGTAGCCCACGCCCCTCGTAGGCACGGGCGGCCGTCAGACGAACAGGGACAGCACCAGCACGAAGCCCAGCCCGCTGACCGACAGCACCGTCTCCATCAGCGACCAGCTCTTGATGGTCTGTCCGACGCTGATCTTGAAGTACTCCTTCACCAGCCAGAAGCCGGCGTCGTTGACGTGGGAGAAGAACACCGACCCGGCGCCGACGGCGAGCACCACCAACGACGTCTCGGCGCTGGACATCCCCTCGACGAGACCGACCATCAGCGAGGAGGCGGTGATGGTGGCGACGGTCGCGGAGCCCGTGGCGAGCCGGATCAGCACGGCCATCACCCAGGCCAGCAGGTAGACCGAGAAGTCGGCGTCCTTGGCCCAGTCCGCGAGCAGGGTGCCGACCCCGGTGCGGACCAGGACCTCCTTGAACCCGCCGCCCGCCGCGACGATGAGCAGGATCCCGGCGATGCCCGGCAACGCCGACTCGACGGTGCTGCCGATCTCCTTCAGGTCCATCCCGGACCCGTGCCCGAAGGTCACCATCGCGACCAGGACGGAGATCAGCAGGGCGACCATCGGCTGCCCGATGACGTCCATCACCTGCTGGAAGCCGTTGTCCTCGTCGTCCACGACGATCTCGGTGACCGCCCGGCCGAGCATCAGCACGACGGGCAGCAGGACGGTGGCCATGGTGACGGCGAAGGTCGGCCGCGGGCCGGTCTCGTCCTGCTCGCGCCCCTCGAACGTGTCGGGGGCGGGTACGTCGACCCAGCGTCCGGCGACCGCCCCGAAGAGCGGGCCGGCGACGATGATGGTCGGCACGGCGACCAGCAGGCCCAGTCCCAGGGTCACCCCGAGGTCGGCGCCGAGGGTGTCGACGGCCACCACCGGACCGGGGTGCGGAGGCACGAAGCCGTGCATGGCCGACAGGCCGGCCAGCGCGGGGATGCCGACGGTGATCAGCGAGACCTGGGCCCGGCGGGCGACCAGGTAGATGACCGGCATCAGCAGCACCAGGCCGATCTCGAAGAACATCGGCAGGCCGATGATCGCTCCCACCAAGGCCATCGCCCACGGGAGGGCGCGCGTCGAGGCCCGGCCCACGATGGTGTCGACGATCTGGTCGGCACCGCCCGAGTCGGCGAGCAGCTTGGCGAACATCGCGCCGAGCGCGATCAGGATGCCGACGCCGGCGGTGGTGCTGCCGAACCCTTCGGTGAAGGTGATGAGCACGTCGCCGACGTTCTGCCCGGCGAGGATGCCGACGGTCAGGCCGCCGATGATGAGCGCGAGGAACGGGTGCAGCTTGACGACGGTGATCAGCAGGATCAGCAGCGTGATGGCACCGAGGGCCGCGACGACCAGCTGCCAGCCCGGCGCCACCGGCTCGTAGATGTCACCCGTGGCCAGCGGCAGGACGGCAGAAGTCATGCCCGGACGTACCCCTCCACGATCTCGTCGACACCCTGGGCGACGTCGAGCACCACGCCGCCCTCGTCGGGCTCGAGCGGCTCGAGGGTCGCGAGCTGGGAGGAGAGCAGCGAGGCCGGCATGAAGTGGCCGGGCCGGGAGGCTTGGCGCCGCTCGATGACCTCACGGCTGCCGGCGAGCAGCACGAACTCGATCGCGGTGTGGTGGCGAAGCTGGTCGCGGTACTTGCGCTTCAGCGCCGAGCAGCTCATCACCCCGCCGTCGGCGTGGTCGGCGAGCCAGGCACCGACGCTCTCGAGCCAGGGGTACCGGTCGTGGTCGTCGAGGGGCTCACCCCGGCTCATCTTGGCGATGTTGGCCTCGGGGTGCAGGTCGTCGGCATCGGCGAAGGGCACCCGGAGCCGCTGCGCGAGCGCAGCTCCCACGGTGGACTTGCCCGAACCCGAGACGCCCATGACGACGATGGGGTGAGTCACCCCGACACCGTAGACGACCGGTGCCGGGGCGGCCCGGGTCAGGCGGTGGCGCCCTGCGACACCCAGTACTCGTTGAGCGCACCGTTGGTCTTCACGAACCAGACGATGGGTCCGACCAGGATGAGCATGCCGGGGAAGTACCACAGGCCCGTCGTACCGCTGACCTTCGGCTCCTGGCCGCGCAGCTTGCGCAGGTTGCCGACCTCGGCCGAGAGGAGGTACGGGTTCACGATGCTGATGAAGATCGCGAGGATCAGGGCGATCGCGCCGCCGATGCCCTGACCGCTGTGCTGCTTCATCTCCTCGTGGGTCTTGTAGTAGTAGATCCAGCCGTAGATGCCGAGGGTGACGATGAACAGCAGGATGCAGGTGCCGGTGCTGCGGACCTGGCCGATCGGGCCGGCGACGGGGACTCCGCCGTACGGCGGGGGCGGAGCGGGCTGGTTGTAGTCGGTCATGTGTTTGCTCCAAAGGTTCACAGGGTCGAGACGGCCCCGAACCTAGGGCACCCGGCCGCCAAGCAACGACATAACGACGAATTCGGCGGCGGCGCGTTCGAAGTCGGCGCCGTGCCGCAGCATGGCGTGCTTGCCGCCCGACACGGTGCGCCACTCGACCTCCGCGGTCCGCGAGAGCCGGCGGGCCACCTGGGCCGCACGCTCCGGCGACGCGACCCGGTCGGCGTCGCCGTGCACCACCAGCACCCGCCGACCGGTGAGGTCGGCGCTGTCGGTCGGGTAGACCCACGGGTTGAGCGCCACCACGCCCACGACGTCGGGCTCGACCCCGGCCAGCAGCGCGGCCCGCCCGCCGAGCGAGTGGCCGACCAGGCAGGTCGGCAGCCGCCGCCCCAGCCGGTCCCGGACCCGGTCGAGCGCCCAGGCCGTGTCCTTGACCGGCGTGTGCTCGGTGTCCCAGCCGCGATGGGAGTTCAGCAACCGGTAGACCGCGACCCGGCCGCGCGTGGCGCGGGCGATCCGTCGGGCGACCGGGATCATCCGGAGGACTGAGAGCTGGGTGGGCCGGACCATCGGGTTGCCGGGGCGCGAGGCCCCACCGTGCAGCACCAGGACCACCCCCTCCGGACGGCGCGGCTCGGCGATCGGGACCAGGCGGGGCTCGGTCATCGTGATCCGTTCAGCCCCGGCCGCGGTGGGTGCGGGCCTCGTCGTACGACGGCTCCCGGAGCCGCTCCACCCAGCCGTACTGGTCGAGGCCGGGCAGTCGGTTCAGCACCGGGTCGAAGGAGATGCCGCCGCCGGAGTCGAGGTCCTCGGGGCCGGCGTCTCGCTCGGAGAGGCGCAGCTCGGCGAAGTGGTGCCAGGCACCGTCTCCCACCGAGCAGGCCAGCTCGATCGTCTCGGGCCCGCTGCTCCGGGCCCCGAGCAGGACCGGGCCGGCCGCCGTGCGGTACGGCAGCAGCGTCGTCATCGGCCGGCCGTAGGTCGACCGGCTCGCGGTCAGCACGAACCGGCTGACCCGACCCCACCCCGTGCTCGCGAACAGCAGGTCGCCGTGGCTGCCGTCGGCGTTCGGGACCCGGATCGCCAGCCCGTGGATATCGGGGAGGGCCTGCGGGAGCCCGAGCGCACGCGACTCCCGCACCACGACCTCGTCGACTCCCGCCGCGTCGAGGAACTCCACCCCCAGCGCCGTCCCGAGCGCCGGCTCGACGCCGGTGCGGTGGAGGCGGCCCTGCCGGACCCGGCCGCGCGGGTGCAACGGCTTCGCGGCGGGGCGGATCGCCGAGGTCGCGCGGGTCGCCGTCGCGAGCAGCGCACCGCCCAGCGAGGCGGCGCCGTGACGGACCGAGGCGAGGAGTGGCATGAGGTCTCGGTACCCACCCGGCGGTCGGTCACGAAGCGGGGCCGGATCGGCTTGGGGCGGGGGTGCGGGGGCGGGGCGGGGGCTGCTGGTTCATCACGGTATGCAGACGAGCCGACACCTCCCACGATGGGTACGCCATGGGAGGTGCGAACTGGTCTACATACCGTGATGAACCTGGGGCTCCCGTTTCCCGGGGCCTGCCGCCTCAGGAGCAGCCGACACAGCTCGCCGCGGACGGACGAGCCTCCAGCCTCTCGGACGGGATCGGGCGACCGCAGACCACGCAGGTGCCGTACGTCCCGACCGACAGCCGCGCCAGGGCCGCGTCGATCTCCGCGAGCCGCGACTCGGCCTGCCGGATCAGCGTGTCCAGCTGGGAGCGCTCGAACGCGATCGTGTGGCCCTCGGGATCGTGCTCGTCGTCGGCGTTGGAGTCGCGGGAGGCCTCGACCATCCCGCTGAAGTCGCCGCGCAGCGCGGCCAGGTGTCGTACGACGCCCGCGTGCGCCTCCCGGAGTCGCTCGTCGGGGGTCACCCGGCCGGGCTCGGCGCCGGGGCGGTCGGCGACGGGGCGGTCGCGCCGCCCGGCGTCTCGGTGGGTGCCTCGGTCGGCGCCTGGGTCGGCTCGTCCGACGGCTGCTGCAACGGCGTGGGCGTCTCGCTCGGCGCCTCGGTGGGCTCGTCGGTCGGGCTGGGCGACGGGGCTTCCGACTCGTCCCGGTCGTCCTGCTGCTTCCGGTCTCGGTCTCGGTCCCGGTCGCTGTCGCGGCCGCTGTCGTCCGACCGGTCGTCGGAGCCGCTGGAGCCGCCCAGCCGGCTGATGGAGGTGCCGCCGCTCCCGTCGGTGCCACCGGTGTACGACGACACCGGCTTGCCCCCGACGGCCTCGAAGGCGAGCAGCACCAGCATCGCGACGACGAAGGTGCCGGCCGCGAGCAGCGCGACTCGCCGCCACGGCAGGGCCGTCCGCCAGGAGCCCCGGGACGAGGCCGCGTCGAGCTCCTGCCGGGCCTCGCCCAACTGCTCGTCGGCGTGCTCGAGATGCGCGTCGACGGCTGCGGTGTCGCCGTGCCGGCGAGCGGCCCGGCGTACCTCCGACTGGGCGACGCCGACCTTGAGCAGCGCGTTCTCCTTCGCGACCTTCGCGACCTTCTGGCGGCTGCTGGCCAGGCCCTGGCTGTAGAGCGCGGTGCCGACGGTGGCGGCCACACTGCCGAAGGCGGCGCCGATCAGGGTGCCGGCCGCCCCGAGGGTCGAGAGCAGGACGGCGGTGGTCACCGCCGCGAGGGCGCCGGCGAGGGTCTTGAGCCAGTCGATGTCGAGCGTGGGCTGGGGGTCAGGTGGGGCGTCAGTCATCCCCATCGACGGTACCGACCCGGTCCCCCGTTTCTCGAACCTGCGCGACGTCGCCCTCGTCACGGTGGGCCTGGTGCACCAGGACCAGAACCGAGACACCGGAGGTCAGGAGAGCTGCGGCGGCTCCCGCGGAAGGGCGTGCCGTTTGGTCACCAACCGCAAGCCAGCGGCGGATCCGTTGTCGTTTGGTCACCAACGGCAACACCTTTCGGACGCCGGCTACGCCCGGGTCAGCAGCGTGACGACCTCGAAGTGCGCGGTCTGGGGGAACATGTCGAGCAGCCGCGCAGTGACGGGCCGGTACGCCGGCATCGCGGCCAGGTCACGGGCCAGCGTGACGGCGTTGCAGCTGGAGTAGAGGACGTGCGGGACCCCCGACGTCTCGAGCCAGCCGGCCAGGTCGGGACCGATCCCGCGCCGGGGCGGGTTGACCACGACCAGCTCGGGCGCAGCGGGCTGCGCGGGCGCCCAGGTGGTCGCGTCTGCGGCCACGAACGAGACGTGCGCGAGGTCGGTCGCACTCTGTCGGGCACTGGCGATCGCCTCCTCGCTGACCTCGACGCCGACGACCGAGCGGCCGGGGGCGGCGAGGTGGAGGGCGAAGCCGCCGACCCCGCAGTACAGGTCCCACACCGAGGCCGGTGCCAGCTCCGCCACCCAGCCGGCCGCCTGCCGGTAGAGCTCGGCACCGACGTGGCCGTTGGTCTGGAAGAAGCTCTGCGGTCGCAGGTGCAGCACCACCTCGCCGGTGCGCATCGGCAGCGTGTCACCGAGCAGCACCTCCTCCCGCTCCCCCTCCAGCACCGCCTTGTGGGCGGGCTGCAGGTTGACCGAGACGACGGCGAGCGGCAGCCGCTCGGCGAGCCAGGGCAGGTGCTTGCGGATCCGGGCGACCGACTCGGTGGAGCGCAGCACGAGCCGCACCATCAGCTCGCCGTCGGGCGACACCGTCACGATCAGGTGCTTGAGCTCGCCGCGACGCTGCGGGACGTCGTACGGCGTGAGCGCGGCCCGGGTCACGAACTCCGCGAGCACCGGCAGCGCGTCGGCCAGCCGCGGGTCGTGCAGCCCGCAGCCGCGCAGGTCGACCCCACCACCGGTCGGGTCCAGGATGCCCAGCGTGGGGGCCTCGACCGTGCCGGCGACGACCATCTTCGCCTTGTTGCGGAACCCCGACTCCGGGCTGGTGACCGGAGGCAGCCAGTCGAGGCCGGGCCAGGGCGCGAGCAGCTCGGCACAGCGCGCCTGCTTGGCGGCGAGCTGCTCGTCGTACCCCTGGCCCATCCAGGTGCACGACCGGCAGACCCCCGCGTCGAAGTAGTCACACTGCATCGTCGATCAGCTCACCAGCGGTCGTGGACCGCCTCGCGGAAGTAGGTGTCGTACAGCCGGGCGATCCCTTCCAGCAGCTCGGGCGCGAGCGGCGGGAGCGACCCCGCGGCCGCGTTGGCGCGAGCCTGGTCGGGGTTGCGGGCGCCGGGGATGACGGTGCTGACCCCGTCGAGCTGCGCCACCCACGCCAGCGCGACCTGGGCCGCCGTCGCCCCGACCGGCCGGTGCCGGCCGACCAGCTCGGCAAACTCACGCGCCGCGGCCACGCCGGCCTCGAAGTCCACGCCGGAGAAGGTCTCGCCCACGTCGAACGCGCTGCCGTCGCGGTTGTAGGTGCGGTGGTCGTCGGCGGCGAACGTCGTGCGCTCGTCGTACTTCCCGCTCAGCAGCCCGGACGCCAGCGGCACCCGCGCGATGATGCCGACCCCGGCCTCCCGCGCCGCGGGCAGCACCTCGTCGAGCGGCTTGAGCCGGAAGGCGTTGAGGATGATCTGGATGCTCGCGACGTGCGGCCGGGCGATCGCGCTGAGGGCCTGGCCGACGGTCTCGACGGAGACGCCGTACGCCGCGATCGCGCCCTCGACGACCAGCGTGTCGAGGGCGTCGTACGTCGCGTCGTCGTCGATCGTGGCGCTCGGCGGGCAGTGCAGCTGCACCAGGTCGAGGGTGTCGACGCCGAGGTTGCGGCGCGAGCGGTCCGTCCAGGCGCGGAAGTTCTCCAGCACGTAGTTCGCCGGGACCTGCTCCAGCCGGCGGCCCATCTTGGTGGCGACGGTGATGCCCTCGCGGTCGGCCAGGAACCGGCCGATCACCTGCTCGCTGCGGCCGTCGCCGTACACGTCGGCGGTGTCGAAGAAGCTCACCCCGGCCTCGACGCTCGCGGCCAGCACCGCGGTCGCGTCCTGCTCGGTGACCTCGCCCCAGTCGGCCCCCAGCTGCCAGGTCCCGAGCCCGATCACCGAGACGTCCCGGCCGGTGCGGCCGAGGGTCCTGTTCTCCATGGGTCCGTCGCTTTCGTAGGGGGAGGGCCATTCTTGCCGGTCGGGTACGAAGTGGTCACAAGTGGTGATGACGAACCGGATCGCGCGGGGCTTACGTGGGAGGCGGCCCTGTCCCCCGATCCTGGAAGGTCCCCCATGCACCGCCATCTCACACTCATCGCACCCGCGGCAGCAGCCGCTCTCGTGCTCTCCACCCTCGCGCCCGCGACCGCGGGCGGTGGCCACGGCGGCCACCACCCCGGGCACTCCTCCGGCCTGCAAACCGTGACCGCGCTCGACGGTCCCCGGGGAGTCGACGCGCTCGGCGACGGCCGCACGCTGGTCGCCGAGGGCGACGGCTCCTTCAGCCTGGTCGTCGAGCGTCGCCACAAGCAGGCCTTGGTCATCCCCCTCGGCAGCGTGGCCGGAGGCTTCCCGCCCGCGGTCGCCGCCGGTAGGCACGGCACCGTCTACATCCTCACCGGCGCCGGCGGCGAGCCCGGTGGCCCGCCCGTCCCGGGAGCGGCCACGCTGTACAAGTGGCGTCCCGGGTACGCCGCACCGGCGTTCGTCGCCGACATCGCCGCCTACCAGGCCGGTGACCACGATCCCTACAACCAGGAGGGCCCGGCCGGCGAGAGCAACCCCTACGGGCTGGCCGTGCTCGGCAACGGCGCGGTCCTGGTCGCGGACGCCGCCGGCAACGACGTGCTGAAGGTGTCGAAGAACGGCCGCCGCATCACCACGGTCGCGCGGCTCAAGCCCCGCACCGTCCCGGTGCCGGAGGGGCTCCCGGCCACCGACCCGGAAGGCCAGCCCACGGGGTTCCCGCCCGCCGGCACCCCGATCCCGGCCGAGGCCGTGGCGACCTCGGTCGCGGTGGGCCAGGACGGCTCAATCTACATCGGTGAGCTACGCGGCTTCCCGGCCACTCCCGGCACCTCGCAGATCTGGCGGGTCAGGCCGGGCACGACCGGAGCGGTGTGCGACCCGGATGCGCCGTACTCCGGCTCGTGCAAGCGCTGGGCGGACGGTCAGACCTCGATCGTCGACCTCGCCGTGGGCAAGGACGACACCGTCTACGCGCTGTCGCTGTCGAAGCTCAGCTGGTTCGCGTTCGAGCTGGGCGTGCCCGGCGCCGAGGTGGGCGCGCTGCACGCCCTCACTCGCTCCTGGCACGGCGGCGTCCGTGCCAAGGAGTTGGCGCCGGGCATGCTCATCACCCCGGGTGGCGTCGACGTCGTCGACAACACGGCGTACGTGACCGGTCCGATCTTCGGGCCCGGCTCGCTCAGCAAGCTGGAGCTCGGGCGGAAGGGGCACCACCACAAGGGGCACCACCCCCGGTAGCACCGACCCGGTGGATCAGCGGACGTAGCGGCGTGCCACCGCGCGCTGCTGGTCCACCGGCCGGCCCCGCTCGATGGTCCAGGCCAGGCGCACGAGCCCGGCGTGCGACCAGACCAGCGGGGTCGCGGCCCGCGTGTTCTCGCCGGCCGGGCAGCAGGACCGCCCGGTCGGCGACCGGCCGTCCCAGACCTGCTCGGAGATCAGGTCGCTGGTGCCCGCGGCCGCCGCCATCGTCGTGAGGTACGACGACGCGTCGCGGCCCGCGGTCACGGCGTACTCGCCGCGCTCGCCGGTCAGCAGCGGCCACGCCCGGCCGAGCGTCCGGCGGGAGCCGGGCTGGGTGACCCGCCACTGGCGACCGCTGCGGGTCTCGCCGTACCCGTCGAAGGAGAAGCGGCGCCAGAACGGCCCGTTCGGCGTCTCGACCCGCAGCTGCTCGTCCACGACCCGCAGGCTGCGCCGCACGGCCCGGTCCGCGGGCGGCAGCACGCCGTAGCGGACCAGGTCGAGGAAGCTCGCGTCCACGACCCGGCGCTGGTCGACCGCCGCCGGGCCGCCGTCGCCGATGCCGTACGTCGTGCCGCGGTCGGGGCGGCCGTCCTTGGTGAGGCGGAGGAAGTACGGCCCGTCGGCCAGCGGACCGGTACGGGTCACCGTCCACCGCTTCACCCGCGCCTGCCAGCGGTCGGCGACCCGCAGCCAGCGGCGTGCGAGCGCCGGCTCGCCGTTGGCGCGCGCGATCGCGGCGGCGCTCACGAGGCCGTTGACCTGGGCCGCGATCGAGTTCGGCGAGTAGCCGGACTGGTTCTCCCACCGCTCCTGGGGCGAGTACGGCGCCCGCCGGCCGGTCTCCTCGTCACGGAACGAGACCAGGAACTCGGCCGCCTTCCGCACCCCGCGCCAGGTCCGCGGGCCGGTGCGGCCGGTGAGCCGGGCGAGGGCGATCGGGAGCGCCACCTCGTCCAGCTGCAGCTCCGACCAGACCGGGCGGCCCGCGACGTCGGAGTTCTGCGGGAAGGATCCGTCGGGCAGCTGCTGCACCCCGAAGAGCCAGTCGACGACGCGCCGGGCCGCGGCCCGGTCCCCCATCGCCCACAGCGCGGTGCCGAACTCGTAGGCGTCGCGCGACCAGACCAGGTGGTAGGCGCCCGACGGGCTGGAGAGGTCCTTGATCTCGTCGCCCCACACCCACGGAGCCGAGGGCGAGGCCACGATCGCACCGGGGTGCGCCTTGTCCTCGGCAGCCGCCAGCACGAGCGCGGAGGCGAGGTACTGACGGCGGAGGGCAGCGGCCGACTCCGGTACGCCGGAGAGCCGACCGAGGTAGCGGTGCCAGCCGCGGTCGTAGCGGGCCGCGGTGCCCGACCAGCCGGCGGTCCGGGTCGCCCGCGCCGCCCGGAGCGCCTGCTCGGGGGTCCGGCCGAGTCCGAGGGACAGGGTCGCGTCCTGGGCACCGGCCAGCCCGGTCAGCTGGGAGATCCGGCCGGTCTGGACGACGTTGCCGGGCCGGCGCAGCCGCTTCCTCCGGCCGTCGAGCACGTGGTCCTCACGCAGGTCGCGCCACCCGTCGCCGGTGCGGTGGTAGCCGTTGCCGGTGGCGTCGAACCGCGGCTGCGCCACGAGTGCGCTGGCGACCCGCCGGCGCGCGTCGGCCGCGACCAGCGCGCTGCCCCGGGTGCGGGCGCGGTCGTCCATGCCGGTGTTGGCCAGGGCGGGGTCGTGCAGGGCGTAGAGCGTGTACGCCGCACCGTCGAGCGACTCCAGCCGCACCGCGACGGTGACGACGTGCCGCCGCGGGTCGGTGACGTACTGCTGGGTGAGCCGGTAGCGGCCGCCCCGGTCCTCGCTGACCTGGGTGAACCGCAGGCTGCGCTCGTCCGGCCGGGTCACCGTGTGCCTCATGTCGGCGGCCCGGTCGGTGAACGTCCGGCCGTCGCTGACCACCAGCTCCAGGGCCCGGACGCTGGGGGTCGAGAGGTCGGGATAGAACACCTCGCTCACCCGGCCGCCCTGCAGCGTGAACCAGACCCGACTGCCGCGTGCGCGCGCGGTCCCGAAGCCGGCCTTGTCCGCCTCGGTCCAGGTCGACTTCCCGCCCGGCCCCGGATCGGCCGCGGGTGGTGCCGCGCCGGCCGGTCCCGGCGCGAGCCCGAGGGTGAGGACAGCGGCCAGGGTGGCGACGAGCGGGCGTGCGGACACGGCGTACCTCCAGGGCGAGACCCTGCCATTACCCCGTGATCCACGTCACATTCGGTTCAGTGCTTCGGCGGAGCCTTCAGCCGCTCCTGCAGCTTGGCCCGGACCTCGTCCGGCGTGACCTGCGCGCGCTGTCGCTGTCCACGCGCGATGATGGCGCCGGTGGCGGCCACCCCCGCCACGCCGGCGACGCCCAGTACCTTCCACAGCTTCACGAGGAGACTCCTTCCATGATCGAGCGGCCGTGACCGACCTGTCCCTGGACGAGGCCGTCGACCTGACGCGCACGGGCGACCTCTGGCTGTTCCGTGGCCGCTCCGCCGCAGACCACGCTATCCGGGTGCTGACCAACGCGCCGGTCAACCACGTCGGGATGGCCATCGTGCTCGACGACCTGCCCCCGCTGATGTGGCACGCCGAGCTCGGCAAGGGGCTGCTCGACGTGTGGTCCGGCCGGCACCACCGGGGCGCCCAGCTGCACGACCTGCGGGAGGCGGTGGTGCAGTGGACCGGCCGCTACGAGCAGCGCGGCTGGCTGCGCCAGCTCGACGTGCCGCCGACCGGCGAGGTCACCCGCGAGATGGAGGACGCCGCGCTGCGGACGGTCGCGCGCCTGGACGGCACGCCGTTCCCGCCCACGGCCGCGCTCGCCGGCCGCTGGCTGCGCGGCCGGGCCCACCTGGTCGCGCCCGCGGAGACGACGTACTGCGCCGAGGTGGTGGCCGCGGCGTACACCGCCATGGGCCTGCTCGACGACTGGCCGCCGACGAACTCCTACGACCCGGGCCGGTTCTGGTCCGGCGACGACCTGGCACTGCGGAAGGGCGCCCGTCTGGGCGCGGAGATCGGCGTGCGGACCTGAGCCGGCTCAGTCCTTCGTCGTGAGCCGCACCAGCCCGTGCTCCACGCCGTCCGACTCCCAGCTGGAGGCGCCGGCCCGGGTGAACGGCTTCAGGTTCCGCACGAGCTCCTCGTCCCCGTCGAAGAGCTCGGGCAGCCAGCTCCGCACGGCGTCCAGGTCGAGATAGAACGCCGCGCTCGCGTCGTCCGCGTGCCCGACGACGTCGTCGAAGCCGTCGACCTCGCCCAGTCCACCGTCCTCCAGGAGCCGGTCGCGCCACCGCTCGTCCGGTCCTACCGCGAGGGCGTCGTCCGCGGAGCTGCTGTCCAGGAGCTCCCGGCCGTCGGCGGGCACCTTCGGGCGGACCCGGTCAAGGAGCTCGACCAGCGGGCTCGGGTCGCCCGACACCTTCAACCCGGCCCCGGCGTTCCCGAGGTCGCCCGACCCGGAGAAGGTCTCGGGGTCGGCGTCGCCCGAGATGGCGAAGGCCCCCGCTCGCCCCGTCAGGAGCTCGGCGTCCTCGGGCAGCCGCAACCCGGTGAGCTCCTCGAGCTCGCCGAAGGCCTCGTCGGCGACGACGCCCAGCGCCAAGAACGGCGCAGTCATCCCGTTGCGGACCAGCTCCTCGAGCCAGCCCGTTCTGAACCCGGCGCCGAACGCCACGGCGGTGTCGTCGGGCAGGGCCTGCACGGCCGCGCCGCCGCCGGGACCACCGAAGAGCTGAGGGCCGAGGAAGCTCAGGTCGCCGGCCGTCTCCACCTCGACCGCGCCGTCGGCGAAGCGCAGCGTCGCTGCGGCGCCCTCGAACCCGCGCAGCTCAGCCTGGAACTTCTGGACCTCGGGGGAGGGCTCGGCCTCGGTCGGCTCCTCCTCGAGGCTCTCGATGCACTCGGTCCACTCCTGGTACAGGCGGTCCATCTCCTTCTCGGAGAAGTCGGCGTCGGGATCGTCGAAGGGCGGCGGCATCGGGCACGCCTCCTCCTGGGCCTCGTAGCCGGCCATGGGCGCGATGAACGCGCTGACGACCTCGTCGGCGTACCAGGCGCCGGCCGCGGCAGCGGCGTACAGGTGGACGACGCCGGGGTCGCCCGCGGCCTCGGTCCACTTCTGGAAGCCGGCGTCGTCGGCCAGGGTGCCGTCCTCCCGGTCGGCGACGAGCCGATCCACCGTGTCCTGCTCCTCGGCCACGACCGCCCACTCGCCGTCGACGCTGAAGCCGATCTCAGGCTGGTTCTCTCTCTCGTCCTCGCCATCGGCGTCGTAGACGATGAACCCGGACTCCTCGGCCTCGTCGTCGTCCGTCCCGAGGTCGGCACAGGCGGCCAGCGCCGTCAGGCCGTCCCGGGCCGTATCGGCGTCGGTCACCTGGACGACCACCACGGGCACCGGCATCCCCTCGTCGGACGGCAGTGCGGCCAGCGCACCCCGGTCGCCGAGCCAGTCGGTCACGTCGTCGGCCCGGAGGTCGCAGCCGTCCGCCTCGAGGTCCGCATCCAGGATGGTGCTGGTCACGTCGACGCTCGCCGGGTTCCCGTCGAGGTCGAGCTCCTCGGAGACGGCCGGCACCTTCTTCAGCAGATCGAGCGCGGCCAGCTTCTGCCCGCCGGAAGGGTCCAGGTCGACGGCGGCGTACCCGAGGACGTTCGCGGGGAGCGCCTCGGCCGGCTGCGGACCGGTGCTGGTGTACCACCAGGCGCCGAATCCGACCGCGACCACCGCCCCCGTGCCGAGCACCGCGGCGCCACCCAGTGCCCAGCGCCGGCGGCGCGGCCGGGGTCGCTCACGCGGCTCGGTGGTCCCACTGCCGCCACCCGACTCCAGGATCTCGACGAGTTGTCCCCGGCCGCGGGCGAGCTGTCGGGTCGATCGGAGCGCGGGGTCTCGGACACGCGCGGAGCGTAGCCGCGTCCCCTGAGGGCGAATGAACGATCCGGGCCAGGACCTCATCGAGCGGTCTGGTCCGGCCCAGGGCTCAGGCCTCGGGGAGGTCCGCGCTTCGACCCAGCTCGCTGAGCCGCCAGACGCCGGGGGCCGCCTCGAGCAGCCCGTCGTCCATCAGCGACTTGCGCGCCTTGCGGGCGGCGGCACGCCACCGGAGCTCGCCCTGCGGGTTCGCCTCGCGGTCGCCGGGGCGCAGCTGGTCGCCGATCCGCACCTCGAGGTGCACGAAGACCTCGTCCCCGTCGAGCTCGCCTTCGGCGTCCTGCAGTGCGCTCAGGATGGCCGGGCGAAGCTCCGCGGGCGAGGTCCACTTCCGCGGCGCGCTCCGCTTGACCGGCGGGGCGCTGACGGCGGGCGCGCGCGGCGGGGTGCTGCTGCCGGGCACGCGCGGCGGCACCTTCACCCGGGGGGTTCGCGACGCCGGGTCCGGCGGCGGCGGGGGCACCGGTTCGGGCCGCCCGTGCACGCACTGGCTCAACGGGAGTTCACAGAGCTCGCAATAGTCCGCATCAGCCACGAGGACGACGGTACGGCGTCGCCTCACCGCCCGGGTCGGCAGGGGCCTACCACTTGCCAGACTGGAAAGTTAAGAACTACGCTTTCCGACATGGAAAGCGATCGACTCGACCCGCAGCAGGCCCGCCGGATCGCCGAGCGCGCGGAGGCGGCGCCGTACATCGACTACCCGCCGACCCCGTGGTGGTACGCCCCCGCGGCCGGGCTGTGGGCGGGCGCGCTCATCCTGCTCATCGGGCTCGCCCAGGATCGCCGCGTCCTCGCCCTCGTCGGCCTCCTCGCCCTGGTAGCGCTGGAGGGCGCGTTCCTGGCCTGGTACTCCCGCTACCACGGCGCCCTCCCCTCGCTGCGCCACGCGCCGGCGGAGTTCCGCCCCGCCTTCGTCCGGTACGGCGTCGGGGTCGCCGTCGTGCTCGCCCTCGTCGTCGGCAGCTGGCTGCTCGCCGGCGCGATCGCCGCCGCCGTCGTCGCGGGCGTGGCGGTCACCGTCGGCCTGGTCCTCTACGAGCGGACCTTCGCCCGGGCCGCCGCGCGCACCCGGGCACGGCTCGCGTGATCGAGGACCTCGATCCCGTCATCCACGCGCCGAAGCGGCTCGCGGCGATGGCCGTGCTGTCGGCCGCGACGACGGTCAGCTTCGCGTTCCTGCGCGAGCACCTCGGCGTCTCCGACTCCGACCTGTCCAAGCAGATGGCGACCCTGGAGAAGGCGGGGTACGTCGACATCAGCAAGTCCGGGCGCGGCCGCGGCGCGACCACGACGTACCGGATCACCCGCGCGGGACGCAAGGCGTACGACCAGCACCGCAAGGCGCTGGCCGCGATCCTGGGAGCCTGATCAGCGCCGGACCTTGAAGACCTTCCTCACGACCGGTCCGGTGCCGGCCGCGGTGCGGACGACGACCGTGACGGTCAGCCGACCGCGGGGCAGCCGCGCGCGCTTCAGGGTGACCTTGCGGGCCCGGGTCGTGGTGGTCGACACCTTCTTCGCGCCCTTGGTCACCGTGACGACGTAGCCGGTGATCGGGAGACCGCCGGTGCTGCCGGGTGCGGTCCACGACACCACCCGCCTCGCGGCCGCGATCTTCCCGGACACCTTCAGTGCGCGGACCGCCGTCGGTCGGACGGCGGCGAAGGTCACCGTCGTCGGCGCCGACGAGACCGGCTCCAGGCCGAGGCTGCCGGCCTTCGTGGCCGTCACCCAGCAGGTCCCCGCCGTCGAGACGGTCAGGGTGGCCCCGCGGAGGGTGCAGGCCGCGGCCGTGCCGTCGGCCACGGCGTACGACACCGCACCCGGGCCCGAGCCGCCGCTCGTCGCGAGGGTCAGCGCCCCGCCGTACGTGCCCTGCGTCGACGTCACCACGAGCGGCGCCTGCGCGGACCGCGGGAAGGCCACCGTCGTCGTGACACTCGTCGACTCGTAGCGAACGTCGGCCGCCTTCGTCGCGGTCACCACGCAGGTGCCGGCGGCGACCACGCGCAGCGTGTACGGCGGGTCCTCGCTCACCTCGCACCGCTCAGCCGTGCCATCGGTGACGGCGAACGTCACTCCCCCGTCGCCGCTGCCCCCCGAGGTCGTGAGCGGCAGGCCCTGCCCGAACGTGCCCACCGTGGAGGTGAGGACGAGCGGCTCCTGGAGGCCGCGTGCGAAGTTCACCACCACGGTCGGCGATCCGGCCTCGGCGTACGCCCCGTCCGCGGCCTTCGTGGCCGTGACCGCGCAGGAGCCCGGGGCGTCGGCCTCCAGCTGTGCCTCCCCCGGCCCGACGAGCTCACAGCTCGCGGTGCCGTCGGAGACCTCGTAGGTCACCGCCCCGCTCCCGGATCCACCGCTGGTGGTGAGCGGCAGCGGCGTGCCGTAGCGCCCGCTCGTCGAGGTGACCACGAGGGCGGCCTGCGCCGCGCGGGCGAGCGTCACCGTCGTCGGCGCCGAGGCGGCCGGCAGGCGCAGCTCGTCACCCGCCTTGGTCGCGGTGACCGTGCAGGTACCACCGCTCGCGCTGGTCAGCCGGTACGGCGCGGGGCCGCCGACCTGGCAGCCGGTCGCGGTGCCGTTCGTCGTGGCGAAGGTGACCTCGCCGCTGCCGGTGCCGCCCGCGCTGGTGAGCGTGAGGGGCGTCGCGAAGGTCCCGGACGTGGACGTCACGGTCAGCGGCGTCTGCTCGACCTTGGCGAGGGTGACGGACGCGGGCGCCGAGGAGGCGGAGCCGTAGGTGCCCCAGGCGGCCTTGTGCGCCGTGACCGTGCAGGTGCCGGCGCTCGCCGCGCTCAAGGTGTACGGCGGGGTCGCGCTGACGGTGCAGCCCGACGCCGATTCGTCCGCCGTCGTGAAGGTGACCCGACCCTCGCCGGACCCGCCGGCGGTGCTGAGCGCCAGCGGGGTCGTCACCGGGCCCGAGAGGGAGTCGACGACGAGCGGCGCCTGGTCGGTCAGCACGAACGCGGCCGGCTCGACCGCACCCACGCTGCAGCCGGTCGCGCCGGCGACCGGGCCGGGCACCCCACGCTGGTCCTGGCGGGCACACATCGAGATGGCGTAGAAGGCGGTGCCGACCGGGATGCGGTCGACGGCCGGGCCGGTGGCGGCCGGGAGCAGGGTGGCGGTCACGCCGCCGTTGTCCTGCAGCGGCCCGAGCTGCGGGTCGGTGCCGCTCTGGTCACCGGTGCCGGCGAGCCCGCAGCCGGTGCCGCTGTCGAGGTTGTAGCCGCGGCTGACGAAGACCGGACTGTTCCCGCCGCACCCGACGCCGGTCTGCGGTCCGACGATGGTGCTCGCGAGCTCGACGGTGCCGTGATCGTTGTGGATGCCGCTGACGCCGACCGTTGCGACGTTGCGCGCCACCGTGCTGCCCACCACCCACGAGGTGCCGAGGGAGTTCCAGATGCCGGCACCGTAGGTCGCCTGATTCTCGGTCACCGTGCTCCGCGCGAGGGTGAGTCGGCCGGTCGCGTACAGCCCGCCGCCGTTGACCGCGCTGTTGCCGGAGATCGTGCTGTCCTCGACCACCACCGTGCCGTCGCCGAGCTCGCTGATCTTGGCGATCCCGCCCCCGCCGCCGCCGGAGGCGGCGTTGTTCGCGATCAGGGTCCGGCGGACGGTGATCGAGCCGTTCCTGCTGTAGAGGCCACCACCGCCGCCGAGGCCGGTGGCGACGTTGTCGACGATCCGGCTGTCCTCGACCGTGACGACGCCGTCGTTGTCGTTGTAGATGCCGCCGCCCTTGTCGCCGGTGTTCCCGCGCACGACGACGTGGGACAGGGCGAGCTCGCCGCCGGTGTTCGCGATGGCACCGCCCGCCCCGACGTCACCACCGGTGACCTCGAGGTGCTCCAGCGTCAGGACCCCGAAGTTGGAGAGGACCCGGCTGGACTCGTGCGCCTGCAGCACGGCCGGAGCCGACGCCCCGGCGCCGGTGATCAGCAGCGGTTCCTTGTCCCCGTGGACCTCGAGGTGGTCGACGATGGTCCCGGAGACGCGGATCGTGGCCCCCGCCCCGACCTGGGTCAGCGCCCGGCTGACGGTGGCGCAGGGCGCTGCGGCGCTCGAGCAGTCGTTGCCGGTGTCGTTGCCGCCCTGCGCGACGTACGCCGTCAGCGGGCCGGCCGCGGACGCGGGCGCGGGTGGCACGGCGGCTGTCAGTCCGGCGACCGCGATGCCGAGGACGAGCGACGAGGTCAGGGGGCGCAGGTTGAGGAGGCCTCTCACGCGTGCACCCTAGGGTTTCCCGACGGTGCCGCGCTGGGGTTTGCGGCGAAAAGTCAGCGCAGGCTGCGGGCGTCGCGCTCGAGCTCGACCTGGTACCGGTGCCGGAGCTCAGCGAGGCGCTGGGCCCTCTCCTCCGGGGTGAGGGCGTGCGCGGTGCGGCGGCGGACCGCGCGCTGCTGCTTCATCACCATGACCTCCGGGAGCTGACTGATCGTCACAACGGTAGACATCGGCGCCCCCTTCCCGCATCCGACTTTTGTCTGGACCAGTTCTCGCGGGGACCGTCTTTCGGCGGGGGTGCGGGCCGGCGCTCAGCCGGCTCGCTCGACGAGCTCGAACGGCACGGTGAGGATGCCCTCGGGGATGCGCAGGTGGTAGCGGGTGCGCCCGCGCTTGACCAGCGTGCCGACGGCGCCGTGGTAGCGGCCCTGGGCCAGCACCCGCGCCTGCTCCCCCGGCCGCAGCACGACCGGTCCTCTCGAGCCCGCCTCCGGCCTCGCCCGGATCCGGCGCAGCTGGGTCTCGTACGCCGCGGACATCGGCACCGTCTGGCCGTGGTGGGTCCAGGTCAGCAGGTGGGCGAGGTCGAACGACGGCCCGCAGCGCCGGCAGGCCGCCGGCCGGTCGGGGCGACGATGCCGGGTGACCCGGTGGCCGGCCGCGCACACCCCGACCCAGGCGCCCTCCAGCTCGGGCGCCTCGCGGCTGACGCAGCGCTCGCCGCTGCAGCCGATCCGCCGGGCGGTCGCCCGCCAGACGGCGTCGTGCCCGTGGCGGACCCCGACCAGCGCGTGGGCGATCTCGTGCAGCACGGTGTCGCGCACGTCGGCCTCGTCGTGCAGCCGGGTCAGCGGCGCGCTCAGGCCGATCTGGCGCTTGTCGTAGCGGCAGATGCCGGCCCGCCGCTTGGCCCGGTCGAAGACCAGGGTCCAGTCGCGCAGGCCGTGGTCGGCCAGCAGCGCCCGGGCCATCCGGGCCGCCTCGTCGAGATCCACGCGCAGAACGCTAGCCGCGGTCACCGACAGAGCCGGCAGGCAGCACCGTGCGATGAGTTCGCGTCCTCCG
This sequence comes from Nocardioides sp. W7, assembly GCF_022919075.1. Lineage (NCBI taxonomy): Bacteria > Bacillati > Actinomycetota > Actinomycetes > Propionibacteriales > Nocardioidaceae > Nocardioides > Nocardioides sp. W7. The sequence continues at coordinate 1,954,369 of NZ_CP095078.1, read as the reverse complement.
ACCGGTCAGAGCTGCCATGACGACCATCCTGAACCCCTACCTGCACTTCGACGGCACCGCGCGCGAGGCGCTGACCTTCTACCACTCGCTGTTCGGGGGCGACCTGAACGTGATGACCTACGGCGACATGGGCATGGAGGGCGACCAGGCCACCCAGGTCATGCACGGTCAGGTCAACAACCCGGGCGGCATCACTCTGATGGCCTCCGACGGCGCACCCGGCCAGACGCTGGTCCGGGGCAATGCCTCCAACCTCAGCCTCAGCGGCGACGACGAGGCCGAGCTGCGCGGCTGGTTCGAGACCCTGGCCGACGGCGGCGAGGTGCATGTCCCGCTGGAGAAGCAGATGTGGGGCGACGTGTTCGGCCAGGTGCAGGACCGGTTCGGCGTGATCTGGCTGGTCAACATCGCCCAGCCGGCCTGACCGGTCGCCCGACATCATGCGATCCGGGCCCGGTCGCGCCCGGGTCGCATGACGTCGCGGCCCTTACTCGGACGCCGAGACCTCCGCCGAGGTGCCGTTCGCGGCCTTTCCGACCGAGCTCTTCACCAGTGCCTCGAGGTCCAGCCCGGTCGAGGTCTTCAGCATCGCCAGGGTCTGCACGATGTTGTCGTTGACCTGGCGCGGGAGCGCGCCGGCGCCGTCGGGCGAGATGACCGTGAGCTGGTCGATGGCGGAGATCGGGGCGGCCACCTCGCGGGCGATCTGCGGCAGCACCTCGATCAGCATCTGCAGCACGGCGGCGTCGTTGTAGTTGGCGAACGCCTCGGCGCGCTTGTCCATCGCCTCGGCCTCGGCCTGGCCGACGGCGAGGATCGCGGCGCCCTGGGCCTCGCCCTCGGCGCGGGTGGCGTCGGCCTCGGCGGTACGACGCGCCTTCTCCGCCTCGCCTCGCTTGGCGCCCTCGATCGCCTCGGCCTCGGCCAGCGCGGCCCGGCGGGACTTCTCGGCCTCACCGGACAGCCGGACCTGCTGCGCCTCGGCCTCGGCGGAGGCGATGGTGGAGGCCTTGCGGGCGTCGGCGGCGGCGATCTCGGCGGAGCGCTTGGCCTCGGCCTCCTGCTCGACCTTGTAGCGCTCGGCGTCGGCCGGCTTGCGGACCTCGGTCTCGAGCTTCCGCTCGGTCAGGGCCGCCTGCCGGACGGCGACCTTCTCCTGCTCGAGGAGGATCGCCTGGTCCCGGTCGGCCTGGGCGAGCGGGCCGGCGGCGGCGGCCTGGGCGGAGGCGGCGTCGGTCTCGGCCTTGATCTCGGCCTGCTTCAGCGCCAGCGTCCGCTGGGCGACGGCGATCTCCTGCTCGGCGGCGATCTGGGCCTGCTCGGCGGCCTGCCGGGCGTTGGCCTCGGCGATCCGGGCGGTCTGGCTGACCCGGGCGGCCTCCGGGCGGCCGAGGTCGGCGAGGTAGCTGCCGTCGTCGGTGACGTCCTGGATCTGGAAGGTGTCGAGGATCAGGCCCTGACCGGTCAGGGAGTTCTCGGACTCGTCGGCGACGCGCTGCGCGAAGGCGGCGCGGTCCCGGATGATCTGCTCGACGGTCAGGCCGCCCACGATGGAGCGCAGGGCACCCGCGAGCACCTCCTGGGTGAACGGCTCGACGTCCTGCTGCTGGCTCAGGAAGCGCTGCGCGGAGAGCCGGATCTGGTCGGCGTTCCCGCCGACCTTGACGATCGCCACGCCCTCGACGTTCAGCTTGATGCCCTGGCCCGAGACCGCGCCGCGGATCTGCACCGAGATCCGGCGCGAGGAGAGGTCCATGGTGGCGAGCTTCTGCACGAACGGGATCACGAAGACCCCGCCGCCGAGCACGACCTTCTGACCCGACAGGTCGGTGCTGAGCTCGCCGGTCTCGGGGTTGAGCACCGCCTTGCCCTTGCGGCCGGTGACGATGAAGGCCTGGTTGGGCCCGGCCACCTTGTAGCGGCTCGTGACGAGCAGGACGAGCAGGATCAGCAGCAGGACGAGTCCGCCGACAGGGATCAGCAGGTCGGGCATGGGGTGCCTTTCAGGGGAGGGCCGTTCAAGGGAGGGAGCGCCACACCGGAGCGACCTCGACGGCCGTCGGTGAGAGGACGGTGGTGACGAACACCTCGGTGCCAGCCTCCAGGGACTGCTCGGAGCGCGCGTTGAGCCGGACCGGGTTGCCGCTGACGAGTACGTCGACGACGCCCAGCCCGTCGGCCGGGATCGCGGTGACGACCCGCCCGCTCCGGCCGACGGTGTGGTCGACCGAGGGGGTCGCGTCGCTGCCGCCGTCGCGGATCAGCCGGGTCAGCCAGGCGGCGAACCAGCCGAACGCCACGCCGGCGACGATGCCGACGGGCAGCGACACGGCGAGCGGCGCACCCACCGCCTCGGCGGTCGCACCGCCGAATCCGGTCGCGGCCACGAACGCGCCGATGACGGCCGTGGAGAAGACGTCACCGGGGAGCGCGTCGGCGAGCCCGTCGAGCAGGTCACCGAGCACGAGGCCGACCGCGAGCAGCACCAGACCCAGCACCCCGATCACGAGGAAGGTGGTCACGCTGGGATCTTCTCCTACCGCCGTCGGACCCCGGTGCTCCGGGGTGAACCCGCAGCATGTCCCAAGAGGCCTACTTGAAACCCCCGGTGTCTAGTCCTCCGGCTCCAGCTCACGGCTGAACAGCACCACACCGGACAGGTCCCGCAGGCTCACCGTCAGCCGCCCGTCGCGGGCGATGTCGACGTGGCCGAAGAACTGGTTGCCGTGCCGCGGCGACTCGTTCGGGGTCGCGGCGTGCTTGCGGAAGACCACCTCCGGCCCGAAGGTGCCGTCGAGGTCGCTGGGGCCGAACGTTCCCGCGGCGATCGGACCGGCGACGAACTCCCAGAACGGGTCGAAGTCGGTGAAGCCGGCCCGGTCCGGGGAGTAGTGGTGCGCGGCGCAGTAGTGCACGTCGGCGGTGATCCAGACGACGTTGCGCACGCCGTGCCGCTTGAAGGCCGCGAGCACCGCCGCGATCTCCTGCTCCTTGCCGAGCGGGGCGCCGGGGTCCCCGTTGGCCAGGCCCTCCTGGGCCAGCTGGCCGTCGGGCACCACCAGGCCGAGCGGCAGGTCGGCGGAGATCACCTTCCAGGTCGCGCGGGAGCATCGTACCTCTCGGATGAGCCAGTCGACCTGCTCGGCGCCGAGCAGCCGGGTGCCGTCGGGCTCGAGCCCCGCCGTGTTGGGGTCCTTGTGGGTGCGCATGTCCAGGCAGAAGACGTCGAGGTGGCCGCCACGCTCGACCTTGCGGTAGATCCGGGCCGGGGCGAAGCCTGAGTCGTGGGAGAGGCCACGGCGAGCCGGGGCCGCGATCGGCTGGTACTCCTGCCACGCCTGCCGGGCCCGCCGGGCCAGCACGTCGACGCGCCGCTCCTGGGTGTAGCGCGGGTCCTCCAGGATCTCGCCGGGGTACCAGTTGTTGGTCGTCTCGTGGTCGTCCCACTGCGCCACGACCGGGGTGTCGGCGTAGAAGGCCCGGACGTTCTCGTCGAGCAGCGTGTAGCGGTGCCGGCCGCGGAACTCCCCCAGCGTCTCGGCGACCTTGCTGACCTCCTCGGTGACCAGGTTGCGCCAGACCTGACCGTCGGGCTCGGTGACCGATGCCGCGATCGGGCCGTCCGCGTAGATGGTGTCGCCGGCGTGCACGAAGAAGTCCGGCCGGGTCTCGTGCATCGCGCGGTAGCCGATCAGACCCCCGAGATCGGGGTTGATCCCCCAGCCCTGCCCGCAGGTGTCGCCCGTCCACACGAAGCTGGTCGCGGCCTCGTGCAGTGACCCGGTCCGGAACGTCGCTGTCTGGGTCTCGCCGAGCACGCCGTGCTCGTCCTCGAAGCCGAGACGTACGGCGTACTCCCGGCCCGGCGCGAGTCGGTCGAGCGCGAGCCGGGCGGTGTGGTCGCTGCTGCCGGTCGCCCAGGCCCCGCGGACCCGGTGGCGGCGTCGGCCGCTCACCACCTCGGCGACCAGACGCCCCCGGCCCGAGGCCCGCGCCCACAGCACGGCTCCGTGCGTGGTGACGTCGCCGGACTGCACGCCGGAGGTGAGGGTGAGCCGGCGCCGGACGAGGCCGGCGGCGCCGGGAGCGGCGGCCAGCACGCCGGTGGCGGCGGCCGTGCCGGCGAGGAGGGTACGACGGTGGAGGTGCTGCCCGAGATCAGTCATGCCGCCACGCTCCCGGCCGGAGGTGGCACCTGCGTGAGCGCCAGGTGGCGCGTCGGTGAAGGTCAGGCGGCCCCGGCCGCGAGCCGCCGCAGCTGCGGCACCAGGTTGCGGCGGTTGGTCTCGGCGAGCCAGCCGTTGGGCAGCGAGAGCCGGACCACCTTGTGCCAGGCGCTGGCCACCTGCTGCACCAGTGGGCGGGCGCAGTAGTTCAGCCCGAACTTGTCGAACACCTCGCGCACCCGCGGCGCGATCTCGCCGTACCGGTTGCTGGGAAGGTCGGGGAAGAGGTGGTGCTCGATCTGGTGCGAGAGGTTGCCGGCGAGCAGGTGCAGCACCGGGGGGCCGGAGATGTTGGCCGAGCCGAGCATCTGGCGGACGTACCACTCGCCGCGGCTCTCGTCCTCGTCGAGGTCGGGCTGCTCGAATGCCTCGACCCCCTCGGGGAAGTGGCCGCACATGATCACCGAGTGGCTCCACACGTTGCGGACCAGCACCGCGGTCGCGTCGGCGGCGAGCGTCGCGCGCCAGCCCGGGCCGGAGAGGAGCGGCCAGACCACGAAGTCCTTGGCGGCCTGGCGCAGCGCCCGCTTCAGCGTCACCTTCGCCTCGGCCCGCTTCTCGGGCGACATCGTGCGACCCTCCCGGAGGTGGTCGCCGAGGTCGAGGTCGTACATCGCGATGCCGTACTCGAAGATGCACGCGGTCACGGCGTTCCACAGCGGCTGGACCAGGTAGCGCGGCTTCCACGGCTGGGCCTCGTCGACGCGCATGATGCCGTAGCCGAGGTCGTTGTCCATCCCGATGATGTTCGTGTACGTGTGGTGCACCTGGTTGTGCGCCCGCTGCCACTGCTCCGGCGGCGTGGCGTGGTCCCACTGCCACGTCGAGGAGTGGATCTTCGGGTCGCGCATCCAGTCCCACTGGCCGTGCAGGACGTTGTGCCCGATCTCCATGTTGTCGAGGATCTTCGCCAGGCTCAGCGCCGTCGTGCCGACCACCCAGGCCGCCTTGTTCCGGCCGGCAAGCAGCACCACCCGACCGCCGAGCTCGAGGCCGCGCTGCACGCGGATCACTCGGCGGATGTACGCCGCGTCGCGAGCCCCGCGGTCGTCGAGGACGTCCTGGCGGATGGCGTCGAGCTCCTGGCCCAACAGCTCGATCTCCGTGGCGGTGAGGCCGCCCGGTCTCGGCGCAGTGGCGTTCGCGGTGGCGGTCGCAGTCGCGGTCGTCATGGCTCTACTGTGCCTCCTCGGCGAGTCGGGTCGGTGATCGGGATGTGACGGATCGACCCCCAACACCGGTACCCCGTTCACAGCGAGACCACAGGTCAGGCTGACGCAGCTGCCAGCCGGACCGCCCAGGGTCGGGCCATGACCCAGAACCAGCCGGGCGACCAGCGCCCGCAGGACGAGACCAGCCCCCTCGCCGCCCAGCCCGCTGCCGCGGGCTCCACGGCCACCGCCGAGGCGGGGCCGCCGCCCCCGCCACCACCCGCTCCGCCCGCGTACGAGGCGGCCGCCTCTCCCCCACGCCCCGGCCCGCTGCGCCGGGTGCCCCGGACGGCGTGGCTCTCCGCCGCGGCCGTCCTGGTCGTCGTCGGCATCGGGCTGGGCGGCTTCCTCGTCGGTCGCGCCACCGCCCCGGACAATGACTTCCGACCCCCGTTCGACCGCGGCGAGCGTCCGGACTTCCCCGGCGATCGGGGCGGTCCAGGTGGCCAGGGCCGTCCGGGCGGTCCGGGCGGTCAGCTGCCGGGCCAGCAGGGGCAGGCGCCCGCCCAGCCGGGCGGCGGCACGGACGGAAGCACCGAGGACGGTACGGATGGCAGCACCCAGGAGAACTCGGCCGACACGACCGCGTGGTACGTCGTAGCGCAGACTGCGTGAATCCAGGCTGAGCCCTACCCGCCGAGCAGCGCCCGCACGTCGTCGGCGGTGACGGCTGTCGCCATCGCGCCGTCGCCGTCGACGACCTGCGCGAAGAGCGCGGCCTTGCGGGACTTCAGCTCCATCACCTTCTCCTCGATGGTGTCGGTGGCGACCAGGCGATAGACCATCACCGGCTGGTGCTGGCCGATCCGGTGGGCCCGGTCGACGGCCTGGGCCTCGGCCGCGGGGTTCCACCACGGGTCGAGGACGAAGACGTAGCTGGCCTCGGTGAGGGTGAGCCCGACGCCGCCGGCCTTCAGGCTGATCAGGAACGCCGGCGCGTCGCCGTGCCGGAACTCCGAGATGGCGGCGTCGCGGTCGCGGGTGCGACCGTCGAGGTAGGCGTGCCCGATGCCCTCGGCGTCGAGCCGGCGGCGCACCCGGGCGAGGAAGCTGGTGAACTGGCTGAAGACCAGCGCCCGGTGCCCTTCGGCGGCGAGCTCGCGCAGGTGGTCCACCAGGACGTCGATCTTGGCCGACCCGATCGCCTCGTGCTCCTCGTCGACGAGCGCCGCGTCGAGGCTGAGCTGACGCAGCTTGGTCAACGACCGGAAGATCGCGACCCGGTTGGCGTTGAAGTCGCCGATCAGGCCCAGGATGTGCTGGCGCTCGCGCTGCAGGTGGGTGTCGTAGACCTTGCGGTGCTTCGGGCCGAGGGCGACGTCGAGCACCTGCTCCTGCTTGGGCGGCAGGTCGGAGGCGACCCGTTCCTTGGTGCGGCGCAGCAGGAACGGCCGGATCCGGGTGCGGAACCGCGCGAGTGCCCGCTCGTCGCCCTGCTTCTCGACCGGCGTCGCGACCAGCTCGGAGAACTTCCGCGGCCACGGGTAGAGGCCCGGCGCGACGATCGACAGCAGCGACCACAGCTCCATCAGCCGGTTCTCGAACGGCGTGCCGGTGAGCGCGAGCCGGAACGGCGCCTCGATCCGCCGGACCGCCTGGTAGGTCTTGCCCTGGTGGTTCTTGACCTGCTGGGCCTCGTCGAGCACCAGCCCGCCCCACGGCAGGGCGACGTAGTCGTCGGCCTCCAGCCGCAGCAGGGTGTACGACGTCACCACGATGTCCGCACCCTCCGCCAGCTCGGCGAGGCTGGTCCCCCGCCTACTTTGGCCGGCCGAGACGGCGCGGACCACGAGCCCGGGCGCGTGCTGGTCGGCCTCGCGGACCCAGCCCGGCACCACGCTGGTCGGGGCGACCACGAGGAACGGCTCGGCGCCCCGACTGCGGGCGTGGGTGATCAGGGCGAGCGCCTGCAGGGTCTTCCCGAGGCCCATGTCGTCGGCGAGGATCCCGCCCAGCCCCGCGTCGTGCAGGAAGGCCAGCCAGCGGAACCCCTCCAGCTGGTAGTCGCGCAGCTCGGTCGGCACGCCGACCGGGTCGACCTTGGGCAGCTCGGTCAGGCCGCTGAGCTGCTGGGCGGCGGAGACCCAGCGGGCCGCCTGCTGGTCGACGAGCCCGATCTCGGCCAGCTCACCCCACAGCCCGAGGTCGTGGGTGCCGACCCGCAGCCCGCCGTCGTCGTCCTGCTCGATGAGCTCGGACGCCGCCCGGACCGCGTCGGCGAGCCGGGCGAGCGCCGGGTGGCCCGCCGGGAGGTAGCGGCCGCTCGGCAGGAACACCTGCTCCTGGTCGCGGGTGAGCGCCTCGAGGACGTAGGCGAGCGGGACCTCCTCGCCGTCGACGTCGATGACCACCCGCAGGTTGAGCCAGTCGACCGGGCCGGCGGAGTCGTCCTCGGGCAGCTCGAAGCGGATCTCGGGCGCGTTCTCGGCCGGGCGGTAGTCGAGCTGCACCCCGACCTCCTCGACCTCGACCGACGGGTCCTCGCGCAGCGCGGGCAGCACCTCGCCGACCAGCGCGAGCAGCCGGTCGCCGCGGAGCTCGTGGTGGGCGCGCAGGTCCCCGGCCTCGTCGCGCAGCAGCCGGTCGCCCGCCTGGCCGAGCTGGAGGCGGTCGAGGTGGGCGCGCTCGCGCTCGGGACGGCGTACGTCGCCGCGGGACCCGGCCAGGTCGTAGGCATGCGCGTCGGCACCGACGCGGTAGCGCCAGGACCAGGCGATCTCGGCGACCCCGGGGCCGCGCCAGCCGACGGTCAGCACCAGCGCCGGCGGGAGCTCCTGCGGCAGCGGCACCGCACCGTCGGTGGACCGGACGGCCAGGTGGCGCCGCAGCCGCGGCAGGTAGTCGCGCACGAACTGCTCGCCCTGGCCGGCGGGGATCCGCACCGGATCGGGTCCCTCCACGAGCCGGCGCACGGGCTCGGCGAGGATCCGGTCGAGCGGCGCGAGGACGAGGTCCCCGGTGTCCGGGTCGACCAGCGCGACGCCGTGCCCCTGGCGACCCACCACGACCAGGTCGTCGCCCGACCACCAGCGGCCGTCGTGGTCGACGCCCACCTCCAGCCGGGCGGCGCCGTCGACGTCGGCCCGCAGCTCCGCCCGCAGCGAGAGCGGCTCGTCCTCCAGCCGCACCGAGGGGACCCCGGTGCCGCCGACCAGCTCGACGCCGGCCTCGCGGGCGCGGGCAAGCATCGACCACACGCCCGACCCGAGGTCGTCGAGCGGGGTCTCGCCCCGGTAGTAGTGCGGCGAGCGACGCGCCGCCGCCAGCTCCGAGAGCGCGGCGAGCTGAGCGGGATCGTGGCTGTGGGAGTACGCCGCCCGCGGGAGCTCGTCCCAGCCGACCCCCCGCTTGATCCAGGCGCCCTTGCGGCCGGTCGTGAGCGGGATGACGCGCACCGTGGGCTGACTGGCTCGCACCTGCCAGGACGGCACCCGGCGGGTGCCGTCGGCGGTCGAGTCGGGTCGGTCGATGCTCACCTCGAGGACGAGCGGCTTGAGCGCCTCGGTCGTGGCGACCCGACCGAGCTCGTCCAGCACGTCGTCGAGGCGCTTGCCCCAGTCGGGCTCCTCGTCGTCGACCGCGCCGGCCTGCCAGGCGAGCAGCACGGCCGCGGCGTGCTTGCACGATCGTGCGACGAAGCAGGAGCAGCGGCTGCGCACCAGGACGGTGCGGGCGGAGCGGACCAGGGTGACGGACACGTCGTACGGGTCGGGCTCGCCGCCCTGGACCTCACCCTCGAGGACCATCTGGTCCCGGCCGGGGCTGGCGACGTCGACCCACTCGACCCGTCCCTCCTCGACGTAGGCCCGAGCGCGCTGCAGGGTGCCGGTGTCGAAGGAGAGCCCGAGCGCGACATCGTCGAGGAGACGCAACAGCGGCAGGGACTCGGGCATCCCCCGATCATGCCGTGCGCCGGGGACGGTCTTGCGGGCGCGTCGGTCCGAGCTGTGGAGAACCGGCGCTCAGCGGCCCCGGTTGCGCCACCAGATCGAGGCGTTGAGCACGGTCGCGAACCCCGTCCACACGACGTACGGCGCCAGCGCGGCGGCCGCGACCCTGTCGTGCCGGGCCGCCTCGCGCACCAGGGCGACGTTGAGCACGTCGAGCACCGCGATGACGCCGAGCCCGGCCGCGGGCGACTCCTCGGCGAAGAACGCCCAGCACCAGCCGGCGTTGACGGCGAGGTCGGCCGTCGTCAACGCGAGCACCCGCGCCTCGGCGTCCGGCCCAGCCTTCTCGGCGGCCCGGCCGGTGCCCCAGGCGATCAGCCCGTAGAGCGGCGTCCACACGATCGGGAAGGCCGCGGCGGGCGGCTCCCACGGCGGCTTCTCGATCGAGCGGTACCACGGGCTGTCGGGGCGGGTGCCGACGAAGCCGATGCCCGCCGCGGCCGCCGTGAGCGCGCCGGTCAGGATCGTCCGGCGCACGTCAGGCCCCCGGGTCGGCGGTGGCGTAGGAGAGCACCCGACGGGTGAGCCGCTCGGTGCGCGGCGCCCAGTCGGCCGACGGCACGGGCTCGCCGTGCCGGAACGAGCGCGCCGACACCGCGAAGTTGCGCGACGGGCCCAGGCAGTCCGGCCGGAACCGGACGACCGCGTGCCGCTTGCGCATGGACAGCGAGAAGCAGTTCCGGTCGCTGATGTCCTTCCCGTGCCGGGTGAAGGACCGGGCGCGGAAGACGGCGTACTCGGAGAAGGCCATGCCGGTGAGGTAGACGTCGGGCGCGCGGTCCCCGTCGAGGTCGAACCACAGGTCGATGCCGTCGCCGCTGCGGACCTGACGGTCGTGGGTGACCACCACCTTCGCCTTGCGCCCCGGCTTGGGCGCGGCGACCAGCGTGGTCCTCACGATGTCGTACGGCGCCTCCTCGTCGACCGTGTCGAGGACGACCCGTTCGCGCGGTGGGGCGGCGCTCGCCTCCGGAGCGGCCGCCACGAGGGCGAGGACGGCGGCGGCGGCGACTCCGGCGGCGAGCAGGCGGCGAGACGACATCGTGTTGGCCTTCCGAGCGAGGTCTGGAAGTCCAGTTGTACCCCTATTCTCGGGTTGGTGACCGAGCGCAACGTCCTGGGCGGCGTCCTGGAGCCCTGCGGCACGGACCCGATGACCGGGTTCTACCGCGACGGCAGCTGCTCCTGCGGGCCGGACGACGTGGGTCTCCACGTGATCTGCACGATCGTGACGCGAGAGTTCCTGGACCACCAGGCGTCGGTGGGCAACGACCTCGCGTCGCCGCGGCCCGAGTACGACTTCCCCGGGCTGCACCCGGGCGACCCGTGGTGCATCGTCGCGGCGCGCTGGCGGCAGTCCTACGAGGCGGGCGCGGCGGCCCCGGTGGTGCTGGCCTCGACCAACTACCGCGCCCTGGAGATCGTGCCGATCGAGGTGCTCCGCGAGCACGCGGTCGACGTACCGCCGGATCTCAGCGGGCTGCCCTGAGGGTCCTGGCCCGCGTCCTGGCGCGAAATATGAGTGACCCCGCTGGCGTCTCGGGTCACCAGCGGGGTCGAGTAGAACTCTAGGTCGCCGGGGGCCCGACGAGAAGGCGAATTCGGGCTTCTTGCGGAAGCCTTGAGGAAACGTTGAGATTTCACCCAGCCGGGCCGGCCGGGCCGCTCTCCCGCGCGTCCAGGTACGCCGTGACGAGGCGCTGCGGGACTCGACCGCGGTCGGAGACGACCAGCCCCTGAGCCGCCGCCCAGACCCGCACCTCGGCGGGAGTCGGCGGCGCGGGCGCGAGCTCGGGAGCCGACGCCAGCGACGCGACGACGGCCGCGCCGTGCTGGTCCTCCAGGCGCCCCACCCTGGCCGCCGCGAGGAACCGGTAGGTCCACTCCTCGGCGAGCGGACGGGTCTCGGCGAAGAACACCGGGACGGCGGGCCAGCGCACCTGGCACTCCGCGAGGCCGTCGGCGACCGCCGCAGGTCGCACGTGGTCGAGCTTGAAGACCGCGGAGTACCGGTCCTCGACCACTACCGCGGCGCGCGGCACGGCTGCGAGCTCGCCGAGCTGGAAGCGCAGCCGGCCGGAGGTGAGGGAGGAGACGAGGTCGGTCAGGCTCTTCCGCTCCACCGTGGCGACGACACCGCCGTCCTCCAGGATCGCGTAGTCGCCCGCGGCGAGCCGGCTTCGTCGTACGACCACCTGCTGGCGGGCGAAGCGGTACGCGTAGCGCTCCCGGTCGTCGACGTGGATCTCCAGGTCCCGGACCGCCGAGGCCCGCGCGGACGGCACTGCCACCGCGGGCCGGGCCTGCTTGTTGGTCCGGGCGGTCTGCCAGAAGATGGTCTCGCGTCCGCGGGTGCGGGTGAGCACCAGCTGACTGCGGTTCTCGCGGCTCCGGTCCAGCACCAGCTCGATGGCGGCGCCGCGCCGCAGGCAGCTGCGGACCGCGACCCGCTCGACGATCTCGGCGTCCTCGGGCCACTCCTCGACCCGGTGGCAGTAGACCTTCGCGGTCCTGGGCCAGGTCTCGCGGGCCTTGAGGATCACCCCGTCCCCGAGCGGGATCCGGAGCAGGTAGGGCAGCGTGGATTCCGGGTCGGGGTTGCGGGCGACGACGAAGTCGGCGGTCACCCCCGCAGTCTGGCAGCACCGGGCGCGAGCCGTCGTGCGCACGGTCGTTCGCACGGTCAGGCGCACGGTCAGGCCGCGTCGTCGGCGTCCTCGGCCACGGCGGAGAGGCCGAGGCAGATCTCCGCGGCAGGGCCGATCACCAGGTCGGCCAGGTCGCGCAGCCACGGCGCGTGCTGCGGACCCAAGCGCTCGCGAACGACCTTGACCACGAACGGTTGGACCACCATCGCGGCGACGCAGGGCAACAGGTCGTCGAGGTCGAGCAGCCGGGCCTGCTCCTCCAGCTCGGCGAGACCGGCCAGGACCAGCCGGGCCGCACCGTCGAGCAGCGCCTCCGCCGCCGGAAGGTCCGGTTCGGCCGCGCACAGCGCCGCCAGCTCCCAGACGACGTCGGGTACGTCGGAGAGCAGCGGGTCACCCGTGACCGAGCCCACCCGGATCCGCTGATCCTCGCTGCGCTCGCGCGGGACCTCGGCGCGGAGCACGTCGAGCCATCCGGTCGGGTCGCCGGCGACCCGGGCGGCGACGTCGTCGGGCACGAACAACGGCAGGCCCTCGAACATCAGCCCCTCGTCGATCGGTACGACCCGGCCCAGCACGCACTCCCCCGGCCCCACCCAGACCCCGGCACCGAGGTCGAGCAGCTCCAGCCGCTCTCCGGTCGCGAGGTCGACCCAGCGCAGCAGGCCGAGCCCGGGTCCGTCGTACCGCAACGCCCGCAGCGGGGCCCGGGCCCAGTCGTGGATCCGGTCCGCCCCGGCCACCAGGTCGGGCGTCGCCCCGTGCCTCAGGAAGATCGAGAGCCCACCGAGCTCGTAGAGGAACAGCTGGCGACAGACCCAGTCGTGGTCGGCGACCCGGCAGGCGGCGTCGATGTCGTCGACCCCGGGCAGTTGCTCGAGGCCGCCGCGCACGTCGATCGCGAGCTGCCGAGACCGTTGGTGGGCCGTGCGCGCTGCGGGGAGCAGCGACTGGCGCGCCTGGGCGAGGATCCAGCGGGAGGTGGCCCACCGGGGCAACAGCGGTCCGAACTCGGCGAGCTGGCCGAGCCGGCGCAGGCGCCACGGCCGCCAGAACCTCCGCCCGCGGGCGTCGAACAGGTGGTCGCTGATCAGCTCGTACGCCGCGACCGCGTCCCCCCGTGCCTCGGCGGCGTCCGAGGCCTGCATGACGGGGAGCATCTCCCGGTCGAACTGCTCGTCGACGGGGCCGGTCCTCCCCCGACCGGTCGACCGGTGACGGTTCTTCTTCGGTCGGCGTCCTCGTGACTTCGGCATGCCGTCCAGCCAACGCGCCGCTTCCGGCCTCGGCCAGGGGGTGTCGTCGATCTGTGGAGAACCTCGGCCGACCCCACGCCGGCTCGGTGGTCCGGCGTCCCCGGACGCGACGACGCCCGCACACCGACCGGCGGGTCGGCGTACGGGCGTCGTCAGCGAGCAGGCGGGCGCTGGCTCAGCGGACCCGGCCGAAGAAGATCGAGCCGGTCCAGATCTTGGCCTTGCTGACGCTCTTGCCGGAGCCCGGGGCGTGCCACACCTCGTTGCCGCCGGCGTAGATGGCGACGTGGTAGACCCCACCGCCGCCGGTGAAGAACACCAGGTCGCCGGGCCTGGCGTCGCCCCGGCTGATCCGCTTGGTGGCACCGGCCTGCGCGCTGCTGGTACGCGGCAGATTCTTGCCGGTGGCCTTCTTGTAGACGTACTGGGTGAGGCCGGAGCAGTCGAAGCGGCTCGGGCCGGTGCCGCCCCAGGAGTAGGGGTCGCCGGCCTGGGCACGCACGGTGCTCATGACCTTCTCGCCGCGGGACGGGAGGGGCTTCGCGGTCATCTGCTCGACCCGCTGGCCCTCGTGCCGCTTGCCGACGGCGGCGTCGGCCGTGGCGGTCGGGGCGAGGGGGCTGATCCCGAGAGCGAGACCGAGAGCGAGAGCGCCGGTGGCGGCGCCGCGAAGGATTCGGGCGCGCACTGGCGCGCCCTGAGAGGCGTGGTTCAACGGTGTTTCCTCGGCGACGCCTGCGAAGGATGACCTGTCGGATTCGGACGCCGTGCCCGGCCGAGCTCTGCTCGGCTTCACCCCTAGCCCTGACGGGCGTGCTGCGTGGGTCCCCCGTGCCCGTCTCTGCTTCCTGATGTCGGTGACCACCTGGCGACGTGACGGGCCTCGGCGCGGTCCAGGCTGCTGATAGAAAGATCGATCGGGACGAGGGTCCCGGTCGACGCCATTCCACCGTCGCACATCAGGAAGCGGGCACCAAAAGCCCGACACGGGTGACGATCATCACCCTCTCCTCACCCACTCGGACGTCAGCGGGCTGTCGTCACGACCCCCGCAGCGAACGGCGCGCGCCGAGTCCTGCGACTCCGGGACCGTGGAGCATCGGAAGGGCCGCCGCGGTGCGGCCGGTCATCAGCAGCGCGAGGGCGGCAGCCGACCCCCTCACCTCCGGCCCCCCGCCCACTTCCCACTCCTGAGGTGCGCCCCGTGTCCCCGGCTCCAGGTCGCACCTGAGACGGACTCCGGCCAATCGTCGTCGCGCATGGAATGGCCACCCCATCGACCAGATCCGGTCGAGCGTGAGGACCGCCGCCGCCGCGGGCACCGGCCGGTCCAGCCCGAGGGGCACCGCGATGTCCTGACCGTGCACCACCAGGTCGAGGAGGATGTTGGCGTCCTGGACGAAGATCGGCCTGGTCCGCGAGCCCGCGGTCCGCTCCAGCTCCACCACCAGCTCGGAGGTGGGCCGGCGAGCGTACTCGCGGGCGACATCTCGGCCGGCGCTCCACAGGTGACCGCGCGCCTTCACCAGGGCCACGACCATCGACCGCACGTGCGGCTCGCCTGCGGGCGTCATCAGGAGGTGGGCGACCACGTCGCGCACCGTCCATTCCGCGCACAACGACGGCGTCGCCCATTGCTCGGCGCTCAGGGGTGCGACCAACCGTGCCAAGGAGGCACGCTCTTCGCGAATCAGTTCCCACACGGTCGCATCCACGAGAGACTCCCAAGTAGTAAAAGTCTCTGACTATCTTGGCTCCGCCAGCCGAGCCTGACAAGGGGTCCGCATGACCGTGGTCGAGCCCGAGGGCACGCCCATCAGCATCGGCGTCCTGCTCTTGCTCCCGTACCGCCACCTGGAGCAACGCATCCTCGCCGCCGTGGACGCCGCTGGGTACGACATCACCCTCGCCCAGGCGCGGGTCTTCCAACGCCTGGACCCGGGCGGCTCCCGCCTCACCGACCTCGCCACGGCCGCCCAGACGACCAAGCAGGCGGCCGGCTTCCTGGTCGACGAGCTCGAGCGCGGCGGGTACGTCGCCCGCGGCCCCGACCCCCGCGACCGCCGCGCGCGCCTCATCCAGATCACCGACCGGGGCCGCGACGTGGTCGCGGTCGCGCTGGCCGAGCAGCGCGGCATCGAGGCCGAGTGGGAGGCCCACCTCGGCCGAGCTCGCCTGGACGAGCTCCGGGTGACGCTCGAACGGCTGCGCGAGATCACCGACCCCTGGCTGTGATGCCTCGAACTGGTTCCAGACCGGGGTCGCGTTGTGCTGCCACTCGTAACGAGCTGCAGCGGCGCTGCGCACCGTTGAGCTCCAGCCCGGGCTCACCGATACCGATCGCGTCGAGTGCCGCAGGTCGACCGAGGGCCGGCGGACCATCGCCCGGCGCCGCGGCTCTTGTTGTGCGCCCGGAGCTCACCTCATCGGTGAGCGGAGGAGTCGACGTGGACGGCGACGGGGTACGTGGGCCGTCCCGCCCACACGTACGGGATCACGTCCATGTTGACGCTGTGGGCGAAGCGTCGAACGCGCAGTCCCGCGTCACGTACCTGGCGTTCGAGCTTGGCGTCCCATCCGACAACGGCCAACGGTCGCCCATCGTGGTCTACGACCCACGTCTCCATCGCGGGGAACTCGTTGACCAGGTCCGGCGCCCACGGAATCTGCACGAAGAAGCTGACGGCGTCCGCATGGATGCTCGCGCCGAGACTCCCTCGCCGCCGCACGTCGAGAGACCGATCCGAGAGCACGGTTCGGGCGGGCAGGAGGTCGGTCAGGGACCACCTGGCAGGGAGCGCAGCGACGCTGTCGAGGTCGTCGCCGTGCAGGAAGTTCGTGAGCCTGTTCGCGGTCTCGAAGTCAGTGCGCGGCGGGCCGACGTACGCCGCTTCCGCGTTCGCACCGGCTAGTTGCCAGTGACCTCGGATCTCGGCGCGGAGCACCTCCTCAACCTCGTCGAGGTCGTCGGCGAGGCCAGGACGCTTGGCGAACAGGAACCAGCCGGCCAAGACGAGAGCTGTCCCCATCAGGAAGGCGGAGATCCCGTCACGTGGCGTCAGGCAGCCGGCCACGACACCGCAGGCGATGAGCAAGTAGCCCATGCCGTGCGCTTTCGTCTCGACGGTCACGGCCACCTGGTTGCTCCCCTCCGGCAGGGTTGCTTTCCCGAGCGTCATCACGAGTGCGCCGCCGAGCGCGGAGCCGACGTACTCCTTCACGACGAACGTCGTCTCGTTCTTGCGCCAGAACCTGCGGTTCGGCCCCAGCGGCCAGTGCTTCTTGCCTGCCGCCTTGTTGCTGAACGCACGTAACCGGGCTGCCTCGGCGTCCGGGATCGTCACGACGTACTCGCGTCTCACGCCACCACCTCGCTGGCACGCTGCGCGACCGCGGTACTTCCTCTCGCCCAACCATCGACCGTGTGCGTACTCCCGCGTGCAGCTTCCAGGTGCTGACAGCTGGGCCTGATGGTCCGCCTGCAGTGGATCATGAGGCGCCGACGACAGCCGGGCGCAGAGCGTGTGCGCGCAGCCGACGAGCTGTCGCAGGTCACCGTGCCCAGGGCCCCCGAGGCCCTCACAGATCTGGTCGAGCCTCCTCGGACGCAGCTACGGCCCGGCGCCCCCTTCATGGGGGAGCCGGGCCGCCGACGATCGTTCATCGTCATCGGCTGTGCGAGCTCTTCACCAACGTCATGATGATGCGGTTTGACACGAGGCCAGCCGCTGCCGAGCGGGGCAACTTCTGGTGAGGGAGCCGGGCAACTTCACAATCAGCTGCAGCCGGAGGTGCTTCCGCAGCCCTCGCAGACGTAGCAGGAGCCGGCGGGGCGCATCTTGGTGCCGCAGGTGAAGCAGAGCGGAGAGTCGACGGCGGTGCCGCTGAGCTTCTCCAGAAGCTCGGCCGTGGTGTGGGCCTCGCGGGGAGCGGGCTTGGCGGCGGCCGGGGTCTCGGTCGAGGCGACCGGGACGTCGGTGATCTCCACCTCGACCGCCGAGGACTTCGCGGCCGGGGCGACGTCCTCGATCAGCTCGGCGGCCGCACCGGTCTCCTCGACGGGCTCGTAGGAACCCGTCTCGAGCTGGCGTCGACGCTCCTCGGCGGAGTAGATGCCCAGAGCAGCGCGCTGCTCGAAGGGCAGGTAGTCCAGCGCGAGCCGGCGCCACACGTAGTCCATGAGGGACTGCGCCATCCGGACGTCGGGGTCGTCGGTGAGGCCGGCAGGCTCGAAGCGCAGGTTGGTGAACTTCGAGACGTAGGTCTCCAGCGGCACGCCGTACTGGAGGCCGATGCTGACCGCGATCGAGAACGCGTCCATCACGCCGGCCAGGGTCGAGCCCTGCTTGCCGAGCTTGAGGAAGACCTCGCCCAGCTCCCCGTCGTCGTGGGCGCCCGAGGTGAGGTACCCCTCGGCGCCACCGACCGTGAAGGAGGTGGTGCGCGAGACTCGCGACTTCGGGAGCCGCTTGCGGGTGGGGGCGTAGACGACCTTCTCGACGACCTTGGTCTCGACCACGGCCTCCGTCGCGGCGGAGACGTTGGAGTCGGTGCCCTTGTTCTCGCCCTTGCCGGACGACATCGGCTGGCCGACCTTGCAGTTGTCGCGGTAGATCGCGGTCGCCTTCAGACCGAGCTTCCACGACTGCAGGTAGACGTCCTCGATCTCCTCGACCGTCGCCGACTCCGGCAGGTTCACCGTCTTGCTGATCGCACCGGAGAGGAACGGCTGTGCCGCGGCCATCATCCGGACGTGGCCCATCGGCTTCAGCGAGCGGGCGCCCATCGCGGTGTCGAAGACCTCGTAGTGCTCCTGGCGCAGGCCGGGGGCGTCGATCACGTGGCCGTGCTCGGCGATGTAGGCGACGATCGCCTCGGCCTGCTCCTCCACGTAGCCGAGCTTCTTCAGCGCGCGCGGGATGGTCTGGTTGACGATCTGCATCGAGCCGCCGCCGACGAGCTTCTTGAACTTCACCAGGGAGAAGTCCGGCTCGATGCCGGTGGTGTCGCAGTCCATCATGAAGCCGATGGTGCCGGTGGGCGCGAGCACCGAGGCCTGCGCGTTGCGGAAGCCGTTCGCCTCCCCGGTCTTCACGACCGCGTCCCAGGCCTCGGTCGCGAGCTTGTGCACCTGGCTGTCGGCGATCGACAGGGTGCGGATCGTGTCGTTGGCCGCCTGGTGCTTGCGCATGACCCGCTGGTGGGCCTTGGAGTTGCGGGCGTAGCCGGCGTACGGGCCGACGATCCCGGCGAGCTCGGCGGAGCGCTTGTACGAGACGCCGGTCATCAGCGAGGTGATGGTCGCGGCCATCGTGCGGCCACCCTCGGAGTCGTAGCCCAGGCCCATCGCCATGAGCAGGGCGCCGAGGTTGGCGTACCCGATGCCGAGCTGGCGGTAGTCGACCGTGGTCTGACCGATGGCCTCGGTCGGGAAGTCGGCGAAGCAGATGGAGATGTCCATCGCGGTGATGATGAACTCGACCGCCTTCGCGAACAGCTCGCCGTCGAAGGTGTCGTCCTCCTTGAGGAACTTCAGCAGGTTCAGCGAGGCGAGGTTGCACGAGGAGTTGTCGAGCGACATGTACTCCGAGCACGGGTTGGACGCGGTGATCCGGCCCGTCTCCGGGTTGGTGTGCCAGTCGTTGATCGTGTCGTCGTACTGCAGGCCCGGGTCGGCGCACTCCCAGGCGGCCTCGGCGATCTTGCGGAACAGCTCACGGGCGTCGACGCGCTCGATGACCTCGCCGTTGGTGCGGGCGCGCAGACCGAAGTCGGTGCCGTCCTCGACGGCGCGCATGAACTCGTCGCTGACCCGAACGGAGTTGTTGGCGTTCTGGTACTGGACGGAGGTGATGTCGGCGCCACCCAGGTCCATGTCGAAGCCGGCGTCGCGCAGCGCGCGGATCTTGTCCTCCTCGCGCGCCTTGGTCTGGACGAACTCCATGATGTCGGGGTGGTCGACGTCGAGCACGACCATCTTGGCCGCGCGCCGGGTGGCGCCGCCGGACTTGATGGTGCCGGCGGAGGCGTCCGCGCCGCGCATGAAGGAGACGGGGCCCGAGGCGGTGCCGCCGGAGGAGCGGAGCAGCTCCTTGGAGGAGCGGATGCGGGAGATGTTCAGGCCGGCACCGGAGCCGCCCTTGAAGATGAAGCCCTCCTCCTTGTACCAGTTCAGGATCGAGTCCATCGAGTCGTCGACGGCGAGGATGAAGCAGGCGGAGACCTGCTGCGGCGACTCGGTGCCGACGTTGAACCAGACGGGGCTGTTGAAGGAGAAGTACTGGTGGACCAGCAGCCAGGTCAGCTCGTGCTCGAAGACCTCGGCGTCGACGTCGGAGGCGAAGTAGCCGTTCTCGACGCCCGCCTTGGTGTAGGTCTTCACCACGCGGTCGACGAGCTGCTTGAGGCTCCACTCGCGGGCGTCGGTGCCGACGGCGCCGCGGAAGTACTTCGTCGTGACGATCGTGGAGGCGTTGACCGACCAGAAGTCCGGGAACTCCACGCCGCGCTGCTCGAAGACGGACTCACCGGTCTTCCAGTTCGTCTGGACGACGTCGCGACGCTCCCAGGTGAGCTCGTCGTAGGGGTGCACGCCCGGGGTGCTGAACACCCGTTCCAGGGTCAGAGCACGCCCCTTCGCGGACGCACCCGTCGTCGTCCCGCTGACCGTCTCCGTCATGCCGTCTCCTCTGATCCCGTGATGTAAGTCGTTGTTGCAGTCGATGGTCGTCGAGGCCACCGACAGTCGTATCGGCCGTGCTGTCCTGCGTGTTGCTCCAAGTGGTGCGCCCGGCACGCAGCTTCCCCACTACGTGCCGGGCGGATCGGGTCAGCCCGTGGTGACGGGCTGAGGGACGGTGTCCCGAGAGGGTTGCCGCGCAACCTCCTCGACCACCGTGGGGGCGCGCTCGGCGCGCAGCATCGCGATCTCGTCCTCGAAGTCGTCGGCGGACTCGAAGGCCCGGTAGACGCTCGCGAAGCGGAGGTAGGCGACCTCGTCCAGCTCACGCAACGGGCCCAAGATCGCCAGGCCCACCTCGTTCGCCGGGATCTCGGCCGCCCCCGAGAGCCGCAGTGCGTCCTCGACGGCCTGGCCGAGACAGGCGAGCTGGTCCTCGGTGACCGGTCGGCCCTTGCAGGCCTTCCGGACTCCGGAGACCGCCTTGTCCCGGGTGAACGGCTCCGTGGCGCCGGAGCGCTTGAGGACCGTCAACTGCATCATCTCGACGGTGGTGAACCGCTTGGTGCACCCCGAGCAGGTACGCCGGCGCCTGATCGAGCCGCCGTCGTCGGCGACCCGGGAGTCGAGGACCCGGGTGTCGGCGCCACGGCAGTACGGACAGTGCATCTGGGTCTCCTTTCCGGGCACGCCTCAACCACCCCCGAAGAGGTGCGAGCTTGTGGATAACGGGGGGTTTCTCTGTGTAGAACACGCCGTTCGCTGTGAGTCTTCCGGCTCTACCTGTGCACTAGATGTGGATAACTACAGCGATGTAAGTACTAGATGTGGGGAACCGTACGCCTGCTGGCAGCGACGCGCAAGCGGCCCGGCGTGTCGCGGCCGAGCACATCCCGACCGCCCGCGAAACCGCAGGTCAGCGGCGTCCGAGCCGACCCGCCGCGCCGCTGTCGGGCTCGGACTGGGAGTGAACTGCCGGGGTAGTCCGTCACACCAGAGCGGCTAAGAGTCGGGCGGGTTCAATCGGTCGAAGCAACGTCAGGCTGCTGCCGGGTCTGACAGCAGTTCGGCCAGCGCTTGGGCTGGAGTCTTCAGGTCGAGGGTAGGTCGTGGCCGCTGGTTGAGGGTCGTAGCGATGTGGGCGAGGTCGTCGGCGGTGTGGACCGAGAGGTCGGTGCCCTTGGTCAACCAGAACCTCAGGAGCCGGTTGGTGTTCTCGTTCGTGCCGCGTTGCCAGGGCGAGTGCGGGTCGCAGAAGTAGACCGGCATGTCGTCGAGGGCGACCTGGATATCGCGGTAGCCGGCCATCTCGGTGCCGCGGTCCCAGGTCAACGACCGCCGTAGGTGGACGGGGAGCTTGCCCATCTCGCGGATCATCGCCTCGGCCACCGACGCGGCGTCGTGACGTCCGGGCAGGTGCAGCAAGATCACGAACCGGGTGGAGCGTTCGACCAGGGTGCCCACCGCCGACCCGTTCGCGGTGCCCAAGATCAGGTCGCCCTCCCAATGGCCGGGCACGGCCCGGTCGGCGACCTCAGCTGGACGATCACTGATCTTGAACGCCTCGCGGTACGGGCTCTTCGCCCGTCGGTCGACGCTTCCTCGCGGCTGGCGGGCCCGTCGTGACGTGGACAGGTTGCGGGCCAGGTCTTGGCGCAGGCTGCCGCGGGTCTGGACGTAGAGCGCCTGGTAGATCGTCTCGTGCGACACACGGTCCATGATCGTGCGTGGGTGATCACCACGCAGGACCGTGGCGATCAGCTGGGGTGACCAGCCTTCATCCATCCAGGCCTCGATCCGGCGACACAGTCCGGGGTTCTCGAGGAGTCGGAACGGTTTTGGTCGTCGACGCCTCAGCAGTGCCTGGCGGTGCGCCAAGGAACCGTAGTAGCTGCCGTCGGGTCCGCTGTTGCGGGCAATCTCGCGGCTGATGATCGACTTGTCCCGCCCGATCAACGCACCGATCGCTTCCAGGCTCGGTCCACGTCGCCCCGCACGCTCGGCAAGCAGCCGCTGCTGCACCCCCGCCGCGATCACCGCGCGATCCTCACTGCTCAACCGCCGACGCAGACCAGGCTCGCCCGACACTCCTCGCGCCGGGCGTTCATGCCCCGCAACAGTCCCGAGCCCACCGTCTGGTCCATGCAGGATCCTCAGCGTCACGGGCGCAGCCTGACGCCACCACACGCCCGCGGTATCGCGTGACACGCCCACCAACCGAGCCGAGTGCCACACCGAACGACCCGCACAGATCGAATCAAACAACCGCGCACGAACCTCGTACGGCAGCGGTCGACGTCCCATCACCAACACCTCACTCACTAGGTGTTGCTTCGACCGCCTGAGCCTGCCGTCGTCTCATCCCCGCTGGTGTGACGGACTACCCCGACGGCCCCGACAACGGGCCGAGCCCGGCCTCAGGCGCCGCGACCGACGAGGGCAGCGAGGTCACGCCACCACGACAGCCGGTTCGGTCGACCGTCGTAGTCGCGGCGCTGGTTGGCGCCGCTCGTCCCCGGGAGCACGAAGACCTGCGCGGGCCCGACGTACCAGTCCTGGACTCCCAGGTGCGGCCGTCCCGGGCGACCAAGCGCACGCGCGGCCTCGTGCGCGACGCCCTTGCTGGTGAACGCCAGCCACTCCGGTCGCCACCGCTCCACCTTCGCCGCCAGTTCGTCGACCTCCACCCAGCGCGGGTCCCAGTGCCCCACCAGGTCGGTCAGCCCGAATCCCAGCTCGGCGACCAGCCGGTCCTCGTCGGGGCGCAGCCGGCGGGGGCTCAGCCCGCTGAGATGGAGCGACTCCCAGAAGCTGTTGCCCGGCGAGGCGTAGTAGTGCTCGCGCCACTTGGTCGACTCCGCGCCGGCCAGGCCGCAGAAGACCACGATCGGCTCAGGACCCACGATGTCCGGAAGCACCTCCACGTCTTCACTCTCCGGGCCGCACCAAACTCAGGGCACGGAGCTGCCGCCGGATGCGCGGGTCCTCCCACACCGTGTGGGTCGGTGCGACACAATGACCGGCGTGGCGGGCGAGGGAAAGCGAGCAGGGTCGCGACGTGCCGCACGCCCACCGCGGACCTTCCGCCCCCGACTGCTGCTGCTCGCCGTCGGGGTGACCCTGGCGGTCGTCGCCTGGGGCTACCTTGTGTACGCCGCCATCGACTTCGGCGCGAGCGCCCGATCCGGTGACGAGCGCGCCTGGCTGTTCCTCGCCCTCGCCTCGGCCGGCGCGATCGCCTGCCTCTTCCTCGGCCTGATGATGGTCGCCCGTCTGCTCCGCGGGCTCGGCATCACCGCTCCCCCGCCGTCACCGGAGTCCCCCGTGCCGTCGGAGACGGCGGACCGGACCCCGCCCGCGCCGCGCCCGCCCGGTGGCCGGCGCGCGGCCCGCTGACCCCCTCGGACACCGAAACGCCGCAGGGGCGGGGCCACCTCGTGGCCCCGCCCCTGTCTTCCCCGGCTCGCCAGCCGGGGTCGAAGCGGCTGGCGAAGTCTGTGGTGGCGCTACTCCGTCGGGACCCGGAGCTCCTGGCCGGCGAGGAGCACCGTCGACTCCAGGCCGTTGAGGCGCTCGATGTGCTCGATCATCTCCTGGACCTGGCCGTCCTCGGCCGCACCTGCCGCGATGTCCCAGAGGGTCTCGCCGGTGCCGACCGTGACGACCGTCGTGGGCTCCGCGGTGCCCGGCTCGGGCGTGGCCACCGACCCGGCGGCGAGCATCAGGCCGATCCCGAGCACCAGGGTCAGCCCGAGCAGGAAGATCACCAGCCGGCCGCGCCGGGTGAGCCGGAGCTCGCCGCGAGTGAGGGACAGGTCGGACATCTGCATCGTGCTCATCGGGACCTCCTGGGGAAGTGGCGGTCAGCCTGGGTGCCTGGCCACGAGCGAATGTCTATCCGCGCCCACCGACAGTCCGGTGCTGGCCAGCTGGTCGATCAGACGTTCGATCGAACATGTGTGCGAGACTAGAGCACCTGTTCGAACGAAATCAAGAACCGGGGGAACATTTGTTCGAACGGATCGGGACGACACGCCCTTCGAACACATGTTTGAAGCCGGAGCCGCATCTCGGTACGGTGAGCCCACGAGCATCCCGGCGAAAGGCATCACCATGGCCACGAAGAAGAACGTCCGCGAGCTGCCCGACGGGCCGCCCGACGCCACCGGACTGACCCCGCGCCAGCAGCGCGTGCTCGCGCACATCAAGGACTGCATCGAGAAGCGCGGCTACCCGCCGAGCATGCGCGAGATCGGTGACGCCGTCGGGCTGACGAGCTCCTCGAGCGTGGCGCACCAGCTGAAGTCGCTGGAGGAGAAGGGCTTCCTCAAGCGCGACCCGCACCGGCCGCGCGCGCTGGAGGTGTTCCTGCCCGAGGTGATGGCCGCGCGGCGTGCCCTCTCCGGTGCCGACGAGTCGTCGTACGACGAGACCGGCGTCGGCGACGCCGCCCCGGTGCCGACCAACGTCCCCCTGCTCGGGCGGATCGCCGCCGGCGGACCGATCCTGGCCGAGGAGCGCTACGAGGACGTCTTCCCGCTCCCCCGTCAGCTGGTCGGCGAGGGTGAGCTCTTCCTCCTCGAGGTCGCCGGTGACTCGATGGTCGACGCCGCGATCTGCAGCGGTGACTACGTGGTGATCCGCAAGGAGCAGACCGCCGAGAACGGCGACATCGTCGCCGCCCTCCTCGACGGCGAGGCCACCGTCAAGACCTTCAAGCGCAAGGACGGGAAGGTCTGGCTGATGCCCCACAACGAGGCCTACGACCCGATCGACGGCACCCACGCGACGATCCTGGGGAAGGTCACCGCGGTCCTGCGCAAGGTCTGAGCGAGGAGGCTGGACCGGGCCGTTCACGAGGGCGGGCGTGCGAGGATTGCCCGCCCGCTCCCTCCCGGTTGGAGACCTCGTGCCCGCACGCCACCGCACGCTGCTCGCGACCGTCGGCGCCGCCGTCCTCGCCGCCGCGCTGCTGACTCAGCCGGGCGCCGCCTCAGGCGCGAGCGGCTGGGACGGCGAGCCGGTCGGACACCCGATCGAGGGCCCGGCAGCCCGCGCCGCCCAGGTGCTCGAGGAGGCGGACGGCCTCCTGCGCGG
Source organism: Nocardioides sp. W7 (assembly GCF_022919075.1). Lineage (NCBI taxonomy): Bacteria > Bacillati > Actinomycetota > Actinomycetes > Propionibacteriales > Nocardioidaceae > Nocardioides > Nocardioides sp. W7. Next base: position 1,929,302 of record NZ_CP095078.1, on the reverse strand, counting down.
CAGCTCGTCGGGCCGCGACGCCAGCCTGGTGCTGCTCGAGCTCGCCCGGAGCCGAACCGCTCTCCCGGCGGCCCGCCGGGCGGAGGCCGATCGGATCCTGGCCCGACCCACGGACAACCCCGACCCCCAGCAGTTCGGCTACCGGGCCGGCGCCCAGCCGACCGCGGCGTGCCAGGACGGCTTCTGCGTGCACTGGGCGCGCCAGACCTCCGACGCCCCCGATCTCTCCGACGGCAACGGCAACGGCCGCCCCGACTACGTCGACCTGGTCTTCACGACCCTGGCCGAGGTCAGCGGCACCTACGCGGGCGCCGGCTACCGCCGCCCGGTCGCGGACGGCATCCGCGGTGGCGGACTCGACCAGTTCGACGTCTACCTCGTCGACAGCGGCACCCGCGGGGACGGGATCTACGGCTACTGCGCCCCCGAGGGAGTCACGAGCGCCCAGCAGCGCAGCGCCACGGCGTACTGCGCGCTCGACAACGACTTCGCCGAGTTCCCGTCCCACACCCCCACCGAGAACCTCCAGGTGACGCTCGCGCACGAGTACTTCCACGCGGTCCAGCTGGCCTACGACCTCACCGAGGACCCGTGGTTCCTCGAGTCGACGGCCACCTGGGTCGAGGACGAGGTGTACGACGGCGTCAACGACAACGTGCAGTACCTCCGGAACAGCCCGATGAGCCAGCCCGGGGTCCCGCTCGACCAGGGCGAGGGGATGCGGGTCTACGGCAGCTGGATCTTCTTCCGCCACCTCAGCGAGGTGGAGCCACGCGCACAGGGCGGGCTGCCCACGATCATCCGGGAGATCTGGGAGCGAGCCGCCGGACCGGCGTACTCGATCCAGGCCGTGGAGGCCGTGCTGGGCGAGCGCGGACGGTCGATGACCGCGACCGTCGCCCGGTTCTCCGCCGCCAACCGCCATCCCAGGAGCAGCTACGCGGAGGGCTCGCGCTACCCCGCGACCACGCCGGAGAGCAGCGCCCGGGTCGCGCGCGGGCAGAGCCGCCGCGCCGCGCTCACCCTCGACCACCTCGGCAGCGGGACCCTGCGCTACCGACCCGACACCGGTGCGTCCCGGCGCGCCGGCAGGCTCCGGATCACCGTCGACCTCCCGCGCCGCAGCCGACCGACGGCCGCGGTCCTCACCGTGCGTCAGGAGTCGGGCCGGCTGCGGACCCGGGTCGTGCGGGTCGACCGGTCGGGGGGCGCCCGGATCACGCTCCCGTTCGCGGCCGGCCGGGTCAGGTACGTCGACGTCACGCTGGTCAACGCCGCCACCCGCTACCGCTGCGGCCGCGGCACGGTCCACTCCTGCCGGGGCCGCTCGCTCGACGACGACCTGACCCTGCGGGTGCAGGTCCGCGCGCTGGCGTAGTCGCTCAGGCCTCAGCCGGCGGCGAGCCGGGCCAGGGCCTTGCGGACCACGGCCGGGTCGGTGGTGGTCCACATCGGCGGCAGGCTGGACTTGAGGAAGCCGCCGTAGCGAGCGGTCGCCAGCCGAGGATCGAGGACGGCGACGACGCCGCGGTCGGAGGTGGTGCGGATCAGTCGACCGGCGCCCTGCGCCATCAGCAGCGCGGCGTGCGTGGCGGCGACCTGCATGAACCCGTTGCCGCCGGCCTTGTCGGCCGCCCGCTGGCGCGCCGACATCAGCGGGTCGTCGGGACGCGGGAAGGGGATCCGGTCGATGAGCACCAGCTGGCAGGTCTCGCCCGGCACGTCGAGGCCCTGCCACAGCGACAAGGTGCCGAACAGGCAGGTGTGCGGGTCGGCGACGAACTGCTTCGCCAGCTCGGGCAGCTGGGCGTCGCCCTGGGCGAGCGTGGTCAGGTGCGGCAGCCGCTCGCGGACCACCTCTGCGGCGGCCTCGGCGGCCCGCCGCGACGAGAACAGCCCGAGCGTGCGCCCCTCGGCCGCGTCGACCAGCTCGACGATCTCGTCGAGCTGGGCCTTGACCAGGCCGTCGCGGCCGGGCGGCGGCAGGTGGCGCGCGACGTACAGGATGCCCTGCTGCCCGTAGTCGAACGGCGAGCCGACGTCGATGCCGCGCCACGGCAGGCCGCTGCCGGCGGCGTGCGCGTCGGCGGGCGCGCCCTCCAGGACCCGCTCACTGGCCTTGAGCCCGACACCGGTGGCCACTGCGCCGAAGTCGCCGCCGAGCATCAGGGTCGCCGAGGTCATCACGACCGTCTTGTCGGTCAGCAGCTTGTCGCGCATCGTGCCCCAGACCTGGAGCGGCGCGACGCAGAGCCGCGGCGGGAGCCGCTCGGAGCCCTCGGTCAGCCAGAGCACGTCGGCGTCGGAGCCGGACGCCATCCGTTCGGCGGTCGCGAACACCTCCTGCACCGCGCCCCGGGCCTGGGTGCGACCGGCGTCGGGGTCGCCGTCCTTGTCGGGCTTGGGGTACGCCGAGTAGCAGGCGCGCGCGGCGTCGCGCACCAGCGCCAGGGCGTCGGAGAGCTGCTCGGGCAGCTGCTCGAACCGGCCCGGGCTGGCCTCCCCCATCGCCGCCCGCAGCGCGTCGGCGGCATCGGCGAGGTCGTCGGCCTCCGAGCCGTCGACGTGGCGCTGGGAGCGACGGGCCGAGCGCTCGACCTCGGCCGCCCAGAGCTCGTCGGTGGCGGCCTGGGTGACCCGGGCGGTCAGCTCGTGCGCCTCGTCGACCACGACGACGTCGTAGTCGGGGATCATCGGCACCCCCTCGATCGCGTCGATCGCGAGCAGCGAGTGGTTGGTGACGATCAGGTGCGAGCGGTGCGCCTTCTCCTTGGCGAGCTCGGCGAAGCACTCCTGGCCGAACGGGCACTTGGCGGCGCCGAGGCACTCCCGGTGGTTGACGCTGACCTGGCGCCACTCCTTGTCGGTGTGGCGCGGGGCGTGGTCGCGCTCGCCGCTGCCGCCGTCCTCGGCCGCCTTCTCCGCCCAGGCCCGCAGCTCCAGGATCTTGGCGCCCATCGACCCCTCGGGCATCTGCACCAGCGCGCCCTGCTCGTCCGGGACGCCCTCGCGGACCCGGTGCAGGCAGGCGTAGTTGGAGCGGCCCTTGAGCACGGCGTACGACGTGTCGACACCCGGCACGCCCTTGACCGCCTCGGCCAGTCGCGGCAGGTCGCGCTCGACCAGCTGGTGCTGAAGGGCGAGCGTCGCGGTGGCGATCACGACCCGCTCGCGGTGCAGCAGGCTGGGCACGAGGTAACCGAGCGACTTGCCGGTGCCGGTGCCGGCCTGGACCAGCAGGTGACGCTCGTCGGTCATCGCGGCGGCAACCGCCTCGGCCATCGCGACCTGGCCGGAACGCTCCTGACCGCCCAGCGCCTGGACGGCGGCGGACAGCACCTGCGTCACGGCGGGGGTCTCGGGCACCCGAGCACCCTAGACGTCTCCGCCGACCGCCGAGGCGCCTGTCCCCAGGCCCCCGACGCGGCCGGGTCAGAAGCGGACGTGCTCGAGGTACAGGTGGCCGACCGCGGCGCTGGTGAGCGGGCTGACGTCGGGAGTGTCGTTCTCGACGATGTACTCCTCGGCGGTATGGCGGCGGAAGATCCGCGGGAAGTCCACGACGCCGGTGCCGAGGTCGCACATGTCCCCCGTGGCCTCGTCCCGGTCCTTGACGTGGAACTGGCGTACCTCCTGCGGCGCCCTGCGGATCACGTCGATCGCGAACCGGTCCGGGTCGGCCGCACCGACCCCGATGCCGCCGGTGTAGACCCAGTAGAGGTCGATCTCCAGGTGCACCAGCCGCGGGTCGAGCCGCTCGGTGAGCACTTCCCACGGCGTCACCCCGCCACCGAGGTCCGTTGTGAACTCGTGGGCGTGGTTGTGGTAGCCGTAGCGCAGGCCGTACCGACGGGCGAGCGCCGCCTCGGCGTTCATCCGGTCCGCCCAGCCCTGCCACTCGGCCAGGCTGCTGGAGGCCAGGAAGGGTACGACGACGTACCGCTGTCCGAGGGTCGCGGCGTTCTCGAGCTTGGTGCGCAGCGCGGTGGCGTCGGCGCTGATGCCGTCGTGGCTCGACGAGGCCCGGATGCCCAGCCCGTCGAGGAAGTCGCGGAGCTGGGCAGCGGTGCGGCCGTAGTAGCCGGCGAGCTCCACCTTCTCGTAGCCGTACTGCGCGAGCCGCTCCAGTACGGCGTCGAAGCCCGGCGTGCCGCCGAGCGCCGCCCGGAGCGTGTAGAGCTGGATGCTGATCCGGTCGTGGGGTACGCCGTGCGGGCGGCCGCCCCCGTGCCGGCCGCCCGCGACCGCCGGAGAGGCGAGCCCGGATCCAGCAGCGGCGACCCCAGCGGCGCCGAGGGCCGCACCCCGGAACAGCGAGCGGCGGCTCGCGCCCTTCTCCTCGAGCGAGCGGCGCAGGGCGCCCTCGCCGTCATAGCCGAAGCACATGCGATTGTCCTTCCCGAGATTCCTGGTGCGACCCGGGCCGGCGGCCCGGGCTGGAGCTGGATGACCGACTCAGTCGTCCGTGGCGAACGCGGCGTCGAAGGCCGCCGTAGGAGCGTCGAAGGCCAGCCGGCGCACGAAGGCCAGCGCCTCGGGCGCACCGAGCAGCCGGTCCATGCCGGCGTCCTCCCACTCGATGGAGATCGGCCCGTCGTACCCGATCGTGTTGAGCATCCGGAAGCACTGCTCCCACGGCACGTCGCCGTGGCCGGTCGACACGAAGTCCCAGCCGCGGCGCGGGTCGGCCCACGGCAGGTGCGAGCCGAGCCGGCCGTTGCGGCCGTTGCCCGTCTGCCGCTTCGCGTCCTTGCAGTCCACGTGGTAGATCCGGTCGGCGAAGTCCCACAGGAAGCCGACCGGGTCCAGGTCCTGCCACACGAAGTGCGAGGGGTCCCAGTTCAGCCCGAACGCCTCGCGATGCCCGATCGCCTCCATCGCGGCCTTCGTCGTCCAGTAGTCGTAGGCGATCTCGGAGGGGTGCACCTCGTGGGCGAACCGAACCCCGCACTCGTCGAACACGTCGAGGATCGGGTGCCAGCGGTCGGCGAAGTCGCGGTAGCCGGCAGCGACCATCTCCTCGGTGGCCGGCGGGAACATCGCGACGTACTTCCAGATCGAGGAGCCGGTGAACCCGACGACGGTGCGTACGCCGAGCCGCTGCGCGGCGCGCGCCGTCATCTTCATCTCCTCCGCCGCCCGCTGCCGCACCCCCTCGGCGTCGCCGTCGCCCCAGATCCGCGCCGGCAGGATCGCCTGGTGCCGGGCGTCGATCGGGTCGTCGCAGACCGCCTGGCCCTTCAGGTGGTTGGAGATCGCGAACACCTGCAGGCCGTGCCGCTCGAGCAGGTCCAGCTTTCCCTGCACGTACGCGTCGTCCTCGGCGGCCTGCCAGGGGTCGAGGTGGTCGCCCCAGCAGGCGATCTCGAGGCCGTCGTACCCCCAGTCGGCGGCCAGGCGGACCACCTCCTCGAAGGGCAGGTCGGCCCACTGGCCGGTGAACAGGGTGATCGGTCGGGTCATGTCGGGACCTCCTGCCAGGTGCGGGTGTCGGAGCTGGTCTCGACGGCGGCGAGCACCCGCTGCACCTGCAGGCCGTCGGCGAAGGTCGGCGCCGGGTCCGTGTCCTCGGCGATCGCGGTCACCAGGTCGACGACCTGGTGGGTGAAGCCGTGCTCGTAGCCGAGCCCGTGACCGGCCGGCCACCAGGCGTCGACGTACGGGTGGCCGGGCTCGGTCACCAGGATCCGTCGGAAACCGGCGGTCTCGGCGGGCTCGTCGGCGTCGTACAGCTCCAGGACGTTCATGTCCTCGAAGTCGAAGGCCAGCGACCCGGCGGAGCCGTTGAGCTCGATCCGGATGGAGTTCTTGCGGCCGGTGGCGAACCGGGTCGCCTCGAAGACGCCGAGCGCCCCACCCGCGAAGCGGGCGATGAAGACGGCCGCATCGTCGACGGTCACCGGGCCGCGCTCGGCGGTGGCCGTGCCGGAGAGGCCGGCGCCCACCGCCACCAGCGGCCGCTCCTTGACGAAGGTCTCCAGCTGACCGGAGACCTCGCGGACCCGGTCTCCGGTCAGGTACTGGGTCAGGTCGATGATGTGGGCGCCGATGTCCCCGAGCGCCCCGGACCCGGCCAGCTGCTTGTCGAGCCGCCAGGTCAACGGCGCCTCCGGATCGGCGATCCAGTCCTGGAGATAGTGCGCCCGGACGTGTCGGATCTCCCCGATCCGACCCTCCGCGACCAGGCGGCGGGCCAGCGCGATCGCCGGCACCCGGCGGTAGGTGAAGCCGACCATCGAGCGGACACCCCGGGCGGCGGCGGTCTCGGCGGCCGCCGCCATCTCCTCGGCCTCGGCCACCGTGTTGGCCAACGGCTTCTCGCACAGCACGTGCTTGCCGGCGGCCAGCGCCGCGATCGCGATCTCCGCGTGGGTGTCCCCCGGGGTGCACACGTCGACGAGGTCGATGTCGTCACGAGCCACCACGGCCCGCCAGTCGGCGGCGCTCTCGGCCCAGCCCAGCCGGTCGGCCGCCGCGGCCGCCCGGTCGGCGTCCCGGCCGACGGCGACCCTCATCACCGGGTCCAGGGCGAGGTCGAAGAACCGGGGTGCGCTGCGCCAGGCCTGCGAGTGGGCGGCACCCATGAAGGCGTGGCCGATCATCGCGACGGCGAGCGCGGGGCGAGGGGAGGTCAACGTCGTCTCTCTTTCCGAAGCGGTCGACGGATCCCGCGGGCCCGCCCGGGGAGAGTCGGGCGGGCCTGCGGGAGACGGGTCAGGACTCGAAGGCGGTGTCGATGAACTGGTCGACGTTCTCGGCCGTCACGACCGGTGCGTAGAGCTGCACCGTGCGCGGGACCTCGACCTCGACGAGGTCGCTCATCGACTTCCCCTGGACGAGCAGTCGAGCGAGCTTGATGCCGTCGGCCGCCTGCGTGGACGGGTAGATGACCGTGGCCTTCAGCACGCCGTCGTCGGCCTGGATCGAGCGCATCGCGTTCGCCGAGCCGGCGCCGCCGACCATGAAGAACTCGTCGCGCCCGGCGTTCTCGATCGCGGCGAGTACGCCGACGCCCTGGTCGTCGTCGTGGTTCCAGAGCGCGTCGATCTTCGGGGCCGCCTGCAGCAGGTTGGCCGCTGCCTCCTCGCCGCCCTCGACGGTGAAGTCGGCCGCCACCCGGTTGTCCACGTCCAGGCCGCACTCGCCCAGCGCGTCCTCGAAGCCCTGGCTGCGGTCCTGGGTCAGGGGCAGCGAGTCGATCCCGGCGATCTCCGCGACCACCGCGTCCGGGGTGTCGGCGAGCTGCGAGCACACGTAGGTGCCGGCCGAGACGCCCATGCCGTAGTTGTCGCCCAGGACGGTCACCCGTGCCGCGTTCGGGTCGTCGAACTCGCGGTCGACGTTGATGACCGGGATCCCGGCCTCCATCGCCTTCAGCGCCACCGGCGTCATCGCGGCGCCGTCGAAGGGCAGCAGCACGATCGCGTCGACCTTGTCGTTGATGAAGGTCTCGACCTGGCTGATCTGCAGGTTGACGTCGTTGGTGCCCTCGGCGACCCGCAGGTCGACGTCGTCGTACTGGTCCGCGACCTTGCGGGCGGACTCGGTGATCGAGCCCATCCAGCCGTGGTCGGCGGCCGGGGCCGAGAATCCGATGACGACGGTGTCGCCGGGCTCGTCGTTGGAGCCCTGCTCGGCTGCGGAGGTGCCGCCGCCCAGGTCCTCCTCGTCGTCGCCGGACTCGTTGCTCGTGCACGCCGCGAGGGCGAGCACCGTCACGCCGGCGAGCAGGCCGGCTCCGAACTTCGTGTGCGTGGGTCGCAGGGACATCGTGGGCTGCTCCTTGAACTGAGGGTGGCGCTACTGGGGAGGTGTCGACGCGGGAGGCGTCAGGTGCTGCTCCGAGACGCCAGCCGCTGCTGGAGCAGGACGGCGGCGACGATGATGGCTCCCTTGAGGAGCGACTGCTCCGAGAAGGAGCGGTTGTTGAGGGTGAAGACGTTGGTCAGCGTCGTGAAGATCAGCACCCCGATCACGGTGCCGACGATGGTGCCGCGACCGCCGGAGAGGAGAGTTCCGCCGATGACGACCGCCGCGATCGCGTCCAGCTCGTAGAGACCACCGTGCGTGGAGCTGCCGGTCGTGGTGCGCGAGATGATCATCAGCGCCGCGATGCCGCAGCAGACCCCCAGCAGCACGTAGAGGTAGACCGTGTGCCGCTTGACGTTGATGCCGGCCAGGCGGGCGGCCTCGGGGTTCCCGCCGACCGCGAGGGTACGACGCCCGAACGTCGTGCGGTTGAGGAGCACCCAGCCGGCCGCCGCGACCAGCACGAACAGGATCACGATGAACGGGATGCCGAGGATCTCCCGGGTGAAGAACTCCTGGAAGCCCGGCACGTCGACGATCTGGGTCTTGCGGTCCGAGATGATCTCGGCGAGGCCGCGGGCGCTGGCCAGCATCGCCAGCGTGGCGATGAAGGGCACCACCCCGCCGTAGGAGATCAGCAGGCCGTTGACCACGCCGCACCCGCCGCCCACCGCGAGCGCGGCGAGCACCATCACGGTCCAGTGCGTGTCGTTGGCCAGTTCCTGGGTGGCCACCGTGGTGCACCACACCGAGGACAGGGCCAGGATCGCGCCGACCGACAGGTCGATGCCGCCGCCCGTGATCACGAACGTCATGCCGATGCTGACCACGCCGATGGTCGCGGCCAGCCGCAGGATCGTGAGCACGTTGTCGGTCGAGGCGAAGCGGTCCCCCGCGGTCGCCACCCCCACCACGCAGAGCAGCAGCAGCGCGATCACCAGGCCGAGGTTGCGGCCCAGGCTGGTGCGCAGCACCGCCAGCACGGGGTTGTCGGTCCGGGTGGTCTCCAGAGCGGCCTGCTCGACCCGGGCGGTGCTCTCGGTCATGCGACCTTCCCTTCCATGACCAGGTCCAGGACCCGGGACTCGTCGATCTCCTCGGCCGGGGACTCGTGCACGACCACGCCCTCGCGGACCACCAGCACCCGGTCGGCGAGGCCGAGCACCTCCTCGACCTCGCTGGAGACCACGACGACCGCGACGCCGGAGTCCGCGAGCCGCCGGACCAGCTGGTAGATCTCGCTGCGCGCCCCCACGTCGACACCGCGGGTGGGCTCGTCGAGCAGCAGCACCCGGCACTCGCGCAGCAGCCACCGCGCGAGCACCACCTTCTGCTGGTTGCCGCCGGACAGGGTTCGCACGGCTCGCTCCACGCCGGCGGGGCGTACGTCGAGGGAGCGGGTCAGCTCCTCGGAGCGCTTCCGCTCGGCTGCGGAGCGGAGGAAGCCGGCCCGGGCGAACCGGTTCAGCGAGGAGAGCGTGATGTTGCGGTACACGGCCTGGTCGAGCAGCAGGCCCTGGCTCTTGCGCTCCTCGGGGGCCAGGCCGACCCCGGCCCGGACCGCGGACTCGACCGAGCCGCGACGCAGCCGCTTGCCGTCCACGCTCACCGTGCCGGCCGAGGCCCGACGGGCGCCGTACAGCGTCTCGAGGATCTCGGAGCGGCCCGCGCCGACGAGTCCGGCCAGGCCGACGATCTCACCGCTGTGCACGGTCAGGTCGACGCCTCGGAAGACCCGGTCGTGGGCCAGACCCCGGACCTCCAGCACCGGCTCGCCGCGATCACGCGGCGTCTCGGGACGGGGCGGGAAGACGTACTCGATCGAGCGACCGGTCATCAGCTGGATCAGCCGGCTGGTCGGGGTCTCCTCGACCCAGAGCCCGGTGCCGACCGTGATGCCGTCCTTCAGCACGGTGATCCGGTCGCCGATCGCCCGGATCTCCTCCAGTCGGTGGGAGATGTAGACGATCGCGACGCCCTCGGCGGTGAGCCCGCGGATCACCCGGAAGAGATTGTCGACCTCGCCCTGGTCGAGCACGGCCGACGGCTCGTCGAGGACCAGCAGCCGGGTGTCGTGGGAGAGCGCGCGGGCCATGCTGACGATCTGCTGGCTCGCCGGCGAGAGGCTGCCGACCGAGCGGGTCGGCGAGATCTCGCTGTGGCCGAGCCGGGCGAGCAGCTCGCGGACGACGGTGTTGGTGCGGGCGCGCTGCGTCAGGCCGCCGCGCGAGAGCTCGTGACCGAGGAAGATGTTCTCCGCGACACTGAGATCGGGGACCAGGTCGAGCTCCTGGTAGATCGTGGAGATGCCGACCCGGATCGCCGCCATCGGGGACCCCAGCGAGACCTCCTCGCCGTCCCAGGTGATGGTGCCCTCGTCCGGCTGGTACGCCGCGGCCAGCACCTTGATCAGCGTTGACTTGCCGGCGCCGTTCTGGCCCAGGAGGCAGTGCACCTCGCCCGCCCGGACGTCCAGATCGACGCCGCCGAGGGCCCGGACGCCCGGGAACTCCTTGACGATGCCGCTCATCTGGAGCAGCGGGCGATCGGTCATGTGCACCTCGTCCACACCGTGCCGGACGAGTGACGTCCGTCACTCGTGGGCGTCAAGGTAGGCCGACGAGCGACGTTAGATCAAGAGGTGATGGCGAAAGTTCGCAAATTCGTGTGCAAACTTTTGCAGTCGACTGGACAAAGTCGGAGAGTCTCAGGCGAGCGACTCCGGGGCGTAGACCGAGTCGCTGATCAGCCGGGCCGCACCGACGACGCCGCCCTCGTCGCCCATCTCGCTGAGCACGATGGGCAGGCTGCCCGTGGCGAGCGAGAGGGACCGCCCGTAGGTGACCCCGCGGATCTCCGCGAGGAACGGGTGCCCCAGCCCGGTCACCCCGCCGCCGATGACGATCATCTCGGGGTTGAAGAACGACACCAGGGTCGCGAGGACCTGGCCCACCCGGCGACCGCTCTCCCGGATCAGCTGCACGGCGGGCGCGTCGCCCCGCTGCACGGCCAGGCCCACGTCGGCCGCGGTCAGGGCGCCGCTGGCCGCCAGCGCCTCGGCCAGGAAGACCGATCGACCGGCGCGGGCGACCACCGTCGCGTCGCGGGCCAGTGCCGCGCCACCGGCGTACGCCTCCAGGCAGCCGATGTTGCCGCAGGCGCAGGTCGGGCCGTCGTCGGCGACCCGGATGTGCCCGATGTCGCCCGCGCAGCCGTCGACGCCGCGGTAGAGCTCGCCGTCGATCACGATGCCGCAGCCGATGCCGGTGCCGATCTTGACGAACAGGAAGTCCCGCGCGCTGCGCGCCACCCCGGCGTGCTGCTCACCGATCGCGAGCAGGTTCACGTCGTTGTCGAGCAGGGCCGGGCAGCCGAGCTCGCGCGAGACGGCGTCGCGCACCGGGTAGCCGTCCCAGCCGGGCATGATCGGCGGCGTCACCGGCTGACCGCGGTCGAAGTCCACCGGACCGGGTACGCCGATCCCCGCGCCCGCGGGTCGCTCCACACCGAGCTCGTCGAGCACCTCTCGGACCCCGGCCAGCGCGATCCCGAGGACCTCCTCGGGACCCTGGCGGATGTCGCAGCCCAGCTGCCGGGTGGCCAGGGTGGTGAGCCGGCCGTCGGTGACGCCCACCGTCATGCCGGTCGCCCCGATGGCGATGCCGACGAAGTGGATGTCCTCGGCCAGGTCCACCATCGTCGAGCGCCGGCCGCCCCGCGAGGCCGCCGGCCCCGCCTCCTGGGCCAGGCCGAGCTCGAGCAGCCGGGCGACCTCGGCGGCCACGGTGGTCCGGGACACCTGCAGCCGGTCGGCGAGCTGCGCCTTCGACAGCGGGCCCTCGTCCCGGAGCCGGGTCAGCAACCGGGCCTGGATGGCGCTCTCCGCCCGACCCGCCAACGAATGACGCACGCGCAGATCCTCGCACGGCGTTACGGGAGGAGTGCCCCGATCCGCTCGGCCAGCTCGTCGGCGACGTGGTCGCCGAGCTCGCGGTGGCCGGCTTCGGTGAGGTGCAGCCGGTCGTCGAGGTAGGACAGCTCCAGCCCCGCGGTGGAGATGTACGTCGCGCCGTGCGCGGCGCTCAGCCGGGCCAGCAGTGCGTCGAGCGCCGGCACCCGCCGGGCCCGTGAGGGGGCCGGGGCCGGTCCGACGACGACCAGCTCGCGGTCCCCGACGGCGCGGACCAGCCGCTCGAAGCCGAGGGTGATCGCGGCCGGGGTCTGGTCCCAGTCGTTGAGGCCGCCCTCGACCACGACGAGCCGGGCGCCGGAGCGGCGTACCGCCTCCGGGGTGCGGGTCGCGAAGGAGACGGCGCCGCACGGGCTCGCGGTCCGGCTGAAGCCGGAGCCGGAGAACCCGGCGACGTGCACCCGACCGGACAGCCGGCTCGGCCAGGAGTCGGCGGGCCGGTCCAGGCCGAGGCCGGCGGCGTAGGAGTCGCCGACGACCAGCACGTCGACGCCCGAGCCGGTCACCTCCGCCGCACGGGCGGCCGACTGGTCCGCGAACCGGTCGCACCGGGTGTCGTCGGCACCGGCACGGGCCGTGACCGACCCGACGGCGAGGGTCGCCATCAGGGCGACGACCAGCACCAGCACGCGCGCGCGGGTCGATCCCGCAACCCCCCGGAGGACCACCCCGCAATTCTGCTGCCGGCGGCCCCAGGACCGGTATGGCCCAGGTGGGCTACCCGGGGGCTACGCGGTGCTCAGCCGGTGACGAGGAAGTCCGCGAGCTCGCCGGCGAGCGCCTCGCTGGCGCGACCGGTGACCCGGGTGCCGTCGGCGGTGTGCTCCAGGCTGCCGATCTCGCCCTGCTGGTGGATCTTGTTGACGAGGTCGCCGCGGGCGTACGGCACCAGCGCGTCGAACTCCACCGACGGCCGGGGCAGCTCGCCCTCGACCAGCGCGATCGCCTCGGCGATGCCCTCGCCCGTCTTGGCCGAGACCACGATGCTGTGCGGCTCGCGCTGGCGGATCCGGGCGAGCACCAGCGGGTCGGCGGCGTCGGCCTTGTTGATCACGATGATCTCCGGCACGCCGCTCGCGTCGATCTCGGCGAACACCTCACGCACCGCCGTGATCTGGCCCTCGGGGTCGGGGTGCGAGCCGTCGACCACGTGCAGGATCAGGTCGGCGTCGGCGACCTCCTCCAGCGTGCTCCGGAACGCCTCCACCAGCTGGTGGGGCAGGTGCCGGACGAAGCCGACGGTGTCGCTCATCGTGTAGACGCGGCCGTCGGCGGTGGTGGTACGACGCGTGGTCGGGTCGAGCGTCGCGAACAGCGAGTCCTCGACCAGGACGCCGGCGCCGGTGAGCCGGTTGAGCAGCGAGGACTTGCCCGCGTTGGTGTAGCCCGCGATGGCGACGGCGGGGATCTGGTGGCGCCTGCGCTCCTGCCGCTTGGTCTCGCGGGTGCCCTTCATCTCCTTCAGCTCGCGGCGGAGCTTGGCGATCTTGGTGTTGATCCGGCGGCGGTCGGTCTCGATCTTGGTCTCACCGGGACCGCGACCGCCGATGCCGGCACCGCCGGCGACCCGGCCACCGGCCTGGCGGGACAGGTTGCCGCCCCAGCCGCGCAGCCGCTGCTTCATGTAGTTGAGCTGGGCCAGCTCGGTCTGGGCCTGCGCCTCACCGGAGCGGGCGTGCTGGGCGAAGATGTCGAGGATCAGCGCGGTCCGGTCGACGACCTTGACCTTCAGCTTGTCCTCGAGGTTGCGCAGCTGGCTGGGCGCGAGCTCGCCGTCGCAGATGACGGTGTCGGCGCCGGTCGCCTGCACGATCTCGGCGATGCCGTCGACCTTGCCGCGGCCGACGTACGTCGCGGGATCGGGAGTCTGGCGGCGCTGGTAGATCGCCTCGAGCACCTCGGAGCCGGCGGTCTCGGCGAGCAGGGCCAGCTCGGCCATGGAGTTCTCGGCGTCCTCGGTCGTGCCCTCGGTCCAGACCCCGACCAGGACGACGCGCTCGAGCCGGAGCTGGCGGTACTCGACCTCGCTGATGTCCTCGAGCTCGGTGCTCAGGCTCGCGACCCGCCGGAGCTGGTGGCGCTCGGCGAGCTCCATCGCCCCCACGGTGGGTTCGTCCTCGGGGTCGGGCGCGCTCAGGTCGGGCTCGTCGTACCCCGACTCGACGTCGTCGTCCTCCCAGTCGGAGGTCGAGTCGAGCTCGTGGTCAAGGTTGAAGTCAGATGCGTTCGTCATACGCCTTCCAGAGTAGGTCCCCTACCTCAACCCGCGCGAACGGTTAACTAATCCCGTGCTCCCTCCCCTCCCCGCCGGGATCCGACTGCTCGGCCTCACCGGTGCTCCCGGGGTCGGCAAGTCGACCCTCGCCACGGCACTCGAGCTGCCGGTGGTGCCGATGGACGGCTTCCACTACGCCGACGTCGAGCTGGTCCGGCGCGGCCTGCTCGAGCGCAAGGGCGCGCCGGAGACGTTCGACGCCGAGGGGTACGCCGCGCTGCTGCGGCGGGTGCGGTCCGGGGAGCCCGAGGTGGTCGCGCCGGTGTTCGAGCGGGGCCTCGAGCAGCCGCTGGCCGGAGCGCTGCGGGTGCCTCCGGTCGGCACCGTGGTCACCGAGGGGAACTACCTGCTGCTCGACCAGCCGCGGTGGCTCGCGGTGCGCGCGGAGATCGAGGTGGTGTGGCACCTGCAGGTGGATGCCTCGATCCGGGTCGAGCGGCTCGTCGCCCGGCACGTGCGCTTCGGCAAGTCGCCCGCCGAGGCGCGGGCCTGGGTGAGGCGGGTGGACGAGGCGAATGCGCGCCTGGTCGACGCGGCCGCGTCGCGGGCCGATTCGGTGGTGGATCTCTCCGGCTGGACTCCTGGGTCCTAGTCAGGCTCGCCTCGCTGGCCGGGCTCCGCCGCGAACCGCCCCGGCGTGAGCCCGGTCGCGGTGCGGAAGTCGCGGGAGAAGTGCGCCTGGTCGGAGTAGCCGAGCTCGACCGCGACCCGGGCGAGGTCGGGCCCCTCCCCCGCCCGCAACAGCTCGGCGGCCTCGTGCAGCCGGCGCCGCTGGACCAGCCACTTCGGCGTCAGCCCGAGCCGGCTGCGGGTCAACCGCTGCAGGGTGCGCTCGGTGAGTGCGAACTTCTCGCACACCTGGCTCACCCGCTGGACCCGCGGGTCGCCCTCGACGTACTCGACGACCGCGTTGGCCAGCAGCCCCTCCTCGTCGACCGGCAGCAGCCCGGCTAGGGCCGCCTCGACGACGCGGACCCCGGCCCGCTGCCGATCGGGATCGAGCGGGTCGTCGCCGACGGCCTCCCGGACGCCCGCCTCGAGCGCCGCGCCGTCGAGGCCGCCCGCCTCGGTCAGCGGGACCGCCGTGTCGGTGAGCCGGTCCACCGCCCCGCCGGCGAGCGCCCGACCGGCCGCGGGCTGGAGCATCGTGCCGAGCGCCCAGCCGTCGCCGGCCAGCGCCTGCACCGACAGCCCCCGCTGCGGCCCCACGAGCAGGCCGTAGTCGGCGGAGACGACCAGCAGGCAGACGGGGTACTGCAGGACCCGCTGCTCGCTGACCCGGCCCGCGGGCAGCGACCAGACCGGCATCCAGTAGCGGCGCACGACGTCGACCAGCTCGACGCTCGGCGCGAACCGGAAGATGGGCGGGGTGTAGCCCTCGGCGTCGAGCAGGTGGGCACGCTCGGTCGGGTCGATCCGGCGTGGCTCCTGCATATGTCGGATTCTTGCAAGAACCACCGACACCGCGCGACGACGCTGGACCCCATGACCACGACCACGCACCCTCAGATCCAGCAGTACCTCGACAACGCGGCCCTCTTCACCGAGGTCGTCGACGCCGGCGGCCCCTGGGACGCCACCAGCCCCTGCGCCGGGTGGAGCGCCCGCGACGTGCTCGACCACGTGGTCGAGACGCAGCGGTCCTTCCTCGCCCAGCGCGAGCTCGACCTCGGCCCGGCTCCCACGGGCGAGCCGGCCGAGGTGTGGCGGACCCACCTGGACGCCGTACGCCGGGTCGTCGCCGACGACGACCTGGTCAGCCGCGAGTACGACGGCTACTTCGGCCGCACCACGATCGCCGCCACCCTCGCGACGTTCTACGGCTTCGACCTGCTCGTGCACCGCTGGGACCTGGCCCGCGGGCTGGGCCGCGACACGACCTTCAGCGACGCCGAGCTGGAGACGATCGAGACCGCGCTCGCGGGCTTCGGCGAGCACCTGTACGACGACGGTGTCTGCGCCCCCGCCGTACCCGTCCCCGACGACGCGCCGCGCCAGACCCGCCTGCTCGCGCAGATGGGCCGGCGCGGATAGCCGGGTCGCCGGGTCGCCGGGTCGCCGGGGTAGTCCGTCACACCAGCGGGGTCGAGTCCGCCGAAAGTCCCCCTGGTGTGACGGAGTATCCCGACGATCGACTACTTCGGCGGCATCCGGATGCCGCCGTCGACGCGGATCGTCTCGGCGTTCATGTAGGAGTTGGTCAGGCACTCCAGCACCATCGAGGCGAGCTCGTCGGCGGTGCCGAGCCGCTTCGGGAAGAGCACGCTCTCACCGAGCTTGGCCTTGAACGCCTCCGACTCGGGGCCCTCGCCGTAGATCGGGGTCTCGATCAGGCCCGGGGCGACGGTGTTGACGCGGATCGCGGCGGCCGACAGGTCGCGGGCGACGGGCAGGGTCATGCCGACGACACCACCCTTCGAGGCGGAGTACGACGCCTGCCCGATCTGGCCGTCGAACGCCGCGACGCTCGCCAGGTTGACGATCGCGCCGCGGTCGCCGGACTCGGTCGGCTCCTGGGTGCTCATCACGGTCGCGGCCTGGCGGACCATGTCGAAGGTGCCGATCAGGTTGATCGCGATCACCTTGGTGAACGCGGCGAGGTCGTGCGCCGACTCCAGCTGGCCGTCGCGGCCGATGGTGCGCTGCGCCCAGCCGATGCCGGCGGAGTTGACCACCGAGCGTAGCGGCGCGATCTCGGCCGCCGCCTTCACGGCCGCGCCGATCTGCTCGGTGTTCGTCACGTCGACCAGGGCGAAGACGCCGCCGATCTCCTGGGCGAGCGCCTCGCCCTTGTCGGCCTGCAGGTCGGCGACGACGACGATCGCGCCCCGCGCGGCGAGCTGGCGGGCGACCGCGGCGCCGATGCCCGACGCCCCGCCCGTGACGATGGCACTGGTTCCCTTGATGTCCATGGGTCGGAGCATAGCGATTGCGACAGCGTCGCTGTCACGGTTCGGGACCTGGATCGGCAGGCCGTCGTACTTCTCGGGGAGAGCCTGACGTTCTCGGCCGTGGTGATCCCCGCGGACATCCCCTACAGCGAGGTCACTCCCCGCGCGACGACCACCGCGGGCCCCGTCAGGAGCACCCGGTTGGCGGCGGTCCAGGTCACGGTGAGCGTGCCGCCGGGGACGTCGACGGTGTACGCCGTGTCGGTGGCGGGCGCGTCGTCCCCGGAGCCGACGACCCCGTCGCGGATCGCGGCGGCGACCATCACCGCGCAGGCGCCGGTGCCGCAGGACCGGGTCTCGCCCGAGCCGCGCTCGTGCACCCGCATCGCGACGTGCCGCTCACCCCGGTCGACGACGAACTCGACGTTGACGCCGTGCGGGTAGACCGCCGGGTCGTGGTCCGGTGCCTCGAGGAGCGGCCCGGCGTCGTCGAGCGAGGTCACGAACGCCACTGCGTGCGGGTTGCCCAGGTCGACGTGGCGCGCCGTCCAGGCGGACGGCCCCACCGACACCGGGGTCTCCCCCAGCACCCGCGGGACGCCCATGTCGGCGGTCACCAGGTCGCCGTCGACCTGCAGCACCTTGATGCCGTCGCGGGTGCCAACCGGGATGGGCGCGGACGGGTCGGCCAGTCCCTCCTCCACCAGGTGGCGGGCGAAGACCCGGATGCCGTTGCCGCACATCTCCGAGACCGAGCCGTCGGAGTTGCGGTAGTCCATGAACCACTCGGCCGCGCCCTCCGGGACGTACGACGCCGCCTCGGCGTACGACGCCGTCCGCACGACCCGGAGCACCCCGTCACCGCCGATGCCGGCCCGTCGGTCGCACAGCGCGCGCACCCGCGCGGGGTCGAGATCGCCGTGCACGCTGCCGTCGTGATCGGGCAGCAGCACGAAGTCGTTCTCGGTGCCGTGGCCCTTCAGGAACTCGTAGGTGTCAGGCATAGAGACCCTTGGCGTAGGTCTCGGGCGAGTAGTACGCGTCGAGCTGCTCGAGGGTCATCCCGTTCGGCTCGATCTCCTGGGTGACCAGCGCGCGGCGCGGCACCTTCCCCTCCGGGTCCCAGGTCTCGGGCTGCCACAGCCCGGAGCGCAGGAACGCCTTGGCGCAGTGGAAGAACAGCTCGTCGATCTCGACGACCACGGCCAGGATCGGCCGGTGGCCCTTCACGACCATCTCGTCGAAGAACGGCGCGTCGCCGACCAGCCGGGCGCGTCCGTTGACGCGCAGGGTGTCGCCTCGGCCGGGGATGAAGAAGTTCAGCCCGACGTGGGGGTTCTGCAGGATGTTCTGGTAGCCGTCGGCACGCCTGTTGCCGGGTCGCTCGGCCAGCGCGATCGTCGTGTCGTCGATGACGTGCACCAGCGACCCGGGCGGGTCGCCCTTCGGGGAGGCGTCACACTCGCCGGTCGCCGCGGCCGTCGCCAGCACGCAGAACGGCGAAGCGGCCAGCCAGTCGCGGTCGACCGGCAGCAGGGCCCGGCGGGTCTTGTCGCGGGCCCGGTCGCTCGGGACCCCGAGCAGGTCGACGAGCGCGCCGACGGTGGTGATCTCGGTCCAGGCGGCAGCGGTCGACACCCCCCAGACGATACGTGGGGGCGCCGACCGCCGCGCGTCACTTCCGGGGCTTGACCACTCCGGCCGCGCCGCCACCGCGCCGAACCGGCTCGGCCACCGCGATCAGGCGGCGGCCGCGGATCCCGATCGCCGTCGCCGCGCCGATCTCGGCCGCGCTGGTGAACGCGTCACCCGCGGGCACCAGGGTGTGGCCGTACGCCGTCAGCGCGTCGCCGTACCGCTGCAGGAACGCCGGCTCGGCCGTCACGTTGGCGGTGTTGCGCTGCGCGGCCCGCGGGGCGGCGATGGCCTGCGGCAGGCTCATGCCGAGGTCGAGCCGGTTGACCAGCATCTGCAGCACCGTCGTGATGATGGTCGAGCCACCGGGTGAGCCGAGCGCGAGGACCGGCTTGCCCCGCTTGGTCACGATCGTCGGCGACATCGACGAGCGCGGGCGCTTGCCGGGCTGGATCCGGTTCGGGTCGTCGGCGACGTACTCGGTGGAGAAGTCGGTCAGCTCGTTGTTGAGCAGGAACCCGCGCCCCGGCACGACGATCCCGGAGCCACCGGTCTGCTCGATGGTGAGCGTGTACTCGACGACGTTGCCCCACTTGTCGACCACGGTGAGGTTGGTCGTCGAGACGTTCTCGGTGTCCTCGGCCGACGCGGCCGTCCTGGGCGCCGCGGCGCACTTCCCGTCGTACGACCGCACGTCACCCGCCGCGGTCGGCTTGGCCATCGCCCGCGCCGGGTCGATCGCGCAGGCCCGCTCGCGGGCGTACTTCTGGCTCAGCAGGTGCCGGATCGGGACCTTGGTGAACCGCGGGTCGCCGACGTACTTGCCCCGGTCGGCGAACGCGAGCGCGCTGGCCTCCAGGTAGTGGTGCAGCGCGGCGGGCCGGGCGAGCTCGCCCAGGTCGGTGCCCTCGAGGATGTTCAGCGCCTCGCCGACCGTGGAGCCGCCGCTGGACGACGGCGGCATGCCGTGCACCTGGTAGCCGCGGTAGGCGACCTTGGTGGCCCGGCCATCGACGGTGCGGTAGCGCTTCAGGTCGCGGGCGGTCAGGTAGCCCCGCGGCACCGGGAGCGTGGTGTCGCGGGTCTTCGGGGGCTTGCGGACGGTGCGGGCGATCTGCCGGGCCAGAGCCCCCTCGTAGAACGCGTCGGTGCCGCGCCGGGCGAGGAGCCGGTAGGTCTCGGCGAGGTCGCGGTTGCGGAAGGTCGAGCCGATCCGCGGGGCGTCCCCGCCTCGGAGGAAGAGCCGCTTGGTGGACCGGAAGGCGTTGAACCGGACCTCGTTGTCGAGCGTCTGCTGGCGGAAGGTCCGGTCCACCCGGAAGCCCTTGCGGGCGATCCGGGTCGCCGGGGCGAGCGTCTCGGCCAGCGACCAGGTGCCCCAGCGGTCCAGGGCGCGCTGCCAGGTGGCGGGCGTGCCGGGCACGCCGACCGAGACGCCGCTCGTCACCAGGTCGGGAGTGAAGGTGTAGGGGTCGCCCGTCGTCGGGTTGATGAACGCGTCGCGCGGCATCGCCTTCGGGGCGGTCTCGCGGCCGTCGATGGTGCGGACCCTGCCGGACTTGGCGTCGTACACGACGAAGTAGCCACCGCCTCCGATGCCGGCGCTGTACGGCTCGGTGACCCCGAGCGCGGCCGCCGTCGCGACGGCGGCGTCGACGGCGTTGCCACCGGCCTTGAGGACCCGCAGGCCGACGCGGGTGGCGTAGGGATCGACCGACGAGACGGCGCCGCCGGAGCCGCGGGCGGTGGGTTTCTTCGGCGGGGCCGCCCCGGCGGGAGCTGCGCTGCTCACGGCCAGGGTGGCCGCGGGCAGGGCGAGGGCGAGCAGGACGGCTGGGACGCGCCGAAGGTGCATGGGTTTTCCTCCCGAGCGGGGTGGTCGCCGCTCCGGTACCCGATCAGCGCGGACCCACGACCTCGTAGCGCGCGCAGAGGAACGCGCCGTTGACGCCGTGCTCGACCAGCTTCAGGTCGAACGGCTGCGTGAACAGCGGCCGCCCGGCGCCGAGGGTGACCGGCGCGATCGAGAGCACGATCTCGTCGAGCAGCCCGGCGGCCGCGAACTGCGCCGCCAGGTCACCGCCGCCGACGACCCACAGGTCCTTCTTCCCCGCTGCCTCGGCCATCTCGGCGTGGATCGCGCGCACGTCGCCCTGGGCGAACCGGACGTCGGCCCCCTCGATGCCCGGCAGGTCGGCGTGGGTCAGCACCCAGGCCGGCATGTCGTAGTACCAGGCCTCGCCGGTCTTCTCGAGGTGGTCGCGGACCCACTCGTACGTCGTGCGCCCCATCACGATCGCGCCGACGTCGCGGATGAAGTCGTCGTAGTTCATCGCGCCGCCCTCGTCCTGGGGCTGGGTGAGCAGCCAGTCGAGGCCGTCCTGCGCGTCGGCGATGAACCCGTCGATCGTGGTGGCGGTGTAGAAGGTGGTCGTCACGGTTGTCCTCCGGTCCGTCGCTGAAGCCAGGTGATGGGATCGCCCTCCGGCCAGGCCGCAGCCGCGCCGAGCAGGTGCCGGGCCAGCAGGCGCCGGTGGGCGGAGTAGGTCAGCACGTGCGCGAGCACGCTGGCGAGCACGAAGCTCTCGGGCGGCTCGCACAGCGCGTCGACGAGTCGGTCGCCCCAGGCTCGGCGGCGGTCCACGTCCCGGACCATCGCCAGCCAGCGCGGCGCCACGGCGTCGTGCCGCTCCAGCAGGGCCGGCACGTCGTCGGCACCCGGCGGCGGGACGTCGCGCCCCTCGATCGAGGCGAGCCAGAGCTCCTTGGTGCCGACCAGGTGGCCGAGCAGCTGGGCGAGCGACTCGTCGGGGCCGTCGAAACCGAGTGGGGCGTGGCCGGGCAGCCGGGCGTCGCGGTAGGCGTGCTCGTCGAGACCCTTGGCCAGCTCCAGCAGCTCGCGGGTGTCGTCGAGGTCGTGCTCGACCAGCAGCGCGCTCACCTCACCGGCCGCCGGGCGGGCCGTCCCCTCGACCCAGAGCGAGGTGGGCGGATGGAAGTGGATGCCGTTCGGGGCCGGCAGCCAGTGCGGTCCGGCGTCCCGCGGGACGGACCCGGGCGGCTCGCCGTACGCCCGCTGGAACGCGCGGCTGAACCCCTCGACGCTCTCGTAGCCCGCGGCGAAGGCTGCGTCGGTGACCGAGCTGCCCTGCCGCAGCTGCCAGGCGGCCCGTTCCAGCATCACCCGACGTCGCATCGCCACCGGCGGCTCACCGGCGCCCCGGCTGAGCTGGCGGCTGAAGTGGTACGGCGACGCGTACGCCCCGCCCGCCATCTCCTCCAGCGTGCGATGGTCCTCGTCGAGGACCGCGTCGAGCAGCTCCCGCAGCCGGTCCCGCCCGGCACCCGTCTCGGTCATGGCTCCAGTCTCGCGCCGATCGACCGGTCGGCGCCCGACCGATCTTGCTCCGATGAGTTCGGAGGCCGGTCCGGGTCGGTCCGGTCATGAGCAGGATCATCGGGGACATCACGGTCTCGCTGGACGGGTTCGTCGACGGAGCGGGCGACGGCGTGGAGGCCCTGCACGCCTGGGCCCTGGTCAGCGACGACCCGGTCGACGCCGCCGTGCTCGCGTCGGTCGCCGGGGCCGGGGCGGTGGTGATGGGCCGGGGCACCTTCGACGTCGTCGACGGGCCGCACGGCTGGCAGGACGGGCTCGGGTACGGCGCCCGCGAGGACGCCCGACCGCCCTTCGTCGTGGTCACGAGCAGCCTCCCCGAGGAGGTGCGGCTCGCCGCGACCCACGACTTCTCCTTCGTCACCTCCGGCCCGGCTGCTGCCGTCGCCGCCGCCCGGGAGGCCGCGGGCGACGCGGACGTCTACGTGATGGGCGGCGGCACGACGGTCGGCTCCTGCCTGGCCGCCGGGCTGCTCGACGTACTGCAGCTGCACGTCGCCCCCGAGGCGCTCGGCAGCGGCACGCCGCTCTTCACCGGCTCCCGGCACCGGCTCGTCCAGCGGGACGTCCGGGTCTCCCGCGCGGCCGTGCACCTGACCTACGACGTCAGCGAAGTGCCCGCACCAGGCTGAGCCCGAGCCCGTCGACGCTGCGGGCCCGAGCCGAGAGCACGACGACGGCGTCGCCGGTCTCGGGCAGCACCGCCACGAAGCTGCGGTGCCCGCCGGTGCCGCCGTCGTGCCACAGCACGTCGTGGGCGAAGCGGAACCGCGCCGGCCCCTCGCCGCCCGCGATCCGCAGCCAGGCCAGGCCCACGCCCATCACGGCGTTCGCCCGGTGCCGCGGTACGGCGGTCTCCGCAGCCGCCTCCGCGAGCGAGCCGGTCGCATCCGGTGCCCACAGCGCGAGCAGGGCGAGCAGGTCGGCCGCGGTCGAGACCAGCCCGCCCGCGCCGGCCAGCGAGGCCAGGTCCCAGCGCTGGGCCCGCCTGCCCCACCGGCTGCGCCCCTCGACGAGGCGGTGTCCGGCCGGGGTCGCGACACCGGTGTCCGCCAGGCCCAGCGGGCCGGCCACGCGGTCGGCGACCAGGGCGTCGTACGACGTCCCGGCGGCGTGGGCGAGCGCGTAGCCGAGCAGCCCGGCTCCGTAGTTGGAGTACGCGAACCGCTCGCCCGGCGGCCGCTTCGGCCGGGTCTCCCGGATCGCCTGCTCCATCCGCTCGTCGTCGAGCCGGGCGTAGGGGTTGCCGCGGTCGCGCGTCAGGCCCGCGAGCAGCATCCCGGCCGGCAGCCGCGGCAGGCCGGAGTGGTGGGTGGCCAGGTCGACCAGCGTGATCGGCCGGCCCACGACCGGTGGGGCGACGGGCAGGTGCGCGGCGACCGGGTCGTCGTACCCGACCTCGCCGGTGCGGACCAGGTCGGCCAGCAGCAGCGAGGTCACCACCTTGGTGACCGAGCCGATCTCGAAGATCGACGACTCCCCGTCCGGCAGCTCCCCGTGGCTCCACAGCCGGGTCGTGCCGCCGCTGCGGACGCCCACCACCGTCGGCCGGCCCCGCAACCGGGTCTCGCCCAGGATCTCCTCGATCTGCTCCATCGCCCCAGCCTGCCCGCCTCGGCCGCACGCGACATCGGGCCGAGGTCTGCTCCGGACCCGACGAAAGTCGCACGGGAACCTCCGGCTGCTCGACGCCGTCGCAGAGACGTGCGGATGACCTGGGGGATGCGGTTCGCGGTGGCCCTGCTGGCACTGGCGAGCCTGCTGTCGGCGGCGTGCACGGTCACCGGGGGATCCGACGAGCCGGCGACGGGCGCACGCCGGACCGGTCCGGCCAGCGGGTCCGCTCCCGAGGCGTGCCTCGGGAGCGCCGAGGCCACGCGGGACAGCATCGAGGGGACACCGGTCTGGGCCAGGTTCTGTCCCGGACCCGAAGGGCGCACGGCACTCGCCGAGGTGCCGTCCGACGCGCTGGTCACGCACCTCGACCTCCTCGCCGGCCTCCACCACCTGTCCGCGCCCGCCAACCCGGCGGTGGCGAGGTGCGACGGGTCGATGGGCCGGACCTACCGCGTCCAGCTCGGCTACGCCGACGGCCGGGTCGCCACCGTCGGCGGGCACACCGACCCCGCCTGCGCCGGGCAGCTCGCTGGCGACGGTGCGCTGGTCGGCGGCCCCGAGACGCTCGGCGTGTACGGCGCGGTGATGACGGCGTTCGGGCGCCAGTACGCCGACGAGTCCGTGGACGCCCCGAGCGGCGTACCGCTCGTCTGTCCGGAGGACCCACGAGAGCCCGACAGCGTCGACCTCGACGGGGCGTCGGCATCGCTGGACACCGGCTACGTCCTCGGTCAGCGCAGACCGATGATCATGCCGCTGCCGGCGGTGCGCGGAATCGTCTGCACCTGGCCGTTCGGGACCGAGGACGACGAGCCAGAGGTTCGGGTGCTGACCGGCGAGGAGGCCGAGCGGGTCCGCATCGGGCTGCACGCGATCGCAGGCGGCACGGTCGACTGCGAGCCCGGTCCCGAGCCGACCCACACCGCCGTGGTCGAAGACCGAACCGGCACCCGCCGTGCGGTCACGATCCTCGAGTCGGAGTGCTCGACGGTCATCCGCAGCGACGAGGGGTACGGCCTCGGGTTCGCCTGGCTGGACCGCTGAGACAGCGAGCTCTCAGAGCGCCGCGACCGCGGCCAGCGCCTTCTCGACCCGGTCCGGGTCGTCGAAGGAGACCCAGACGATGCGCGGGTCCTTGCGGAACCACCCGTCCTGGCGGCGCGCGAAGCGGCGGGTGGCGGCGGCGGTCCGCGCCCGGGCCTCGGCCTCGGTCAGCTCTCCGCGCAGCAGGGCGACCACCTCGCGGTAGCCGATCGCCCGCGACGCGGTCCGCCCCTCGGCGAGCCCCTCGTCCAGCAGCCGCTCGACCTCCGCGACGAACCCGCCGGCGAACATCGCCTCGACCCGTTGCTCGATCCGGGCGTCGAGCGTGGGCCGGTCGATGTCGACGCCGACCTGGACGGTGCGCGGGTCGTCGTACTCCAGGACGGGGAGGGAGGCGGAGTACGGCCGCCCGGTCAGCTCGATGACCTCGAGGGCGCGGACGATCCGGCGACCGTTCTCGACCAGGATCCGCTCGGCCGCCTCGGGGTCGGCCTCGCGCAGCCGCGCGTGCAGGGCACCGGAGCCGAGCTCGGCCAGCTCCGCCTCCAGCCGGGCCCGCACCGTCTCGTCGGTGCCGGGGAACTCGAAGCGGTCCAGGATCGCGCGGGTGTACAGCGCCGAGCCGCCGACCAGCACCGGGGTCGCCCCGCGCCCGCGCAGCTCCACGACGGCCGCCCGGGCCCACTCCTGGTACGCCGCGACCGTCGCCGGATCGCGGATCGAGTGGGTGTCGAGCAGGTGGTGCGGGATGCCGCGCCGCTCGGCGGGCGGCAGCTTCGCCGTACCGATGTCCATGCCGCGGTAGACCTGCATCGCGTCGGTGTTGACGACCTCGCCGCCCAGTCGCTCGGCGAGGTCGAGCGAGAGCGCGGTCTTGCCCGACGCGGTGGCCCCGACCACCGCCACGATGGGCGACGGGACGGCGCTGGGCATGTGGCTAGTGTGGCAAGTCGGGTACGGGACCGGCACACCGACCAGGAGGAACGATGAGCTTCTTCGACAAGGCCAAGCACAAGCTGAGCGACGCCGTGGACCAGCACGGCGAGAAGATCTCCCAGGGCATCGACAAGGCCGCCACGGTCGCCGACCAGAAGACCGGCGGCAAGCACGCCGACAAGATCCGCAGCGGCGCCGACAAGGCGAAGGACGCCCTCGACAAGCTGGACAAGAAGGACGACGGCGACCTCGGCACCCCGGGAGCGCACCGATGAACCAGAAGCAGCACGACGACCTCGACGCCCCCACCCCGCCGGGCGGCCCGCAGCGCACCGACGCCCCCGACGGTCGTGAGACACCCGGTGAGGCAGCGCCCGATCCGGGTCCCCGCACCCCCGCCACCGGCTCGGACGTGCCCGCTCCGACGGGCGACCGCCCCGAGCAGGACGGCGAGGAGCGTGACCGGCAGGAGGAGAACGCCGAGACCTCCCTGGACCAGCCGTCCCAGTGACCGAAGGAGCACCGATGACCGACCAGCCGATCGAGGCCGAGGAGCTCGAGCCGGACGACCGTCCGGACCCGGAGGAGCACCACGCCGACGACGAGACCGTCTCGGACAGCACGGGTACGGCCTACTCCCCCCTCGGCGAGGCCGACGCGACCCCCCAGGACGAGCTGACCGAGGACGTCGAGGAGTGACGCACGGTCGCTTCGTCGTCGTCCCCGCCTCCTACGTCTTCCTGCTCCGCGACGGCGTCTCCGGACCGGAGGTGCTGCTCCAGCTGCGCCAGGGCACCGGCTACATGGACGACCACTGGGCCGCGGCCGCGGCCGGTCACGTCGAGCAGGGCGAGACGGCGTACGACGCCGCCCACCGCGAGGCCCGCGAGGAGCTCGACGTCGGCGATCTCGACCTGACCTTCGTGACCGCCATGCAGCGCACCCGGGGCGGGGAGTCGATCGACGAGCGGATCGACTTCTTCTTCACCGCCCGCAGCTGGTCCGGGCAGCCCCGGATCGTCGAGCCGCTGAAGTGCGCCGACCTGCGCTGGTGCCCACTCGACGCCCTGCCCGACCCGGTGGTGCCGCACGAGCTCAGCGTGTTGACGGCGATCCGCTCGGGTACCACCCAGGCGTACTCAACCTTCGGTTTCTGACCGTCCCCCATGTCTTCCGAGGAGGACCCATGACCGACCCGACCGATCAGACCGACACCGCAGATCTCGGCCCCATGCCCGAGCCGGAGATCGAGCCCGGCGAGCCGAACCCCGGCGGCGTGGACGCGATCCCCGAGACCGACGTCGCACTCCCCGCAGACCTGTCGACCGCCGAGAACCCCGCCGTCGACGCGGAGACCACCCCCGACGAGATCCAGGGCGGCGAGGACACCTCCACCGAGGCGACCAAGGACGGCGAGGACGTGCCCGCCGAGGAGGAGTCCCCCGCATGACGACGCCGGATCCCGAGACCACCGACGCCGCAGCGGGCGGGATGGGCGTGAGCAGCGAGCGGGTCGGGCCCACCGGTCCCGGCCAGGTCGGCACCGACGGCGTCCGAGACGTCACCTCGGCCGAGCCGCCCGCGGACGCCCCGCCCGAGCAGTCCACCGGCGGGCCGGAGACCAACCCGGGCCCCGGCATCCCGCCGAAGGCCGGCTACTCCAGCAAGGACCCGCGGCACGACGACGAGGTGTAGAGGTAGAGGGCCCGGATCGACCTGATCGGCGTCCCGTTCGACGGCTTCGGCCGTCCACGCCGCCAGTCGCGGGCGGCGTGGGAGCGGTGAGTGGTCCACCGTTGCTGGGCGGTCGAAGGTGGACCACTCACCGGCGGCTCGCGTGTCGGGCGCGACTCACCGAGCCGGTCCGCGTCGCGACCGACTCCCTGCCCTGAGCGGACTCAGCGGCAGGCGGGCGCGTCGGGCAGCGGTGCGGGTACGCCGATGGACGGCATGCCGAGACCCACGCCGGCCGTCGCAGGCGCGGCACGGCGGGCCGCCCACGCGTCGCCCGAGCGGGTACGACGCACCTCGAGCACCGGACCGTCCGCGACCAGGTGGTGCGGGGCCGCGTAGGTGACCTCGACGGTGACCATGTCGCCCGGTCGGATCTCGACGGGCTCGACCGACGGGGCGAGCGCCGGGTTGAAGTGCACCAGCCGGTTGTCGCGGGCGCGGCCGGAGAGGCGGTGGGTGGCGGCGTCCTTGCGACCCTCGCCCTCGGCGACCATCAGCTCCACCCGCCGACCGACCAGCCGCTTGCCCTCGTCCCAGGCGATCTCGTTGACGAGGTCGACGAGCCGCCCGTAGCGGTCCTTGACGTCGGCGGCCGACACCTGGTCGGGCAGGTCCGCGGCGGGGGTGCCGGGGCGCTTGGAGTACTGGAACGTGAAGGCGCTGGCGAAGCGCGACTCCCGGACCACCCGCAGCGTCTCGAGGAAGTCCTCCTCGGTCTCGCCGGGGAAGCCCACGATGATGTCGGTGGTGATCGCCGCGTCCGGCATCGCTGCGCGGACCCGCTCGATGATGCCGAGGTACTTCGACGACCGATAGGAGCGCCGCATCTCCCGCAGCAGCCGGTCGGAGCCGGACTGCAACGGCATGTGCAGGCTCGGCATCACGTTCGGCGTCTCGGCCATCGCCTCGATGACGTCGTCGGTGAACTCGGCCGGGTGGGGCGAGGTGAACCGCACCCGTTCCAGCCCCTCGATCTCGCCGCAGGCGCGCAGCAGCTTGCTGAAGGCCTGCCGATCGCCGAACTCCACGCCGTACGCGTTGACGTTCTGCCCGAGCAGGGTCACCTCGCTGACGCCCTCGGCGACCAGGGCGCGCACCTCGGCGAGGATGTCGCCGGGTCGGCGGTCCTTCTCCTTGCCGCGCAGCGCGGGGACGATGCAGAACGTGCAGGTGTTGTTGCACCCGACCGAGATCGAGACCCACGCGGCGTACGCCGACTCGCGCTTGGTCGGCAGCGTCGACGGGAAGACCTCGAGCGACTCGAGGATCTCGACCTGCGCCTCCTCCTGCACCCGCGCTCGCTCCAGCAGCGCGGGCAGCGACCCGATGTTGTGGGTGCCGAAGACGACGTCGACGTACGGCGCCCGCTCGGTGATCGTCGAGCGGTCCTTCTGGGCCAGGCAGCCGCCGACGGCGATCTGCATCCCCGGGTGCGCGGCCTTGACGGGCGCCAGGTGGGAGAGGTTGCCGTAGAGCTTGTTGTCGGCGTTCTCGCGCACCGCGCAGGTGTTGAAGACCACCACGTCGGCCTGCTCGCCCGTGGGCGCGGCGGCGTACCCCGCGTCCTCCAGCAGCCCGGTGAGCCGCTCGGAGTCGTGGACGTTCATCTGGCACCCGTGGGTGCGGACCTCATACGTGCGAGCCATGACCGCAAAAGGGTACGGCGCAGCGGACCTCGCCACCCAACCGCGAGCGTCGCCTTCCGGTGGTCGCGTCGTTTACCACCACGTGTGACCGGGCAGGTTGCGCACGATCTCTCAACGAATACGGGGCACACATGCGACCACTCCGTCTCGGGACGACGCTCGGTGTCGTCGCGCTGACCCTCGCTCTCGGCTCCTGCTCCTCGGACACCGAGGAGCCGAAGACGCTGGAGCTCGACGCCACCCCGTCCGCCTCGCCGACACCGTCGGCGGAGCCCGGCGAGACCCCGTCGGGCGAGCCGGCCGACGACGCGATCCCGACCAGCTATCCCGAGATCGGGCTGGAGTTCTCCGCGCTCCCACAGGCCAGTGGGCCCGAGGCGGCCGCACTCGCCACCTACGTCGAGTACGAGCGAGGCCTGCGCGAGCTGAGCCGCACCGGCGAGCTCAACCCGCTCCTCACCGACAACGCCGCCCCGTCGCTCACGCCGACGCTGGAGTCGACCGTCGCCTACCTCCGCGACAACGACACCCGCTACGACGGCGAGGTGCGGATCGACGTCGACCTCGAGGGAGCCGGCCCCCGGGCCGCCGCCCTGACCCTGTGCACCGACGCCTCGGACCTGAAGCTCGTGAAGTCCGGCCGGCCCGGGCCCGTCGAGGGCCTGCAGCGCGCCGTCGGGCGCGTGGTGCTCACCGCCGCCGACGGCACCTGGGTCGTGACCCAGTACGACACCCTGGAGGAGTCATGTTGAGATTCGCCCGCTCCCTGGCGACCGTGATCGGCGCCGCGTCCGGCATCGTCGTGATGGGCGCGGTGCTCGAGTCCGCAGCCGCCTGCGGAGGTGGCGGCATCAGCTGCGAGCCCCCGCAGGTCGACGGCAGCACGGTGACGGTGACCGTGACCGGCTCCTTCGTCTCGGGTGGCAGCCCGGGCTCCCCCGGCGGCGGCACCACGACAGTCCACGTCCCCGTCCCGTGCGTCTTCTACGAGGGCTGGACCGGCAAGGAGTACTTCGAGGGCGTCAAGGAGGGCTCCATCTCCGGCGCCGGCAGCGACGAGGCCGACCGGGGCGAGTGGAAGCCGTACGCCGGCTACCAGCAGCACAAGGACGACACCGAGGGCCACTGGTACTTCGCCGGCTGCCAGAACGTGAACGACCTGCCCTGGGACGACTTCGAGGCCTTCGCCGAGAACTTCTTCGACACCCACGACGGCGTCTACGTCGAGGCCGGCGGGGCCCCGCCGGTGCCGCCGGTGCCGCCCGAGGTGCTGCTGATGGCCGCCCAGCAGGCGATGACGATCCCGGAGCCGGCCTTCGAGTTCAACCCGGACGCGGCGGGCGCCTTCGACACCCTGGTCAACCTCGACACCTGGTTCTGGCTCTCCGACCCCGCCCAGAGCGGGTCGGTGACGGCCACCGCCGGCACCAACAGCGTGACGGTCGAGGCCGCGCTCGCCGACGTCGTCTTCTCGGCACCGGACGCCGGCGCGGTCCCGTGCGCCGGCACCGGGGTCGCGTGGCAGCCGGGCGGCTCCAGCGAGTGCGTCCTGGCCTTCCGCCGCGCCGGGACCGCCGAGGTCACCGCCGACACCCAGTGGACGGTCAGCTGGACCTTCAACGGTCAGCCGCAGGGCGAGGTCGACCCGCTGTCGGCGAGGTTCACCCAGAGCGTCGGCGTCGCCGAGTCCCAGAGCCTGGTCACCGCGGTCGGCTGAGCGGGGTCTCAGCGCACGTAGACCGTGCCGTCGAGGTGGAGCAGTCCCGCCGCCTCGAGCGCGACGCTGGTCTCGCTGTCCTCGTCGGACTCGGCACCGGTCTCGACGTCGACCGCGGAGACGTCCGCGAGCGGGATCATGTGGGTCTGCGGGGTCCGGATCCCGCTGCCGGAACGGTCGGTGGCGAGCTGGTCCTCCAAGAACACGAAGCCGTCGCGGATCCCCAGGATGCGGGCGAGCGGATGCACCTCGCGGGCACCGTCGGTACGGCGGACGGAGATGGTGCTGAAGGCAGAGGTGTCGTCGGGCACGACACCATCCTCCCGCGTCCCGTGCCGGAACGCCGGGTCACGACTCGGTCTCGGTTCGCATCGCCCCAGGTGGGGGATGGTTCGGAAGGACTACTTGTGGATAGTGTCCCCGGGCATGACCGCACCGGAGGCAGCCCCCGCCACCGCCGGCCGGGGCGAGCCCCTGGTCGTGCTCGAGAACGTCGACAAGTGGTACGGCCAGCTGCACGTCCTCCAGGACATCAACCTGACGGTGAAGCGCGGTGAGGTCGTCGTCGTCATCGGCCCCTCCGGCTCCGGGAAGTCCACGCTCTGCCGGGCGATCAACCGTCTCGAGGTGATCCAGGAGGGCTCGATCACCCTCGACGGTCAGCCCCTCCCGGCGGAGGGCAAGGCGCTCGCCAACCTGCGCGCCGAGGTCGGGATGGTCTTCCAGAGCTTCAACCTCTTCGCCCACAAGACCATCCTCGAGAACGTCACGCTCGGTCCGATCAAGGTGCGCGGTCTGAAGAAGGACGCCGCGGAGACCCGGGCCCGCGAGCTGCTCGAGCGGGTCGGCGTCGGGCACCAGGCCGAGAAGTACCCGGCCCAGCTCTCGGGCGGCCAGCAGCAGCGGGTCGCGATCGCCCGCGCCCTGGCGATGGACCCGAAGGTGATGCTCTTCGACGAGCCCACCTCGGCCCTGGACCCCGAGATGATCTCGGAGGTCCTCGACGTCATGGTCGACCTCGCCAAGCGCGGGATGACCATGGTCGTCGTCACCCACGAGATGGGCTTCGCCCGCACCGCGGCCGACCGGGTCATCTTCATGTCCGACGGAGCGATCGTCGAGGAGAACACCCCCGACGAGTTCTTCACCAACCCCCAGAGCGATCGGGCCAAGGACTTCCTCGGCAAGATCCTCAAGCACTGAAGGAGACAGCTATGCGCTCGATCAGGTTCAAGGCGGCCGCAGCGGCCGTCCTCCTCACCGGGAGCCTCGCGGCCTGCGGCGACGCCGGCAGCGACGACTCCGGTGGCCGCGAGGTCGAGGCCGAGGAGAACGCCGCCGACCAGTTCGAGGAGGGCACCCGGATGCGGGAGCTCGCCGAAGCCGGCAAGATCACGGTCGGCGTGAAGTTCGACCAGCCCGGCCTGGGCTTCAAGGGCGCGAACGACGACCTGCCGAGCGGCTTCGACATCGAGATCGCCAAGCTCCTGGTCGCCGACCTCGGCATCGACCCCAACCAGGCCGACATCTACGTCGAGACCATCTCCGACAACCGCGAGCCGTTCCTGGAGAACGACCGGGTCGACCTGGTCCTCGCGTCGTACTCCATCACCGACGAGCGTCGCGAGCTCGTCGGGCAGACCGGGCCCTACATGGTCACCGGCCAGCAGGTCCTGGTGCCCACCGACAGCGACGTCGAGTCGATCGAGGACCTCAAGGGCCAGGAGGTCTGCTCCGCCGAGGGCTCGACCTCGCTGAAGAACGTCACCGCCGCCGGCGCGGTCGGGGTCCCGGCCGACACCTACAGCGTGTGCGCCGAGCAGGTCGTCGACGGCTCCGTCCCCGCGATGTCCACCGACGGCTCGATCCTGCTCGGCCTCGCCGCGCAGTACGAAGGCGAGCTGAAGGTCGTCGGCGACGAGTTCTCCGAGGAGCGGATCGGCGTGGGCTACTCCAAGGACCACCCCGAGATGTGCCAGTGGATCAACGACGTGCTGACCGAGTCCTTCGAGGACGGCTCGTGGGCGGAGGCGTTCGAGCTCACCCTCGGCCCCTCGGGCGCCGAGACCCCGGAGCCGCCGGCCCTCGACGAGTGCGCCGCCTGACCTGACCTCATTCCGGGGGTGACCCCGACGATCACCGGGCACCCCCGGAAGGAGGACCGCATGGACGTGATCCGCGAGAACTACCAGTTCATCGCGATGGGCTTCGCCCACACGATCCTGCTCTTCGTCATCGCCGGCATCGGCTCGCTGCTGCTCGGCACCCTGCTGGCCGCCCTCCGGGTCGGACCGGTCGCGATCATGCGTCGTACGGCGGTCGTCTACGTCACCCTCGTCCGCAACACGCCGCTGCTGCTCGTGCTGCTGTTCTTCAGCATCGCCGGGCCGAAGATCGGCATCCGGTTCACCTGGATCGACATCGTGATCAACACCGGGTGGGGCCAGATCCGGATGACCAACGCCTTCGCCGGAGCGGTCGTCGGGCTGACCCTCTACACCGCCGCGTTCGTGTGCGAGGCACTGCGCTCCGGCGTCAACGCCGTCCCGCTCGGACAGGCCGAGGCGGCGCGCGCGATCGGGCTGCCGTTCAGCGGCGCGATGCGGCACGTCGTACTGCCCCAGGCCTTCCGGGCGGCGCTGCCGCCACTGGCGAGCGTGCAGATCGCGCTGATCAAGAACACCACCGTCGCCGGGACCGTCCTGGTCGTCGAGGCGTTCTACCGGATGAAGCTGCTGCTCAACGACTACCCGGCCGACCGGTGGTGGATCTTCGGCGCGTTCGCACTGGTCTTCGTGGTCCTGGTGGAGATCTACTCCCTGGTGGCCCACCGCCTCGAGCGTCGATGGAGGGTCGCCTGATGTCCGGAAGCGTGCTGTTCGACGCACCCGGTCCGCGCACGATCGCGCGGCACCGGCTCTACACCGTGCTGACCCTGCTGGCCGTCGCCGCCGCGGTCGCCTTCCTGCTCTTCCAGCTGCAGTCCAAGGGTCAGTTCGAAGGCGACAAGTGGGAGGTCTTCACGACCCCCGGCTACCTCGAGACGATCCTGGTCGACGGCCTGTTGAACACCCTGAAGATGGCTGCGGGCGCGATCGTCGGGGCCCTGGTCCTGGGCGTTCTGCTGGGGGTCGGCAAGCTCTCCGACCACCGCCTGGTCCGGATGCCTTGCTGGGCGTTCGTGGAGTTCTTCCGCGCCCTGCCCGTGCTTATGTTGATGATCATCTTCTTCTCCGCCTACGGCATCACCCGGGGCGAGAGCGGCGCGTTCTGGTGCGTCGTGTGGGCGCTCAGCCTCTACAACGGCGCCGTGCTGGCCGAGGTGTTCCGCGCGGGGGTCCTCGCGGTGCCGCCCGGGCAGGCGGAGGCGGCGTACGCCCTCGGCCTGCGCAAGACCCAGGTGATGCGGGTGATCCTGCTGCCGCAGGCGGTCAAGATCATGATCCCGGCGATCATCAGCCAGTGCGTGGTGGCCCTGAAGGACACCAGTCTCGGGTACGCCATCACCGCCCCCGGGCTGACGGCGATCGGGAAGCCGATCTACCTGGAGTTCCAGAACCACGTGCCGGTCATCTTCGTGCTCGGGGCGATGTACGTCGGCGTGAACCTGGTCCTGACCGGAGCGGCGACCTGGGCGCAGCGCAAGTTCGTCGGCGAGAAGAAGCCGCTCGAGGTGGCGATGGTCGGCGAGACCGACCCACGCTCGATCTGACGATCCCGATCACCGGGACGGCGCTCGTCGGTCACCGGGCGAGCTACTGACACGTGTCAACTTCGTTGCTAGCGTCGCGCCGCGTGACCACCGACACATCCGGACCGGCGTTCCCCGAGCTCGGGTGCTACGGCCTCGCCGGCCACACCAGCTCCCCCGCCGATTTGCTCGACGAGGTCCGACTGGCCGAGGACCTGGGGCTGGGGGCGGTGTTCCTCTCGGAGCGGTTCAACGTCAAGGACGCCGGGGTGCTCGCCGGGGCCGCCGTCGCGGCGTCGAGCCGGATCGGCATCGGCACCGCCGCCACCAACCACAACACCCGGCACCCGCTGGTCACCGCCACGATGGCCACCACGCTGCACCGGATGAGCGGGGGGCGCTACGCCTTCGGCCTGGGCCGCGGCTTCGACCTGCTCTTCGACGTGATGGGCCTGCCGCGGGTCACCGGAGCCCAGCTGGCGGACGCGGTCGGGATCTACCGCCGACTGTGGCACGGCGAGGCGTTCGGCCACTCCGGACCGGCCGGCGACTACCCCTACCTGTCCCAGGACTCCTCCTTCGACGAGGACATCCCGGTGCTGATGATGGCGATCGGGCCGAAGAGCCTCGAGCTCGCCGGCCGGATCGCCGACGGCGTCGTACTCCACACGTTCCTGTCCGACGAGACCCTCGCCCGATCGGTCGCGACGATCCGCCGCTCGGCCGAGGAGGCCGGCCGCGACCCGGCCGCAGTCCGGGTCTGGTCGGTGCTGGCCACGGTCGAGGACTCCATCCCCGAGGAGCAGCAGCTGCGCAAGCTCGTGGGTCGGCTCGCGACGTACCTCCAGGGGTACGGCGAGGTGCTGGTCCGCGCCAACGGCTGGGACCTCGCGGCGCTGGAGCGGTTCCGCGCGGACCCGCTGCTGCAGGGCTACCCCGGCGCGCTCGACGCGATCGGCACGACCGAGGAGCTGACCTACCTGCGCGAGCAGGTGCTCCCCGCCGAGTGGCTCGCCGCCTCCGCGACCGGCACGGCGGAGCAGTGCGCACGCCGGGCCCTCGACCAGCTCGCCGCGGGCGCCGACAGCGTGATCCTGCACGGCGCCACCCCCCTCGAGCTCGCCCCCGTCCTGGCGGCGTACGCCGGCCTGCGGCCCGACCTGCCGGCCCTCCCCGCCAACCCGGGGTGGCTGCGATGAGCATCCCGGCGCTGATCGAGGAGCTCACCCCCGCGTGGCTGAGCGAGGCCCTCGGCGGCCGGGTCACGGCCGTGCGGAGCGAGCCGGTGGGCACCGGCCAGATCGGCACCTGCCACCGGCTCCACCTCGAGGGCGAGGGCGTCCCCGAGACCGTGCTGGCCAAGCTGCCCGCGGTCGACCCGGCCGCCCGCGAGCTGCTCGCCGGGGTCTACCGCACCGAGACGCTCTTCTACACCGAGGTGGCGCCGACCGTCGCGATCCGGGTCCCGACCTGCCACCACGCGGAGATGTCGCGCGACTCCGGCGCGTTCGTGCTGCTCCTGGAGGACCTCGCGCCGGCGGTGCAGGGAGACCAGCTCGGCGGCTGCACCGTCGACCAGGCCCGCGACGCGGCGGTCAACCTGGCCGGCCTGCACGGCCCGCGCTGGTGTGACCCGACGCTGCTCGACCTCGACGGCGTGACCCTGACCGATGCCGAGGGCGCGACCCTGCTGGCCGAGCTCTACGGGCCGGCGACCGACATCTTCCTGGACGGCCTGGGCACGCTGCTGGCCCCCGAGGACCACGACACGCTGCGCGACTGCGTCGCCGTGACCGAGCAGTGGACGCTGGCCCGCGGCGAGAGGTTCGGCCTGGTGCACGGCGACTACCGGCTCGACAACCTGCTCTTCCCGCCCGACGGCGGACCGGGCTCGGTCGCCGTCGACTGGCAGACCCTGTCGCTCGGCCTGCCCGCGCGCGACCTCGCCTACGTCCTCGGGACCGGTCTGCCCGTCGAGGACCGGCGGGCGCACGAGCGGGACCTGGTGGCGTCGTACCACTCGGCGCTGGTGGGGCACGGCGCGGCGTCGTACTCAGCCGAGCAGGCCTGGGGCGACTACCGCTTCGCGATGCTGCAGGGGCCGCTGGTGTCGGTCTTCGGCTGCGCCTACGGCACCCGCACCGAGCGAGGGGACCGGATGTTCGCGGCGATGGTGACCCGTTCCTGTGCCGCGATCCGGGACCTGCGGTCGATCGAGCTCGCCGGCGGCTGAGCGCGCCCACCCGGGTGCTAGTGTGGCGCGCGGTGACGGCCCTCGGTGCCCGTCACCAGCGCTTCTGGCCGGTCGTGGACGGCCCCTCGGGAGGAGCTCCCCCCGCTTTTCTCGAGGGGTCGCCCAGGACCGGTCGTCCGGTCAGGGGACCCGCGCCACCACGAAGATCCGGCGGAACGGCAGCACGACGCCCCACGGCCGCTCGGGGTACACCGCCCGGAGCCGCCGCCGCAGCTCCGCCTCGAAGGCCGGCCTCAGGTCGTCCGGCAGCGCCTGCAGGGTCGGGCGCGCACCGGTCGCGGAGATCCAGGTGAAGACCGGATCGGGGCCGCTCAGCCGGTGCAGGTACGTCGTCTCCCAGGCGTCGACCTCGCAGCCGAGGCCGGCCAGCGCCTCCAGGTAGACGACCGGGTCGTGGCTGGCGGGCACGGCGACGCCGCGGGTGTGGTCGCGGTACGCCGCCTCCTGCGCGAGCTCGGTGCGCAGCGTGTGGCTCGGCTCGCCGAAGTTGCCCGGGACCTGGAAGGCGAGCCAGCCGCCGGGACGCACGGCACCGACCAGGCGGGGCAGCACATCCAGGTGATCGGGCAGCCACTGCAGGGTCGCGTTGGAGACCAGCACGTCGACGCCGTCGGGCTGCTCGGGCCGCCAGTCCCGCAGGTCGCCGACCGCGAACTCGATCCCTGGCACGTCGCGACGCGCGGCGGCGACCATCTCGGCGCTGGCGTCCCATCCGGTCACCGACGCGCGCGGCCAGCGCTCGGCGAGCAGCGCGGTCAGATGGCCGGGCCCGCACCCGAGGTCCACGACCCGCTCGGGATCGCTCGCCGGCACCCGGGCGAGCAGCTCGACGAACGGCCGGCCCCGCTCGTCGGCGAAGGTCAGGTAGCGGTCCGGGTCCCAGGTGTGCGCCATCACGACTCCAGAGTCTCTTGATGTCAAGACATTTCATCGTGCGCCCGAACTGTCTCGATGTCAAGAATCTCGATGAACCGGTAGGGTGGCGCCATGCAGGGCTCCGGGCAGGACCCCAAGCGGGACGAGGTCGACGAGCTCGTCGAGGCGTGGGCGCGCGAGCGCTCCGACCTCGACCTGGCGCCCGTCGCCGTCTTCAGCCGGATCAGCCGGCTCGCCCGTCACCTGGACCTGGCCCGTCGTGCGGCCTTCACGGCGCACGGCATCGAGTCCTGGGAGTTCGACGTGCTCGCGGCCCTGCGCCGTGCGGGCGCGCCGTACGAGCTCTCGCCGGGCCGACTGCTCCGCGAGACGCTCGTGACCAGCGGGACGATGACCAACCGGGTCGACCGGCTGGCCGCCCGGGGGTTGGTCGAGCGCTCCCCCGACCCCGACGACCGGCGCGGGGTCATCGTCCGGCTGACCGCCGAGGGCAAGACCGCCGTGGACGGCGCCTTCGAGGCCCTCCTCGACGCCGAGCGCACCTTCCTCGCCGATCTCAGCGGGTCCGAGCGCGAGCAGCTCGGCGGGCTGCTGCGGACCCTGCTCGTGCCGTTCGCGCGGTCCTAGTACCGCCGACCCGGCCCGGACGAAGCGCTGGGAAGAGCCCGCACGGGCTACCGCAAGACCCCCAAGGTGGGTGATGCGAACCGGACGTCCTCGGGACCAGCATGGCGAGGTCTCGATGTCCCGGGGTCCGACGGACGACCTCGGCGTCCTCATGGGGAGACCTGACGAACCGCCTCCGCGGTGCCGGGTCCCCTGCCCGTGCGCCTCGGCGGACGGGTCCGACCAGACTCCGCCCCCCATCCTCCGGAGACCCCCATGTCCACCTCCCCCAGCACGTCCACCAGCACCGAGTCCCCCGACGGCCGGCCGCCCGAGCAGCTGGTCAACCAGGCCGCGTCCTCGCGCGGCTTCGGCACCCCGCACCGGCCCGCCCGCGGCCACGGCTACGAGCAGCGCGGGCTGGCCTACCTGCCGGTCTCCCAGCTGTTCGAGGGGCGGTTCGGGCGCATGTTCCGGCTGCCGCCGTACGTCCCCGACGCGGCGCGGATCAAGGCGGTCGCCGAGCTGATGCTCGAAGGGGACGCCGGCACCGACTCCGCGCTGGACAACCCCGACATCCCGGCCGGCTACACCTACCTCGGCCAGTTCATCGACCACGACCTGACCTTCGACCCGGTCTCCAGCCTGACCCGGCAGAACGACCCCGACGCGCTCACGAACTTCCGCTCCCCGCGCTTCGACCTCGACTGCATCTACGGTCGCGGGCCCAACGACGACGCGTTCCTCTACGACAAGGACCCCGGCCGCGAGGACATGCTCCTCATCGGCCGCCACGACGACGAGGACGACCTGCCCCGCAACACGCAGGGCACCGCCCTGCTCGGTGACCCGCGCAACGACGAGAACACCTTCGTCAGCCAGCTCCAGCTCACCATGCTGAAGTTCCACAACAGCGTCGTCGAGGTCGTCCGCGCCGACCCGACGCTGCGCACGGGCAGCGAGAGCACCTTCGACACGGCCCAGCGGATCGTCCGCTGGCACTACCAGTGGGTGGTGATCCACGACTTCCTGCGACGCACGGTCGGCCAGGAGATGCTCGACTCGGTGCTCGACGAGACCGGTCCGGTCCCCCGGGTCCGGCTCCGCCACTACGAGCCGCGGTCGGCCGCGCCGTACATGCCGGTGGAGTTCTCCGTCGCCGCCTACCGCTTCGGCCACTCCCAGATCCGCGGCGGCTACGCGCTCAACACGCTGGTCCGCAACCCGCTGTTCAAGCCGGGCAGCGTCCACGACGACCCGCTGGGCCACTTCGGCGGCTTCCGCATCCTGCCGCCGTTCTGGACCATCGAGTGGCGCCGGTTCTTCGAGGTCGACGGCGCCGGCGACGGCGCCCGGCAGCTGACCCGGCTGATCGACACCAAGATCGCCAACCCGCTGGCCAACATGCCGAAGGAGATCGGCGGCGACCGACCGTCGCTGGTCGACCGC
The DNA here is from genome assembly GCF_022919075.1 of Nocardioides sp. W7. Taxonomy (NCBI): domain Bacteria; kingdom Bacillati; phylum Actinomycetota; class Actinomycetes; order Propionibacteriales; family Nocardioidaceae; genus Nocardioides; species Nocardioides sp. W7. The sequence continues at coordinate 1,889,755 of NZ_CP095078.1, read as the reverse complement.
AACCTGACCCGGGGGGCCCGCCTGGCGCTCCCGTCGGGTCAGGACGTCGCCGCCGCGATGGGTGAGGCAGCGCTCACCGACGCCGAGCTCGGGCTGCCCGGCAACGGTCCCGCGCCGCTCTGGTACTACATCCTGCGCGAGGCCAGCGTGCGTGCCGGCGGCCGTCACCTCGGCCCGGTCGGGGGTCGGATCGTCGCCGAGGTGTTCCTCGGCCTGCTCTCCCGCGACCCGTCGTCGTACCTGCGCAAGGCGCCCAACTGGAAGCCGTTCCTCGGCGCCACACCCGGGACCTTCACGATGCCCGACCTGATCACGCACTCCGGCCACGGGCTGGAGGTCACGACGATTCCCGGGGGTGGACCCGGTGGGCCCGGCGGTGGGCCCGGCGGTGGTCCCGGCGCCTGATCGGCCTCAGGCCGGCACCGGGACCGGGACGGGAGGGCCAGCCCCCTCGTCACTGCATCCCGGCGCCGGCCCGGTACGACTGGTCGGTGCCGCTCGGGTGCGCTACTCGACGACCTCGGCCGCCGCGAGCCACTCCAGCTCGAGCTCGTCTTTCTCGGTGGCCAGCGACTCCAGCTCGCGGCTGATCTCGGCGAGCCGCTCGTAGTCGTGGGCGTGAGCGAGCACCTGCTCGTTCAGGCTCGCCTGAAGCGCGGCGATCTTGGCCAGCCGCTTGTCGATGCGGGCCAGGGCCTTGCGCGCCGTCCGCTCCTCCGCGCTCCCGGCCCGCGCCTTGCCGGGTGTCGCCGAGTCAGCAGAAGTAGCGGGCCGAGTCAGCACTACTGGTGCTGACTCGGCGTGCTGGAGGCTGGCGGCGCGGCGCTCGAGGTACTCGTCGACGCCGCGGGGCAGCATCGAGATCTGGCCGTCGCCGAGCAGCGCCCAGGTGGAGTCGGTGACCCGCTCCAGGAAGTAGCGGTCGTGGGAGACCACGATCAGGGTGCCGGGCCAGCCGTCGAGGAAGTCCTCCAGGACGTTGAGCGTCTCGATGTCGAGGTCGTTGGTCGGCTCGTCGAGGAGCAGCACGTTGGGCTCGTCGAGCAGCAGCAGGAGCAGCTGGAAGCGCCGCCGCTCGCCACCGGACAGGTCGCCGATCCGGGCGGTCAGCCGGTCGCCGGTGAAGCCGAAGCGCTCCAGCATCGCGCTGGCGGTGATCTCGCCGTCGGCGACCTTGGTGACCCGACGTACCGACTCGACCATCGGCAGCACCCGGGCGTCCGGGTCGAGGTCGTCGAGCTGCTGGGTGAGCGAGCGCAGCTTGACGGTGCGCCCGGTGCGCACCCGGCCGGCCGAGGGAGCCAGGGTGCCGGAGAGCAGGCCCAGCACCGAGGACTTCCCCGCGCCGTTGACGCCGACGATGCCGACCCGGTCGCCCGGGCCGAGCCGCCAGGTCGCATGACGCAGCAGCACCCGGTCGCCGCGCACCAGGTCGGCGTCCTCCATGTCGAGGACGTCCTTGCCGAGCCGCTGGGTGGCGAACTTCTGCAGCTCCAGCCGGTCGCGCGGCGGGGGCACGTCCTCGATCAGCGCATTGGCGGCGTCGATGCGGAACTTGGGCTTCGAGGTCCGCGCCGGGGCGCCGCGGCGCAGCCAGGCGAGCTCCTTGCGGACCAGGTTCTGCCGGCGTACCTCCGAGGAGGCCGCCTGCCGGCTCCGCTCCGCCTTGGCCAGCACGAACGCGGCGTACCCGCCCTCGTAGACGTCGACGGTGCCGTCGTGGACCTCCCACGTCCACTGGCAGACCTCGTCGAGGAACCAGCGGTCGTGGGTGACGACGACCAGGGCCGAGGACCGGTTCGCGACGTGCTGCGCGAGCCAGGCCACCGCCTCGACGTCGAGGTGGTTGGTCGGCTCGTCGAGCACCAGCAGGTCCTGGTCGCCGAGCAGCAGCGCGGCCAGCGAGCAGCGCCGGCGCTCGCCACCGGAGAGGCCGAGGACCGGCCGGTCCAGCGCGACGCCGGCCAGCAGCACCTCCACGACCTCGCGGGTGCGCGAGTCGGCGGCCCACTCGTGGTCCTCCCGGCCGCCCAGCACCGCCTCACGGACGGTGTGGGTGTCGACCAGCTCGTCGCCCTGGTGGAGGTAGCCGACGATCAACCCGCGGCTGCGGGAGACCCGGCCGGTGTCGGGCTCCTCGAGCCCCGTCATCACCTCCAGCAGCGTGGTCTTGCCGTCGCCGTTGCGGCCGACGATGCCGATCCGCTCGCCAGCGGAGATGCCGAGGGAGACGTCGTTCAGCAGCGGTCGGACGCCGTACGACTTGGACACACGCTCGAGGTTCAGGAGATTAGCCATAAGTCACCAGGTGGGCTCCCGCGACGGCGCCGTTGGCGACCAGTACGACGGGATGCGGGTTGTCGTCGGCGAGGGCGCCGGCCACCGCGCGGGCGGCGTCGGCGGACTCGCACAGGAAGACGCAGGTCGGGCCGGAGCCCGAGATCAGGCCGCGCAGCGCGCCCTCGGCCTCGCCGCGGGCGAGCAGGTCGCCGAGCTCGGGGCGCAGGTCGATCGCGGGGGCCTGCAGGTCGTTGTGCAGGGCGGCCGCGAGCGCGTGCGGGTCGCCCGCGGCGAGCGCGGCGACCAGCTCGTCGGCCGGCGGCGGCTCGGGCGGCGCGTCGGGGTGCAGCTCGTCGAAGTGGCGGTAGACGGCCGGCGTGGAGAGCCCGTCCAGCGACGGTACGGCGACCCACCACCAGGTGCCGGTGTCGGTGAGCGCCTCGACCAGCTCCCCGCGGCCGGTGCCGAGGGCCGAGCCGCCGACCAGCGCGAACGGGACGTCGCTGCCGAGCTCGCCGGCGATCCGCAGGAGGTCGTCGTCAGAGGTGTCGACACCCCAGAGGCGGTCCAGCGCGACCAGCGCGGCCGCGGCGTCGGCGGAGCCGCCGGCCATTCCGCCGGCGACCGGGATCGACTTGGTGACGTGCACCGACCCGGTCGGCTCGATGCCGTGATGGCGCGCCAGCAGTACGGCGGCCCGGGTGACGATGTTGTCCTCGACGGTCGGCAGCGCGATGCCGCCCATCCAGTCCGGCACCTCGACCTCGACCGACCAGGTGTCGGCCGCGCGTGCCGTGAGGTCGTCGTGCAGCCCGACGGCCTGGTAGACGGTCAGCAGCGGGTGGTAGCCGTCCTCGCGCGGGGCGCCGACGCCGAGGTGGAGGTTGATCTTCGCGGGCGCCCGGACGGTCCGCGTCGTCACGCCGGGGCCCCCGCGGAGGCGCGAGCGGAGCGAGTGGTGTCGTGGGGAGAGCTCATCGGCCGGCCTCCCAGGCACCGGCAGCGGCCAGCGCCTCCGTGACCCGGACGAACTCCGCGACGCCGAGCACCTCGCCGCGGGCCATCGGGTCCACCCCGGCCGCGAGCAGCGCCGCCTCCGAGGCCTCCGAGGAGCCGGCGAGGTCGCGCAGCACCCCGCGCAGCGCCTTGCGTCGGTGGGCGAACGCCGCGTCGACGACGGCGAAGACCTGTTCCCGGGTGGCGGACGTCTCCGGCGGCTCACGTCGGGTCCAGGAGACCAGGCCGGAGTCGACGTTCGGGGCCGGCCAGAACACGTTGCGCCCGACGGCGCCGGCCTTGCGGACGTCGGCGTACCAGGCGGCCTTGACCGACGGGACGCCGTACACCTTGGAGCCGGGGGCGGCCGCGAGCCGGTCGGCGACCTCGGCCTGCACCATCACCAGGCCCCGCTCCAGCGACGGCAGCAGCGCGAGCAGGTGGAGCAGGACCGGGACGGAGACGTTGTAGGGCAGGTTGGCGACCAGCGCCGTCGGCGCCGGGCCCGGCACCTCGTCGACCCGCATCGCGTCCGCCAGCACCACCTCGAAGCGGTCGGCCTGGTCGGGGGCGTACTCGGCGATGGTGGCGGGCAGTCGGGCCGCCAGCAGCTCGTCGAGCTCGAGCGCGACCACCCGCCCGGCGACCTCCAGCAGTGCCAGGGTCAGCGAGCCCAGCCCCGGTCCGACCTCGAGTACGACGTCGGTGGGACCGATGCCCGACTCGCGCACGATCCGGCGGACGGTGTTGGCGTCGATGACGAAGTTCTGACCGCGCTGCTTGGTGGGGCGCAGGTCGAGCTCGGCGGCGAGCTGACGCACCTCCGCCGGCCCCAGCAGACGGGGACCGGCGGAAGTGGACATGCGGTGAAGGCTAGTCGGCAGGGGGTGTCCTCTAGCGCGGCAGGCCGAGCTTGGCGGCGCAGCCCGGCCAGGGGCCGTAGCCGCCGGCGGCGTCGCGGAGCTTGGTCGCGATCGCGATCTGCGTCTCGCGGCTGGCGTTGCTGGGCAGGCCGGAGCCACCGTTGGACTGCCAGGTGCCGAGGTTGAACTGCAGGCCCCCGTAGTAGCCGTTGCCGGTGTTGATCGCCCAGTTGCCGCCGGACTCGCACTGCGCGAGCCGGTCCCAGACCGTGCCGCCACCGGAGAAGTCGGGCGCGGCCGGCTCGGGCTTCTCCTTGGTGCCGACCTCGACGACCTCGTTGACGGGCTCGCGCAGCACGCGCTGGCGGACCACCTTGCGGTCGGTGAGCTCGCCGTTGCGGAAGACCAGCTTGTAGACGACGTCGCGGGCGCCGTCGCGGCCCTCACGGACCAACGTCTCCTCGCCCTCGAACGCCGAGTCGTCCTCGCGCTCCACGGAGTCGTGCCCCAGCGCCTCGCCCGCCACCTTGCGGGTAACGACCCGGACGTCGGTGAAGACCACCTTGTCGCCGTCCTGCAGCTCCTGGTCGACCGCGGGCTTGATGCGATCGTGCTTCTCGACCTCGACGCCGAGCTGCTGGAGGGCCTCCCCGACAGTCAGCGCCAGGACCGTGCGCTCGCGCGCCTTCCGGTCCCCGATCTTGACCTGCACGGTCTTGGGGGTGACCACGTCGACCTCGATGCCGCCGCGGCCGATGGTCGCGCTTCGGCTGCTGGACAGGCGCGCGTCGCCGTACGTCTGGCCGACCTCGCCGAGGGCGTCGGAGACCTCGGTGGAAGTGACCCAGTGGGTCTGCTCGTCGCCGTCGACCGTCAGGGTCAGCGGCCGGCCGTACTTCACGTTGATCCGGCTGCCCTCGTCGATGGTCTCGTCGAGGTCGGGGGCGACCAGGTCGTGCTCGCCGACCTCGATCCCCTCGGACTCCAGCACGTCGCCGACGGTGCTGCCCATCGCGCTGACCTCGCGGTCCTTGCCGTCGACCGTCACGGTCACCGACGTGCTGAGCGCCCGGTAGCCGAGCGCGCTTCCGGCGACCGCGAGGACCACGACGGAGGACAGGGCCACCAGGGCGATCCTGCTGCGGGTGAGTCGGGCGAGCGCGTCGCGCAGGCGGTGGGTCGTGCTGGGGCTGCTGGGCGTCGAAGCCACACTTCTCCAATGTCGTGCGTCCCGGTCCTCGGGGTGCCAGCGCCCGCGCGCACGCCCTCGCCCTGGGGGTGAGGTGACTCGCGGGAAGGTGCTGCTCGGGCCGTGGAGGCCCCGCTTCGCTGGCTAGATCTGTCCCGATCCCGGCCTTCTGTTCGTCCAGAAGAACAGTGGCGGCCACCGAAAATCAAACCCTCGACCCACCCTGTGGGCACCGACACGTAGTTGCACCGGTGTCACCAGGCCCCGCCGAAGGCCCGTTCGGTGGTGCTGTCGAGGGCCGCGCAGAGGGTCTCCAGGTCCTCGCCTCGAACCTCCGCCATGACCCGCACCGTCAAGGGGACGAGGTACGACGCGTTGCTGCGGCCGCGGTGCGGGGTGGGGGTGAGGTACGGCGCGTCGGTCTCCACCAGGACCCGGTCCAGCGGGGTCACCAGCAGCGCGTCGCGCAGCGGCTGGGCGTTCTTGAACGTGACCGTGCCGGCGAAGCTGAGGTGGGCGCCGCGGTCCAGGCAGGCCCGCGCGAAGTCCGCGTCGCCGGAGAAGCAGTGCATCACCCAGCGCTCGGGCGCGCCCTCCTCGTCGAGGACCCGGAGCACCTCGTCGTGGGCGTCGCGGTCGTGGATGACCAGGGTCTTGTCGAGCCGCTTCGCGAGGTCGATGTGGCGACGGAACGACTCCACCTGCACGGCCCGGCCCTCCTCGCCGGTGCGGAAGTGGTCGAGGCCGGTCTCCCCCACCGCGCGCACCTTGTCGTGCGCGCCGGCCAGCGCCTCGATCTCGGCCATCGCTGCGTCGAGGTCGACCCCCTGCTCGACCAGCCGGGGTGCCTCGTTGGGGTGCAGCGCGACACCGGCCACCAGCGCGTCGTACGTCTCCGCGGCCCGGACGGCCCACCGCGCTCCCGGGAGGTCGCAGCCGATCTGCACGATCCGCGCCACGCCGACGGACGCGGCGAGGGCGAGCGCCTCCTCGACGACCAGCGGGTCGTCGTCCCCGTGCCGGGCGATGTCGAGGTGGCAGTGGTTGTCGACCACCGGCAGCGGCAACGGCTCGGGGACAGGGGGACGCTCGGTGCTCACCGGACGATCCTCCCAGGACCAGACCAGTGCGCGCCGTCGGCCCGTTCTCCTCCGCCGGGCATCCCCGGCGACGACCATGGCCTGTGATCAATCGCCGTACCACCGCAGTCGCGCTGACCGCGCTGACTCTCCTCCTCGCCGGCTGTTCCGGCACCGCCGACTCCGACGAGCCCGACGAGCCCGGGGGCGGGTGGACCGTCCTGCACTACTCGATGGCCGACACCAACCTCGAGCCGTTCATGGTCGCCGACGTCAACGAGATCGGCGAGGTCGGCTCGACCGGTTCCCTGCAGGTCCGCGAGTTCATGGACCGCTCCGCGGAGTACGGCGACGACGAGCTGCTCGACCAGGGCTCCTGGGTGGGCGCCCGCGTCCTCGACATCGATCCCGGCTCGGCCGAGCTGGTCGAGGACCTCGGCGACGTGAACTCCGCCGACCCCACCGTGCTCGCGTCGTTCGTCGCCGAGGGCATCGCGGCGCACCCGGCGGGACACTACGCGCTGATCATCTCCGACCACGGCGCGTCCTGGCCGGGCGTCGGTCCCGACGAGGGCTCCGAGGGCGACGTGCTCGACCTCGCCCAGATCGTCGAGGGCGTCTCGGCGGGCCTAGAGGAGGCCGGCGTCGACAAGCTCGACCTGCTCGGCTTCGACGCCTGCCTAATGGGCAGCTACGAGGTCGCCAGCGCGGTCGCGCCGCTCGCCGACCGGCTGGTCGCCTCGCAGGAGCTGGAGCCCGGCCACGGCTGGGACTACCGCGCGCTGCAGGTGCTCGCGGACGACGAGCGCGCCACCGCCGACGACTTCGGCTCCGCCATCGTCGACGGCTTCGAGGCCCAGGCGGCCGAGTCCGGCACCGGGGACTCCATCACGCTCTCGATGATCGACCTGACCCGGATGGACGCCGTCGACGAGGCGCTCGGGGAGTTCAGCGGCGCGCTTGCCGAGCGGGTCGCGACCGTCGCACCGGCGGTGGGCCGGGCCGGAGAGTCGACACTCGGGTTCGCGCGCAGCCCCAACCCGGACGAGGACAGCCAGATGAAGGACCTCGGCATGCTCGCGTCCACCATCGGCGTCGAGGCGCTCGACGTCTCCGACCAGGCCGACAACCTCGTCCGGGCGATCAACGACGCCGTCGTCGACTCCGTGGCCGGCCAGGCGACCAACGGCGCCACCGGCCTGTCCATCTACTTCCCGCCGACCCAGGAGCTCTCCGACGGCGCCTACACCGAGGTCGCCAGCGCCGCGACCTGGACCGACTTCCTCATCTCCTACTACGACGCCGGCACGAGCATCCCGGAGGAGGAGCAGCCGGAGTTCGTCGACGACGGCAGCGGCGCCGAGATCGAGTACGACGGCGAGGGCTACTCGATCACCGGCGTCTACGACGAGGTCGGCGAGGGCAACCTGACCGGCGCGTCGATGAGCTACGCGCTGGTCGGCGAGGACGGCACACTGACCTACCTCGGCGAGCAGTCGGCGGTCATCGGCGAGGAGGGCGCCCCGGTGGCGTCCGGCTACTACGACCTGACCGCGCTGACGGTCAGCGACGGCGAGGACACGTCGTACGCCTATCTCGCACTGGGCTACCAGGAGGGCGACGAGGTGATCAGCATGGACGTGCCGATGGCCTACTACGCGCCCGAGGACGTGGACGGCGAGACCTACCAGGACGTGCTGCTCTCGCTCGTGCTGGACGCCGAGAGCGGCGACATCGTCAGCGAGCAGTACTACGTCTACGACGAGGAGAGCGGCGGGTACGGCGAGCTGAACGCCGACCCGGCGGGGATCATCGTCCCCGAGACGCTGGACGTGGCCCCCGACGGCACCCAGGAGTGGACCGCCACCTCCGACACCGGGCTCTACGCCGACCTGGAGAACCTCACCTACGACCTCGAGCCGCTGCCGTCGGGCAGCGTGGTCCAGCTCGACCTGACCGTCACCGACTTCGGTGACAACTCGACCACGATCAGCGGCACGGCCGACGTGCCGTAGGCCCCTACGGTGGTTGAGGTGCGAGCGGAGCGAGCCTCGAAACCCGTCTTGCCGGGAGTCGGCCCCGATCGAGGCCGTCCGTCGACCCACCGGGTTTCGAGGCTCACCCGCTAGCGCGGCTTCGCACCTCAACCAGCGTCAGGGGCCGAGGCGATCCGGGCGAGGATCGCCTCGGCCAGTGGCGCGGGGGCGTGGGTGGGGATCCAGTGACTGACGCCCTCGAGCACGACCAGCTCGTACGGCGCCTCGACGTACTCGGCACACCCGTCGACCCCGGACCGGACGATCGCGGTGTCGCGGGTGCTCCACACCAGGGTGGTCGGCACCCGGACCCGGCCGCCCATGCCGCGACCGCGGCTGAGCGGGAGGGCGCGGTACCAGCCCAGGGCGCCCGGCAGCGCGCCGTACTCCACGATCTCGGTGCGGAAGCGGGCCACGTCCGCGCTGCTCATGCCGCTGCTGCGCAGGCCCTGGTCGACCGGACCGCCGGGCCACCGGGCCAGGCCCTCGACGACGAACGGGAGCTGGAAGAGGCCCATGTACCAGCTGTGCAGGCCCTGCCGGGTGGTCCGGATCGCCTTCACGAACGCCGCGGGGTGCGGGACCGAGACGGCCGTCCAGCTGGCCACCAGCTCCGGGTGCCGGGCCGCGAGCGACCAGCCGACGTTGGCGCCCCAGTCGTGACCGACCAGGTGCACCGGCCCGCCGATCCGCTCGATCAGCGCGACGACGTCGGCGACCAGCTCGGGCACGGTGTACGACGACCGGCCGTTCGGCCGGGCGCCCGGGGAGTAGCCGCGCTGGTCGGGCGCGTAGGTGCGCAGCCCGTGGGCGTGCAGCAGCGGCGCCACCTCGCGCCAGCAGGTCGCCCGTTCGGGGAAGCCGTGCAGCAGCACCACCGGCGTGCCGTCCTCGGGACCGCTGTCGATGACGTCGAAGACCAGGCCCTCGCGGGAGTACGACGTCAGCCGGCTCACGACTTGTGCACCAGGTCGTAGACCTCGCGCTTGGGCACCCCGGACAGCCGGGCCACCTCGGCGATGGACTCCCTACGGGTCATCCCGTCCTCCTCGCGCTCGGCCACCGCGGCCCGCAGACCGGCGGGATCGGTGGCGATCTCGGCGCCGGGGACCGCGCCCGCGACGACGATGGTCACCTCGCCCCGTACCCTCTCGGCGGCCCACGACACCAGCTCGGCCAGCGGCCCGCGTCGTACCTCCTCGTGGGTCTTGGTCAGCTCGCGGCAGACGGCGGCGGGCCGGTCGTCGCCGAACGCCGCGGCCATCGCGGCCAGCGCCGTCTCGGTGCGGTGCGGCGCCTCGAAGAACACCATCGTCCGCTCCTCGCGGGCCAGCCCCTGCAGGCGCCGGGCCCGCTCCCCCGCCTTGCGGGGCAGGAAGCCCTCGAAGCAGAACCGGTCGACCGGCAGCCCGCTCACGGCCAGGGCGGTCAGCACCGCGCTGGGTCCGGGGACCGCCGTGACGAGGACGTCGTGCTCGACGGCCGCCGCCACCAGCCGGTAGCCGGGGTCGGACACGCTCGGCATCCCCGCGTCGGTCACCAGCAGCACCCGCTCGCCGGCGAGCAGGGCCTCCAGCAGCACGGGGGTTCGGGCCGCCTCGTTGCCCTCGAAGTACGACACGATCCGCCCGGTCACGCTCACGCCGAGGTCGGTGGTCAGCCGCTTGAGCCGCCGGGTGTCCTCGGCGGCGACTACGTCGGCGGTGGCGAGCTCGTCGGCCAGCCGGGGCGGCGCGTCGGCCACCCGTCCGATCGGCGTCGCCGCGAGCACCAGGACGCCAGTCATGCGCTCGATCATGTCAGGTGCCGCTCCCAGCCCCTCGCTGAGCCGGCGCGAGTTCGCGCCGGGTCGGCACCGAACTCGTGCCGGCTCGGCGTTGCCGGTTCCACGTAGAGTTCGCGCGTGCCGACGACCACGCAGCCCGCCGCGCAGGAGCGCGCCGGGCTCGTCGTACCGACGGCGTGGCAGCGGGCGCGGGCGCGGATGGGGAGCGAGGACCCGCTGATCGGCTGGTCGGCGAGCATCGGGGTGGCGCTGCTGGCGCTGTTCCTGCGGCTGTGGAAGCTGGGCTCGCCGCGCGAGTTCGAGTTCGACGAGACCTACTACGCCAAGGACGCCTGGTCGCTGCTGCACCACGGCTACGTCCAGTCGTACGCCGACGATGCCAACGACCAGATCCTCGCCGGGCAGACCACCGGTCAGTGGAACGGCGACCCCTCGATGGTCGTGCACCCCGAGGTCGGGAAGTGGCTGATCGCCCTCGGCGAGAAGGCGTTCGGCATGGACCCGTTCGGTTGGCGGGTCTCCGCCGCCGTCGTGGGTGCGCTGATGGTGCTGGTGATGTGCCGGCTGGTCCGCCGGATGACCGGCTCGACCCTGCTGGGCTGCACGGCCGGGCTGCTGCTCAGCCTCGACGGCCTGCACTTCGTGCTGTCCCGGCTGGCCCTGCTCGACATCTTCCTGGCCTTCTTCACGCTGTGCGCGGTCACCTGCCTGGTCAACGACCGGGACTGGTTCCGCGCGCGGCTGGCCCGCGAGCTCACCGAGCAGGTCACCTCCGGCTGGGGGCCGGTGCGGGCGCTGCTGTGGCGGCCGTGGCTGCTGGTCGGGGGCATCTGCTTCGGCCTGGCGGTCGGCACCAAGTGGACGGCGCTCTACCCGCTCGCGGCGTTCGGGATCCTGGTCTGGCTGTGGAGCGCCGGCGCGCGCCGGTCCTTCGGCGTGCGCTGGCCGGTGCTCCGCTCCGCCGTGGTGGACGGGCTGCCGGCCTTCGGCTACCTCGTCGTGGTCGGCCTCGTCGTCTACGTCGCGACCTGGACCGGCTGGCTGGTGCATGCGGACGAGTACGAGGAGCACCTCTCCACCACGCAGTACACGACGTTCGTCAGCGGCCACTGCGACGGCGAGGAATTCCTGGTCGACGAGAAGAAGGACGGCGAGCAGTGGCCCTCGGCGGCCGAGCCGGACGCACGCGGGATCGCCGAGCTCGGTCAGTCGCTGCGCTCGCTGTGGAGCTACCACCACGACGTCTACGTCTTCCACACCCACTTCCTGAACTGCAGCAGCCACACCTACGCCTCGAAGCCGTCGGGGTGGCTGCTGCTCAACCGCCCGGTCGGGGTCGCCGCCGACACCGACATCCAGCCCGGCACCCGCGGCTGCGACGCTCCCGCCGGCAGCGACTGCCTGCGGCAGGTGCTGCTGATCGGCACCCCCACGATCTGGTGGGGCGGCATCCTCGCGCTGCTCTTCGCGGTCGTGGCGTGGGTCGGCCAGCGGGACTGGCGCTTCGGGGTCGCCGTGGTCGGCACCGCGTCGACGTGGCTGCCCTGGCTGCTGTACGACGACCGTCCGATCTTCCTGTTCTACATGGTCATGACGCTGCCGTTCGTCGTCCTCGCGCTGACCCTCACCATGGGCCGGCTGATCGGGCCCGACCGGGAGCCGACGGCTCGTCGTACCCTCGGCGTGATCGTCTCGGGCTCGTTCGTGGTGCTGACCCTGCTGAACTTCGCGTGGTTCTGGCCGATCTTCACCAACGGGCTGCTGACCCACGCCGAGTGGCTCAACCGGGTCTGGTTCTCCCGCTGGATCTAGTGCCGCGGGTCGTTGCGTAGATCCTGCTCGTCGCGCGGCAGCGAGGCCCTACGCTCGCTGCGTGACCAGCTTCGCCCCCGGGTGGGACGCCCTTCCGCAGCCCCTGCAGGACTTCTGGACCGAGCGGCACCTGTGCACCCTCACCACACTGCGGCCCGACGGACGCCCCCACGTCGTACCCGTCGGCGCGGCGATCGACCCCGAGCGCGGCTGTGCCTGGGTGATCACCCGCGCGGGATCCCGGAAGGTGCGCAACCTCGAGGACAACCCGTTGCTCTCGATCTGCCAGGTCGACGGCGGCCGCTGGTCGACGATCGAGGGCGGCGGCACCCTCCACGACGACGCGGAGACCGTCGCCCGCGCCGTCGAGCGGTACGCCGGCCGCTACCGCCAGCCGAGCGAGAACCCCACCCGGGTCGCGATCCGGGTCGAGGTGGTCCGGTTCGTCTTCGGGCCGGGTCTGCTCCGCACCGACCCACCCGCCTGAACGGGACGACATCGCCGAGTCGGCAGTAGTTGCTGCCGACTCGGCGGATCGACTCGGTCAGGCGACCGCGGCCTCGCGCTCCTCGAGAGCCTCGGTGAGCAGCGCGACCAGGGCCTCCAGCTGGATGTCGGCCGAGGAGCTGATCTCCGCGTCGGAGCCGTCGAGCGCGCGGGCGGCGAGGCCGGCCTTGCTGTCGATCAGCTCGGCGATCTTGGTGTCGATGGTCTGCGAGGCGATGATCCGCCACGCGGTGACCGGGGTGTCCTGGCCGATCCGGTGGATCCGGTCGATCGCCTGGGTCTGCTCGGCGTCGGTCCAGGAGAGCTCCGCGAGCACCAGGTTGGAGGCGACCTGGAGATTCAGGCCGACGCCGGCCGCGGTGAGCGAGCAGACGACGACCGCGACCTCGGGATCGTCGACGAACGCGTCGATGTTCTTCTGCCGGGCACGCGGGGTCTGGTCGCCGCGGATGGAGGAGTACTTCAGGCCACGCCGGGCGAAGGTCTCCTCGGCGACGTCCATGACGTCGATGTGCTTGGCGAAGAAGACGACCTTGCCCACGTTGCGCGCCAGCTGGGCGGTGTAGTCGGCGGCGAGTCCGGCCTTGGCCTGGCCGATGCGGCGCATCATGCCGAAGACGTTCTCGCCGGTCGAGGTCGTGGTGGTGTCCTCGCGCTCCCAGGTCGCGACCCGGCGTACGAGCTCGTGGTCGATGCCGTCGACGACGCGACCGGACGTGCGGGTGGCGAGCGCCGTGTCGTAGCGCTGGACCAGCCGACGGGCCAGCTCCCGCTCGGCCTCGCGGATCGAGCGACCCATCTCGCCCTCGAGCTCGACCGGCAGGTCGGCGACCCGGCGGGCGGGGATGTCGGCGGCCACGTCGACCTTGCGCCGCCGGACGATGCCCATCTCGATCACCCGGGCCCGGGCGGCGGGATAGAACGCCGGGTCCGCGGGGGTCAGGCCGATCTCCTCGAGCTTGTCCATCAGCTCGCGACGCGGCTTCTTGTCGTCGATCCAGCCGAGGAACTCCCAGATCGCCTGGAAGTCCTCGATGTCGTTGATCAGCGGGGTGCCGGTGAGCGCCATCAGCAGCGGTCGGGCGGTGCGGGCGCGGATCTTCTCCGCCAGGTGCAGCACGTGCTGGGAGCGCTGCGAGCCCTTGTTCTTGATGAAGTGCGCCTCGTCGACGACCATCCCGCGGAAGCCGTGGTCGCTCATCCAGCCGACGTGGCGGTCGAGGATCTCGTAGTTGACCACCACGATGTCGGCGAAGCCGTCGATGTCGTGGCCGTCGCCGTGGATCACCGTGGCGGCCCGCTCGGGCGTCCACAGCGCGGCCTCGCGCGCCCAGTTGGTCTTGACGACGTTGGGGACGACGACCAGGAGCGGGTACGCCTCGGCGGCCCGGGCGGCGAGCAGCGCCTGGGCGGTCTTGCCGAGGCCGGGCTCGTCGGCGAGCAGGTAGGTGCGGTGGCCCTCGGCGGCGGCGGCGACCAGCTCACCCTGGTGCTTCATCAGCTCCAGGCCCGCGGGCAGCCGCATCGGCACCGGGTCGGGCAGGGCCATCGAGGACGACGCGCCACCCTGCTCGAAGGAGCGGAACAACGGGCCGAGCAACTCCCAGGTCGCGAGCCGGCGCGGGCCGTCGTACCGCGGCGTGCCGGCACTGAAGTCGGGGGCCAGGAACGGGTTCGAGAGCTGGCGCTGGCGCACCGAGACCGGCATCACCCGACGGGAGACGGGCACCCCGAGCGGGTCCGGCTCGGGGTCCGGCTCCGGCTCGGGCTCGGGCTCCGCGCCGGCGGCCCGGAGCATCTCGTTCTTCAGCTCCCGGGCGGCCTCGGACATGGTGGCGTCCTCGGCGAGCAGGACGAGCATCGAGGTGTCGCGAGCGGCGGTCTTGGCGAGGATCGTGGCGATCCCGTCCAGGCGCTTGAGCTCCTCGCCCCGCTGGGACTCGGTGAGCTCCTGGTCGGCCTTGAGGCGCTGACGCTCCTCGCGCACCAGGAGCGCGACGACCTGGAACTTGGTCCGGGTGGACCCGTCCACCCGCCCCCGCTGTACGGCGGTCTCCACCTCGCGCACGGCGCGGGCGAGGACGGGGATGATCCCCTCGTTGTCCAGCACCCGTCCGCGCTGGCGTGCCGCCGGGCGGCGAGCGCCGTTCTGACGCTGGCCTCGTCGAGCCACAGACTCCTCCTCGGTGCCGGGCGGGCCCGCCCGGCCTGGTGACGCGGTCACGCACGGCCACCCCGGCACGAGACGTCAGGGCCCGGTCGGGGCTGAGAGACCGCGGGACCGACCGGAGGTGCGTGGGACGGTGGTCCGGCTACGCCGAATGGACAGCCGAGGACGCGGGCCACCTCTCCTGACGTCGAGGGTACCAACGCTCGGCGCCGGGCACCCAACCGGTGCGACGGCCGGCTCAGGCCAGCAGGTGCAGGCCGACCAGCGTCCCGACCGCGCCGAGCGCGAGCAGCGCCTGCAGGACGGTCAGGCTGCGCAGCCCGGCCCTGGGCGACTCCTCTCCCGGGCGGGGCTCACGCAGCGAGCGGAGCAGGTCCAGCCCCCAGGTCACCAGCACCCCCAGGGCCAGGCCCGCGACCGCCGCCGCGGTCGTCCAGTAGCGCGACCCGGTCATGTGCACGAACGGCTGCAGGAGCAACCCGCCGAGGGCGACCTTGACCAGCACCAGCTGGACCTGCCGGTCCCGCGGTCCCCTCGAGACGAGCAGCATCGCGAGCACCACCACGATGGTGCCCAGCGCGAAGAACCGGTCCGTCGCGTCCCGGGAGGCGTCCTCGAACCCGTCGGTCTCCCGGTCGTACGGCAGGTGGTCGAGGTAGTAGGCCGGCTCGGTCCGGTAGCGCTCCAGGTTCTCCAGCACGTCCTCGGCGTACCCGCGCGACGTCACGTCGCGGCGTGCGTACGCCGACATCTGCTCCTGGACCTCGAGCTCGCTGCGGCCGGTCGCGCGGGCCACCTCGCGGGAGTACTGCACCGGGTTGAACCAGATCGTCCCGGCGGGGTCGCACGGGCCGAAGCAGATCTCGTCCCGGTCGCCGAAGGTGTTCGCGAGCGCCAGCGGGACGGAGGTCGTGGTGATCACCCGGCCGCCGAGCGAGGTGGAGGCGAGGACCGACCAGGGCAGCAGCACGAGCACGAAGACCACGATCCCGGCGACGCCCGCCAGCACCGCCCGGCGGCGCTCCGGTCCGCGCAGGGCGACGAGCGCGGTGGCCACGGCCAGCAGGCCGAGCGTCACCAGCACCGGCATCAGGCTGGAGCGCAGGTAGAGCGCGGCGACCGCCCAGCCCGCCAGGCCCATGACCCGCCACGGCGTCGGCGCCGAGCCGGCGGCGACGACCCGGGCCAGCTCCACGGCGCGCAGCAGGACGACCACCAGCACCAGGCCGGCGTTGAGGTCGCCCCAGGCCCCGATCCCGAACAGCGCGACGGCCGGGACCAGCCCCGGCAGCACCGCGAAGCAGAGCGCGGCCGCGGGTCCGAGGACCCGGCGTACCTGCAGGGCGGCGTAGAGGAACAGGCCGGTCGAGAGCAGGCCGAGGTAGACCCGGAACGCCTCGACGGACGCGTCCGGGAGCACCAGGAAGAGGGGGGTCAGCAGCACCGACATGCCCGGCATGAACCAGCCGTTGCCGACCACGTGCCGCTCGAGGTCGGCGACGTCGGGCGGAACGAACGAGCCCAGGTCGCGCAGGGCGTTGGACAGCGATCGGGCCCCGTCGGCGTACGCCTTCTCGTCGCCGATCGGCACCGCGTCCGAGCTGTGCTGGAGCATCAGCACCTGGAGCAGCACGTGCAGCCCGAGCAGCACCAGCAGCACCAGGTCGGCGCGACCGGGCACCCTCACGGGCAACCTCACGGGCCGACTCACGGGCCCGCTCACGGGAACTCCCGCGGCTCGGCCGGGAAGCGCTTGGTCGAGTACGGGTCCGCGCACACCGGATCGGTCGACGAGAGCGGCGTCGCCGGCAGGTCGAGCACGACCCGCCCGCGCACGATCGAGTCCTCCGGGAGGTCGGGCACCTCGGTCACGGTCGCCGCGATCCGATGCTCCCCCTTCGCCCAGGCCAGCGGCCCGACCGCCTGGTAGCCGGCCGCCTGCACGGACCGGTCCAGGGCCGCCTCGAGCTCGTCGGTGTCGAGCTCGTCCCACTGCAGGACGACCTGACGTCGTACGCCGTCGCTCGCGGGCCGGTCGCCGTCGCTGCGGACCTGGTAGGGGAAGTCGAGCTCGATGCCGTCGACCAGCGGGTAGCAGCCGTTGGTCAGCGCGTCCGGGCCCAGCAGCGGCCGGTAGATCCCCGTCGGCTCGGCGCGGCCGAAGGCGCTGCTGACGAGCACCAGCACGAGCGCACCAGCGCCCAGCGCGAGGCGCAGCAGGGTCGGACGACGCATCGGTTGCCCCCGGTGATCGGCTCCCGAGCGGGAAGGTCCTGGTCCGGCGTGGTGGTCGGCGCCAATGTAGTCGACTGACGGGTCCGCACGGGGCGGCTGTAGGTTCGCCGGGTGTCCGACAGCCGCCCCCGCCGTACCTTCGCGGTGATCAGCCACCCAGACGCCGGCAAGTCCACCCTGACCGAGGCGCTGGCCCTTCACGCCCGCGTGATCACCGAGGCCGGCGCCGTGCACGGCAAGGGCGGGCGCCGCGCGACCGTGTCGGACTGGATGGACATGGAGAAGGCGCGCGGTATCTCGATCACCTCGGCCGCACTCCAGTTCGTCTACCGCGACCACGTCGTCAACCTGGTCGACACCCCCGGTCACAGCGACTTCTCCGAGGACACCTACCGGGTGCTCTCGGCGGTCGACTCCGCCGTGATGCTGGTCGACGCCGGCAAGGGGCTGGAGCCGCAGACCCTGAAGCTGTTCAAGGTCTGCGCGATGCGTGGCATCCCGGTCATCACCGTCATCAACAAGTGGGACCGCCCCGGCCTCTCGGCGCTGGAGCTGATGGACCTGATCGAGCAGCAGATCAAGCTGCGCCCGACCCCGCTCACCTGGCCGGTCGGCGAAGCGGGCGACTTCCGCGGCGTCCTGGACCGGCGCTCCGGCGAGTTCGTGCAGTACACGCGGACCGCCGGCGGCGCGACCCGCGCCCCCGAGCGGCGGATGGGGGCCGACGAGGTCGGCGAGGCCGACCTGGACGTCTGGCGGGCCGCCGTCGAGGAGCACGAGCTGCTCGGCGCCGACGACGCCGACCACGACCAGGAGCGGTTCCTGGCCGGCGAGACGACCCCGGTCATGTTCGCCTCCGCCCTGCAGAACTTCGGCGTCGCGCAGCTGCTCGACCTGCTGCTCGACCTGGCCCCCGCCCCGGGCCCGACGCCCGGCGTCGACGGCTCGGTGCGCCAGGTCCGGGACGAGTTCAGCGCCTTCGTCTTCAAGGTGCAGTCCGGCATGAACGCCGCGCACCGCGACCGGCTCGCCTACGCCCGCGTCGTGTCCGGCGACTTCGAGCGCGGCATGGTCGTCACCCACGCCTCGACCGGCCGGCCGTTCGCGACCAAGTACGCCCAGGCCGTCTTCGGCCGGGAGCTGTCCTCGATAGAGCACGCCTCCCCCGGCGACATCATCGGCCTCGTCAACGCCCAGTCGCTGCGCGTCGGAGACACGGTGTACGTCGGCGAGCCGATCGAGTACCCGCCCGTCCCGACCTTCGCCCCCGAGCACTTCATGACCGCCACCGCGGCCGACATCGGGCGCTACAAGCAGTTCCGCAAGGGCATCGACCAGCTCGACCAGGAGGGCGTCGTCCAGGTGCTCCGTTCCGACCTGCGCGGCGACCAGAGCCCGGTGCTGGCCGCCGTCGGGCCGATGCAGTTCGAGGTCGTCCAGGAGCGGATGACGAACGAGTTCAACTCGCCCATCCGGCTCTCGCGGGTCGACTACAGCATCGCCCGTCGGACCAATGCCGAGGGCGCGGTCGCGCTCGCCGGCAAGCGCGGCGTCGAGGTGCTGCAACGCTCCGACGGCACCTACCTGGCGCTCTTCGTCGACAAGTGGCGGGCCACCGCGACCGCCCGCGACAACCCCGACGTCCTCCTCGAGGCCCTGCCCGCCGGCGGCGGCTGAGCACCTCCCGTCAGCTGCGCGTCCGGAGGCGGGCGCGCAGCCGGCGTACCTCCTCCTCCAGGGCGAGGACCCTCGCGACACCCGCGAGGTTGAGCCCCTCGGCGAGCAGCTCGCGGACCCGGTGCAGCCGCTCGATGTCGGCCGGGCTGTAGAGCCGCGTGCCGCCGGAGGTGCGGTCGGGGTCGACCAGACCGCGGCGTTCGTAGACGCGCAGGTTCTGGATCTCCATCGACACCATCTCGGCGGCGACCGAGATGGCGAAGACCCCTCGAGTCCGTTCGCTCACGGGGTTGATCCTGCCGCATCCTTTGGGTATATAAAACCTGTAACCACTGATACAGGTCTGACGGGCTTACGCAGACCGTCGACCAGCTCGACACGATGAGGAGGACACCATGCTGCTGCGCACCACCGACCCGTTCCGCGACTTCGACCGACTCACCCAGCAGCTGCTGGGCACGACCAACCGCCCCGCCGTGATGCCGATGGACGCCTGGCGCGAGGGCGACCGGTTCGTGATCGAGTTCGACCTCCCCGGCGTCAGCCCGGAGAGCATCGACCTCGACGTGGAGCGCAACGTGCTCACGGTCCGCGCCGAGCGGGTGGCCCGTAACGGCGACTGGCAGGTGCTGGCGAGCGAGCGCACCCGTGGCGCCTTCAGCCGCCAGCTCGTCCTCGGGGACAACCTCGACCTCGAGCGGATCGAGGCCTCGTACGACGCGGGCGTGCTGCGCCTGGTCGTCCCGGTCGCCGAGAAGGCCAAGCCGCGCCGGATCGAGGTCTCCTCGGGGCACCGCGACCCCGTAGCGATCGAGAGCTGACCGACACCACGCCGTTCCTCGACAGGGCCGCCCGGGCATCAGCCCGGGCGGCCCTGCACGCTCGGCCGCGACGCCGTCGGTTCACGAGACCCGCACCGTGCCGCCGACGACGGCGTCCTCCCAAGGCCGACGGCCCGGCCGTCAACCTGGACCGCGAGGACCACGACGCCGCTCGGGAAGATCCCGAAGACCTTGAGCAGGCGGCGGTCACGAGTCCCACGTGGTCGCCCCGCCATTGCCGAGCACTGTGACGGGCGCTACATTCTGATCGAACATTCGATCAAAAGGAGCCCGAGATGACCGTCGCGCAGGAGTCATCGGCCGCGCCCACCGCAGGCGTGGAACGGGTCGCCAAGCTGCTGGACGCGTTCGACGGCCGCGACTCCCTCACCCTCGCCGAGATCACGCGAGTGGCCGGGTTGTCGCGTTCCTCCACCCATCGACTGCTCGATCAACTCGTCGGCCTGGGTTGGGTGCGGCGCCACGAGAACACCTACGAACTGGGCATGCGGATCTTCGAGATCGGCACGTTGGTCATGCACCAGAACCACGTCCATCGCACGGCGCTTCCCTTCCTGCACGACCTGCACCGGGCCACGCGGCTCACGGTGCACTTCGGCATCCTGGACGGCTCGGACATCGTCTACCTCGACCGGATCGGCGGATTGGCCGCGACGACGCTGCCCAGCCGGATCGGCGCGCGGGTCCCGGCCCACTGCACGGCGCTGGGGAAGGCGCTGATCGCCGGGACTGCGTCCTGGCCCATGCCGAAGACGCTGGTCGCGAGGACCTCCCGCACTCTGGACACCCCACTTGCCCTGACGCGTGAGTTGGCAGAAGTACGCCGAAGCGGGGTAGCCGTCGAGCGCGACGAGGCGGTCGTCGGCATCTCCTGCGTGGCGGCGGCGATCACGGGGCCGGCGAACACCCCCGTGGCAGCCATCTCGCTGTGCGACCGGACGGCGTCGCTCCGGATCGACGAGGTCACGGCGCAGGTGCGCGAGGCCGCCCTGCGGATCGGCCGAACCCTCACCGGCCCAGCACGGTCCTACACCGCTCGCCGCGCCTGAGCCCCGGGATCCCGCGTCAGCGCGTTGCGAAGCCGTCGAGGAACATCGACACCAGCTCGTCGGCCAATGGCTCGTGGTCCTCCGCGAGCGTCGGGCGGTGCCAGCGCACCGTCAGCCAGGTCAACTCGCGCAACAGCCAACGGAAGTGATCCGGGTCGACGTCGGCACGCAGCTCACCCGTCTGCACTCCCCGGTCGATGATCCGGCGCCAATGCCCCTGTACGACGTCGCGCTTGGCGCGCACCTCGACGTGATCGGGGAGAATCGTCAGGCCGGCGCCCTCGTTCTGGTAGATCTCCGTCGCGAAGGGATGGCGGGACGCGACCCGCATCGAGGTGCGGACCAGTTCCCGGAGGAGGTCTGGTGCCGCCCGGTCCGGGTCGTCGGAGAAGGCGGCGTACTCGACGTTGAGGTCGTCCAGGAAACGATGCAGGATCGTTGACGCGATCGACTCCTTGGACGGGTAGTAGTAGTAGAGGGTGCCCGACACCGTGCCCAGTTCCTTGGCGATCTGACGGATGGTCGTCGCCGAGATGCCCTGGGTCATGAAGAGCCGGCCAGCAGCGGTCAGGATGAGCTCGGCGCGGTCGCGCTCGGCCATGATTCAGTCTCCTCGGGGAGCGGTACGGCGACGGTTCAGGTCGGACGGACCCGGTAGCCCTCGGTGATCAGCACGAACAGCTCCCGAGCAAGCTCCTCCTGCCGGGCAGCGAGATCCGCCCGGTTCCAGCGAACGGTGAGCCACACCATCTCGCTCAGCGTCCGATTCATGGTGTCGACGTCGATGTCCGCGCGGAACGCCCCGTCCTCGATGCCCTGATGTGTCTTCTCCGACCAGAGCACCTCGTTGCGCCTGACCACTGCGGCGATGGCCTCGTGGTCCGGGAGGATCGACAGGTTCGGCAGCTCCCGCACGTAGGTCTCCGTGGCGAAGGGATGCTCCGCCGCCACGCGCAGCGAGACGGTGATCAGCTCGTGCAGCTGATCGCGCCCGGAGAGCACGCTGCCGCGCAGCCGGGTGTACTCGTCGTTGAGCTCGTTGACGAAGCGCAGGATCAGCTCCGAGGCGATCGACTCCTTCGACGGGAAGTGGTGGTAGAGACTGCTCGGCACCAGGCCCACAGCATCGGCGATCTGCCGCACCGACGTCCCCGCGACGCCATGCTCGCTGAAGAGCCGCCCTCCGGCCGTCATGATGCTGGCGCGCCGAGCCTCGGCCACAGTGACGGTGGAAGCAGGTCGCACGTGGCTCCTCAAAGACCAGGTCCGAGTCGAACGACTCAGCATCCCACGCAGCGCAGAAGTGTGTGGAGCTATGGAAGTACGGCGCGTCGCGCGACCGCTCGCGTGCCGGGTGGATCACCTGCTGCGCCGTCGTGGGGCTCTCGTGGCTGTGGGGAGGTCAGTCCGCGCGGCGGGCGAGGTCGCGCTGCTCGTAGACCAGACGAAGCAGCCAGAAACGAAAGAAGCGCTGCAGTGCGGACACGACGTACAGCGCCGCCCCCACGACGGCGAGCCCGACCCCGAACAGGGCCAGGACGAGCATCTCCATCTGGTCCCGCAGATCGCTCGCGGCCCCGGTGCCACGGAAGCAGAGAAGCACCACCACCGCCGCGGCCAGGCACATCAGGAGGCCGAGCGTTCCGGCCAGCTTGTCGCGACTGCCGAGGCCTCCGGTCGCCCGCAGCCGCTCCAGCTCCTGCTGGAAGTCACCCCGGGTCTGCGCACTCATCAGGTCGTTCCCTCCGTGGCTGTCGAGATCTGTCGTGGTCATCGGATGCTCCTGTCGTTGCCGTTCACGTGTGGGTGCGGGGTAGCCGGAGGGAGTGGAGCCGCTCCGGGCTCCGGCGATGACCCCGCGCCACCCAGATAGAACTCGACCAGCTCACCAGAGAGGTCGCTGGGGGTGCCACTGGCCACCACTCGGCCGTGGGCGAGGACGACGGCCTTGTCGGCCACGCCGAGGATGTCGTGCACGAACTGCTCGACCAGCACGATCGTGCTGCCCGCCCGCGCCAGGTCGGCGACGTGTTCGTACAGCATCGCCACGATCTGCGGGGCGAGTCCCATCGAGAGCTCGTCGACGACGATCAGTGGCCGCTGCAGCACCACGGCGCGGGCCAGTGCCAGCATCTGCTGCTCACCGCCCGACATCGTCCCGGCGAGCTGCTGACGGCGCTCCCCCAGCCGCGGGAAGACGCTGAAGGCGAGGTCCTGCAGGCGCCGCGACTCACGGCGGTCGCGCGCCAGCAGCCGCAGGTGCTCGGCGACGGTCAGCCGCGGAAACACTCCTCTGCCCTCGGGCACGGTGGCGACGCCGGCGCGGGCCAGCCGGTCCGGAGACGCGCCGGTGACATCGACACCGGAGATCAGCACCTGCCCGCTGCGGGGCTTCAGCTCACCCGAGATGACGCGCACCAGGCTGGTCTTCCCGGCGCCGTTCGCGCCGAGGATCCCGACCACCTCACCGGGACGGACGTCCAGCGAGACACCGTGCAGAACCGGGATGTGGCCGTAGGAGGCGTGCAGGTCGCGCACGGACAGCAGCGGGGCGGCACTCATCGCCGACCTCCCTCAGCCGTGCCCAGGTACGCCGCCTGGACCGCCGGACTACTGCGCACCTCGTCGGGCGATCCGACGGCGGCCACCTCGCCGTGATCCAGCATCACCACCGTGTCGGACAGGCCCATCACGAAGGACATGTCGTGCTCGACGAGTGCGATGGTCAGGCCGTCGGCTGCGAGCTCGCGCAGCAGGTCCGCCATGGCGGAGGTCTCGTTCTCGTCCAGGCCCGACGCGGCCTCGTCCAGCAGGAGCAGGCGTGGCCCTGTCGCCAACGCGCGGCCGAGCTCGACCAGCCGCTGTGTTCCGGTCGGCAGATTGTCGACCAGGACGTCACCGACGTCGTCGAGTCCCAGACGCTCACTGAGCTGCCGGGCGACGTGCTGAGGCCGCACACTGCGATCCCAGCGCCGGCGCGACTCGGCTCCGACCAGGATGTTCTCCCGGGCACTCAGCGTCCCGAACACCTCCAGGCGCTGGAACGTCCGAGCCAGGCCGAGTCGGGCACGTCGCTGTGGAGATGCCGCGGTGACGTCCCGCCCGCCGAGCGACACCCGTCCCTGGTTGGGCCGCTGGATGCCGGCGACGACGTTGAACAGCGTTGTCTTGCCGGCCCCGTTGGGTCCGATCAGGCCGGTGATCGTGCCAGCCGCCGCCGACAGCGAGACCGCGTTGACAGCCTTCAGCCCGCCGAAGGCCACCGTGACCGACTCGACCCTGAGGAGGTCCTCGCCTCGACCGGTCATCCGCCCCGCACCTCCACCTTCAGCTCGCGTTCCATCCCGATCACGTCGATCGGCCGGATCTGCACCGTGATGCCTCCGCGCAGGTCGGCGACGTCCGCACCGGGACCGCCGGCCCCGAACGGGTCGAGCAGACCCTGCCTGCGCTCGGCGAGCACCGTCGCGACGATGCCGCCGGCGACGGCGGCCAGCACGACCACCGCACAGGCGATACCGCCCGGCAGCCCCAGCCAGGCGGCGGCGAACGCCGTCACCACACCTGAGAGAACGGTCACCCCGCCGCGGACCGGATGGCGACGAAACAGGTCGCACACCAGGGGGATCTGTCCCCGCGGCATGTCGATCAACGCCAGGACCGCGAGCCCGGGTGCCAACAGCTCGAGCGAGCTGGAGAACGAGCCCGGGGCCCAGTCGTGCACCATCGTGGTGAACAGCACCGCGACCAGGGCCGAGGCCATCGGGGCACTGACCGTGCCGACCCCCATCACCATCATGGACAGCACCAGCGTGAGTCCGAGGATCATCGGGAACTGCTCGACGGCCGCGAACCGGGCGCCCTGGGCGTACAGCCCGCCACCGATGCCGGCGATCAAACCGGTCAAACCGAACACGGTCGCCTTGGTCCACGTCGACCGGATGCCCACACACGCCGCCGCGACCTCGCTGTCGCGCAGCGCCACCAGCCGTCGGCCGTAGGAACGACGCCGCAGAGCCGTCAGCGACAAGGCGATGACGAGGTACCAGAGGGCCGCGTAGACCAGGAACGCGCGAGGCTCGGTCAGGTCGATCCCGGCGAGGGTCAGCTCGTCGAGCCGGCGCTGGTTGCCGAGCACCTCCGGCTGCTGCAGGACCAGGGCGCCCACGACCACGGCGAGCGCGACGGAGCACAGGGCCATGTAGAGGCCGTCGAGACGCAGTGCGGGCAGGGCCAGGACCATCGCGATGAGCCCGGTCGCCATTCCGCCCAGGAACAGGTCGGTCACCGACCCGCCGGCCCAGAGGCTGACGAACGCACCGACTCCGGCCAGCGCGAGCGGCGCCAGGAACGGGATCCCGGCCCAGCCCATCAGCGGCACCATCCCGAGTAGCACGACCGCGAGCGCCACGCCGCTGGAGAGCCGGCTGACCGCCACGTTGCTGGCGGTCATCGCCATCACGCCGGCGAGCACCAGCCAGACCGTGGACCACACGCCGACGGTGCGCGGCGAGGGGAGCCGCTCCACCGGGAAGCTGCGCAACACGCGCCCGGTCGGCAGCGCCGCCTGCGGCAGCACGAAGAGGACCACGAAGAGTGCGATCAGCGGCAGGTTGGAGGGCACCCCGACCCAGCGGCCCTCGAAGTTCAAGAACATCGTCGAGAAGGTCATCGTCAGCCCCAGGAGGAGCGCACCGCAGTAGGCCATGCCGAGACTGCGCAGCCGGCCGAAGACCGCCGCGGCGAAGGAGTTGATGACGAGCAGGCTCAAGGTGTCGACGCTCATGTTGCCCACCTCGGGGGCGATCAGGATCCCGGCCGTCGCCGCGGTCACCGCACCGATCACCCACGCCAGGGAGGAGATCCGCGCTGGGCTGATCCCGTTGAGCGCGGCCAGGTGCTCGTTGTCGACCGATGCGCGCATCGCGATGCCGAGCCAGGTGCCCCGCAACAGCAGGTGGAGTCCGATCGCGAGAGCGATGGCGACGCTCAAGGTGATCAGCCGGGACCAGGTCAGCATGACGCCGGCGATCTCGATCCCGCCGATGCCGCCGATGGGCTGCGTCGGGTAGGAGTTCTGCGGGCTCCAGATCAACCTGGCCAGACCCATCAGCGCGACCATCAGGCCCACGGTCCCGACCAGCCGCATCATCACCGGGGCATGCTTGAGCCGCCGCATCAGCCCGGCGTCGAGGATCAGTCCGATCGCGGGAGCCACGACTCCGATCACCAGCACCAACGACAGCCAGAGCGGGAGGCCGCGGTTGACGTTGATCTCCCAGAACACGAAGGCACAGAACATCCCGATCGCACCGTGCGCGAGGTTGAAGATCCCCGTCGCCGAGTGCACCACGACCAGGCCTGCCGCGTTGATCGCGTAGATGCCGGCGATCGGCAGGCTGAAGACGAGGAGTTGGAGGAGGCTCTCCCCCGTCACCGGGGTGCCGGCCCAGGTCTGGTGGACCACGAGGGCCAGCACCCCGGCGAGGAGTGCAACAGGGATGCCCCTGCTGGCAAGACTGCGCATGAGGCGACCTAGCCCTTGAACGCCGTCGCCGGATCGATGACCACGCGGCCGAGGTCACCGCAGTGGAACTCGCCCTCGGCCTCGGGGAAGGCGCGCTCCCACTTGCCGTCGTCGGTCAGCTCCACGAAGACGTTGCAGACCGTCGCCTCCTTCGCCGACGGGGTGGTCTTCGCGATCATCCCGTCATTGGTGAAGTCGGTGATTCCGTCGAGCTGCTCGAGCAGGGCCGCTCGGGTGAGGCCGTTGACGCCGTCGGCCTCGACCACGCGGTTGACCGCCTCCTCGAAGAGTCGGCCGTCCGACCAGGCCAACGCGGCGAACAGGTTGTGCGTCTTGACCTTCTCCGTGAAGGTCCCGAGCTCCTCGTTGCCCTCGGCCTCCTCGAAGGGCAGGTGCGACAGCGGGACGACCGTGCCCGGGCCGACCTCGCCGGCCGCGTCGACGAAGGCGGGGTCGTAGCAGGCCGTGCACAGCCAGTGCTCGACACTCTTCACGCCCTGCGCGACGGCTTCCTGGCGCAGCTGGATGAAGCCCGGGAAGGGGGCGCCCCACATCACGAACTGGGACTCGTCATCCTTCAGTGCGGTGGCCCGCGGGGTGTACTCCGCGCTGGTGTCGGTCGACTTGGCACCGATCATCCGGTCGATCTTCATCCCGCCGTTCGCCATCACCTCGAACACGGCGACGGAGGTCGCCAGCGTGCTGACGTTGTCCGCGGAGACGCCGAACATGCCGTGGGTCTCCCCACCGGCTTCCGCCTGGAGGTAGTCCGAGATCGCGGTGGCACCGGTCAGCTCACGCTTCCCCTCCTTGGCGGGGCACGGGTCGCCCGAAGGACCGAACAGGAAGTACGTCGTGTCGTTGCAGTACTGGTTGGCGAACAGTCCGAGGGTCTGCAGCTGCGGCTGCCCGGTCTCGCTGCCCGCCTGGTCCTTGCACTCGGCGAGTGGACGGGAGTCCGCTGCGGCGAGCATCGTGTCGCCGACGCTGGCGAAGGCGCTCTCGCACGAGGAGACCATCGCGTTGCGCGACTCGGTGGGGTCCATCTTGCTGTCGTAGGTCTTCACCTCCACCTGTCGACAGGCCAGACCGCCGTTGGCGTTGACCTCGGCGGCCCAGGCCTCGACGGCATCCACCGATCCGCTGGCCAGACCGGGGGCGGCCGGGGCGCCCGTGTCAGCCGAGACCTGCACGACGATGGCCTTGTCGGTGACGCCGATCTCGGTCGACTCCAACTCGGCGTCGACACACTCGGGGCTGACCTCGGCCGCGCCCGCAGTTCCGCCGTCGCCGATGTCGTTCCCGTCATTGCGCTCCCCCGAGCCGCAGGCGCTGAGGATGAGAGCCGCCGCCATTCCCACAACGGCAGGTCTCGTCAGTGCTCGAATCATGGTTCTCCTTAGTCAGGGTCGGACTGGGCGATCCGGCGGATCGCCCGAGGGTCCCGAGAACCGGCCGGCGAGGGCCGAGGTCAGGCGGACGGCGGCGGGGTGAAGCGGTGGCCCCAGAACGCGCCCTCGGTGATGGCGTAGACGGGCTGCCGGGTCTCGACGCGCTCGCCGTCGAAGCCGAGCTCGACGTGGTGACCTTCGGGCGAGTAGACGTAGAACGACACCATCCGGTCGTTCGTGTGCCTGCCCAGGGACTGCATCATCGGAACGTCCATGTGGTGGGCCCGGTCCAGGCCCAGCCCGACGTCGTCGAGGCTGGCCGCCTCGACCATGAAGTGGGCCAGCCCGGGCGCATTTCCCGGCGCGAGTCCGAGCGAGTGCTGGCGCGGGTTGCAGCCGAGGAAGTAGTAGCGGCCCTCGAGCTGCGGGATGTCGAGGACGTTGCGCTCCTCGAAGCCGAGGACGCCGTTGTAGAACTCGAAAGCCTCCTCGCTGTCCAGCACGCTGAGGATCACGTGGCCCAGACCCTGGTCGCCGGTGACGAACCGCGAGACCAGCGGCGTACGGACCGGCTGGTGGTCGTAGACCGGCCCCCAGAACAGCTCGTTGGGGTTGCCGCTGGGGTCCTCGAAGCGGATGAGCCCGGTGACGGCCCGCTCGGCACACTCACCGGGAGTGCCGACCGTGACCGCTCGGCCGGACCGCTCGATCCGGTCGGCGAAGTCAGCGAGGTCCCTGCGGTCCGTGACCTCCCATCCGATGGCACCCAGACCGGGCGCCTCGGAGGGCGACAGGACGAACCTCGCCGGATACTCGTCGATCCGATAGCTCAGCGAACCGGGCGTGGCGCCGTCGACCTCCATGAGGCCGAGGAAGTCGCGCATGAACGGCTGCCAGCGGGACGCATCGGCGATGTCGAGGCGCAGGTAGCCGAGGGAGAGGATGGGCATGGTGCTCCAATCGAGGACGACCGGACCGGCCCGGTCGGGCAGGCGTGGTCGGGGCAGGCGTGGTCGGGCGACTCAGACGGGGTAGCTGACGACACCACCGGTGAGGAAGTCACCGACGGCGGGCATGATCAGGTCGGGAACGTTCATCGCGTGGTGCTGACCGGCGTGCACGTCACGCCACACCTGCTGGAGCACGCTGGTGGCCTGGATCGACCGCGGCCCTCCGGACAGGTACGCACCGTCGGCGGCCGCGACCGCGAGACTGACCGCCATGACGTGGTCCCGCTTGGAGCGGTGCCGCTGCTCCATCGTCACCGGCTGCCCGGCCGCCACGCTGGCGATGATGTCGCCCAGGTTGTGCTGCAGGACCAGCATCGCCAGGTCCGCCTCGGAGTCGGACTGGGCCAGTCGCGCGTGCGTCAGCGGCAGCGGACTCCAAGCGGAGTCCGCGGAGCGCCTCTCACGAAGCGGGGCGACGGCCTCGTCGACGGCCCGCCGCGCCATGCCCACGATCGGGACGACGACCGCGTTGAGGAAGATGCTGTACCACGGGATGGAGAAGAGCGGGCCCGTGTTGACCTCGCGGCCCGGGCAGTCGAGCCGGTAGAGGTCCTCGACGTCCATCGTGCGGTAGTCGGGGACGAAGGCGTCCTCGATGAGGATGTCGTTGCTGCCGGTCCCGGCGAGGCCGGAGGTGTTCCAGACGTCGACCACCTGGTAGTCACTGAGCGGCAGGAGGAAGTGACGGTACTTCGGGGCTCCACCGTCGCCCTCGTCGGCCATGCCGCCCACGAACACCCAGGTGCACTGGTCGCTGCCGGAGGAGAACCCCCACCGACCACTGAGCCGGTACCCGCCGGGTACGGCGACGGCGCGCCCGGCCGGGCCGTAGGACGAGCTGATCCAGGTGTCCGGGTCGTCGCCCCACACCTCGCGCTGCGCGCGGTCGTCGTACAGGCCCAGGTGCCAGGAGTGGATGCCGACCACGCCGGTGACCCAGCCGGCCGAGCTCGACAGCCGGCCGAGCTCGAACAGCGCCTGACTGAACACGCGGGCATCCGCTTCGAAGCCGCCGTACCGGGCCGGCTGGACGAGGCGCATGACGCCGGTGTCGCGCAGCGTCTTGGTGGCCGCAGGGGTCAGCCGGCGCTCGCTGATCGAGTTGATCTCCTCGTCCTGGATCGAGGCGGCTGCGTCGGCGATCCGGTCGAGCACTTCATGCTGGAACACGTGGTTCTCCTAGTCGGGGGTTCAGCGGCTGAGGAAGTCGAGAACGGCGGACTCGAAGTCGGCCTTGCGCTCCACCTGGGCCCAGTGGCCGCAGTCGGAGAGCACGAGAAGGTCTGCCTTCGGGATCCGACGCGTGCCGAAGAAGGCGCCCTCGAGCGGCAGCATCCGGTCGTCACGTCCCCAGATCACCAGCGTCGGGTTGACCAGCTCGGGGAGCCGGAGCAGCAGCGGGAGCTCGTCGGTCGCGTTTCCAAGGGAGCCGAGCACGGCCCGCATCCGCTCGATCGCGCCCGGCGCCTGCGCCATCGCGATCCGCTCCTCGATCAGCTCGTCGGTGATCAGGGCCGGGTCGTGCACCATGCAGTCGACCCAGCGGATCATCGCCTCCCGCGACGGCGCGCTGACGTAGTCGAACAGGCGCCTCGCCCCCTCGGACTTGGGCGGGCTGAAGACCTCGGCGAAGAGCCCACCGGGACCCATCAGCGCCAGGCTGCCGAACCGTTCCGGAGCCGCCAGTGCGGCGGTCAGCGAGACCCAGCCGCCCATCGAGTTGCCGACCAGGTGCGCCTGGTCGATGCCCAGGTCGTCCATGGCCCGGATCAGCGCCTCGGCGGCGTGCTCCGGGTAGGGCCGGGTCAGCTCCAGGTCCGTGCTGGCACCGAAGTTCGGCAGGTCGAAGACGTAGGTGCGGAAGTGCTGCGCGAAGACCGGCAGGTTCTCGGAGAAGTTCGACCAGCCGCTCACGCCGGGGCCGGAGCCGTGCAGCATGATGAGGGCGGGTCCCTCGCCGGCCACGTGGTAGTGCAGCCCGTCCGTGGTGGTCTTCGGCTGGGCTGTCGACTCGTAGGTCAGGGACATGTACGACGCTCTTTCAGGTCTCGATGAGTGGTGCTGGTCGTTGACGAGCCGGTCGATCGGGACGCTAGGTCTCGCCTGTCGCGCTCAGGAACACTTCTTCCCGTTGAGCGGGAGACGCGTTGCCAGGGGGAATCCGGTGGCATCGATCAGGTCACGGGGCGGCCAGGATGAGGCCGCTCGTGGGCACCCCCGTGCCCGCGGTGACGACCACCCGCTCGACCTCTCCCGGCTGGTTCGGCGAGGTGCCGCGGACCAGCCGGACGGCCTCGGCGATGCCGTTCATCCCGTGCAGGTAGGCCTCGCCCAGCTGACCGCCGTGCGTGTTGAGCGGTAGCGATCCGTCGAGGCCGAGATGGCCGTCGGCGATGAAGTCCTTCGCCTCTCCCCTGCCGCAGAATCCGAGCTCCTCCAACTGGGGCAGGACCAGGGGCGTGAAGTGGTCGTAGAGGATGGCCGCCTGCATGTCCTCGGGCCGGAGCCCGCTCTGGCGCCACAGCTGGTCGGCGACCAGTCCCATCTCGGGAATGCCGGAGATGCTCGGCCGGTAGTACGACGTCATCATGTGCTGGTCCGCACCGGAGCCCTGAGCCGCACCGACCACCAGTGCACCCGGATGGCGCAGGTCTCGCGCGCGCTCCGCCGACACCACGACCAGGGCCTGACCGCCGTCGGTCTCCTGACAGCAGTCGAGCAGCCGCAACGGCTCCGCGATCCAGCGTGAGGCCTGATGATCGGCGAGGGTGATGGGACGTTCGTAGAACCAGGCGGCCGGATTCGTGGCCGCGTGCAGGCGGTCGAGGACGGCGATCCTGCCGAAGTCCTCGGTGCTGGCGCCGTACTCGTGCAGGTAGCGACGGGCGAAGATCGCCACCCACTGCGCCGGCGTGGACAGACCGACCGGGGTGAGCCACGAGAAGGCGGCGCGGTCGGCGTCGATCGACATCGCCCGGTCGGCCTGGCCCAGTCCGAAGCGGACTCCGGAGCGCTCGTTGAAGGCACGCCAGCAGACGACCACCTCGGCCAGACCGCTGACGATCGCGGCGACCGCGTGCGCGACGGTCCCGCAGGCGGCCCCACCGCCGTGCGGAACCCGGGAGAAGAAGGTCAGGTCACCGATGCCGGTGTTGCGGGTCAGGTGGATCTCCGCGCTGGTCTCCATCGAGAAGGTGACCATGCCGTCGACGTCACTGGGCTGCAGGCCGGCGTCGTGGATGGCGGCGAGCACCGCCTCGCAGGCGAGGGTCAGCTCACTGCGCCCGGAGGCCTTGGAGAACTCGGTGGCGCCGATGCCGGCGATCGCCGCCCGGCCCGCGAGCCCCGCGTTCACGAGGCCGCCCCCGATCTCGCCGAGGCCGGGAGCTCCACCACGACCGTGCCGCTGAGGTGGGTGCCCGACGAATTCGTCGCCGCGACCCGGACCTCGACGGTGCACTCGTGCACGGCCGTCACCTCGCCGGTCAGGGTCATCGTGTCTCCCGGGTAGTTGGGGGCACCGAGCCGCAACGCCAGACGGCGTACCACCGCCGCGGGTCCGGCCCACTCCGCGACGAAGCGCTCGGCGTAGCCGTTGCTGGTCAGGATGTTCATGAAGATGTCCTTCGATCCCCGTGCCACGGCCAGCTCGGGGTCGTGGTGCACGTCCTGGTAGTCACGGGTCGCCAGCGCCGTACTGACGATCAGGGTCCGGGTGAGGTCGACGGTCAGGGGAGGTAGTGCCTCACCCGGCTGGACGTCGGTGGCGGACCTCGTCGGCCTGAGGCTCATCGCGGGCCTCCGCTCGTGGCCAGCAGCTCGCCGAGCGCGTCGAGCGCGGACGCCGGACCGCCCAGCGTCGTCGCGACCTGGCGGGCGCGCAGGAAGTAGCGATGGATCGGGTAGTCCACGTCGACGCCGATGCCGCCGTGCAGGTGCTGCACCCGGTGCACGACGTCGAGCCCGGCCTGCCCGGACCACCAGCGCGCCACGAGCGCGAGCCGTTCCGCGTCCGGCGTCGCGATCCCCAGCACGGCCTGCCAGCGGGTCCATCGCATCGCCTCGACGTCGATCCAGCAGTCGGCCAGCTGATGCTGGACGGCCTGGAAGCTGCCGAGGGGGCGGCCGAACTGGTGACGCCCGCGTAGGTAGTCGGCCGCGATGGCGACCGCGCCCTGGGCGATGCCGACCTGCAGGGAGGCGAGGGCGACCGCGGCATGGCGCAGCACGTCGGCGACCGCACCGTCCCCGGGCTCCCCGACCGGCTCCGCGCCGACCCGGTCGAGGACCAGCTCGGAGACCAGGTCGTTCGCGGTGTCGCGCGCCGTCGACCAGGTCACCCGGCCGCCCGCGACGTCCGAGGCGTTCGTGACCGGAAGATCCGCGCCGGGAGCGGCGAGGAGGAAGAGGCCGGGGCCGTCCGGGGTGGTGGCGCACACGAGCACCCGCGCGGAGCCGCCCAGGCCGGGAACCGCGGCCCAGGTCCCGCTGACCCGCCACCGCCCGGCGACGAGCTCCGCACGGCAGGCGGACGCCCCCGCATATCCCTCGACCGCCAGGGCGAGCCGGGCGGTCCCGGTGGCGATGCCGGGCAGCAGGCCCTCGCGTTGCCCGGGACTCCCGTGTCGGGCCAGGGCCATCGCGGCGACCGACGCCGACCACAGCGGCACGGGTGCGACCTGCCGGCCCTGCTCCTCCAGCACCACCGCCAGGGCACCGAGGCCGAGCCCGGCCCCGCCGTACTCCTCGGGGAGCATCACCCCGAGCAGCCCGGCCTCGGCCATCGTCGACCACAACCGGGCGTCCAGCTCCGCGTCGCTGCGCTCGTGGACGGCCAGCCTCTCGGGGGAGGCTTCGCGGGCGAACAGATCGTGCGCCAGGGCGCGTAGCGCCGCGTGGTCCTCGTCGAGCTCGAAGTCCATCAGTCCTCACCTTCGGTCATGGGGGTGGCAGGTCCGAAGACCGGCAACGAGAGCTCGGGGTCGACATCGAGCCAGGTCATGCGCAGGTCCATCCCGATCTCGAGGTCACGTCCGGCGGGATCGAGGTTCGCCACCAGCCGGGTGCCTTCCTCCAGCTCCACCAGGCCGATGACCAGCGGATAGTCGAAGGCGGGGTGGCGCGGGTGCTGAGCGACGGTCCAGCTGTAGAGGGTCGCCCGCCCGGTCGCCACGACGACATCGCTGGAGAACGAGCCGCAGGCCGCGCAACCCGGGCCTGGAGGATGTCTCAGCACCTGACAGTCCGCGCAGCACTGGATCAGCAGCCGGTGCTCGCGTGCTGCGTCGAACCAGAACTGGTTGTCCAGGTTCACCGCGGGACGCGGGCGCAGTGCGCGCGGGGGCTCGACCTCGCGTGGCCGGAATCGGAAGGTGCGCCACAGCTGCGTCGCGACCACCGTGCCCGCACCGTCCCGGTAGGTCTTGCGCGTGGTGACGAAGCGTCCCTCGCCCAGCCCCGTGCTCTTCTCCGGCGAGATCGACTCGACGACCTCCTCGCAGGCGACCTCGTCGCCGGGCACGAGCTCACGGACGAACTCGAAGTCCGAGTCGGTCGCCACCACGGAGGTGTAGCCACCCTCGTCCAGCAGCGCCGTCAGCTGTTCGAAGGGCCCGGTCTCCTGCGCGCGGCGCATGGTTCCGGCGTACCCGCGCATGACGAAGGCCTGGATCATCGACGCCGGAGCCACCACGTCGGTCCGCCCCGTCGCGCGTGCCATCGCACGGTCCAGGTGGACCGGGCTTCGCAGCCCCAGAGCCTCGACCCACTGTCGGATCATCGGCACGTTGACCGGGTCCTGCGCTGCCCGGGGCTCGCCGAGCGCTCTGCCCACCCATCCTTGGAGGAGGTCCTCGTAGGCGGCGGTCATCGTCGACTCCGCGGCATGCCCAAGGCCTGCTGGGCGATCATGTCGCGCAGCACTTCGTTCACGCCGCCGCCGAAGGTGTTCACGATGCCCTGTCGGGCGACCTGCTCGACCTGACCGTGCATCGGTGCACCGTCGGCGCCCGGGCGCAGCCGGCCGGCCGCACCCAGCACCTGGGTCAGGGACCGCTGGACCGCGAGGTGGGTCTCGGTCCCGTAGACCTTCGCGGTGGCCGCGAGCTCCCCGGTCAGCGCGTCGGCGCCGACGGCTGCGGCGAGGCGCCAGTTGATCAGGCGCATCGCCTCCAGCCGCGCGTGGGACCGCGCCAGCTCGTGGCGCACCCACGGGAGCTCGGCGGTGCCGTTGTCGCGGGCCCACGACAACGTCGACTCCCAGAGCTGGGTCGTCCGTCCACCGAGCGCGGCCAGGGCCACCCGTTCGTGGTTGAGCTGGGCGGTGATCAGCTGCCAGCCTCCGTTGAGCTCGCCGACCAGCGCCTCGGCTCCGACCCGGATGCCGTCGTACCGGGTCGTGGTGACGCCGAGCCCGCCGACGGCTCGGATCGGAGCCCAGCTGAAGCCGGGATCGGTGCACGGGACGATCAGGATGGAGAGGCCCCGGTGCCGCGGCAGGTCCGGGTCGGTACGACACGCGAGCCAGACGTAGTCGGCGGTGTTGCCGCCCGTCGTGAAGACCTTGGCCCCGTCGACCACATAGCCCTCGCCGTCGACCGTCGCCCGCGTGCGCAGGGCCGCCAGGTCGGTGCCGGCATCGGCCTCGGTGTAGCCGATCGCGAAGACGATCTCGCCACGCAGGATCCCCGGGAGGAAGAGCTCGCGCTGCTCGTCCGTGCCGTAGCGCATCAGGGTCGGTCCCACGGTGTTGACCGTGACGAGCGGGAACGGCGCTCCGGCGCGCTGGACCTCGTCGTAGAAGACGAACTGCTCCTCCGCACCCAGACCGCGGCCGCCGTACTCGACGGGCCAGCCGACGCCGAGCCACCCGTCGGCCCCCAGCCGCCGCACGATCTCGCGGAAGCGTGGGCCACCCGCGCCCTGCTCGCCGGCCTCGCGCAGTTCCTCGGGCGGCATCA
The DNA here is from genome assembly GCF_022919075.1 of Nocardioides sp. W7. Lineage (NCBI taxonomy): Bacteria > Bacillati > Actinomycetota > Actinomycetes > Propionibacteriales > Nocardioidaceae > Nocardioides > Nocardioides sp. W7. The sequence continues at coordinate 1,854,347 of NZ_CP095078.1, read as the reverse complement.
GGGCGGCGAAGTACTCCCGCAGCTCCAGGCGCAGCCGTTGCTGGGCGTCCGTCTCGTTCAGGTTCACGGCGTGAACAGTAGACACGTGTAAACCATCTGTCTATAGCCTGCTCGAACAGACTAGGCTTCGGCCATGGATGCCCCCGGCCAGGTCGTACAGCAGGTCCTCTCCCCGGCGCGTGCCGCGACCCGGGCCCGCTTGATCCAGGCGACCATCGACCTGGCCGCCGAAGACGGCTACGACGCCGTCACCATCCGTCAGATCGCTGCCCGGGCCGGGGTCTCCACCCCGACGGCGTACCAGCACGCCAGCTCCAAGGACCAGCTGCTCCTCGAGGCGCTGATGGAGCTGGGGCGGCGCTCCACGGCGCAGGTTCGTGAGCATCCGCCACAGGCCGGAAGCGCCGCCGAGCGCCTGATCGGCGTGTTCGACCGGATCCTGCGGCAGGCCGCGGCGAAGCCGCGGCTCTACCACGCCCTCTACCGCGGGTACGTCGGAAGCACCGGCGCGATGATCAGCTCGGACACCGTGATCGGGTTCGGCCCCGAGAACGCCGCCTGGATCGGCGAGACGCTCCGGGCTGGCGAGTCCGAGGTCCCGGCGGCGATCGAGAGCACGGCGCGGATCCTCAGCTGCCTGTTCCTCGGCACGATGCTCAACGTCGCCGCCGGGCGACCGGTGGCGGAGGTCATGGAGATCCTCGCCGACGCGGCGCACCGCCTCCTCGACTGAACCGCCTCGTCAGACAGGGGCGAGCGGGAGCAGGTGCCCCCGCTCGTGCCGCGCGAACTCGGCCGACAGTGCGGCACGATCCTGCGGACCGAACTCGCGGTACTCCCTCGCCTCGCGCCCGGCACGCCAGAAGACCCGGTCATCGCAGCACCATGCCGTGGCCACGAGCGGAGCCTTGACGACCTTGTTCGAACCCGTCGTCGGCAGTTGCTCGGCGACGCGGACGAACAGCGGCAGCTCCTTGGCACCCAGGTCCGGCTGCGCGGCGAGGTAGGCGAGGAAGTCCTCGCCGTCGAACGACCGGCCCTCGGCGAGCTGGACCGCGATCATCAGCGCGTCCCCGGACCGCGCATCCGGGATCCCGAAGGCAGCAGCGCTCACGACGTCGGGATGACGTTCCACGATCCGCTCCACGGTCAGGGCCGAGATGTTCTCCCCGTCGACCCGCAGCCAGTCGCCGCGCCGCCCGCCGAAGTGGAGGAACCCACCCTCGTCGACGTAGCCCAGGTCACCGGTCCACACCCAGCCGTGGTGCAGCCGGGCCGCGGTTGCCTCCGGGTCGTTGTAGTAGCCCTCGAAGCTGGCCGCACCCGCCCGATCGACGATCTCGCCGACCGCCTGCTCGGGATTGAGCACCCGACCCGTCGCGTCGACGACCGCGCGGGGACACTCCTCCAGGGTCTCCGGATCGATCACCGCCACCTGGGGGGCGGGACGCCCCAGGGCGGTCTCCGGAGCCGCCGGGTCGCGCAGCACCAGGCCACTGGACTCCGTGGACCCGTATCCCTCGATCAGCTCGCAGCCGAAGCGCTCGCGGAAGCGGTGTCGATCGTGACTCGAGGCCTCCGTGCCGAAGGCCCGCACCAGTTCGTTGTCCAGGTCGTCGGCGCGTTCGGGGGTCGCCAGCACGTAGGCGATGGCCTTTCCGACGTAGGTGAAGTAGGTGACCCCGAAGTCACGGACGTCGTCGATGAAGCGGGAGGCGGAGAACTTGCCGGTCAGCACCACGGTGGCGCCCACCGCCAGCGCCGGCGCCCACAGAGCCATCAGGGCATTGCCGTGGAACAGCGGCATGCAGGCGAGACACACGTCGTCGCGGCCGACCCCGTCGCGCCGGCTGGCCGCGAGGCCACGCTGTGCCAACCTGCCCTGCGAGCAGCGCACCGCCTTGGACCGGCCGGTCGTTCCCGAGGTGAACAGCAACAGCAGCAACCTGTCCGGATCCACGGACCCGGACACCGGCAACGGCGTGCCGCGGTGCGGTGCGAGCTTCGCGGCGTAGTCGGCTTCACCGACGACCAGGACGCGCACGCCGCCCGCCTCCAGCTCGGGCAGCGGCAGTCTGGCGAGCCCGGCTCGGTCGGTGACGACGATGCGGCAGTCCGTACGACGGATCTCGTCGTCCAGCTGCTCGGTGCGGCGGGTCTTGTTCAGTCCCACGATCGCGAAGCCGCCCAGCGCGGCCGCCCCCACCCAGAGGAGGTACTCGGGGTCGTTGTCCAGGTAGACCCCGATATGAGGCGGACCCGCGGAGATCAGCTCCCGGGCGAGGCCGGTGCGCGCGATGCTCTCCGCGACGACCTCCGCCCAGGTCCAGTCCCGCTCGCGGGTACGCAGACCGAGATGGGAGTCCGCTGCTCGCGCGAGCAGGAGGTCCGCGACCGTGACCACCGAAGGGGCCGGCTCCACGCGGGTGATCGATGACATCTGACGTTCTCCATTCGAGGGGCGCAAGGACGTTGGTCGAGAACACGTGAGGGACAACCCGCCCTCCCGCTGAGCGAACGCCCGGGGCGGCAGCTGATCGACCGTTCACCGGGAGGTTTCCTGGATAGCTCGCGAGCGACCGCCCTAGCCTCGCCGCGATCGAAACTCAGCGCAGGGAGGACCAAAGAGATGAGCCGTACCGCAGTAGACGAGCCGGAGCCGGCCGTGATCGACGCATTGGACATGCGGCGAGCCATGGGCCTGTTCGCCAGCGGGGTCACGATCGTCACGGGAATGGACGACGAAGACCCGGTGGGCTTCGCGTGCCAGTCCTTCGCATCCGTGTCCCTCGATCCCCCGCTGGTCCTGATCTGCGCGGACCACCGGGGCCGCAGCTGGCCGCGGATCCGCACGAGCGGCCGGTTCACGATCAACGTTCTCGGCGAGGACCAGCGCGATCTCTGCAACCGCTTCGGGTCCGCCTCGGGCACGCGCTTCACCGAGCTCGCCTGGGACCGATCGCGCTGGAACACCCCGTCGCTGCCCGGCGTACTGCTGCGGATCCACGCCGCAGTGGACGACGTCCGTCCCGCCGGCGATCACGACGTCATCATCGGCAGGGTCCTCGAGCTGGAGTCGCTGCGCAGCTGTCGCCCCCTGCTCTTCTACCGCGGCCTGTTCGAGCTTCCCGGCTCCTCGAGTCCCGCGAGCCCGCAGGCCTGGGATGGCGACTGGGGTTGGGGTTCGCGCTGGGGCTGAGCCGGGCAGGCCGCTCCCCCGGCTGGACGCAGTCCACACGGCTGCGCCCAGCCGGCCTGGGCAGAACTAAGCCGTGTCTCCAAAGTCGGATTCGCCTGCTGCGCGGACTTCAGAGACACGGCCTTGGAGCCTAGAACGAGTTGGGGTCCGCGATCACCGACTCCGGCACCGGGTGGCGGTAGAGCCGCGACGCGTTCTCCCAGGTGACCTTGCGGATCTGCTCGGCGGGCAGCCCTCCGACAGAGTCCTGCACGACGGCCTGGGTGCGCGGCCACAGCGAGTCCGAGTGCGGGTAGTCCTCCTCGACCATCACGTGGTCGACACCGATCCGGTCGATGAGCGCGAACGACGAGGGGTCCTCGACCGCACAGAAGTAGAAGTTGCGCTGCAGCACCTCGGCCGGGGTCAGGTCGATCCCGTCCCAGGTGCCGTACATCTGGTGGTACGTCGACATGTGGTCGAGCCGGTCCAGCAGAGCCGGCACCCACCCGATCCCGCCCTCGGACATGCAGATCTTCAGATCCGGGAACCGCACGGGGAGTCGCGAGTACAACCAGTCCACCGTCGCGTGGATCGCGTAGGCGAAGAACAGCACCCCGACGACGTCCGGCGGCGCGTCCTCCGACGTCGAGGGCGAGGTGCCCGAGGACCCGATGTGCAGGTTGATGACCGTCCCGGTCTCCTCGCACGCCCGCATGATCGGGTCCCAGTGACCACTGTGCATCGAGGGGAAGCCCTGCAGGTGCGGCGCCTCGGAGAAGGTGACCGACTTGAAGCCGCGCTCGGCGTTCCGGTAGATCTCCTGCGCGCCGATCTCGGGGTCCAGCATGAAGGGCAGCTGGCACGGGATCATCCGGTCGGGGTAGGCCCCGGACCACTCCTCGATGTTCCATTGGTTCCACGCCCGCACCGCCGCCAGGGCGAGCTCGGGGTCCTTGGTCGTCTGCTGCAGTCGCACCCCACCGAAGCCGGCCAGGAACGAGGGGAAGCAGAGCGAGGCGTACACGCCGCTGAGGTCCATGTCCTTGACCCGGTGGTGGATGTCCCAGGCGCCCCGGCGCATGTCGGTGAACCGGGCCGGCTCAAAGCTCCACTCGTCGATGGGACGACCCACCACGGCGTTGAACCCGACGTTGGGCAGCTCCTGACCGTCGTAGATCCACACGTCGGCGCCGTCCTTGTCGACGACCTTGGGCGCCTGCTCGACGTACTTGGCCGGCATCCGGCCCTCGAACGCGTTCGGCGGCTCGACCATGTGGTCGTCCACCGAGATCAACGGGAACTTGCGATCTGCCTTGTCCGGCTCGGGAAGGAACGTGACCTTGCCCTTCACCGCGTTGGTGAAGCTCGTGTTCTTGCTCAGCTCTTCGATGCTTGCCATGCGCATTTTCTCCTGTCGATCATTCGGATGAGGCGCCGCCCGGGAGTCAGCGCGCCAAGAACTGGGCCACCAGCTGGTTGAACTCGTCTGGCTGCTCCTGATGGGCGCGCTGAGCGCAACCCGCCATCACGTGCAGGTCGCCTCGCGGTATCCGGCGGGCGCCGTGCAGGACGCTGTCGAGCGGGAAATCGACGTTCTCGCGGCCCCAGAGCAACAGCGAGCGCTGGTGGACCTGTCGCGAGTGACTCCACAGGGGCGGATCGCTCTCGGCACCCTCGAAGCTTCGTCGTACGGCGCGCAGTCGCGCGATCGCGCCGACCTGCATGGCCCTGGCGAGCTCGTCCTCGACCATCTTGTCGGTGATGGAGGCCGGATCCGCGAACTGGGTCTCCAGCCACTCCAGCATCTTCAGCGACGAGGGGCGGGCGAGGAAGGCAGAGAGCTTGCGGACGCCCTCACTGGTGCGAAGCCCATCGTCGCCGGCCACCAGGGTGCCGGGCGCCGCGAGGACGAGACGATCGACCAGCGCCGGGACGTCGAGCGCTGCCTGGAGGGCGACCCACCCGCCGAGGGAGAGCCCGAGGACGTCCGCGTGCGCGACACCCAGGGCCTCGAGAGTCACCTGGAGACGCTCCACGGCTTCGCGGGTGTAGCAGTCGGTGACGGGAAGGTCCGCGGACGCCCCGAAGCCGGGCAGGTCCAGCAGGAGCACGCGGTGCCGGGCAGCGAACGCGTCGACCTGAGCTGCGAACTCGGTGCGCGAGTCGATGCCGGGAGCGAATCCGTGCAACATGACCAGGGTGGGACCCTCGCCTGCTTCGAATCCCCCGAGGCCGCCCGGAACGGCGCGAATCTCCGCGGCGGGCGCGTACGGGATCTCCCTCATGACCTTCCCTTCCGGCCGCCGCAAGGCGACCTCGCGCCCTCGATGTGGCGACGGACACAACTTAGGCAGAATTGCGATCTCGATCAAGATCTTTCAGAGGATTATTTTGCTATGAGACCCGACCTTGCCCGCTCTGACCGGACCAGTTACGTCGGATTGGTCGGCCGAACGGGCCATCGGCGCCCTTGCCTCTATCTGGAATGTGATGTAGATCTTTCATATCATTCACGTCAGAACGAGGTTCGATGCTACCCGCGCCACAGATCGCCTTCCTCAGCCTGTCCCGGGCCCGCACGCCGTCGATGCACAGCGCGATCAACCAGTGGCACCAACTGGACCACCGACCGGAGAATCTCGCCCTCCAGGGCCTGGCCTGGGGCGAGCGTTTCGTCCTGACTCCGACCTCGGCGGCCCAGGCTGTGCGCCGCGAGGAGTTCTCGGACTTCCACTACGCCACGTTCTACTGGTTCGACGAGCCGCACGTCGACAGCATCGGGACCTGGGCCGAGCTCGCCGAGCAGTCCTTCCGTGAGGGTCGCCGGCCCGACGTGTCGCTCGTGGACCGCGCCTACATGGACTTCTTCCGCCTCGTGGGCACGGCGACGTCGCCGGACATCCGCCTCAGCGAGCGTGCCCTGGTCCACCGACCCGGCACCGGCATGCTGATGCTGGCCACGTCCGTTCCCACGGCGCAGGCCAGGGAGGAGTTGCACCGGCGCTTCGCGTGGGAGCTCGAGGAGCTGCTGCCGGCGTTGGCCGGGATACCGGGCGTCGCCGGCGCCTGGTGCCTGCAGAACGACACCTCACTGGCACCCTCGTCCTGGGCCGCGCGCGAAGCCGCGCAGGGCACCGGAGGCGACCGGATCGTGCGCCTGGTCATGGTGCGGACCGAGATCGAACCACCGACCGTCGTGCTCGACCGGCTCCGGTCCGACGAGTACGCCGCTGCCCTGCAGCCGCCGGTGACCCTGCCGGGACGGATCGACTTCCACGGGTCCCTCGAGACGATCCTCCCCTGGCAGTGGGACTGGTTCGACACGATCTAACGACCCTCGGGCGCGGGACCCGGCCCGTCACAGGTCGATCCGCGCAGCGTCATCCTGCTGCCCGGCGGTCGATGGCCTGGAGGTCGCCTCACCATCGACCGCCGGAGCGTGCCCCTGATCAGGCCGCCGGGCCACTGCCCTCGATGGCCGGGTCCCCCCACGAGTGGGGCTCGCGCGAGAACACCTCCTGGAGCATCGGCAGGAAGAAGCTCAGCGGCAGCGAGTCGTAGTCGGGATCGAAGGAGGGCGCGTCCCACGCTGCGCAGAAGTGTGCGCAGCTGTCGAAGTACGGCGAGTCGCGATACCGCTCCCGCGAGTCGGTCGGGATGCCCATCGCCGCCCCGTAGTGGTAGGTCTGGAAGACCCCGTGGTGCTTGACGACCCAGACCGATTCCTCGTCGAGGAAGGGGCGAAGGATGGCGGCGGCCACCTCACTGTGGTTGTCGGGCGACAGGTCGTCGCCGATGTCGTGAAGCAGTGCAGCGATCACCAGGTCGGTCCGGGCGCCCTCCCGGTGCGCGCGTGTCGCGCTCTGCAGCGAGTGCGTGTAGCGGTCGACCCGATAGCCGTAGGTGTGGCCCCTCATCGCCTCGAGCTGCTTCACCAGGTTGGGAACGAGGTTCTCCTTCCGGTGTCGCTCGGCCTCGCGGGCGATCAGCTTGATCTCCTCGGCCGTTGCGGCGTCCATCGTGGTGAAGCTGACGACGTCGATACTCATGCTGACTCCTTCGGTCGTTTCGTCTGTCGTGCACATCTCATGGGCGCAAAGCCCGCGGCATCGGCGTGGGCACCGAGGCAAGAAGGTCGCGGGTGTAGGGGTCGGCGGGGTTGCGCAGCACCCGGGCCACGGGGCCCTGCTCGACGATGCGGCCGCTCTTCATGACGATCACGTCGTCGGCGATCACCTCGACCAGGGCCAGGTGGTGCGTGATGAACAGCAGGGCCAGGCCGAGCTCGCGCTGCATCTCGGCCAGGAGCCCGAGCACCTGGGCCTGAACGGAGACGTCGAGCGCCGCTGTCGGCTCGTCGCAGACCACGAAGTCGGGCTCGACGATCAGCGCCCGCGCGATGGCGACGCGCTGCAGCTGCCCGCCCGACAGCTCGGAGGGATGCCGGCGACCGAACTGCGACGTCAGGCCGACGCGGTCGAGCATCTCGGCCGCCTTCTGCAGCCGTTGGGAGGGCGAGCCCAGCTCGTGGACGATGAGTGGCTCCGCGACCGAGTCGGCGATGGTCATCCGTGGATTCAGGCAACTGTAGGGGTCCTGGAAGACCATCTGCATCCGCCGCCGAAGCGCGCGCAGCTGAGCCGCCGACTGGAGGCGCAGGTCGATCCCGTCGAAGGTGATCTCACCACGATCGGGCTCGATCAGCCTGAGCACCAGTCGACCGACAGTGGACTTCCCCGCTCCCGATTCTCCGACGACAGCGATCGAGCGGCCCTTCGGCAGGGTGAAGGAGACGTCATCGACCGCCGGGAGGATCGAGGGCGCTCGGCGCCCCACCAGCCGGCGACTCCGGGAGAACGTCTTTCCGAGACCACGTACCTCTAGAAGGTTCGTCATCGCCTGATGCCCTCCAGCTTCAGGTCCGCAGCGCGATGGCAGCGCACATCTCGTGCAGCTCCCACGCCGTCCAGCTGGGGGTGGGCCGACCGGCACTTGCCGGCGTCGGCGTAGGCACACCGCGCTGCGAAGCGACACTCGTCCCCGTGCGAACCCGCAGCAGGGATCGTCCCCGGGATCGATCGGAGCTGTTCCCCCCGGCCCAGGACCGGGATCGAGCCGAGAAGACCCTCGGTGTACGGATGACGGGGCGTGAGGAACAGGTCCGTGATCGCCCCGTGCTCGACGACCTCGCCGGCGTACATCACCACCACCCGGTCGGCGACGTCGGCGACGACGCCCAGGTCATGGCTGATGAAGAGCACAGCGAGGTCGCTGACGCGCTGGATCTCCTGCAGCAGCTCGAGCACCCGCGCCTGCACCGTGACGTCGAGGGCCGTGGTCGGCTCGTCCGCGATCAGCAGAGCAGGGTTGCTGCACAGTGCGGCGGCGATCGACAGACGCTGGGCCATGCCCCCGCTGAACTGGTGCGGGTAGTCGCGGCTGCGACGTTCTGCCTCCGGGATGCCGACGGCCTCGAGCATCTCGATGGCCTTCTGCCATGCCGTTCGTCGGCTGAGCCCCAGATGAACTCGTGCCACCTCGGCAACCTGCTCGCCCGCTGTGAAGGCCGGGTTGAGGCTCCGCATCGGGTTCTGGAAGATCATCGAGATCTCACGGCCCCGCAGCTGCCGCAGCTCGCGCTCGGGCAGGCCGACGAGCTCGCGCCCGCGGAACCTGATCGAGCCCTCGACGATGCGTCCACCCTTGCGACCGGCGAGACCCAGCACGGCCGTGGCGGACACCGTCTTGCCTGATCCGGACTCACCGACCAGCGCGATGGTCTCGCCCCGGTCGAGGGTGAAGCTGACGTCCTCGACGACCCGGGTCCAGGTCCTCCCGGTGCGGTACTCGAGGGTGAGGCCCTCGACCTCGAGAAGTGGTGCAGCTGAGTCCACGGACCGCTCACTCATCGGACGTCTTCCTTCCGGTAGCCACCAGGGACCTCCGAATGCCTTCCCCGATCAAGGAGAAGGAGAGGACGACGGTGAAGATCAGGATTCCGGGCAGCCAGACCAAGTTGGGCGCGAGCGTCATGGTCTGTGCCGCGGTGCTCAGCATGGATCCCCAGCTAGCGGTGGGTGCCTCGACTCCGAGTCCGAGGAAGCTGAGGCTCGCCTCGGCACTCACCGCAACTCCCAGAGCAACCGAGACCTGGACCAGAATCGCCGGCACGACGTTCGGGAGCACGTGTTTGAACACCACCCGGCTGGGCTTGCAGCCGATCGAGATCGAGGACTCGATGAAGGTCTCCCCCATGACCTCGTGGGTCGCGGCCCTGGTGACACGGAAGAACTGGGGAGCGAAGATCAGCCCGATGGCGGCCATGGCGTTGGTCAGGCCCGGGCCGAGGACGGCGACGATGGTGAGCGCGAGGATCAGACCGGGAATGCTCATCAGGCCGTCGAAGACACGGGACAGCACCGAGTCGAGCAGTCCCCCGCGGAAGCCTGCGAGCAGGCCGGAGGAGACGCCGATCAGCACGCTCACCCCGACGGCCACCGCAGCCGCCTCGAGGGTCACCCGGGTGCCGAACACGAGCCTGCTGAAGACGTCGCGCCCGTAGCCGTCGGTACCGAACCAGTGCTCTCCCGACCATGGCTGGAAGCGCTGCATCAACTGCTGCGCATCGGGATCGTGCGTGGCCAGCACCGGCGCGAAGATCGCCGTTAGCACGATCACCGTCAGGTAGAGCGCCGCGACGCTCGCCAGCGGCTCCCGACGGACGACCGCTCCCACGCGAGTCATCACTCCTTTGCCCTGGCGGGGCGGGGCTGTCGTGCGACTCATACTCGGACCTTGGGGTTGAAGTAGCCGTAGGAGATGTCGACCACCAGGTTGATCAGCAACACGATCAGCGTCGTGAAGGCGACCAGTCCCAGCAGGACCGGAATGTCTCGCGACAGGACGCTGGTGACGGCGAGCCGTCCGATGCCGGGCAGGTCGAAGACGCTCTCGATGGCGACCGTGCCACCGAGCACCTGCGCGAACCGGTAGGCGAAGACGGTGGTGACCGGCACCGCTGCGTTCTTGGCGGCGTGCTTTCCGAGCACCCGAGGCCGCGAGAGCCCTCGGGACTCCGCGTTGGTGATGTAGTCGAGCTTCAGCACGGTGGTCATCGCCTGACGGAACTGCATGGCCACCTCGGCCATGGGCAGGAGCGAGAGCGCAATGGCCGGCAGCAGCAGATGAGAGAGCCACGGCCAGATCCCGGCTGACAGCGGCTCGTAGCCGATGGCAGGCAGCCAGCGCGCCTGCACCGAGAAGAGCATCACCAGCACGAGGGCCACCCAGAAGGGAGGCAGAGCGATGGCCGCGGAAGCGCAGGCGGTGATCAGCCGATCGGCTGCGCGCCCGTGCTGGAGCGCGGCCACCAGGCCGGCCGCCAGCCCGACGACCAGCGTGATGGTCATCGCGACGACGACGAGGGAGAGGGTGGTGGGCAGGCGGTCACCGATGGCCTCGGTGACCGCCTGTCCGTTGGTCAGCGACGCACCCAGGTCTGCCTGCACGGCGTCGACCAGCCACCCCCAGTAACGCGTGAGCAGTGGATCGTCGAGCCCGAGGCTGGCCCGAATCTGGGCGATGCGCTCGGCCGTGGGGTTCTCTCCCGCGATCGCCGCGGCCGGATCGCCCGGCGCGAGGTCGACGAGGACGAACACACAGAAGGTCACTGCCACCAGGATCGGCAGCGCCACCGCGAGTCGTCGAAGTGCGTATCTGGTCATGGGCTACTCAGTTCCTCACCGACCGGGGCAGGCTCACTTGACCTTGGCGACGTTGCGGTAGTTGGGGAAGCCGCTCCGCACCCAGGGAAGGTTCGGCACGTTGGTGACGTCCTTCGATCGGACCCAGACCTGCTCACCGCGGACGATCGGCGTCCACATGTGGTTCTCCGCCATGACGTTCCAGATCTCGCGGTACTTGGTCGCACGGTCCTCGAGGGTCTTCGTCGGGTCGGCGGCCTCCGCCGGAAGGTTGCCGAGAACGTCGCCGAAGCCACGGCTGGCCGCGAATCCGTCGGTGACGTAGTAGGTCAGGGACGAAGCCGGGTCAGGTCCGGGCGAGGCGTTGACGACCTGGGCGTCGATCTCGCCGCGCCGGTACATGTCGTCGATCTGCGCGAACGGGATCGACTGCAGGTTGACCTTGATGCCGACGTTCCCCAGCTGGGTCTGGAGCGCCTGCGCGACGGACTCCGCCGTACTGCCGGTCGCCGCGGCGATGCTGATCTCGGCTCCGCCGACGTCAGCAACGAGCTTCTTCGCCGCGGCGGCGTCGAACTTCGCGGCAGCGTCGAAGTCCGGGTCGGCCGCCCAGTAGTCCTCGGGGTAGAACTGGGTGGCCTCGGACGCGTTGCCCGCGAACAGACCCTCGACGATCTCGGTGCGGTCGACCGCCTGGGCGAGGGCCTGTCGCACCTCCGGCTTGACGAGATCGCCGCGCTCGGCGTTGATCATCAGCACCACCGGCGTGATCTGGGAGATCTTGTCGCCCTGGACCGCGCCCTGCTCGACCAGGGCGAGCGCCTCCTGCACGGGGGACGAGCCGGAGATCTGGGCCACGTCGATGGCGCCGGTCTGGACACCGTTGAGGCGCGCGGCCTGGTCGGTGACCGAGCGGACGACCAGGGTCTTGGCGTACGCGGTGTCGTCGTTCCAGTAGCTGTCGCTGCGCTCGAAGGTGACCTGCTCCCCCGTCTTGACCTCGACGGGGACGTAGGGGCCCGACCCGGCCGTATCCGGGTCGAGGGCGAGCTCGTCGGCACGCTCGGCGATCGCCTTGGGGCTGACCATCATCCCCGCGTTGAGCGCGAAGGTGGCCGGCAGGTCCGCACCGAGGCCGGGCGCGAGGTCGAGCCGGACCGTGTAGTCGTCCTCGACGACGACGTCCTCGATCGAGGCGAGGGGAGCGGCGAGGCCGCTCCCGGGCGTGGACTTTCCGCGCTCGATGTTCGCCTTCACGACGCTGGCGTCGAACGTGGCTCCGTCGTGGAAGGTCACGTCGTCACGCAGCTTCAGGGTGAGACTCGAACCGTCCGCGGCGAACTCCCACGACGTGGCCAGCATCGGCTGCACCTGGTAGTTGGCGTCCATCTGGGTGAGGGAGTCGTAGATCAGGAAGGTGAAGGTGTTCTCGCCGATGTTGGTCTGCTTGACCGGGTCGAGGGCCGAGAACGGAGACGGCGTGCCGACCGTGATCGTCGCCTCGCGGTCATAGGTCGAGGGGTCCGCGGAACTCCCCTCGCCGCCGCCCCCGGAGCCGCCCTCCGAGCCCGAGCCACACGCGGCCAACGGCACCAGGAGCCCCATAGCGGCGACCGCCATCGAGGTCCGCCTCGCCCACCGGCCCACACCAAGTCTGCGCGTCACGTCTTCACCCTTCCGTCTGCCCTGCACCTGGGGGCGCAGAGGTCGTTGCTGACCCGTTCGGACTCGATTTCGGACCGCGAATGCGTCCTAGATGGAGTGACGGGCGCCACAGGCGAGAGTAGGTCTTTTCACTCCGGCCGCACAAGAGATTCCATGGATCTTTTATATGTTTCGTCCGCACTGCATCACTGTTGTGGCGATCACACCGCTTCAGTTTGTATGTAAAGTTCCATACATATATCGTGTTGATCCTCCCCAAGCCTGCCTGCGTTGCCTGCGTGCCGCGGACGATCGTGTCTCGTTCGATGGAGGACCGCTCGGTCAGTCGGCTCGCGACCGAAGAAGAACCCTCGCCACCTCGTCCACCGCCGCGGTCAGATCCGCTTCGGCCACCGTCTCGGCCAGGGCGGCGGCTCCCGCGTAGCGGAGCATCGCCGGCAGACTCGTGCGCAGCCGCTGCAGCGTCCAGGTCTCGGGGTCCCCCTCGGCGAACTGGTCGAAGCGAACCACCTGGTTGGCGCTCTCCCCGTTGCGTACGTAGTGGTAGTGCGGCTCGTTGTCGAAGCAGTCGAAGCGCAACCACTCCAGGCCGTCCTCGGCGTCGAGCACGTGCACGCAGGCGCCACCGTCGTCGATGCCGCTGACGACCGTCTGGTCGGGACGCCCCCGGTCGAACGCGTTCTCGTTGATCGCCTCGTCAGAGAGGCGGCGCGCCTCCACGACGAACGTGAGCGGGCCGGCCGGCACCTCCACGCAGTGCTCCGGCACCATCGGGATCGGCATGACCGCGTAGGTGCGGCCGAGCAGATAGGCCTCGACTCCGCTGGGTGTCTGGGTCATGTGAGCTCCTTCATCGGGTTCCTCGGGTCGGTCGGACCGGCCACCTGGTTGACGAGTGGGACGCCGTCCAGCAACCGGCGCAGGTTCAGGGCGAACAGGTCCCCGACCTCAGAGAGCGCGCGAGCCGGCACGCTCGCACTGTGCGCCGAGATGCGTACGCCGGGCGCGCTCCACCACGGGCTCGTGGCGGGGAGGGGCTCGGTCTCGAAGACATCGAGTGCGGCACGGATCCGACCCGAGGCGCAGGCCCGGACGAGCGCGACCTCGTCGAGCACGCTGCCGCGGCCGACGTTGACCAGCAGCGCCCCGTCGGCGATCGCCGCGATCGCGGCGCCGTCGAGCAGGTTGGTCGTCGCCCGGACCTCCGGGAGCGCACACACGATGTAGCGCGCCCGCCCGAGCAGATCAGGAAGGTCAGCGAGGGCACGCTGCTCGACGACGCCGGCGGGCGGGTCCCCGGCGACGTCCCTGCGGGCGACGCGCACGGTCATGCCCATGGCCGCAGCAAGCTCGGCGACCACCCGGTTGATGGCCCCGCAGCCGACCAGCAGCAGCTCAGCTCCACGAAGCCCCTCGCCGTACGTCGGCTGCCAGCGTCGTGCCGCCTGTGCCTGCCACGCATCGGGGAGGCGCTTGGCGTCCTCGAGGATCCTGGCCAGCACGAACTCGGCGATCTCCCGGGCCGCCGTACCGGCCCCGTTGCAGACCCGGACGCCTGCCGCCTCGAGCTCGTCCAGCGGAAGCTGCTCGACCCCCGTCGTGACCGACTGCAGGAGCCGCAGCCCGGTGAGCGCCGAGAGACCGACCGACGGGAGCTCCAGGCAGGTCATCGCGCGGACCTCACCCCACGGATAGGCCGGATCCCGCAGGACCGTGCGGTCGTCGTCGATCCGCCAGTCGGGAAACTCCCGGGCCAGGCGATCGACCTGCGCCGCACGGGCCCCGGGCCGATGGAGGCCGTCCGCCTCCGCCAGCAGCAGCCGCGGACGCATCATCCGGGTGTGGGGGCCGAGGAGATCCTGCGGGTGCGGCCCTCTTCGCTCAGGCCAGCACCTCCGGCTCGGCCCGCAGCAGACTGCGGACGGCGCCACCCCAGTAGGCCTCGGCGGCCCTCTCGATCAGGGAGGCCTTCATGCCGACCATGGCCGAGCGCGGCAGCTCCAGGGGCTTGATGCCGGTGAGCATGACGTCGTAGGCGAGCCGACAGGCGCGTTCGAACGACGCGGCCCGGTACGTCGCCTCGATCGGGTCCGCCCCGGTCACGATCACCCCGTGGCTGGCGAGCACCGCGACCTTGGCATCGCCGATCTGCTCGGCGAGCTCCCGGGCGCGCAGGGGCGTGTCGATCTCGCCGCCGTACTCCTCGACGAGAACCATGTCGTCGAGATACATCGACCCCGTCTGGTGCACCAGCTCGGGCAGGCGTCCGAGCGCCGCCAGCACGCACACGTGGTACGGGTGGTTGTGTACGACGACCCGGGCGTCGGGTCGGGCTCGGTGCAGCTCGGTGTGAAGGTGGATCGCCGGCGTGACGTCCCACTTGCCCCGCAGCACCCGCGCGTCCTCGTCGACGACGCAGATGTCGGAGGCACTCACCTCCTCCCACCACAGACCCCAGGGGTTGACGAGCAGGTCGGTCTCCCCCGGTCGCTGCCAGGTGATGTGACCGGCCATGTTCTCCGAGAACCCCTCCCGGGCGAGGACCCGGAAGGCGGCCGCGAGTGTCTGCTCGTCGGTCATCGCCCCCCGACTGACCTCGGGCATCACGGACGGGGCCCAGACGTCCAGTCCTCCCTGGCGCGGCGGTTCCGCAGTTCCAAAGCCATCGACGGTGGCAACAGACATCGTTGTTCCTCCTGTATTCGAGAAGTGGGGGTGGACCGCTCAGCGCGAAGTGAGTTCGCGACCGACCGTCGCGGCGATTCGTTCTCGCAGCTCGCCCTTGGCGACTTTGGCGCCGCTGGAGCGCGGTAGCTCGGTGACGACCTCCAAGCGCTCGGGGAAGAGCTCCCGCGAGACGCCGTGGGCCGTGAGGTGAGACACCAGGTCGTTCAGTTCGAGTTCGTGCCCGGGATGCAGCTCCACGAAGAGGCAGACGCGCTCGCCGAGGACCGGGTCCGGCATGGCGACCGCTGCCGCGTGCCTGATCGACGGGTGGGTGAGCGCGTCACCCTCCACGACGGCCAACGAGATGTTCTTGCCACCGCGAACCACGAACTCCGAGATGCGACCGACGACCGAGAGATAGCCGTCCCCGTCGATCTCGCAGATGTCTCCCATCAGCATCCACCCGTCCTCGGTGTACAGCGCGGCGTTCGCGTCGTCGTCGTCGAGGTAGCCGAGCGAAAGTGCGGGGCCCTGGCAGGCGGGTTGTCCCCGGCCCGATTCGGTGACGTCCGTCAGGCCGTCGTAGAGCCGGACGTTCATCTCGGGCACGATCCTCCCGGCGGTCCGCAGCCGCATGTCGATCGGGTCCGCCGTCGTCGTGCCGCTGAGCAGTCCGGTCTCGTTGGAACCGTAGAACTGCAGGATCCGTGCTCCCGTTCGCTGCTCGAACTCGCGCGCCTTCACCTCGGGGACCGCTTCGCCCCCCGTGAAGACCACCCTCAGGGAGGTGAGGTCGTGCCGGTCCAGGGAGTGATCCGCGAGCATCATGATGAATTGGGTGCTCACGCAGCACAGCACCGTGACCCGGTGCTCCTCGATGGCTCGCGCGGCCGCAGCCGCGCTGAACCGCGGCATCACCACGGTGTGCGCACCGAGCTTGGCCGGAGTGACGTGCGACGTCCACAGCCCGAACCCGAACGGAGCCGGCACGACCGAGAGCATGACCTCCCCGTCGCGCAGGTCGCCGTTGGCGACCGCCCGGGTGTGGAAGTAGTGCCAGCGGTTCTGCGTGTGCATCACGGCCTTCGGGAGGCCCGTGGTGCCCGAGGTCGAGTTGATCAGGTAGAGCGCGTCGGGGTCCGGTACGACCTCCGGGACGCCGGCCGCCCCCCGTGAGTCACGGTCACGGACGACGCCGTCCTGGCGTACGACGACCCCGGCCGGGCCGAGCTCGACCACGAGGTGGCGGGGCTCGACATCACGAGCTACGAGCTCGCGGAGCATCTCACCCGCCGGTCGGCCGTCGTGGTCCGACAGCGTGAGCAGGACCTCGCAGCGGCTGCGCCCGAGCAGGTGGGCGATCTCGCGGACACCCGCCTTGGCGCCGACCCCGACGATCGTGGCGCCCAGCCTCTCGATCGCGACGAAGGCCAAGTGGATCTCGATGCCGTCGAGCATGCACACCGCGACCCGGTCGCCCCGACGAACGCCGGCGTCGGCGAGTGCGCCGGTCAGCGAGCCCACCTCGGCGTCGAACTGCGCCCAGGTGAGCGAGCGGGTGCCACTCGTCCACGCGGGACTCTCCGGGGACCGCCGGGCATTGCGAGCGACGGCAGTACCGATGGTCTCGTCGCTCCACCAGCCCCGGCGCCGGTACTCCTCGGCCATCGCCGGCTCGATCAGACTCATATGAATATTCTAGATCTTCTATGTG